>NZ_JBTWFK010000002.1:0-573515 GCF_054788175.1 Bacillus sp. NEAU-Y102 | reverse complement strand
AATAGTGGTACATGAAAAAAACACCTCCTGAATTCGCATACTAAGTATGCAAATTCATTGGAGGTGTTTTTCGTTTGAAGACAAGAGTTCATTACCCAGAAGAAGTAAAGTGGAAAGTGATTGAAATGAAAAAGGATGGATATTCCAATTGGACAATTATGGAGAAGCTTGGAATTAAAAATGTTTCCCAAATTAAGACGTGGATGAAGTGGTATCGTACCGATCAAACGTACCGTTTTCAACAACCTGTAGGAAAACAATATTCTTATGGAAAAGGACCAAAAGAGCTCAGTGAATTAGAACAGCTACGTTTAGAAAATAAACATCTAAAAACAAAATTACTTGTATGGGGAAAGTATCTGGAAATCGAAAGGGGCTGAAACCAGAAACTGTAGTTACTTTATGGAGAAATGTACAAACAAAAATAACGGTAAAAGACTTGTGTAACGTATTAGAATTACCCCGTTCTACATTTTATCGTTGGTTACAACGAACGGAAGATCTGAAAGATGATATAGAAGAAAAAGTAAAGGACGTCTGTCTTAGGCATAAATTCCGGTATGGATATCGAAGAGTGACCGCTACTCTTCGAAAAATGGGACTGTGTGTCAATCATAAAAAAGTATTACGAATCATGAGACAAAATCATATTCTTTCAAAAGTGCGTCGAAAGAAAAAGAAATATATCAATGGTGCGGAACCAATGGTAGCCCCTCATCGATTGGAGCGCCAATTCGATGCATCCAAACCAAATGAAAAGTGGTTTACGGATGTGACGTATCTCTTATTTGGAGAGCGTACCTTGTATTTATCAACGATCATGGATGCCTTTAATCGTGAAATTATTAGTTGTGTCATCAGCGAATCACAAACACTGACATTAGCGATGAAAACATTGAAACAAGCAATGAGAGGGCGAAAAGTAAAAGATGTCCTTCTTCACTCGGATCAAGGAAGTATTTATACAGCAAAAGAATTTCAAGCGTATGCCAAAGAAAACGGCATGATCACCAGCATGTCCCGGAGAGGAAATTGCCATGATAATGCCGTCATGGAAAGCTTCTTTGGTCATTTAAAAAGTGAAGCTTTCTATTCACAAAAGATAACAAAAGTATCCAACACAACTGTGCGAAAGATTGTGCTAGAATACATTCATTACTACAATTGTGTGCGAATTCAAGAAAAATTAAACCACCTATCCCCTAAAGAATTTAGGGAACAAGTGGTTTAGGTGTTTTGATTGGTGTCCCGTTTTCGGGGTTCACTTCAGAATGACGTATGATTTTTCTTTTATGCGTATATATAGTTTGATAAAATGGTAGTAATTGTAATTGTTTGTGAGGGTGAGGATGGTATGCCTTTAATGATGATGAAATGTTAAAAGATATACAAGAGATAATGGAGAAAAGGGCGGTAATATGAGTAGTAATTTGCGTGAAGGTTTTTTAAGAGTAATGGATGAGTATTTAGAGGCGAAAAAGGGAGAGTTTACAAAGCACAATTTAGGGTCATTTGTTAGAAATGACATGAAAAAGTTTTTTGCTAATTTATCTTTTATAGACATGAATAAATATGTTGTAAAAGGTTCAGTTGGTCAAACGAAATGGGCGAATGTACCATGGTTTGCTATTATGAATCAAAAGATTACAAAGTCAACTCAAAGAGGTTACTACATTGTTTATTTATTTAGTGAAAATATGCAACGTTTGTATCTAACGATAGCACAAGGAGTGACTGATACCCCTAAAGAGGAAATAGAAATAATAAAACAAGAAATTCGACAGCATATAAATATGTCTTCAAAAGTAAAACGAGACGATAATATATTTCTAGGTACGAGCTCTTCAGCGAAAGATTACGCGAATTCAACTGTAGCATATATTGCGTACGATGCTAATAAAATGCCAAGTGAAAAAGAGTTAGTAGAAGATCTAGAAGAAATGCTTCGTTATTATGAGGGATTTATTGCTTACAAAGAGGAAGGAACGAAATACGAAATGATTTATGAGAGGAAAGAAGTGTATTTAGATCAACAATCAATTATCGATCATGTGTCTTCTTATATTCAAAGTAAAGGTTTCTTTTATGAGAAAAAGGATCTTGTTAATTTCTTCCTTTCATTAAAAACAAAGCCATTTGTAATTTTATCAGGTATTTCAGGTACAGGAAAAACGAAAATTGTGCAGTGGTTTGCAGAGAGTTTAGGGGCTACGGACGAGAATGGACAATTTACGCTTATTCCGGTTCGACCTGATTGGAGTGATAGCTCTGATTTACTTGGTTATGTGAACCTTCAAGGGGAGTTTCAAGAAAGACCGTTAATTAAAGTTCTTGAAAATGCAGATGCAAATCCAAATAGGCCGTATTTTGTAGTGTTGGACGAGATGAACTTAGCTCGAGTGGAATACTACTTTAGTGACTTTTTAAGTGTAATTGAAAGTCGTAAGTGGAAAGATGGGAAAATTGTTACGTCACCAGTACTTCCAGATTCAATTACGAATAAGCATATTACAATTCCATCAAATGTATATATTATCGGAACGGTAAATATGGATGAAACGACACATCCGTTAAGTAAGAAAGTATTAGATCGTGCGAATACAATTGAGTTTAATACCGTTAACTTAGATTATTTTAATTTCTTAATGGATGTAGAAGAGAAGGAAGCTGAAATTGCTTCAAATCGCTCTTTAGAAACCGAGTATCTTCATTTGAAAGAATGTTTTAAAGAAAACGAAGATCTTGTGAGAAATATCTCAACTATTTTAATAGAAATAAATAAAATACTTGAATCAGTTGGAGCTCAAGTTGGATATCGTATACGAGATGAAATTTGTTTCTATATGGCATATAACGAACAAGGAAAGCTATTATCGTTTGATGAAGCGCTTGATTATCAAATATATCAAAAGATTTTACCGCGACTTGCAGGAAGCGATGGAAGAACAGAAGAGGTATTAAAGCAGTTGTATGTATTATGTACAAATGAAGAATATGATAGTGGTAATAATGACGCTTCCTATGCTAAATATCCTCGTTCAGCTAACAAGCTGTCTCATATGTTAAGGAGGTTCGAGTATGATGGTTTCACCTCTTTCTGGATCTAATAATGAGATAGAGCTAGTTAAGATTGAAACAGAGGAGCTATCATTGACGATTAAGGGAAATCCTTATCATGAAAAATACGAGAGTTTAAAAGAATATCATGCTATGAGCGCGGATGAAATGATGTATTTTCATGTAGATGGGAAGACGGAATCTGTTTCTGTATTTGATGCGAGACTGCGGAGATTAGATAAATGGAACGAACATCCGCCGATCTTTTTTGAAAATAGAAGTTATCAGCTTGTTGTTGTTCCGAAAAATAACAAGCAGCTCTCCTTTTATCATGAACATCCAGGATTTCGAAAACAAGTTAGTTCCATTCAAATGGGTTCACTTCATGTGTTAATGGGGAATCTTTCTTTTCCGAATGAAGTAGGAAATACAATGTTTGAAATTAAAGATGATAAAGAAACTTTATTAACCGTTACATTTGAAGTTTTCCCAGTAAAACTTGATTATAAGGATGATTACAAAGCTTTACTAGATGAGGTAAATGATGAAATTTATAATTTAGCGTTTCATTTATTAAAGAGAACTTACTTAGGAGCATCTGCAATTTACGCTACAAATCCATCGAAGAGTGAGTTCTATCGTATTTTAAATGATTCCTTTGAGCGGTTTATGAAGTCGGTCTCTCATATTAAAAGACAACCGCATCATACGCTTATGACTAGGCATCAACTTGTACGAGGAGAAAAAATTCGTAAATTGGATTCTGTCGGAATGAACTATTTGCGAAAGCGACCACACTTGCTGCAAGGAGAAAATAATATACCAACTAAAGGTATTACAGCTTATAAGGAAGTGTCTTATGATACGTTAGAAAATAGATTTGTTAAATGGATGATTCAAAGAGTCGTACATAAAATAGATGATTTACTTAAGGCATTAGAGCCGAAGTCTAGATATACACGTGGTGTAACTGATGAAGATTTGTTAGAACGTGTGAAAGATATGAAGTATCGAATGAAAAATGAATTGAACGATCCATTTTGGAGAGAAATCGGAAAATTGGATCGCTCGGTCTTTTCACTCGTTATCCAGATGGCAGCAGGCTATAGAGATGCGTATCAAATCTTCTTAATGCTATCGCGAGGTTTAACATTACGAGGACAAATTTTTAAAATGTCGGTAAAAGATGTTGCTAGATTATATGAATACTGGACCTATTTAAAACTCGGACAAATTCTATCAAAGAAATATATACCGCTCGATCAAGATGTTATTCAAGTTAAACAAGACGGTTTGTACGTAACGTTAGATGAAAGTAAAACCGCAAAAAGAACGTTCAAGCATCCAGTCACTGATGAAATAATAGAACTGTATTTCCAGAAAAAAAACGGTAGACTGCCAACAGTTACACAAAAACCAGATACGATGCTTGCTATTGAGAAAAAGGGAAAGAACTATCAATACCAATACATTTTTGATGCGAAATACCGAATTGATTTCGCCGAAAGCTCTCATTATAAAAGGAAGTATGGCGCCCCTGGCCCAATGGAAGAAGATATTAATACAATGCACCGCTACAGAGATGCATTAGTAGTAGAACAAGAAGGACCATTTGAACGAACAGCTTACGGAGCGTACGTACTATTCCCGTGGAACCAAGAGGAAGCGTACGAGAACCATCCATTTTATAAAAGTATCGAAAAAGTAAATATCGGTGGCTTTCCATTCTTACCAAACGCGACAAGACTAGTCGAACAATTTCTAGACCATCTCATTGAAAAAAGCCCAGAAGAAATTATAAAAGAAGGTATTCTCCCCAGAGGAACAAAAGAAGAATGGCATTCATCACTAGAAGAAAAAGTATTAGTGGGCAGCGTGAAAACTGAAATTGAATACGAAACATATAAAAAAAATGGGTTATATCAGATGTTAGTCACACAGTTAAAACCAGGATGGCAAGAAGCGAAGTATATAGCATTATATGCACCGAAAAAATGGCACGGAGAAAAAGGCGGAATTCAATACGTAGCAAAAATTAAACACATTCAAATGCAACAAAACGATGAGTATGTACATTTCGAACTAGAGCCATGGAAAAAACTAGACCACCTCATCCGCCCAGTAGGATATGGCATTCAAACATACACAATAACAACTATGTCGTTATTAAAAGAAGTACAAGAGCTCCCAGAACTATTTATGAAATCAAAAGAAGAACGAACTCTTTGGAAAACGCTGCGTCGTTTCACGAAGCAGGTTAAGGTTGAGTTGGATCACCGTAATTTAGATGAGGCTTCTTCTATTAAGAGTTATTATGTGCAGGATGTTCAGATTTGGGTTGATTATGAGAATGAGGTTGTTATGGTGGGGAGAGATGGACTAGTTAAAGAGGTGCCTTTGGATTTGGTTGTTGGGAGAGGTTCGGTGTTGTTTAGGGAGGTTTTAGAAGTGTTAAATGTTAGGGAATAGAGTTTAGATACAAAGGGGATTAAATAATGGATAAGAGACCGAATTTATTTTTACATGGAACAAGTGAGTTGTCGCAAGATGCTTTTATTTGTTGGTTAGCAGAGTGGGCGAACCCAATCTATAAAGAAATTGATGAATACTTACATGGAGCTGGTATAGATTTTATTAGAAGAATATATGACTTACACAAAAAGAACTTTCCAGCCGCTATTAAAGAAATTAAGATTACGAAACAATTTAAAGGTTTAGATATACTTATTGAAATTAACGGTAATCAGGCTATTTTAATTGAAGATAAAACGTATACAAAAGAACATTCTAATCAATTGAAGCGTTATTATGAAGATGTGGTTAAATTAGAAAAATACAAAGAGAGCGACCTATTACCCATCTACTATAAAATAGGTAATCAAAGTGATTATTCAGCAGTGATTGATGCAAAGTATATGTTGTTTACAAGAAAACAAATGCTTGAATTTTTACAAGAAAATATAGATAGAGGCGTTCAAGATCAAATATTTTTAGATTACTATTTTTATCTAAGAGAAATAGATCAAAAATATAGTTCATATGAGACGCTTCCGCTAAGTGAGTGGAAAGGTGAAGCTTGGGAAGGATTTTATGAGGAACTAAAGCAACGTGGGATCAAAGGCCAGTACGGGTATGTTGCTAATCCGAATGGCGGATTCTATGCTTTGTGGTGGAGTGAACAAGAGGATAATGATTGTAGGCAGTATTTGCAGTTAGAAGAAGGCCGATTATGTTTTAAAATACATGTTGCTGATGAGGATAGAAGAAAAGAACTTAGAGATAAGTGGAGTAAAGCACTAATCGAACGAAATCATAATTATTCTTTCAATGTGGAGAAACCTAGATTTGGTAATGGGCGGTATATGACGGTTGCTGTGGTGAGGGATTATAGAGTAGGAGATGGAAAAGGGAGAATTGATATTCCAGGAACGATGGGAGTTTTAGGTGAAGTGGAGAAATTTTTAAAAAGGATAGCTGTTTAATAGTTGATGCTATTAAATCATAGATGTAATTATGAAATAGATTAGATAAATATTAGTTAGATAAAGTGTAGTGTTAGCTATGGAAAGAAGAGTATATGAGGTGTATGCTTTTCTTGTAATTAGTAAGTAAAGTGGATGTAAATTAAAATGATGACCTCCATCCTGTCAAGCTAAGAAACAGGTATTTTATGTTTCGAGAATGTCGAGCGGGAAGATAGGTGTATCAAAGGATGATAGGATACTTTGTATTTCTTTATGCCAATTCTGTGACGTGAAAAAATGTGACTATAACTTCTTTATATTATTAGAATTAGTATAGTCATTTTTATTTGGTAGAATTAGAAGTTTCTTAAATATCAATTGTGTAAATGTATATTTAGAAATCAGGTTGGTTGGATTATAATGGAATAGATGAAATGGTTATCAAGTAATAATTCTTTAAAGGAGTTAACGAATATGGCTGATCAAAGTTCAAAGAGACTTTACCAAGAATTGTGGAATAGTGGAGATATTTTGCGTTCAAAAATGGATGCAAGCGAATACAAAAACTACTTACTTGGCTTAATTCTTTATAAATACTTATCGGATAAGATGCTTTATTATGCAGCTGAATTGCTTGAAGAAGAAGTTGCTGATATAAATGAAGCTCAAAAAGTTTATATTGATGCATTCAATGATCCTGAAATAAAGGAAAGTTTAATAGAAGAGTTAAAATATAATTTTTCTTTTGCTTTAGAACCAGAATTGACTTTTACAGCTCTAGTTCAAGCGATTGAAAAGGGGAAATTCCAATTAGAAGATTTAGCTCAAGGATTTCGTAATATTGAACAAAGTAGTGAGTTGTATGAAAATTTGTTTGAAGACGTAGATCATTATGCAAAAAGTTTAGGTGCAACAGCTCAGAAACAAAATCATACAATTTCTACTGTTATGAAAGAATTAGCCTCATTGGATATTGTTCATGAAGGGGACATGTTAGGATATGCGTACGAATACCTGATTGGCCAATTTGCTTCTGTATCAGGAAAAAAAGCAGGCGAATTTTATACACCTCAATCAGTTTCTAAATTAATGGCTCAAATTATTCTTCAAGGGAAAGAAAATCAAAAAGGTTTTAGTGTGTATGATCCTACAATGGGGTCCGGTTCATTACTATTAAATGTAAAAAAGTTCTCCAATGAACTTGGAACACTTAGTTATTTTGGACAAGAATTAAACACTTCAAACTATAACCTTGCACGAATGAATATGATTCTTCATGGTGTAGGTGTAGCCAACCAGCACTTGCATAATGCTGATACTTTAGATACTGACTGGCCAACGGAGGAACCAACAAAATTTGATGGTGTTTTGATGAATCCACCATATAGTGCAAAATGGTCAGCCAATGAAGAATTTTTGGATGATCCACGTTTTTCAATGTATGGAGTGTTGGCACCGAAATCTAAAGCAGACTTTGCTTTCTTATTACATGGCTACTATCACTTAAAAGATTCTGGCGTGATGGCGATTGTATTGCCTCATGGTGTATTGTTTAGAGGAGCATCTGAAGGGAAAATACGTAATATTTTGCTTGAGAATGGAGCTATTGATACAGTGATTGGTTTACCAGCAAATATTTTCTTTGGCACAAGTATTGCAACAACTTTGCTTATCTTGAAGAAAAACCGTGATAGCAAAGATGTATTGTTTATAGATGCATCTAATGATTATAAAAAAGGTAAGAATCAAAATGAATTAGATGATAAACATATTGATAGAATTCTGGATGCATATAACCGTCGTGAAGAAATTAGAAAATATGCATACGTCGCCGAGTTTGATGAAATCGTAGAAAATGAATTTAACTTGAATATCCCACTTTATGTGGATACTTTTGAAGAGGAAGAACCTATTTCTCTGGTTGAAGTCGCTCATAATATGCAAAAAACTCAAAAGCAAATTGCTGAATCAAACCGAAATTTAGGAGAAATGATTCAAGAATTGACTGGAACAACAAAAGAAGCACAAAAAGAATTAGAGCAATTTATTTCCCTTCTAGATTTTGGAATTTATCCAGGCGGTGAACACAATGAGCAATAAAATACCTCAAATACGTTTTGAAGATTTTTTTGATTATTGGGAGCAACAGCATCTATCTGAGTTGATGGATTTTTCAAATGAAATTAATGCTCCGAAGGAAGAATGTGGTGCGGAGAAAAAAAAAAATAGCGCTATGGATATCCTTGTGGATCAATCTATTACTTATGATAAAGCTGTAAATTCATTGGAAGTTGACAGTCACCCTGAATTTTACAATAAAGCGGAAAATGGTGAACTTATTTTTGTTCAATCATCAGAATCTCTAAATGAAGTTGGTTGGTCTAAAGCTGGTTTGGCGCAGAATAATACATTGAACAGCAGATTTTTTATTAGAGGAAAAAAGAAAAAAGAATTTAATACATACTTTGTTGAACTTGCTTTAAATAATAAAAATAGAAAACAAATTGAAAGGAAAGTTGTTAGAGGTACAAGGTTTAATATAAGTCGCTCAATTCTCGGTAGTGTTATTATTCTGAAACCTTCGATTGCAGAACAAGAGAAAATAGGAGGGTTTTTCCTTCAAATTGATAAAACTATTGCTCTTCATCAGTCTGAACTTGAAAATTTAAAGGAAAGTAAAAGATGTTTCCTGCAAAAAATGTTTCCTAAAGATGATGAATGTATCCCAGAATTTCGTTTTCCTGGCTTTGCGGATGATTGGGAACAGTGCAAGTTAGAATCTATCGTAGAGAGGATTACAAGAAAAAACAAGGACGTGGAATCAAAATCACTTCTAAAACTATCTGCCCCATATCAATCAGTTGATCAAAATAGGTTTCTTAAAAAGCAAGTAAAAAATCAAGATATTAGTAACTATTATTTGCTGAAAAAAGGTGAATTTGCCTATAGTAGGAGCTATTCTAATGGAAACCCTTGGGGAACAGTAAAGTGTCTGGAAATATATGGAATGAGCGTCTTATCCTCAATGTATATTATCTTTAAACCTACTTCTGTGGATTCAAACTTTTTAGTTTCATACTTTGAAACTAATCAGTGGCATAAAGATGTTTCTATGCGTGCTCCTAAAGGTATTCGAAGTGAAGGCCTACTAAATATATCAGCTAAAGATTTCTTTAATATTAATGTTAAATTACCTAAGGGTATTGAAGAACAAAAAAGAATAAGTGCTTTTTTTAAGAAACTAGATGATACTATCGCTCTTCATCAAAAACAAATAAAAACTTTAAAAGAAATTAAGGAAGCTTTCTTACAAAAAATGTTTGTGTAATAAACTATAGAACCATGGGAAAATGATGCAATTAAAAGGTGCTTTTGTAGCAGGTAGAAGCTTTTATGCGTTCAGATTTTGAAGACGCTATTAGAATAGAGATCTTATCACTAAAACAACTATAGTAGTTCGTATGGGGCGTTAATTTTTAGTGTTTTTCAAATAAGGATTGCTGCAATGTTTTGAAATATATATGAGGATGTATGTTTCTATCTATATAAAGACTAAATTAAAAATATTTGATGGAGAAAAATGCTGATTTGTTGAAGAGGTGATTATATTTTGGAGAACCAAAATAGAATGAAAATGAAGGAGAACTATGTAGTAATTGGAAATGGATTTGATTTAAGTATGGGTATGGCAAGCTCATATAACCATTTTTTAAATAATATTATAAAACAGTACCATTTAAAAACGAATGAAGATATTTATGATTTTAATAACTTATTTGTCAGGGAATTTCACGGTAGAGAATTAAATTGGTCAGACTTTGAAACAATATTTGAAACTCAAATGATCGAAATTAATGAATCCTTAGAATATAGTAAGCATGATCAACTAAAGAATTATAGAGTAAATAAATTGAATAAGGATCTCAAAGAGCTAGAAAAACTGTTTTATCATTATATCAAAAGGGAATATAATGAATGGAAAGATAAATTAGATAAAGAGAAATTACAAATAAATCCATTTTATTCAAAGTTATTTTTGGATAAAAAAACTCATATCATGACGTTTAATTTTACAAAAGTCTTAGATGATATTTTTGTGATTAACAAAATTAAAAAAGATGAAATTTATCAGTTACATGGCTCAATAGAAGATAATAATATTATTTTCGGGGGTGGATTTACTGGTAACAATGATATTTCGAAGGTTAGTTTAGAAGGATCACTAACAAACGATAAACTAGTAAGAATAAAAAAAGATTCTATATTGTTCCCTAGAAGAGAAGAGTTAATTACAAAGGTGAATCAAGCGGAAAATAATTCATTTAATTTGTTTATTCTAGGACACTCTATTATGGGAAGCGATTTTATTTTTCTGCAACCTTTTTTTGAAAAAGCTGAAAAAATTTATATATTCTACTACAATCAAGATTTTTCAGAAAAATTACAGTTTTTCATCAAACAATTAGGTAGGGAGTATGCTGAGAAAATTTATTTAGTTCCTTTTTTCGATGTATTGCACACTGATGATAGTGAAGTGGTAATCAAAGGATTAGATGAATATAACCTGGTTAAAGAAGTGTTTAATTTCCCGGTTCCTCAAGATGATGAAAGTAGTAATCTGTTTGAAGATATTCAAGTGTATAATACGAGTTTTATGCTTCAAAGCATAAAACAAATTAAAATTACTGGGACGACAAGGCTACAAAAATTATTGGATATTTTTAAAAAAATATCTCCTGAATCCATAAATTTACAAGAAAATTTTGTGATTAGTATTGCCGATGTAAATGATTCTACACTACTGTCGGAATTATTTGAAAATGTTATTTATAAAGAATCTTTAAAACAAGCTAGTAAAATTGAGATTACTAATTGTAATATAAACTGGCACGATTTTTATAATGCATTTGAAGAAAATGAATTAGAAGAGTTGGTGCTAAAAGATAATAAAGTATTATATGAATTAAATAAAAATGAGTTTGATATTTCAAAATTACCTAAACTCAAAGATTTAGAAATTTGCAAGAATGACTTTCAACATCGTAATGGGACTAACGGTGAAAAACAGAACTCAAAAAGTATTGATTTTAGAATAATATTGAAAAATCCATCGACCTATTTATATAGAATCATTGTATTAGGAAACCAAGTAATAAGAGTAGATGAAACATTATGCAACAATGGCGTAAAAAGTAAGATTGTTAAAATAGAAATAGATTCCAATGTTTCGAAATTATGTTTCCCTGAAGTGGAATATATAGAGTTGTATGGCTTGGATAGTGCTCCCTTGCCGAATATGGAATTGAGTAACGGTATTAAGAATATTAAATTGATTGACTTTGATAGTGAAAAGTTGTATATCTCAGATTTATTTAATTCTAAAGACAATAGATTGCACAAACTGCAAGAATTTGAAATTAATAATATACCTTTAAAAGAACTATATTCTAATGTTTTATATAATGTTTTTGATTATGAGCCGATATTAAAATTTAATAGTAAAGAAATAGCTTTTTCTGAAATATTAAGTGAACAAATTATTTGCATGAAAAGGAATAATTTAATGAACCTATTTATTAGTTCGGATACTGAAAAGGTGGATGAACACACTTTATCAAACACTATGATTTCAAAGAAACTTTTAATTTCAGATGGAGAAATTAAAAGTTTTGCTGACAAGTGGTATATAAATTATGGGGATTTGAAATTCTTCCTAAACAATTATAATAATAATTTAAGTCTTCAGTATCAAAATGGTTTTCAAGATTTGAAGAAAAAAGTAGATTTTAAAAAATATAAGCAAGATGGAGGAGAGATTGAGCGCTTACTATTTTATCATAATCAATTTAGTAAGGACCTAGAAGCTCTTATTGATCGTTATTCTGTAGAAGAGTTCAACACTCAAGAGAAAAAGGATATCATTTTTACATAATTTACGCAGGTCCATAAATACATGTATCTAAAGATATACACTTATGTCTAACCTTCTAACGTACTAATTGTGAATTAATTAGTGGGTATATCCAACTAAATAAATGATGCAGCAGTTTAACCCCTAGTTAAACTGCTTTTCCATTATAATAGAAGAAAAACCTAACGGAGGGAAATCCCATGCCAACCTACAACAAACTAATCCGAAACAAAATTCCACAAATAATAAAATCCAACGGAAAAACACCCACGACAAGAATCCTACCCGAAGACGAATACATAAAAGAACTCTGCAAGAAAACACAAGAAGAACTAACAGAATACATCGAAGCAAAAACAAAATCTCATAAACTCGAAGAACTATCCGACCTACTAGAACTAATCAACGCCCTAGCCGAATACGAAGGCACAACACTAGAAGAAATCAACAACATACGTAAAAAGAAAGCAAAAGAAAGAGGCGGCTTCTCAGATCGAGTATTTCTAATCGAAGTAACCGATAACTAGCCCCTCCTAAGCCCCTTACAAGCCCCTACCAAGTAATAAATCACTAAGAAAAAACATAACAAAACAAAAACACCAACAAACACCGTAGTAGGAGTCGAAAAATTTTTTGAAATAACACGCCAAAAACCCGGCCCTCCTTCCTATATATAGTACAAAGAGGAAATTTTCATTTTTGAATTAGGACGGGAGGAATTGGGATGGCGGTGTATCGTACTGTGCAGGTGAATTTTTGGCAGGATGATTTTGTTTTGGATTTGACGCCGGAGGAGCGGTATTTTTATGTTTATTTGTTAACTTGTTCGAAGACGACGCAGTGTGGGATTTTTCCTTTTCCGAAGCGGTTAGCTGAGATGGAGACGGGGTATAATCGGGAGACTGTTGATAAGCTTGTGCAGCGCTTCGTTGATTATGGGAAGATTCTTTATGATGCGGATACGCGGGAGTTATTCGTTTTAAATTGGCTTCGTTATAATCCTGTGACGAATACGAATGTGGAGAAGTGTGTGCTTCGTGAGCTTAAGGGTGTGAAGAATAAGGAGTTTGTACATATGTTTCTTCAGAAGTGCGTAGAGGAAGAGCTGAATGTTCCGATGCTTTT
This sequence comes from Bacillus sp. NEAU-Y102, assembly GCF_054788175.1. Lineage (NCBI taxonomy): Bacteria > Bacillati > Bacillota > Bacilli > Caryophanales > Bacillaceae > Bacillus > Bacillus sp. NEAU-Y102. Next base: position 559,958 of record NZ_JBTWFK010000002.1, on the reverse strand, counting down.
AGCGCATTTCGGCATGCCGAGTGATTTGGCTGTGGATGATGTCGAGCCAGTTTGCGAGGAGACAGAAGAAGAGGTTATAGAGGAAGAAACGGGAAGTCGTGTGTTTTCTTTTTATGAGCAACATTTTGGTAGTTTGTCTCCGCATACTGTGGAGGAACTGAGTGCGTGGATGGAAGATTTGTCAGAGGAGCTTGTGCTGAAGGCTCTTCAAATTGCGTATGAGAATAATAAGCGGACGGTTGCTTATGTGAAGGGGATTCTTCGTGGGTGGCACGGGAAAGGGTTTACGAAAGTGTGTGAGGTTGAGGCGGATACGGCGAGCTTTAGGAAGAAGGAGTCGTCTGTTAGTACCGGGGAGACGGAGGAGTTTTTGGCGAGGTGTGAGGAGTGGGAGAAGAATGCGCCATCTGAGGAAGAGTTGCAGCGCTTTTTAGCGGAGCGCGGGTGGCGGCCATGAGTATTCAAAATGTGGAGGCGGAGAAGACGGTGTTAGGTTCTCTACTAATTGATGGAGAGCTTATTAAGGAGTGCCGTTTGACGGAGCAGTATTTTTCTATGCCAGTACATAAGTCTATATTTCAGTTAATGCGAAAGATGGAAGAAGAGGGGCAACCGATTGATCTTGTGACATTCATTTCTCGGGTAGATCCGAAGTTTTTAGAGGGGATCGGGGGAATGGAGTATTTTATAGGGTTAATGGATGGTGTGCCTACAACTGCCAACTTCTCTTATTATGAGGGGCTTGTTCGAGGTGCGTGGAAAATGTATCAGGCTGGTGTTCTCGGGCACAAGATGGGGGAGCGTCTTATTGCGGAGAAGAGTGAGAAAGTTATCGGTGAGACGATTACGGCACTTTGTGAGTTAGAGGAGAAAGACTCTGTATGTGAGTTTGATTTGAAGGATGCGTTAGTTGATTTGTATGAGGAGCTTCATCAAGATGTGAAAGAGATTACTGGTATTGAGACTGGTTATACATCGTTAAATAAGATGACGTGCGGGTTGCAGGAAGGTGATTTTGTCGTTCTTGGTGCGCGTCCTTCTATGGGGAAGACTGCGTTTGCGCTAAATGTTGGATTGCATGCGGCGAAGTCTGGAGTGGCGGTTGGATTGTTTTCGTTAGAGATGAGTAGTAAGCAATTGTTAAAAAGGATGGCGTCTTGCGTAGGTGAAGTGTCAGGAGGTAGGTTGAAAAATCCGAAGCATCGTTTTGCGATGGAAGATTGGGAGAAGGTAAGTAAGGCGTTTGCGGAGATTGGTGAGTTACCATTTGAGATTTACGACAATGCAGGCGTTACGGTGCAAGATATTTGGATGCAAACTCGTAAGTTAAAGAGGAAGCACGGTGATAAAAAGATTTTAATTATTGTAGATTACTTGCAGCTTATTACGGGCGATCCGAAGCATAAGGGCAATCGATTTCAAGAGATTAGTGAGATTTCTCGTAAGCTTAAGTTATTAGCACGTGAATTAAATGTTTGTGTAGTAGCGTTATCACAGTTATCTCGTTCTGTAGAGTCGCGGCAAGATAAGCGTCCGCTTTTATCAGATTTAAGAGAGACCGGACAAATTGAGCAAGATGCGGATGTCATTATGCTTATGTATCGAGAGGATTATTACGATAAGGAAACAGTGCAGAAAGAGATGACGGAGATTCATGTGGCGAAGCACCGGAATGGGCCTGTGGGGAGTTTTAAGCTGAGGTTTTTGAAGGAGTTTGGGCGGTTTGTGGAGAGGGAGAAGTAGTGAGAGGAAGGTGTTTTGAAAATAGCATGTGCATGTGACCCAAAGTTGTAACGCTAATTTTATAAGTTATATAATAAAGAAAATGGTAACTAATAGTTAAGGGGGATTAGCTATTGGCAGGGAATGATATTTCTTATCATAATAAAGATATTCTGATGAAGTTTTTAAGTGAATGTTATAGGGATAAAGGGCTTGAAGCATATGGGTTAAAAGGTTATCCAAGAATAAAAGAATTGTTGCTAAATGAATTTTCGAGAGTTCGTGCAGATCAAAGGCGCTCAGATACTTTATTTGAAATGGAAGATGGTTCAATTTTAATGTTAGAGTATGAAAGTAATACCCGTTTCCTCGAAAACCATTTGAAGTATATGGATTATGCGAATCAAATTATGTATCGTTACTATAATAAGAGGAAAGAGTTACCGGATATTCGAATCGTAGTTATTTATACCAGTGAGGTAATGAATCCTATAGAAGAAATAGATGTATGTAGTATACGTTTAAATTCTAAAGCGGTTTTACTAAATGAATACAATGGTGATGCCATTCTTCAAAAGATTATTAGAAAAATGGAAGAAGGAAAATCTTTGACGGATGAAGAAACCATGAAATTAATACTTGTACCACTTATGCATAGTAGAGAGAAAAGACAAATTTTAATTGAAAAAACGATAGAAGTAGCAAAGTGTATCTCCGATGAGCAAGAACAAATTCAAGTTATTGCTGGGATTCTTGTAGCTACAGATAAATTTATTGATGAAGACTACGCGAAAAAGGTAAAGGAGTGGTTACGGATGACAAAAGTAGGTCGTTTATATGAACAAGAGAAGCAAGAAGAAATTGATAAAGCACTTTCGGCAGCTGGAATGCTCTTTAAAGGAATGAGTGTAGAAGAAATAGCTAAAAAATTAGATGTAACAATTGAAAAGGTGAAAGAGTGGGAGAAGCGTTTATCTCATTAATCGCCGGGGTAATGGCAGCGTCTGTATAAATTTATACAAAAATAGCCGAATATTTACTATATAATAGTCGGCTATTTTTGTACGGAGAAGTTGTTAGGTTTAATACGCAAATCTTTTGGTTTGCTCTTGAATATGTTCCTCATTTCCCCATAAAGAAAGACTTTCTCTCTGCAGTAATCCATTGCTGCAAGTCATCTTGGCTACGTCGGACAAGTCGATTTACTAAAACATCATGCCATACATAATCCTCTAATAAGTATATATGGACGGGGTCATCTGTATAAAAAGCAATATTACGCTCTTCAAGTGATGGTCCATAAATCATCTCTTTAGAATCTATTGATACAATAAACCAATGTTCTGTAGACAAGGTTTCTGTATAAGGTGTTATGCGATGGGCTTCTAGATTTTTAATGGGATTTTCAACATGCAGGGTAATACCTTGTATTGAAACTTTATCAGCTACTTCAGATAGATCTTCTTTTAATGCTTCATACATCTCATCCCACATTGAAATGACAATACGTCGTTCTGCTTTTTTTATTAATGCCTGACAATAGCTAATGATTGTTTGATTGTCTTTTAAAGTAATCACTCGATTATCCGTTTTTTCCTCGGAAGTTTCTAGTTTTTTTAATGAATCACTTATTCCTTCATATGTAGACTGCCATTCTGATTGCGCCTTCTGTAAAAAGATTTCAACAGGTAGAGGTGAATAGCGAGTGGTGTCATTTATTTCTTCTTTCATGACAATTCCTTTTTCTACAAGGTTACCTAAAATCTCATAAATTCGCGCTCTTGGGACACCCGAATCTTTACTCACTTGGTAGGCTGTGACAGGCCCTTGTTTAACAAGAGATACATAAGATTTAGCTTCATATTCATTGAAACCAATTTTTTTAAGCTGTTGCACTATGTAGTCCACTTTTTTCGTCCTCCGATGTTTGCTTTTATATTTCAACGTTACAATAACTGTTTACATTTAGCAAATTATTAGTTACTATTCGAATAGTGACTAAAGGGGAGGTTAATAGTATGGATTTTTATTTAGACCCATCTGTATTAATGATTTTGATTGTTTTTGGATTTGTAGCTGCATTTATTGATTCAGTTGTAGGTGGTGGTGGACTCATTGCTTTACCAGCTTTATTATTTACAGGACTGAATCCAGCAAGTGCAGTAGCTACGAATAAACTAGCGTCGACAATGGGAAGTGCAACTAGTAATATTGTGTTTTATCGTTCTGGTAATCTTGATTTGAAATCGGCGTTTAAATTAGTTCCGCTCACTTTCATAGGTTCCATAATAGGGGCATGGACCGTTCATTTAATGAATCCAGAAGTACTGAAGCCATTGATGTTGATTATGCTTGGTGCGGTCGCTATTTATACGATATTCAAAAAGGATTGGGGTAGTATTTCCACTCATAAGAAATTGTCTGGTCGACACGTCATTATTTTTACCTTTTTTATTTTTGCTATTGGTTTTTATGATGGATTTCTAGGTCCTGGAACAGGTTCGTTTTTAATGTTTTCTCTTTTATTTATTGGGTATGATTTTTTAAAAGCAGCAGGTAATGCGAAGCTTCTTAATTTAGGAAGTAATGTTGGTGCATTATTGATGTTTATGTATGTAGGGCAAGTAAACTATGCGTATGGTTTTATAATGGGGATTGCTCAAATTGCTGGAGGGATTGTTGGCTCCAAATTTGCTATAAAAAAAGGGAGCGGGTATGTTCGTGCTCTTTTCATTACAGTAACTTGTTTATTGTTAGCGAAAAATCTGTATGACTATATTCAGTAAGTAATCAAAGGACGTAGAAAAGGTCAAGATTACATAAAATATAAGAAGAAATTAGGAGGAAATTCTTTTTAACATTTTTTAGATGCTACCTTATTTGAAGATAGCATCTAAAAAAGTCTTATTAAAAAGGAGAATCTAAGTGAAAAGAATATAAACTCATATTTTTCTATGTAAAATTTCATTTGTTTTGTTTACATAATATCTTTACAATCATTTGATAAAATATATGTAACTGCATATTGTGAGGGTGGATGGTTATCCCTTCTTTCTATTCGGAAGGAAAGGAGGTGATAATATGGAGTTTTTGTTTGACCTTGTAAAAGAGTTTGTCAAAGCGACTGTGCGCGAAGTTTCAGCGTATTTTTTGCGGAAGCAACTTCTGGATAAGGACAACAAAAAACCCACTCCGCGCCGTCACAAGCAAAAGGGTGGGTTCCGCAAAAAGAAATAGCTTATAATAACCACCACCCTAAGCGGTAGCAGTTAAGGAAGAGATGTTAGCGCATCTCTTCTTTTTATTATATGCCATTTTATTTGATGTCATACTTATATAGTATTCTACGGAAAATATATCATATTCCTATTTTGTGGTCAATTTGATCCCGCTTTAACGGGCAGTAAGACCCCCACCTCAAAATTCAGTGGAAGCAAAGAAGTTAGGTGGGGGTCGGGCTGTCCGTAAAAGTCCGATTGGTGAGGGCTGATTAAAGTTTCACTTTATTGCATGATTGAAAAGGTGTAGTCTTATTTCTTTTCAAACTGAAAAATATCCCGATTAATAAGTTGATGGAGATACCTATCCATTTCAGCAGCAGAAACTTTTCTTTCACTTTTAAACCACCATGCGCTTAATGAGGTGATTGCCCCTGAATAAAATTCAATGATTAAATCATTGGGCATCGTATGATTTTTGTGCAGTTGATTTAACGCTTCTATTTCTTGTTTTCTCGTTTCGTGACTTAAATACTGTGTCCGGTTAATAAATTGTTCATCAGACATTTGTGTCTCTAATATTTTACCGATTTCTTCATGGTGTAGAAATTGTTCCATTACTTGAAATGGTTTACTTAATCGATCTGAAACTGGTATTTCAGCAATCATCTTGCTGTATCGTTTAAATCCAAATGCTAATAAAGCATCTTTATCTTCAAAGTGTTTATAAAAGGTTGTTCGGTGTACCATCGCGCGGTCACATATTTGGTTAATCGTGATCGTACTATATTTCTGTTTTGATTGCGTCATTAATTCAAATAAGGAATCCCACAGTAATTTATGTGTACGTCTAATACGTAAATCAAGTTGTTTTTCATTATCATTCATCTACACTTCTCCTTTTTTGTAGATTAAATATACAGTGGCTGAAAATTGATTCTCCCTTTTTAATCTACATATGTATATTATATTACATATGTTCAGGTATATTTAAAGTTTTTTAAGTAAGAAACAGGAGGAGAATCTGTAAATGAATATGACAACTAAGAGCCTTGTAAGTGGCAAAGTTGATACTTCTAATATGAAACATACCCCCATTTTAATTGCATTACTTTTAGGGGCAATGGTTGCGTTATTAAATGAAACATTACTTGGTAATGCGTTAACGGTATTAATGAAAGAATTTGGCGTAACGGCTTCAACGATTCAATGGCTTTCTACAGCTTACATGTTAGTAGTTGGGGTTTTAGTCCCAATTACAGCGTTACTTCAGCAATGGCTCACAACGAGACAAATGTTTTTGATCGCTATGGTAACGTTTTTAGCTGGTACATTAATTGCGGGATTCGCACCGACATTTTCCGTTTTATTAGTCGGCCGTATCGTCCAAGCTGTAGCGACGGGATTAATTACACCGTTATTAATGAATACGATTTTAATTATTTGTCCGCCTGAAAAACGTGGTGCGACAATGGGATTAATCGCACTTGTGATGATGGCAGCTCCGGCAATTGGTCCTACATTATCTGGAGTAATTGTGGATTCATTAAATTGGCGCTGGTTATTCTATATTGTTATTCCTATCGTGATCATTTCCATTATGATTGGGATGAAGTACATTCAAAATGTTTCAGAGTTAACAAGGCCAAAAGTAGATTACCCATCTATCCTTTTATCGACATTAGGATTTGGCGGGCTTGTGTATAGCTTTAGTGCATCGGGTGATTTAGGATGGTCCGATGCAAAAGTGTATGGCACTTTAATTGTTGGGCTTATCTCATTATGTATTTTTGCCGTTCGACAATTGAAAATTGAGAATCCAATTTTAGAATTACGAGCATTTAAAGTTCCGATGTTTACATTATCAGTTGGATTAATTGTCATTGTGATGATGTCGCTATTTTCAACGATGACTTTATTACCGATGTTCCTGCAAACCGTTTTACTCGTTACAGCTTTTAAATCAGGAATTATCATGCTTCCGGGAAGTGTTATTAGCGCCATAATGGGACCAATCGCAGGGAAACTATTTGATAAATTTAGTCCGAAAGTTATTATCGTTCCCGGCATTGTCTTAGTAGGAATTGCAATGTTCTTATTTAAAGGCATTACTCCTGATACATCAATGGTACAAATTATTGTCATGCATAGCGTATTAATGGTTGGACTCATGTTTGTCATGACAGCACAAACATACGGTTTAAATCAATTAACACCAGATTTATATCCGCACGGAACAGCACTATTTAGTACGTTGCAACAAGTAGCTGGTGCAATTGGTACAGCTATCTTTATTTCGAAAATGTCTTCAGGAACAACTAAGTATATGGAAAGCTCCGCAAATCCACTGGATCCAGTAGAGAAGTTAAACGGTTTAACGTCAGGGTTCCAAGGTGCATTTGCACTTGGGTTAATCTTTATTATTGTTGCATTTATCGTATCGTTATTCTTAAAAGAAGAGAAAGAAGGAGTAAAGGCAGCGAGGGTTTTACAGAACGAACATTAAGGTTTATATAAAAAAGACATCTTTCCCTAGAAAAGATGTCTTTTTTATATTTTTTTCGTAACACTTGTTTTGGGTGTCTTTATACATAAGAATTGGTATGTACAATAATTATCCTTTTTGAGAATAAGGATGCAAAGCCGTACTAATAACTAATAGTTCACCAGATGATTTAGTGACATCGTATATAGATCCTGTTATGAGAATAGGCATAGTCATGATTGTGAAGTTGTTATATTGGTATTAAATGATTTATACGTTTTTTATAGTAAAAATTAGAGACACTTCAATAAAAAGGAATTAAATATGGTACTCTTTAGTTAAGATATTTAAACGAAGACAGGGGAAATGAAGATGGACAAAAAGCTAACGTATTGGCTAGCATCTATTATAGGGGTAGTAGTACTTGCAACTGGTATGACTTATGGAATATTACAGTTTGCTGAAGTCCCAATGGGGAGTGAGGACCATGTTTTTGCAGAGGTTAATAAAGAAGACATACTATCGAATGAAGCAGAAGTGAAAGGTTCAAATGCACAACTTCACATTACAGTAACTTCTACTGAAGAAGAAGTTATTTCAGCTATGCATAGCATGACTCATCAAAAAGTAAAAGCGTGTGAAGGAAAGGGAGCAACCCCTATGTCCAAAAAGAATGCAGAGAAAGTAAGAAATATTCTAAACGGAAACAATTTCAAGAACAAAGAAGAGCTATTAGCAATTACTGAAAGATGGGCAAATAGAGATTTTAGTAAAATTGTAGAAGAACATAACTATTTTATTAAACTTCAAGGTGGCGTGATAGGTGAAGCTACAGTGATGGATAAGGTAGACGAGCAAGTATTCTGTCTCAATACTTTCGGTGATGATGTAACGGCCGCATTAATTAAATCAGGAGATCTTCAAGCGCTATAAGGTGTTTTTTCTTTGATATAAAGAAAGCCTCAAGTATTCATATACTTGAGGCTTTTCCAATTGAAAGTTAGGAATGATCCGAATTCTTTACATTAAGAACAAAGTGGAATTACTCCTAAACCAATTAATAAAGCTGCAGCAACTGCTGGAATTGGTACAGGAATTTGAATACCTTCTACAAACAAGAAATACTGACCACTTACTATTTTAAAACAAACTAATTGCATGGCTATTCCTCCCTTCTTTTAGAATTAATACATTATATTAATTTATCTATTTATTGTTATAGTTAAATTATTCATTTTTAAAAATATAGTTAATATGTGAATAGTTTTCGAAAGGACCTGCTCAATCAATGCGGAAAAACATAAGATGAAACGAATCCATTAAAATACATGAGTGAACCTTAGTTTTCTCCTCTTATCTAAAGGAGGAACTATTATGGGTTATGGTGGTAGTTGTGGCGGTTGTGGCTTTTCTGGAGGCTTTGCTTTATTAGTTGTGTTATTCATTTTATTAATCATCGTTGGAGCTTCTTGCTTCTGCTAAAAACTATTGGAAAAGACACTCATATAGAGTGTCTTTTCTTTCGTGCAAAATGATTCCTGACAATAGCCAACTGTATAAAGTATACGGTATACCTTTTCCTTATTAGGCATGTAGAATTGTAATAATTACATTAACACCAGGAGATACAAGAACTTTCTTATTTGAGGATGTTCAAGTATTACTTTCTCAAATGCTACTACAGCTAACGCTTCACCGAGTCCATTATTTATCCAACAAACAGCATATATTTGTTGTGATGAATCAAATTCATATTACTGTGAGAATAGTGACTATGGTTATTAGTAGTTATTAAAGAGGGCCTTGGCTCTTTTTTTATTTCCTTTCGACATAATATGACAATATACGAATTAATAGTTTGGTATTATTATCTAGAAATCTTACATTTATCTACAAATTATTATTGTATTTTTAGGTTTTTAAATGTAAAATATTTCAATGTAAATACATACCATTTAGGGGGATAAAGAAATTTATGAAAAAATTATTAGTTTCAGCAACAGCGGTAACACTATTAACAGTGGGGTACAGTTCTTCTGCATTTGCAGCTAAGAGTCCGAATGATACAAAAAACTGTGGCCATTTTAAAAGTCAACAAGATGCTCAAGCATTCTGGGATCAAAATGGATATGGTGTTGGAAATGATCCACACCGTTTAGATAATGATAAAGACGGCATTCCATGTGAAGATTATAAATATCCAAAGAGCACAAATACTACAACAGAAAATAAAGAAACTACTAAACCTCAAGAACAACCTAAACAAGAAAATACTAAACAGGAAAACACTAAACAAGAACCTGTTAAACAAGAAAACACTAAGCAAGAGAATTCAAAACAAAATAACCAAACAACAAATACTACACAAGAACAAACTAAGCCTCAAACAACTGCAAAAGAAACAAAGAAAAATACTAATACAGTTGTGAAAAAAGAAACAAAAAAACAAGGTGAAAAATTACCTAATACAGCATCAAACGGTGTTACAATGATGTTAGCAAGCTTAGGATTAGCATTAGCTGGTTCTGTATTAATGTTCCGTCGTAAAAAGACAAACGCATAAAATAGTTCCTTAAAACGGCAGGAGAAATCCTGTCGTTTTCAAATGGAGTGATAAAAGTGAATAAAAAACAATGGATAGGCTTATGTTTAACTGTTATTGGACTTACTATCTTTTCCTATTATTTTCTAGAATGGTATAGTGCTAGACAATCAGCAGAGTCGTTAACAACTAACGAGGCTAAACAATATGAGACCTCCACACCTTCTAAAGAAAATGAAACGCAAAACATCAATCAAACAGAGACAGAGATAAAGACTGACACTTCATTACAAGAAGAACCTGTACAAATTCCCGCTTCAAAGGTAAACCATCAGTTAGGAGATAAAGTAGCATATTTAATTATCCCTAAAATACAAAAGAAATACTCTATATATTGGGGAGCCGATGATAAAGTACTAAAAAAGGGTGTAGGTATGTTTGTTAGTGACTTAACTACTACACCATCTGGAAATGGCCATACAGTTTTAAGTGGACATAGAGATACTGTTTTTACCGAGCTTGGTCAATTAAAGGAAAATGACCAACTTATCGTGGAATATGAAAATAAAACATATACATATGAAATTAACAAGCATTGGATAACAGATTCAGAAGATCGAACAGTTATTGTAGAAAAAAGTGAGCCAACATTAACATTAACAACTTGTTATCCTTTTGACTATATAGGAGACGCTCCAGACCGGTACATAATTGAAGCATCTCTACTTTCCATTCATTGAGGATGGAAAGTCCAATACACATTAGTAAAATTAAAGTGGTTATCTAGTCGGAGAAAGGCACCTTAGGGTGTCTTTTTTTATGTAAATAAGCTGCTCATATGGAAAGTTTATTATAGTTTTTTGTTTAGCGTGATTTTTTTTCGGAATATTGGCGGCATGTCATGCTCATCAAGCCAACAGAACAGGTTGCTCCCAAAAGTTTTTTATACAAAATAACATCAAAAAATACGTCTTGAACAAGTATTAAAAAAGAAAGCTGAAGGGCAAGTATATCCTTTTGGAGTCTTTTTAAGAGAAAATGATACAATGAAGATAATATTAGGGAATTATGGGGATGATTACGTTGATTACTTTGATAAAATTTGTAGTTGGTTATGTTGCAAGTCTGTTTGCTTTTATTTTTGGATGGTTCTTAATTTCATATATTTTTAATCCTAGCTTTATTCACCCGGACGTTTTACATGGATTCATAAAAACTATCGTCACTTATGGTAGTATACCAGCTCTCATAGCTTGTTTACTTGGGGAAGTTTTATATAGGAAAATTAAACGATGTCGAGAGTTTCAATTTGGAATTCCTTTATTTATAGGACTAGCAGTTATCTATACACTTATACCATTTCTTTTTCTTTTTACTTTTACTTTTACTTTTTCACATTTCTTTGACTTCGTTGCACCTGTTATTATGGGTTCCTTAGCGTTTTATTTAGTACGTAGAAAAATATAATTCTCGTTTTGGTGCATTATAATAGCTATCTCTGAATCACTAGTTTCCAAAAGCCTTCACGCAATGATGATTGCATGAAGGCTTTTGATGTTTTCTTATTTTTTTGTCTCGTTAACCCATGTAATAATGTCCTGGATGACGTATTCGGGAACGTTAGCAGGGATTTCATATTCACTAGGGAGGCTTAATTCCCCGTCACCCTCCGTGAAGAAATGATTCAATTTCGGATATTTTTTGAACTGAACATTCCCGCGGTTTGCAAGCCCTTCTTGCCATTTTGTATATTCATCTTTTACTGTTACTTGATAATCACGTGCTCCTTGCAGAATGAGTAAAGGCTCTTTTCGTGATTTTGCCTCTTCAACTGGACGCCACCTAGAAACATCATACATAAAATGAGGTGACCCAAAATTGTAGCCAGCTGGAGGATGGTCAGGATTGAAAGTAGGATCCTGAATAAAAGCAGCCTGTCTTTTTAGTTCATCGATTTCTTCCTTTGGTTTCCCAAGGTATTGATACTGATCAATGGCAATTTCAGTCAAAGGGCGTGCAGGTGGTGCGAGTAAGATGCTTCCTCGGACAAGTGAGGAAGGTGCTTTGCTTAGTATACGCGGCATTGTGCCGGCCCCTAGACTATGTCCAAGAATGAAAATATTACTTGGATCAATGCCTTCCTGCTGCGCTACTGATTTTGCTGCATATATGGCATCATCTGTAGTATCACGGTCTAATGTAACAGGTTCTGCACTCATCTTTAATGCATGTTCTAAGGTGCGCTTTTCATAGCGCAACACTGCAATTCCGTTGGATGAAAGGCCCACCGCAATGTCTCGTAAGATTTTTGTTCCCATATATGTGCTATCGCGATCATGGATGCCAGCACCATGAACAAGAACAACTACGGGCAGTTTTTCACCACGCTTATGTTTCGGAACTGTTAATGTCGCTGGTAACGGATAGGTAGAATTTCCAATGACGATTTCACGTTCTTGATAGGAGTCAGGTTGATCATAGCTAGGATGCGGGATGGTATAAGATTCCTCGGGTGGCCTTTCTCCAATTTCATCTACTTTCCCGCCAGGTGTGAATTTAAGGAGTAGCGGTATGGTAGTTCCTTCGGTATCTGCTGGAATTTCCACCGTCTGATGGACCAAGTTTCGTTTTTTTATCACGGGGATTCCCATGCTTTTTATCCCGCTCCAACCACTTTGTGTCCACCAGTTTTGTAATGTGGTTGCTGTAAACTTGGATTGAAAAGTAGTAGACGTCAACTGTAGTGCCTCTGCATACTTACCTTGCTGGAGATATTCAAAAAATAATGATGTACGCTCCGTTAAAGAGACTAGTTTCTTTTCAGCAGATTGTTCCTCGCTTGTATCTGCGTGAATAGTTGTTGTAAGCGAGAAAGATGAAATGCCTAAAGAAAAGAGTAGGATAAAGGTAAGTGCTAATCTTTGTATTTTCTTTTTTTTAATCATGTTTTAACCTCCAATATGTGCTGGTAAAAAACAAGTACGGTAATTAGAATTCTGGTACAAAAACCTCAAAATATTTACAATTAATCTCCAAAACTTGGACACATTTATATTATTACTCTAAACAAACGTAGATTTCTCCTTTTCCACATGCATATAAACTTCAGAAATAATCTTTCTTCCTTCACTTTATATTTTGATTATACGAAGCAAAGTTCTCGTTTTTCTTACTTGATACTTACAAATTCCTTAAGTAGAGGATATTTTAAAAATGGATTTGTAGCGGTACTCCTATGTTAAGAGATAGCTTAAGGAACGAGGATTTTATTGTTTTTATAAAGAGTTGATGTTATGTTTGTTTTGTGATATATGGTGTTTTATGTATGTAGGAGGATTTATTGAAGAAATTATTAATATTGTTTTTATTAGCTACATTTTGTCTACAGATTACAGGATGTTCTAATAATATGGGTGCACTAAGGGAGAAGTCTAAAACTTCAACACTTGTGAAGTTTAAACGCATCAATAAAGGGTGGTACAAACATATGTAATAGTTTGTATCACCCTTTGTTGATGTTAAAAGTCATAAGAAAAAGGTTATAGATATTTTTCATAAAGAAAAGACACCCATATAAGAGTGTCCTTTCTAATAGTTTTTTAGCAGAAGCAACTGCATCCGATAATGATTAATAGTATAAAGAGTACAACAAGCAAAGCAAATCCTCCAGCAAAACCACAGCCTTCTCCGCAACTACCACCATAGCCCATAATAGTTCCTCCTTTAGATAAGAGGATTAAAACTAAGGGCCATTCATGTATTTTAACGGGTTCACTTTACTTTATGTTTTTAAGAATGAATGGAGTAGGTCCTTTTTTATTTTATCGAAAGTAAACTTTTAGCCAGCAGTTTATTTTCATACTATTAATTTTTATACGTATTTGGTGAAAAATCAAGGAGCTGCAAAAAAATACTATACCGAAAGTTCGGTATAGTAACGTGCATATAAAAGATCCCACTTTGCTATATCCCAAAAAGAGTCATAAAAATCTATGTTTGTTTAATTCAGTTGCAAACTACAAAACTTCTTTTTAAAGAAATGTATGTACATACAAATTATATTTTATTCCATAACTCTCTAACTTTTGTTCATGGTAGTCTGATATTGAAAAAATATAATATTTGGTACGACATCACTTTGTTTTTTCATAAAGTTTTGTAATTAAACTATAATATTGTATTTTTTTTTGTATTATTGAAATTAGTAATAATAAAATGTATTATTGAAAAGCACAATTTATAATTCAAGTAATCAGGACTATGCGCCCATTATAATTTGAACATTCAGAAATTATAATATTGTCTAAAAATGAGGTGAGATTCATAGAAACAGTACATATTAAATGGTATGGAATGTATAGTATAAATGATTTTTATAATAGGGAAGAAGCTTCTAAGAAGGGGATATTTGCAATCTCTAGAGTATGTGCTAAGAGTGTAACATTGCTATATATAGGACAAACCAAAAGAAGCTTTATACAAAAGATAAGGGAACTTAATAAGGAGTGGCCTTTCGATGAGAGCGAATTAAAGATTACATTAGGAATAATAGAATTTCCTAGTGGTGAAATTTACTCTGAAAAGAAGGTAAAAGAGATAAAATCCCTTTTGATTTTACGACATACCCCATTAGAAAACGAAACATCTTTATTATACTATAGAGGGAAATTTAATTTAAAAATTATAAATAAGGGAAGAAGAGGTTTAATTGTTAAAAAGCTTTCTACAGGGGATCTAATATGGACATAATTGGAATCACCTTTGAATAAAATTGAAGGTTTCTTAAGTGCAGAAGCTTATCAATTTTTAATGTATTAAACTATTTTGAATAACATATGTCAGATACTTGAAAAAACACAAATTTTATTATGATATGAAATCCTGTATGGAAAGTGTAGTTTATTTCTATTGTTTAATAAAAATATTAAGAATTTTAGGGATAATACATAAAGAGTAGAGGAGAAAGTAAACACGGAGGTTTGAAGAATGGGACAAGTAAGCAGATTTCAAGAAAAACAACAGAATCGTCGTCAAAAGGCAATTTTTAATATTGCATTTACTTTGGTATTAGTGACAGTTGGTATAGTGACATACCAATTGTTTACCCCTTCTAATACATCAACGAAAGCAATTGCTCAAGAAAAGAAAGCAACAAAGATAGAAGAGAAGAAAACTGAAGATAAAGAAACAGCAAAGATAGAAGAGAAGAAAACTGAAGATAAAGAAACAGCAAAGATAGAAGAGAAGAAAACTGAAGATAAAGAAACAGCAAAGATAGAAGAGAAGAAAACTGAAGATAAAGAAGCAGCACAGCTAGAAGAGAAATCAAAAGCAGAAAAATCGGTAAAAACAAACGGAAATGAAAATAATGAGGAAGAAAAAGCGGCATCTCAAGAAAAGGGTTCTCAAACTAATCCTTCTTGGAAGCCAATTGGTACCGAGCAAGGAGCAAAACCTGAAATGAAATTTAAAGAAGGAACAGTAGATTGGAGTGAGATGAAAAAAGCAATTTCTTATGCTGTTGATGTTCCAGAGAGCCAATTGATTTTCGATTTTATTGGGAATAATGGTAATAATAAAGCATACGGTAATGTACGAGATAAGCAAAATAATAAAAAATATAAGGTTAATATTGATTGGGTAGAAAATCAGGGGTGGAAACCAGCATCTGTTCAGGTGGTAAGATAAATAATAGAAATGTAATGATGTAAATCAGCTGTCCATATGGGCAGCTGATTATTTTTTTGCTTAGCTTATTTTAAAAAAAATGCTGGTGGTACCTCGTTGAGAAATATGAATCAAATCTATATTTTGTTTTATTTACCTCACTATTTTATCCATAACTTCTTTATATTTATGATAGTAATTAGTTTCAAATAAATATGGGGATAGTTGGACTAAACAAAATGTTCCTTATAAGTAGTAAGTATCTTTTGCGATTTTAATTTATAATTATTTATAAAAAAGAAAAGACACCCTAAGGTGCCTTCCTTCGACTTGAACCATCTTAATTTTAATAATATATTGGACTCCCATCCAAATATTATTTTACCATGTTAAGTTATTTTATTCATTGAGAAATATGTTTTAAATCTATATTTTTAAAAAATATATAGATTTGAACAATATGTATACGAGCCGCATATCAAAAAAAAAGACACTCTCAAGAGTGCCTCTCCTTAGCAGCCGAATCCGCCGCCCCAACAGCTAGCGCCAACGATGATTAATAAGATGAAGAGCACAACAAGTAAGGCAAATCCGCCGCCGAAACCACAGCCTCCACCACAACTACCGCCATAGCCCATATTAACTCCTCCTTCCATAAAGACCATTTATTAATGGATTTAATTTAATTTATGTTTTTAAGGATGAATGGAGCAGGTCCTTAAAAAAATAAAAGGATTTTGGAAGTTAAAAAGAGTTGACGACCTTATTTTTGTCACCAGTATTTTGTCTTCTACATATTGTATTTTATTCTGTGTATTGGGGGAAGGAGGATCTTATGGCTAATTCTGAGATGATTTTACGTTTACTTACGGATTTAAAGATTGAACAACAATTGTTGAAAGAACAGTTAGAAAAAATGCAAACAGCTGTGACTATTCTTGAAGAAAAATCAGTGACGCTTAAAGAAAAACCAGCGACTCTTAAAGAAAAAACAATGACTCCTGAAGAAAAACCATCTGTTACAAAGCAAAGAGCTTTTTCTGGACGCCCAACATCTTTTCGTGATTGGAGAGCGGCTGCTCAAAAAAATTCATAAAACTATAAAAAAAGAAGACATCAATTAAGCTGTCTTCTTTTCTTATCCAATCCAAATGAGTTAAGAAGGTATATCCATATTGCTTTAAAAATAAGAAGAAAATAACGATTGTCGACTCCTATTTTAGTATAGCGTATAATAATCTATATATTTATGTAATTTTACATAAATATATAGATTATATAATGTTAAGCGTATATATTTTAGTTGTCTGTTATTTGTTTTAATTCATTTATTTTTATTATTTTTTAAGAGCCCCAGTAATGGGGCCTTTTTATAATTGTGTTAAAGTAGAAACCCCTCAAACATAAGGAGGGGTTACATAACTAGGAAAATAGTTATTTGTGTTTAATGAGAGGAAGTTCAGGGTGTTGTTTCTGAATTTCTTCTAAATGATTTTCGCTTTTGCCTTTTAAAGTTTGATCGAAAAAGCTAGTTACTAGTTTATTAATCAGTTTGTAGTTTGTGGCTACATCTTCGCCAGGTTCATTAATAATAGGTGAAAATGCTGCTAAATCTGTAAAACTAGTATGGTTTGTTTTTGGAATTACCACTGTGTACACGCCCGGTTTTTCAATAGTTTTATTTCTTAAATAGACTATTTCCAATAATTCATTTTGGATTCCGGTTGTCTTTGGATTCTCAGCCTCTTTCATAAAATGAATCGTAGCTTCAGCATTCATCAACATGAATGGTTTTTGAGGACCGTCTTTAGGCATTGGATCGCCATACAATCCACCATCCATATCAATTGCAGCTTTAATACGCGTATCCTTCACTAACATTTGTGCGGCAGTTGCTCCACCAAAAGAGTGACCGAACATTCCAATTTTGTCATAGTCAATTAAGTCTGCAATAGTTTTAAAACTTTTATCGAAATTCCCTTCTATTACTTCATTTAAAACAAAAGTAGTATCCTGTTCCCATTTTTGAACTATGGTATTTAAGGCGGTAGGTGTATATTCAATTGGTATAGAGTCTATACGGTTTCCATTAGGGAAAATCGTTGTTGCTGCATATCCTGTGAAATTAAGAGCGATTACTACATAGCCTTGACTAGCTAATTCCTCTAACTGGAATGTATTTTGTTGACCATATAATCCCATCCCATGGCCGAATAAAAGGAGGGGGAATTTTTCTTTATCTTGAAGTGGCTTAGCATTCTGATAAGAATGTGTTTTTGTCAGCCCTAAATGTGTCGTTACGATATATGGAGCACCGTTTGTTACTGCCAATTGTTCAGCCAGCTCGTTTATGTTCTCAAAATAGGCAGAAGGCTTCCCTGATCCTTTTGCGGCAGGATAGTATACTTGTATCATTAACTCACGATTTCCCTGACTATTTGGTACAGTTGTTTCTTTTCGATTTGTATCAATTAAATGAAAAGCTTTCGTTCCTACTGTATATTTTCCAGTAGGCTCCGGGAGTGTTATGATCGGAAAAAGTAAAGGTAATGTAAACATTGCGATAGCAGTTACGATAATTCCTAAACCTTTTAAAACTTTCATCACTAACTTTTTAGAAACGGCTGTAGTTTTTGGTTTCAAAAAAACTTGTAATGTTAAAACGAACAATAAGAAATAGGCGGGAATCATACGCCAGTTTGCACCAATTACAATAATGGTGGCAAATAATAATGCATAATTTATTAGTAAAAGGACTCCATTTTTTTTCGTCAAACCCCGTTTGATAAAGATGGGAATGATACTAGATAAAAGTAATACAGCAACAAAAATGATTTCTAACATTTTTAGCTCCTTTCCTAATCAATATAGATATAGATTGATAATTTACAATCTTCCCAATTATATAACTATAATTGATGATTGTATGCATGTAAGTAAGTAAGTAAGTAAGTAAGTAAGTAAGTAAGTAAGTAAGTAAGTAAGTAAGTAAGTAAGTAAGTAAGTAAGTTTAGAATGTTTTTATATGACATTAAAAAAAGTACTCATACGAGTACTTTTTCTTAAATGAATTATTATTTATTTTTAAACCGTTCCCCATAAATGATAAACCATACCGATAACAAAAAATGCTAGTCCTACAAACAAAACGATTAAAGCAAGCACTCCATTTTTATTATGTTCCATAAAATTAGCTCCTTTTCATTTACTTATCTACAAAAAGCCTTTAGTCGTAATTATGGCTAAAGGCTTGGATCTTCATACTTTGTAGTTTATAAAAAAGTTGCACTTCTGTATTAATTTGGAATATGATTATTTAAAGAGAAGGTGATGAGTACATGCAGGACAAAAAACAATTCCCGCTTATATCTGGAAATCTCTCATTAGATTTAGTAAATACAGAGCTAGTTAGGCGTGGACAACGTTATGATTTATTAATAACAAATGAAGATGTATTAGAATGGCTACATGTAATAAAGGTTAGTCTTCCTTTTTGGAATGAAAAAACATTTATAAGGATTCAAGAGCGCACGAATCAAGTTACATCTAGCATATTAGAGGTAAGAGAAGTACTGAGAAAACAGTTTGAGGTAATTGCTGATCAGCACGAAATTTCCAATGATTTTGTTACGTATTTAGAAAAACAAATTGAGAAAGCACCATTTACATATAAAATCATTGAACAGCAGCTAGTATCTATCCCGGTTGGAGAAATCGAGGATGTACTCGCATCGTTAATTGCATTTGATGCTTTAACGTTAATAGCAGAAAATAAGCTTATTTTCCTTAAAAGGTGTTCAAATCCTGACTGTGTTTTATTATTTATAGATAAGAGTGGGAAACGAAAATGGTGTTCTATGAAAATATGTGGGAACCGGAAAAAGGTAGCAAAATTTCAGGATCAAAAATTTGAAGAAGTCTAGAGAATCAACTTATAACAGTTGATTCTTTTTTTTTTTTTTTTTTTTAAAAACTAACCTCTAAAATTAATATTTACAGGTTAGTTATGTCGAGTTATAATTGTTGGTAAATAAAGGAGGAGAACGATGGATAATATAACAGCAACTAAGCAAGAAGATCCTCAACCAATAAGTGTACGATATTTTACAAAAATGAAAGGGAAAGGAAGAAGTCCATTGCAAGTAAATATAAAGGACTCTTTAACAGGACTACTAGGGGGATTTTTAACAATTATTACCTTAACATATTTAACGAGCATAACCTCTACAGAATTATTAATGGCTCCATTTGGGGCGAGTTGTGTATTAGCGTTTGGAGTTTGGAATGCGCCATTATCTCAGCCGCGTAATATTATTGGAGGACATTTGATTTCAACTTTCATTGGTCTATCAATATATCATTTGTTTGGGAATGAATATTGGACAATTGCTTTAGCAGTGGGGATGGCAATAGCCGTTATGATGTTAACGAGAACGACGCACCCTCCGGCAGGGGCCGATCCGATTATCGTTATTTTAGGGGCAAATAGTTGGAGTTATTTAGTAACACCAGTTTTAATTGGCTCCGTTGTTATTGTAGTTATTGCTTTATTCATTAATAATATGAGTAGTAAAAGAAGCTATCCAACTTTTTGGATTTAGTTTATAAAGCGAAAAACAATTTAAGTAAGTATGTCGTTTTTACTATGTTTTAATTTTTTTATAGAAAAAAGCCTTTAGTCGTAATTATGACTAAAGACTCCATGTCTCAAACTTTTTAATTTAAAGAGAAAAGACACCTTAATGCGCCTTCCACTGACTTGAACCATCTTAATTTTAATAATATGTATTGGACTCCCATCCGAATATTATTTTACCCCTCAGAACGAAAAATTGTGCTTACTTGTAATAAAAATCTCATTTTTTCGTTTTGGGGTGTTATAAAATCTTGAAGTTGATGGGCATAGGGTGGGACCCAAAACAGTACGATTTTATTTCAAAGACACAACGATTTTACTACACACTTTTTATTTATCCCACACTCTCATCTGCTAGTATTACTATTTTTTATTACTAATGTTGCCGTTTCACTCGGATGGCTAAGAGGAAAATGATGGCCATATGGAACAAAATCAACCTTACCAAGATGCGATGGAGCAGAATAGGCTCTGTCATAATCCCCCCAAATAATGTGAAGATTATACTTTGTTACTTCATTGAAATCACCTTGATCGTTTTTCAGTAGTAAACTGTTAAGCTGAACCGTAGTATTTAAAATTCTAGGAGAAGTAAAACTGTTACTTATCTTTTCAATATAATGTTCAGGGATGCTCTCCATACTTTCAAACAAACCATTACTTAATAAATAACGCTCTATCAAATTAGTAGTTGCTAATTTTAATGTCCATTTGTTCATAAATTGAGGAACATTTAGTGATTTAGCATTTTTTTTAGCAACAGGTGGCTGAAGTAAAGTGATTGCATACTTCTTATCTATGTACTCTTGTACCAATGCTTCCAGAAGAATAAACGCACCGAATGAATGGCCAATTAAATGTGCACCATTCGTAGCTTTCTCCAATAACTTTTTCACTACATTCAAATAGATATCTAGAAGATTTTTCTCTCGTTTAAAAGGAGAACGTCCCAAACCTGGAAGATCCAAGATCCATATAGGTTGGCCAGTTTTTTCATGAAGCTCTTGTGCTAAAGGAAATAAATCTTCTCCATCACTCAATAAACCATGTAATAAAATAAACGGTTTACCCTCTCCTTGTAATTGGTAAAGGGTAGTGTTATCGCATAATGTTCGTTTAAATAAATGATTATGCTGGCCATTTTGATACATCATTCGATAATCCAGATCAGCTACTACGGCAGGCAAAAATTTTATTACACTCGTCTTCTTAAACCAATCTCCTCCCATAATTTTTTTCGCTGAAACATTTGGGAAATTTTGTTTTGTAATAAAATTCAATCCATCAGAAGGAATTTTTGTTATTTTACTTACTCCACTATTCATAATTGCTTTCATAAGTGGCATTGGAACAGAGATTTTTGGTGCCCTCATATTCATACTTTCCGACATAATATTTAATAATTCAGCAATGTTCTGATCGTACTGTTTGTCTTCAACAAGTGTATATGTTTGAATAGTCGGTTGCTCCAATCTGAAAACCTGCATAATAAACTTCGCAAGCTCATCGTTTGAAATAAGTGGTAACCTATATCCCTTACCTCCAGGAATCATTGGCATGAGCCCTCTTCGCATACTCATCACAAGCAAACCTAATCCTGCTATCTGCTCTGTACTCCCTGTTTTACTACTACCGACTACAGTTGGCGGATTAATTACAGAAAGCGGATAACCTACTGCGGATGCCTGCTGACGGATATAGAGATCTGCTAAAAATTTTGTTCTCTCATATGGATTTTTTATTTTTAAATAATTGTTTCCTTCTGTAAACACATCAATTGCAATCTTGCTATTTTTATCATCAAAGGGACTCATATAACCTACAACATGAATAAATTGTTGCAAGCCCTTCAATTGATGAATACTTTTAGCTAATTCACTAATATGTTTGGCGCCATTTAAAAATACGGAAGCTGCCTCTTTACTTGTCGCTTGAATATCCATGGGGCCTCCTGCGTGAATAATCACATCCGTTTTCAATACCCTCTCCTTATCTTCAGCACTTAGACCTAAATCTATTTTCGTCAAATCACCTTCAATAAAGTGCATAACTTTCTTTTTTAAGATGCCTCTTTCTTGAAAAAGGCGTATTGCTTTACTTTTCGACCTTACTAAAAGAAGAATTTTAACATCCTCTTTGGCTAATTCTTTCACTAATTGCTTTCCAATAAAGCCTGTTCCACCAGTTAAAAATACTGTTCTCATATAAAATCCCCTTTGTAGTACTAATTAGTACTAATTTGATGTAAAAAAAAAGCTTCTTTTATCGAAGCAATTTAAAAAAATGATCTGCTGTTTTCGTGATTACAGTTGCATCTTTCAATGTTTCTGAAATAAATAACGCTCCCTCAAGATTTGTAATAAAAAGTGATGCAACCTCATCAATATGAATCGTATTTCTGAATTCTCCATTCTCTACCCCTTGTTTAAGTAATAGAGAAACTTTCTCTTGTAATCCTGTAAAAAAAAGACCTATTTTTTCTTTTATTTGCGTGGCCTGTGTAGGACTTTGAATATAAAGAGTAATAAATGGACAGCTCCCCTTATACTCTCTCGACTGAACTCCTTGTGATAATTGCTTTAAAAACAGTTGGATACGATCTTCAACTAAAAATTGGTTCTGAGAAAGTACGTCATCAATTGCAGATTGATACATTTCAATCCAATAATCAACGACCCCTTCTAATAATTGTTCCTTATTAGAAAAGTGATAATACACATTAGACTTTGAAACTTTGCTTACACGTACTAATTCATCCATACTTGTATAAGCAAACCCTTTTTCTAAAAATAATGTTGCAGCTACTTCAATCACACGTTTTTGATTCATTAATTTTACCTTTGTCATAACTAGAACTATATAGTACTAATTTAAATATTGCAAGTATTTATGTTAATTTTTAAAAAATTTCCACTAACATTGATTTTACTGCAAAAAAAATCTTATTTTGAATAAAGTTGAACTGAACCCCGAAATTGTTAATTTACTATCGTCTAATAGGGGTCACCATATATGCCCATCAACTTAAGAAAAAGAAATGCCCCCAAAACGAAAAAATGAGCAGCTTCTCAGAATAACTATCTGTAGAGAAAGAAAATTTTAATTTAAGGGGATATGAAAATATTAGCTTGATGGTGATGGGGTAGTACCAACGAGTCGCTTAGAATTGTAAATCTGTCTTTTCATAATCCTACTCCATAAAGAAAAAACACCCTAAAGTGCCTTTTATTGATTTGAATTATTTATTGTATGTAGTTCATATTCGTTAGCATAAAACTCTTTTATTAGTTTTATGCTGCATTAATGGGCAGTAAGACCCCCACCTCAAAATTCAGCGAAAGCAAAGAAGTTAGGTGGGGGGGCGGGCTGCCCGTAAAAGCCCGATTGGTGAAGGCTAATAATCAGTGGGGGATAAACAAAACCCCCGCTGATTAAAGTTTCACTTTATTTCATTTGTATCTGGATTAAACTTAAATATTTTAATTTGATTAGATTCGTCTTTGTATGCAAATGTATACTCACCAACTTGGGTCATATTGCTGGTATTTAAGATAGGATCGCTACCGTGATCAGTAATTTCCACAGTTTTCTCCCGGTCCCAAAACGCGATGACAATAATCAAAATGATGAGGTATACACGTATGAAACGTAGTTCTCTTGCAACAGGATGTTCCATCTGTTAGTTTCCTTTACTGTTTGATAGAGTCTGTTTATAAAAGAGATAATTGCAATGAATATAAATAAAAAAGACACCGTAAAGTGTCTTTTTTATTTTAGTTATGCGCATTACTTAATAAGACGCTAGTTCCTCAGTCTGGCTATGAGTAACTATGTAGGGTAATTCCATTATAACATTTTAACCAGTAATGGGTCTATATGGAATTTAATTGATTTTCTTTTTGATTATTCAGAACGATTTGCCGAGTATTTGGATGAAGGAAGCAGTGAGACAGAAGCGACTAAACTTGTTTTAGAAGAGTGTCTTCTTTTTTCATTGTGAATAAAGTACGGAGCTATATTTCCCTTTACACGAACATAAAGGTATAATATAGTTTAGTTAACTGAACTAAACTATATAAAAGCGCGACTGGAGGAAGGACGCTATGACGAGATCATATAAAGAAGTAATTAATGAAATGAACCGAGCTTATAATGAATTCTACATTTTACTATTTCAGGAGTTAAAAGATGAGTTCGGTCTTACAGGACAGCAAGAGAGCATGCTATTTCATATTAATTTAAATGAAAACACGACAGCAAATCACATTGCGACTACCTTTAATGTATCCAAAAGTGCCGTTAGCCAAGTTTTATCGAAATTGGAGAAACAGAAGATGATTTCAAAACAAGTAAACCCTAATAATAAAAGGGAGTATTTTCTTACACTTGGTCCAAACGGTAGTAAGTATATAGAGCGGTTGTCTGAGTTAGATGATGTATTAATTGAGAAATACTTTTCTAAAATCGATATAAATGCCCTAGAGCAAATGACAGAGACGTTAACGAAAATAAATAAAGTAATATTGGAAGAAAAGCAGAAGGATCTTGATTGTAATGAGTAAGAACTTAGATGAAGCAATTAGTAGAAAGGAGGGGAAGCATGTGATGAGTTACATACCAAATATGATTACGATAGCAAATTTTGTGTGTGGGCTTTTGGCTATTCATGCTGTTTTCGTTGACGATATGTACGGTGCAGTTATGTTCATTATTACAGGTATGGTCCTTGATTTGTTTGATGGCATGGTCGCTCGGAAACTTGATTGTGTTTCAGAAATTGGTGGAGAGTTGGACTCATTTGCGGATTTAGTTACTTTTGGTGTGGCACCATCTATTCTTGCATATAATGCCTCGTTAAAAGATTTGCAGTCTATCGGGATGATATGCGCGCTCGCTTATAGTATTTGCGGAATGCTTCGGCTTGCGAGATTTAACACACAGCAAAGCAAACTCCCGACATTTATCGGAATGCCGATTCCATTCGCGGCAATGTGTCTCCTTATTTTATGTTTTTTAAAGAATCCAGTTTCCGTGGCGTTTGGTACATGCGTACTCGCTTATTTAATGGTGAGCAAAATCAAATTCCCTCATTTTAAAAAAGATATAGCTGAAAGCTTGAAGCTTGGAAGATTGGATTGATGATACGGAACTACAATGAGAAAGATAAAGGAGAATAACATGATTCGTATGGCATTAAGATCATTCAACATACAAATGTATTGTTTGCTAGGCGTAATGTTATTGGGATGGCTCGTGACACCTTTTTCAGCCAAGTTTGTCGGGATAAGCATTGGCCTTTTGGTGAGTATGTACTGCGCCTGGATTTTAGGAAGGCGTATTGAAAAGTTCGGAGATAGCATTGTAAAAAAAGAAAAAGCACCGATGCTCGGAATGATAAATCGGTTCGCAGCGGCCATACTTGGCGCGATTATTATGTATGAAATTGAACATCATGAATTCATGTGGACATTTGCAGCTGGAATTATGGGTGGGTATTTCTTGATTATTATTAATTTGGGGTATTACAGTATGAGGGATGCGAAGGAATAGAGTGAAAACTAAGTTTAAGCATACTGTTGCCTAACAATGAATAGCGGATTATTAAGAAGAGCAATAATTAAACCCAACATAAGATTTAAGAAAAATTTTATATTTACCCCACTTTTTATTTTAAAAGTTTTTCCTATCCTATAAACAAGTTACATCAAGGAGGAGACTGAAAATGAAGAAGTGGGGATTTTATATTTTTAATATATTCCCTATATTCGAAGACAAAGTAGAAGATTAAATATATGAACAAAGTACCAGTTCTTGAACTATGTTCTAAAATAATAGATGAAAATGTAAAGTTAGGGGATTCCACATGCATACAGGAGTTTTGATGAGTTATTTATATACTTATTTTTTTACTATTATGTTTTGTATTATGTTTCAAATTGGATTTTATTTTAAAGCGAAAAGAAACATATCTATTCGGCATTTTCTATGGGTATATATTTTTCTATTCTATCTTTCGCTAGTGTATAAGGTGACGCAGATTGCGACTGTATGGGATATAAGTAGATATGAAACGTGGATTCGTGTAAATCAAATCAATTTGACTCTATTTGATACGGCGGGTAGTACTACGTATCTTTTGAACATCGTACTGTTTATGCCATTAGGTTTTTTATTGCCGACTATTTGGCCGCAGTTTAAAAAAATGAAAAACACCGTATGCGCGGGATTCTTTTTTTCATTGGCAATTGAGTTAAATCAATTACTAAATAATAGAATTACAGATATTGATGATTTATTTACGAACACCCTCGGGGCGATTATTGGGTATTTATTATATAGCGTTTTATTTAAAATGATATGTAAAAGAGATGAAAAAAAGTTTGATACGAATTCTTCTCTAGTCATAAAATACGAGGCTGTTTTTTGTTTAGTGTGTTCATTTGTAGGTGCGATGTTAATTTATTATCCAGCTTTATTTGGAAGACCTGTAATTATTCAGTGAGGTGATTAAGAATTTCTTGTTAACGCCTGTACGATATTTCAATTTGCAAAAAGCCTTTAACACGTTATAGTTAAAGGCTTTTATCATCATAATTTTTACTTACCAATTACCCACTCTAACATCCGCCTTCAACCACTTCACCCAATCCAAGTCCTCTACTTTAAGCAAACTAAGCGAAACACCCTTCATATCTAAAGAAGTCAACAGCGTACCAACCTTTACGAATGTAACTTGCAATCCTTCAAGTTCACACAAACGGCGAATGTCGTTTGCGAAAATGTATTGTTCCATTAATGGTGTCGCACCGAGTCCGTTAATAAGGATGGCGAAGTTGTCGCCTTTTCTCCAGCGATAAATGCTTTTTAGTTTGTTCATCAGTTCAATCGCTAATATTTCAGAAGAGGACAGCGATTCTTTGCGGTAACCTTTTTCACCGTGAATACCGACGCCGTAAAAGACTTCATCTTCGTTTAATGTGAATGAAGCTTGTCCTTTCACTGGATCGTTGGCAGGTGAAAGGGCGACTCCTAATGTGTGTAAGTTTTCAGTGATAGAACGGCCGAGTGCAGTCAGTTCTTCTAAAGAATGTCCTTCAAGAGCGGCTGCACCAAGTATTTTTTGAATGAAAACAGTACCAGCGACGCCGCGTCTTCTTTTATTAAAGGAAACATCATCTTCAATTGAAACGTCGTCATTTACGATGATGTGGTCAATTTTTCTTCCTTCTTCTTTAGCAATTTGCTTTGCCGCTAGAAAGTTTTCAACGTCATCTTTAAAGTTTTTAATGATGAATAAAATACTTTTATCTTTCGGCATAAGGCGAGTTGCCATTATAATTTGTTCTACTGTAGGCGGAGTGAAAATGCTGCCGTTTACGGCCGCTGTAAGCATTCCTTTTCCTACATAGCCAATATCAGCAGGCTCATGTCCGCTACCACCGCCGCTTATAATAGCGACGTCTTGCTTCATTTTTTGGATATCTTTTACATAAATGATGTTATTTGTTTCGTCGTAATTTACTTTGTCGTTATGTTCAAAATAAAAGCCATGCATCATATCTTGAACAATATTTTGTACATCATTCATAATCTTTTTCATTGCTTTTGCCACCCTTTAATTACTTTGCTGACTGCTCCAGTAATAGTAGTAATTGATTGTTTATCATATTTTTCATGAGAGAAGACATAATGGATGGATTTACTTCGCACTTGCTTTCAATCCAATCTTTTATCGTTCCAACGAAGCCGTGACTATAAAAGGAGGCAATCGTATTTTTCGTTTCAATAGAAAGAGTTAAGCCACAGTTCACGGATAGTTCATCAATAATCTTCATATATAAGTTTTTCGTGTGCTCAAATAAATAGTGATTAAACGAGTTTTGTTCAATGACTTTAAAAGCATTTCGGTAAAATTTTTGATTTTCGTAAAAGTAATCAAATAATAAATCGAAAATATTTTCCCATGTTTCATAGTCGAGAAAGTCGATAATGTTTTCCTTCGTTTCTTCTCTATAAATCCAGCTTAATAGTTCAAATTTATCTTTAAAATGATAATAAAAAGTTTGCCTACGCATTTGACAGTGTAACATAATATCGCTCACTGATATTTTATGAAACGACTCTGTTTCCATTAAATATTTCAATGAGTTCGCGATTATCTTTTTAGAAATTATAGAAGAGGTCATCTGAATCATCCCTAGAATGTTATTAATATAAAAATCCTATCTATAAATGAGAGCGGTGTCTTTAGACAGATTGTCCATTTTGTCCGTTTACTATAAAACGCTTTCATTTTAACATGAGTAGTAAGAAGAAGATTTCAAATATATCACAATATATTAAAGGAATTGAGGGAGAACTACAATGAAAAAGATTATAAACAAACCAGAAACATTAGTAATGGAAATGTGTAACGGAATGGTTATGGCTCATCCAGAGCTTGAACTTTTGAAAAAATATAAAGTGATTAAGAAGAAAGAAATGAATGAAAATAAAGTAACGTTAATTAGTGGCGGCGGTAGTGGTCATGAGCCGGCACATGCAGGATTAGTCGGAAAAGGGATGTTAGATGCGGCGGTGTGCGGAGATGTGTTTGCTTCGCCTTCACAAATTCAGGTGTATCAAGCGATTAAAGAGACAGCTAGTAAAAAAGGAACGTTATTAATTATTAAAAATTACAGCGGCGATATTATGAATTTCAAAAACGGAGCTCATTTAGCGACGGAAGATGGAATTGAAGTCGACTACGTAAAAGTGGATGATGATATTGCGGTAGAAGATAGCCTATATACAGTAGGACGCCGCGGCGTTGCGGGAGTTATTTTAGTTCATAAAATTGCCGGCGCAGCAGCGGAAGAAGGTATGGATTTAGGAGCGGTGAAAGCTGTAGCGGAAAAAGCAGCGGCTAACGTGCGCACAATCGGTTTAGCGTTAACTTCTTGTACAGTTCCAGCGAGCGGATCACCTACTTTCACACTTGCGGAAGATGAAATGGAATACGGCGTAGGTATTCACGGCGAACCAGGAATTAAGCGTGAAAAAATGCTGTCAGCAGATGAACTAGCTAACCGTATGACAAATGATCTTGTAAAAGATTTAGGAGTAAAAGATGGCGAGGAAATCGCACTTCTAGTTAACGGTTTTGGCGGAACACCACTGCAAGAACTTTACTTATTTAACAACGCAGTGACGAGAGAATTAGCTGCTAGAAACATTAAAATCAATAGAGTATTCGTCGGTAACTATATGACAAGTATCGATATGGCTGGCATGTCTTTAACAGTGATGAAGTTAGATGATGAGTTAAAAACATTACTATCAAAAGAGTGTAATACACCAGCGTTTAAAGTAGATGGGCCAGTTGAAAGTGTAGAGTACGTGAATGTGCTTGAAGAGACAGAAGAGAAGGAAGTTTCCTTTGAAATAGAAACGGCGGAAGAGCACGCTGTTATTAAGTATAATGTTATTACATTAAACAACATGATTTATCTCGTTGATAAAATGAGCGACGTTATTATTAAAAACGAAGTACCGTTCTGTGAGTTAGATACACACGCAGGTGACGGCGACTTCGGAATGAGTGTGGCAAAAGGATTTAAGCAATTAAAACGTGAGTGGCATTCTATTGTAGATCAAGAGAACGTAACGATTGGGTCATTCCTTGACGGTTGTTCAATGATTATTATGGAACATTGCGGCGGCGCATCTGGTCCAATTTGGGGTGGTGCATTCCGCGCAGCTAGCAAAGCAGCAGGAGAAAAACGTGAGCTAACAGTGAAAGAATTCGCTGAAATGTTGCAAGCAGCACTTCAAGGTATACAATCTATCGGAGAAAGATCATTTGGTAGAGGAGCGGTAGTTGGTGACAAAACACTTGTTGACGCGCTTGCTCCATGTGTAGACTCTTGGTTAAATAGCGCTTCAAACGAAGAAGACATGAAAACTGCTTTTGAAAAAGGAGCAGAAGCAGCAGTTAAAGGAGCGGAGTATACGAAAGAAATCGTAGCTCGCATGGGCCGCGCCGGTACAGTTGGTGAAAGAAGCTTAGGCTATCCAGATGCAGGTGCACATGCACTTGGAGTTATCTTTATGGAGATTGCGGGTAGTTTGAAATAGGAATGAGAAAATCCCCTCTGCCTTAAGGTGGAGGGGTTTTTATATAATTGATTGATATATAGTTTCGTTAGATGTTTTCTCTGTAAAGATATGTATGTTTATAAATACTAAGATAATAGTTTTAAAAGAAGCAACGTGAGTTCCTATAAATAGGGAGTTTAGGTTGTTTAATTGTGTTTTGGAAAATTTCTCAATTGATAAAAAGTACTTCAAAAGGAATAAATTAATAATGGAAGATATGAAGGAACGGGAAAAAAAGATAGAAAAGAAGTTAGAGCTAAGGGATGATAATCTTATGAAGAAGATGGTCAGGGAGATTCACGATGCTAAACGTACTAATGTATCAGCTCAGGAAGAAATAGCGGCAGCCAAGTTTAAGATTTTGGAAATGAGTATCATTTTTTACTTGTAGGGTATTTTACTGTTTTCGCTCAAATGGATTGTCTTATACATCTAAGTTGTTTCTACATAAATATCTGTAATCTCACCTATTACTATATCTTAAAAAAATTTGCAACAGTACCAATAAACCGTTATAAAAAGTATTTAAAATAATAACAAATAGGTATAATGATTCCCACTATAGAAAATACAATACTTCCTAAATTAAATGCAGAAAGTTTCGCACGATGAACTTGAATTTCACCTAAATCTACCCCTCCACTAAAATGCTTATCCATAACTTTAGCGACGTTTTGTTGTTGATTAACAAAATAAGGTATTAGCCATATACAGCAGAACAAAATAATACTACCAAAAAAGAGTGTGTCAATAATTGAAGCTTTCCAATTTAATGAAGTAATGACTATGAGAACAAATTCTCCCACCATAATAATTATCATAGTTACTACATATCTGGTTTTTTCAGAAACGTTTTTAAATAAAGTCTCGTCCAGAATTTTTTCTATTTTAGTCCATATTACACTGATTAGCACGATTAGGCTAATTAAGAAAATAGTAAATAAAGCTTTAACTAAAAGGTACTCAAACACTACCGACACCACCTAGTAATTTTTAAATTAGAATATAAAGTTGATTTTTTTAACTCTATCAAAAGATTAAATTCAATAATCTATTAACTAGCTTATCGAAAAATTTATTGATTTAAAGATACAAAGCTATATGTATTAGTTATATAGGATAAGATCTCCCAAAATTCCTTTTCTAATATATATATCTTCTAATCATTGTTGGACTTCAATTGTCTAAATATTTTATTTAGCACTTTATATCAGTTAATGATTAGAATTTTCTGAATTAAAACTCCTTGATATTGTTAAGAACATAATTATTATTATGATATTTCGATGTGATTGCTGCTAATGCTTTATCTTCAAGGGGAAATATAAGGTTTTCGTTACCATAATACTAATAATAACCTAACAAATTGAATAGTTACCATAAAATACTAAAATATGTCCCTCAGCAATTTACAGTATAGTACACTTTTAGGAAAAATGGAATATCAAAATATTTTATTATTAACAATAATGAGAATTTTTATAACGATTATAATTATTGTTCGGATTAAAGATAACTCATTTTTGGTGATCTTTATTCATTTTTTCTAGAGTTTATATTAACTTAGAAAACTTTGTAACGAACCATAAATAAGATCAAATATCATAAGTTTTTTATTTTTTATACAGTAACCATATGTCAGCCAATCCCTCTTTAATTTAGAATATTCTGTTATTTTTTTATCAATTTATAATTGCGGGGCGAATTGTTATATAATTTACGGAATCATGGTAATATTTAGGTAAATAGAAGTGGTTGAGGAGGACGTAGTGATATGAGCACAAATATTTTAATGCATGAAGCAGTTATGCAACAGCTTAATGATTTTTATCAAATGATGTTGTCACAGCAAATTATAAAAGCAACTGAATTAAAGAAAGAAATAGATGAAAAAATTGAACAGATTAAAAATGCAGAAGAAAAAGAAAATCAAAATCAAAATTTATTATTATATTATTCTTTACTAGACCTAAAATATAGAATGCTAACTGATCGAGTAAGTATTGGAAAAGATAGTTTTGAAGCAATTGATACAATTGATGAATCGACAGATACACTCACAGCTTATTACTATCATTCTTTTAAAGCAGAACATGCTTTAATGTTTAGTAACTATAATGAATCTAGAAGGAAATATGAAGAAGCTGAGAGCCTATTAGAACATATTTCTGACGAACTAGAGCATGCAGAGTTTTATCAAAAATATGCAGTGTTAAATCATCATATGTCTAGTATGCTAATATCTATTGAATACGCAAATAAGGCGAAAGAAATCTTTGAAAGGCATGCTGGATATGAGGTGAAAGTTGCTTCTTGCGAAAACACACTAGGGACAGCTTGTATATTCTTAAAGCAATTTGAAAAAGCGGAAGAACATTTGAATCGTTCCATTGACCTTTTGCAAAAACATAATGAAGAAAAATTGATTTTAGTAGTAAGGCATAATTTAGGATTATTATATGCAACTCAAAACTTATCTACATTAGCGATTCGTCATTTATCAGAAGTGACAGAGAAGAATCCGATTCATTTTAAAGCATTGTTCTTACAAGCACGTGAACACTATAAGCTAAGAGAAACAAATATTGCAAAAGAACTTATTGAAAAAGGATTAGCAGTTTGTATAGAATTAGGGAATGAGGAGTATGTATATCATTTCAATATTTTACGTTCTCTTAATGAAGATGAAGCAATTGAACTCTTAGAAGAAGAAGTGAAAAAAAGTATTTCTTACTTCGAAAAGCAGGATTTATGGGATTACGTAGAAGAATATGCAGAAGTATTAGCGGTTCGCTTCCGCAAATTGAATAAGCATGAAAAAGTTAGTGATTATTTCGATGTATGTTACGAAGCGAAACAAAAATTACTAAGCAAAGGGGCGTTAAAATAATGAAGAAGCTTGTATTAGCGGCGTTAGGATTAGTGATAGCATTATCATTTAGTAACAATACAGGTGATACACAACATGCTCTAAAAAAGGAAGAAATTATACAATACTCACATGCTGATCATTTTTAATTGCTAATTAACAAAGGGACTCCAATTATGGAGTCCCTTTGTTAATAGGATATTGCTTTAGTTTATCTAATTGTAATAATGTTTGTAAAAAGTGTAGATATTTTCTAAATTTGCAGAGGTAATTATTTGTTAATCTTTTAAAACATTAGCTTAGTAATACCGAGGGTTATTATAGATATATTAATCATATAATTTGTCCATATCAAAATGTACGTTTTTTGCATCTAATATATTGTAAATATATTTTATTTTGAAAGGATGTGATTATATGGCTCATAAATCTACTGGGGTGTTTCGAGTTCCAGTTTCTGAAAATGGGATTATTCCAACTGCTCTCAACATTATGTTAAACAATGATTCACGCTGCCATACTAGTAATGTAACGGTAACTGTTAAGAGAAGCCGAAACACTTTTTTCCCAACTCAAAATGAATTAGTTGAAATCTCTCGTACTTTTGTTTCTTTAGAACCAAACAGAACAACTAAGATTGTGTTGTTTACTCCAGAATTTCAAGTAGAAGATTTCCTTGATGTCATCATTAGTGGAAATAAAGAGGATGTTAAGGATGTTCTTGTATATTCTTTCTTAGCAGATTCAGTAGGGCATAATCTGCCATCTACTGTTTTCAGAAATGCAGAATACACTTTTGCTTACTGACACCGTGATGATGTATTCTTTACGGTCGTATATCTGAATTGAAATGTTAAATAGGAGTTGATTTAACATTTATCCCGTATTAACGGGCTGCCCGTAAATGCAGCAGGCGAAAAACGTGAGCTAACAGTGAAAGAGTTCGCTGAAATGTAGCAAGCAGCACTTCAAGGCATACAATCTATCGGTGAAAGATCGTTCGGTAGAGGAGCGGTAGTTGGTGAAAAAACGCTTGTTGACGCACTTGGGGTTATCTTTACGGAGATTGCGAGTAGTTTGAAATAGAAATAAGAAGATCCCTTCTACCTTAAGGTGGAAGGGATCTTCTTATTATTGTTTTTTGATATATATTGCTAAATATGTTCCAATAATTAATTCTATTGTATTGAGAATAATATCAGCTACATCAAAAAACGACTTATAAAAGGAACTAGTATTTGAGGTGGGTTTATTAACGAATTTTATATATAGCATGAATGAAAATAGGATAAATAAAACAATGTTTCCTATTATGTTTTGAAGAATTAATTGAGTAGGTACTTGTAAAAATAAAGAAAAGATACCAAAAGGAGCATTCTGCCGACTTAAATTATTTTAATATTATCGTTCTAAGTTTAAAAGCTATAGGGATTTTTTCTGTGGGATTTGTAAGTAGTTTTTACGAAATTATGAGTGTTTTTTATTTTGTAATTCAATAAGTTCATCTGGTAGCATTTTTGTATAATATTCTTTTTCTGTTAGTTCAAATATAAATAATGCTTTTTTCCAGTTATAAATAACATCTTCTACATTATGTTGTTTAATTTTTAATAAAAACTGACCTTTTAAATAGAAGAGTTCACCTAATAGGTATAACGTATTTAGATTAATTGCTAATTTGATGCCCTTATCAATGTATTTTATTGCCTCTTCATGTTGATATGTGAAGTCCAAAGATTTTGCTAAATTTAACATGATTTTCAACTTAATTTCTTTATCTCTAGGAAAATCTAACTTATTAAAATTACTTAAACATCTTTTTAATATATTAATACTTTTTTCATATTCTTTATTTTCCGCATAAAATATAGCCATTGTTTGCATAATATCTATTTCTCTTTCTGATAAAAAATCAGAATTAGTTAAAGTCAGTTTTAATGCATTATTTAAAAAATCTAAAGCAGTTTTTAATGATTTATCCACTATAAATATAGCAATTGCTTCATGCCATATTAGAAATTGTTTCTCTTCTTTTGTTTGAAAATTATTTAAGTTTTTCTCTTTTTTCACTATTTCATAAAGTTCTTTATATTGTTTTTGCTTTAAGCAATCTTTTATTACGTATTTTACATTTTCTACATATTTTAATCTTTTATTTTGAGTTAGTGCAAATATATTATTTGGATCAATACCAAGTCTTTCTGATAATTGATATAGCAATATACTAGATGGATAAATCATACCTTTTTCAATCTTGCTAATTTGACTTTGTGAACATATTCCATGACATAATTCGGATTGTGATATATTTTTTTTGATTCTAAGTTCTTTAATGGTAATACCCAAATCGTTAAATTCCATTCTTCCACCTACTATTTAGCACTTTCACTTTATTAATATAAGAATATTCCCTAACCTTAATGTAATGTAAAATTAATATAGTTGCAATTATTGTTTTAAAGGAATAAGATGCTGAGACTTTTATATGTACAAAAAAGATACCTTAAGGTATCCTCGCAATTGATATATGAGACTATAGTTTTCCAATCAGAAAAAATTTTGGATCAGCCCATTAATGATATATCGTGATATTTAGTTTACTTAGTATGGATTTTTACAAACCTTCCTAATCCCTCTATTTTCCATTTGATAAAATAAAATCCTAATATTACCAATAATTAAATAAATATTTCTACATATTCAAGATATTTACATAAATTACAAAAGTGATACATTTAAGTTGTAAGTTATAAAAACTATTAAAGGGGGATTTATTATGTTCAAGAAATTAGTAGTAGGGCTATTGGCAACAGGTATTGCATTAACAGGAGGAATTGGGGCAGCTTCAGCTGATACGCAAAAAGCTGTGAGCTCTCCGAAACAAGCAACATGCTCAATTCCTTATGAGTATTCTAACGGTAAGTTCAAAAGAACTCTTTATTACTCAAATGGAGTATATGCTAATAGTTTTAATGAAAATGTTTGTGGCGGGACGATTACGTGGTATTTAAAACATGTTCAAAATGGAGTTGCTTTTTACGAAGGTAATTTAAAATAGTAGATTTTTTGAACCTCATTTATTGAGGTTCTTTTATTTTTAGTTTTTAAACTGATTTTCTATAAAAAAGACACCCTAAGGTGCCTTCTTGCGATTTGATCCATCGTAATATGGTATTGGATGCCAATCCAATTATTATTTTACCACATTAAATAGTTGCGGTTATTGAGAAACAATAAAACTCTTTATTTGAATGAAAAAAGCCCTAGGGGGACTAGGACTTTTTTCTAGAATGAATATGATTTAAAAAAGGACTTATATAACGTAACATATGAATGTTTCGTAAATGTATCAAAAAAGTGAACAAAATAGTTAATTTAAATAAAAAATATTTCCTTGTATTAAGCAGCTAGCAAAGGCTAACTGCTTAATACAAGGAGATACAGAGAAGACTAAATGGATTCTGGCATACAGCCTATCAACATTATGGACATAATATTGAGTTTTATTCAAAGGAATTCATGTTTTATAAATTAGATTATGATAGTTGATATTCTCCATATTGACCAGAAAAGAATTAAAAATTCTAGTGAAATTCCAAGTGTTCGTTTCCTAGTTTTTTGAAATTCTTTTATTAAATAGCCAACAGCACTAATTGCTATAAGAATGAAAAGAATAAGTTCGAGTGTAACTGGCATTTTATCTACTCCTAATACAATAATTTATCATATAAAGATTATAAGATATTTTTATGGCTAGTGGTGAAAAATTCAATAGAACTATTTCTAAATGGATGAAATGTTTCAACAGACCAATCAAAGGTTAATACAACAAGTGTTATACAATATACGCATGGAGGGCCATCGGGCTGAAGAAATATTGGAGAATAAAGAGTTGTTAGATTAAAGGATTATTACCGAAGAGTTCGAAGTGTAGAAAAAGTAATTATTAGGTATATAGATGAAACGCTCAGATGAGCGTTTTTTTATTTGTATATTCGCAAGTAAAACAACATAATATCACTATGAATCCTTATAACAATATGAATTTTTGCATATTTTAAAATTCGATATATCCCTCAAAAACTTTTAATTGTATAATATATTTTGTCATATTTTTAGATTTTTCGACATAAACCAACAAAAATAGAGAACATATTGGGAGAAGAAATTATGTACACAAAACTATTAAAATCAATTACATCACTATCACTTATTGGTGGTGCGTTGTTATATACAAATGGCAGCGATGTAAAAGCTGCTGAAGTGGGTGTTTTTTCTGATGTGCCGACATCACATTGGTCATATCCTGCGATTAAAGATTTAGCGAGTAAAAATATTATTTCAGGTTATGGAAATGGGATATTTGGTTTTGGAGATGTTGCGACAAGGGAGCAAGTTGCGGCTTTAATTTATCGAGTGTTAGTACCGAATAAACAAGGCGGTTCGTTTAGTAATGATGGAACTCGTTACGTATTAAAGGATGGGTCTACGTTTAAAAATCCTTACGGTGATATTAATCAAAGTTCTACAATGTTTCCAGAAGAGGTATTAACTTTAACGAATTTAGGAGTTTTTAAAGGTGATGAAAATGGCCAATTTAGACCGAAAGCTTCTGTGAGTCGTGCGGAAATGGCACAAATTCTTACAAATGCTTTCCATCTTGCGGCAAAACAAAAACATACCTTTAAGGATGTTCCAAATCCATTTTGGGCAGAAAACGCAATTAGTGCAGTGCAGTCAAATGGAATCGCAGATGGCACAGGGAACGGGAATTTTGAACCGTATGGCACAGTAACACGTGAACAGTATGCGCAGTTTTTATATAAAACTTTAAAATATAAAAATGCCGATGTGAAAGATACAGGAGATGCGGCATTATTAACAGCGTTTAAAGGGGAAGTACAAAAGCGTATTAATACATACGAGACAAATATTACACTTCCATATAAAACGAAAAACAATAATACAAACGAAGTGATGAATACACTTTTTAACGCATATAAAGAAGTTGCAAGTAAAAATGAGTATACAAATAATAATAGATCGAATGTTTCATATGGACTTTCTGGATCACCTGGAAATTATACATTTACGCTTAAGATTACATATCGTGAAACGAAAGAACAGACGGAATATGTCATGAAACAAGCGAAAGCAATCGTTTCTTCTATTACTCAAGTTGGAATGGATGATCACGAAAAAGTGAAGGCGATTCATGATTACGTAGTAAAACATGTTTCTTATGATACGTCTTATAAAGCTTACACAGCATATGAAGCACTAGTAAATCGTTCTGCGGTTTGCCAAGGTTACGCACTATTAACTTATCAATTATTAAAAGAAGCAGGAATTGAAAATCATTTCGTGACAGGAACTGGGGACGGACAACCTCATGCTTGGAATTTAGTGAAAATCGAAAATAAATGGTATCACCTTGATACAACATTCGATGATCCGGTTCCAGATGAACAGGGCCGCGTAACGTATTCGTATTTCAATTTATCAGATGAACAAATCGCAAGAAATCATGAGTGGAACCGCGGAGACTATCCGCAAGCTACAACAAATTATTATAGTACACTGACAAACAAAATTGCGGCAGGTAGTACGAAAACGCCTGCATATCAGCAAATATTAAAAGATACAAAGTTAAACTATTTAGGAAATGAATATATCGTAAACAACTATACCGAATTAAAAAATAAAATGCAGCAGCGTTATAGTGCAAAACCAGAGAAAATTGAAGTGCTGTACAAGCAATCAATGAATGGTGCACTGCAAGATGTGAAAAAGGTAATTGGCGAAATCGATTATCCGCAAGGGGCAAACCGAGTTTCTTATAAAGCGGAGCCTTACAATGCGAAAGAAGGGTATTCTTTAGTGACGATTACGTTTACGTATTAAGAATGAGAAAAAGCATCTGTTTCAGATGCTTTTTTTTATTATATTGATTCGACAAAATATGACAGTTGAAAGCGAATTGGTCTGTTATGATAATTTTTTAAATTTTACATTTTGGAGGATTAATCATGAACAAAAAGAAGATTTCCGCTGCGTTAATAGGAATTGTAGCTTTTTTTGTAATTATTAATGTAGTTGTTATGAAAGAGAAAACGACATCAACCAGTGAAAAAATGTGCTCTGAGAAAGAATATAATAAATTAGTAGATGAACATTTTGAAGAAACGCAAAAGTTGAAAAGTGATATGAGTGTGTTAGAAACTGAAAAAAAATCTCTTGATGAGCAAGTGAAGAAGTTAAAAGATGAGTTAGCGAAAAAAGAGCAACAAGTAGCGCAGCAGCCGGTTCAACAAGAACAACCAAAGCAGGAACCACAACAACCAGCACCAGCGCAACAGCCGGAAAAGAAAGAAGAGCCAAAACCAGAACAACCTACTGGAGCATTCGAAAATCCAATGAAAAGCATAAACAAAACAGAGGCAATGAATAAAGTAAAAGAAAAGGCGAAGAAAGACTTCCAAGATGATTATATGACACAAAACTTTGTTGCGGAGGAACAATCAAAAGCATTTGATTTCTTAAACAGTATTGAAATTAAATCACAAGAAGAATTAAATGTAATGAAGAATGCATTGAAAGATTTTTCTAACGACTTTATGACCGCGAAGTTTGTTTATGAAGAGCAAATGAAGGCGAAGAATAAGCAAGGGTAAAACAAAAACGCTATCTTTTAAAAAGGTAGCGTTTTTGTTTTGGGTTATAAAGTTATTCCTATATTTGACATATACAGTCTGACTGTATAAAATTTAACTATACAGTTCAACTATATAGTTTGGCTATATAGTTATCGTTACATTGGAGGTCTTTATGAATAGAGATAAAAATTTACCATTAACGGAAACAACGTATTACGTTCTTTTAGCTTTATTAGAGCCAGCTCATGGATATTTAATTATGCAAAAGGTGGAGGAACTGAGTAATCATCAAGTAAAAATCGCAGCGGGTACATTGTATGGTGCGGTTGAAAATTTATTAAAACAAGGGTTAATAGAATCGGTAAAAAGTGAAGATAAACGAAGAAAAGTGTATGTCATTACGGAACGCGGGAAAGAAGTATTGCATTTAGATTTTATGAGAATGCAGCACATTATTGCGGTTACA
This sequence comes from Bacillus sp. NEAU-Y102, assembly GCF_054788175.1. Taxonomy (NCBI): domain Bacteria; kingdom Bacillati; phylum Bacillota; class Bacilli; order Caryophanales; family Bacillaceae; genus Bacillus; species Bacillus sp. NEAU-Y102. The sequence goes on along the minus strand of NZ_JBTWFK010000002.1, from coordinate 519,560 downwards.
AAAAGTTTATTACACGTATAGTTAGGGGGAAACGATGATGTGGAGATTGAAATTCTTTTTAGACTTTGAGAAAGAGGAAAAATGGTTAGAGGAGATGGCTTGGAAAGGCCATCAACTAGAAAGCAATACATTTGGTTATACATTTAGATATACAGAACCGGAAGATGCGACGATTAAAATAGACCATAGAGTATTTAGTAGAAAAAGTGATTTTATTAATTACTGCACATTATTTGAAGATAGTGGCTGGGAGCATATAGCTGGTAATAGGTGGTCAGGTACGCAATATTTTAAAAAGGTAGATGAAGAAAGTGAAGATGACATTTTTTCAGATCCAATGTCACGAGCAGGTAAGTATAAGCGTCTATCTAAAACATTTTTAGAATTAGCGATCTGTTATTTGCCGATATTATTTTTATTTATGTATAGTAATACAATGAATTTAGGAGCCTTTGTAAATCCGAAAGAACTATACTTGACGCCAGGATTATGGGATAAGCAAGGTGTATCATTTCTATGGTCATTCTTATTTGAAACGCCATTTGCATTAATGAGAGGACTTTTTTTGACATTTATCCCCGTTGCGACATGTATGTTTTTCGTTTGCTCGTATAAAGCAAATCGGTTGTATGAAGAGAGAAGGTGATAGGATGGATCCCCTTAAAGTAGATACTTTGGGGGTTTTTTTATGTATAAATAGGTTGTTTGGTAATTGTTAACATTAATTCCTTTTGTTTGTGTTTAAATTTGATATAATTTTAATAATATTCCTTAGGAGGATGATTATCATTAATATACTTTTAGGTATTATTGGAGCAATTGTTTTACTGGCTTTTGTTATCCATCCAGGAGTCCCAGACAAACGTGTCCCTCTACAAAATAAACTTGCAGTAATTCTTCCATTGATTGTTATAGCTGGTTTAATTTCCTTGTATATATAATTAAAACAAGTACTTATCAAGTAACATTAAGATAGGTAGAGAAGTATATATGCTTTTCTACCTATGCGTAGTTTAGTAAAAATGCTCATCAACTTTTTCATCGCTATTGTTCTTTTGTTAATTGCTGTATGGACTGCAAACGGACCTAATATAGAAGACCAGCATAAATAAACCATTGTATTTCTCAATAAACAAAACAATTAAACATGGTTCAAGTCGGAGAAAGGCACCTTAGGCTGTCTATTCTTTTTTTGATATGGTTTATTAGAGGTCACCATATCAAAAAAATTGTACGTCTAGACGCATTTTAAATACAAAATAACCGATTCCTTATACGTTAAGAAACCGGTTATTTATTTGCCTACTTTTTTAGAGGGCTTTTTTTTGTAATGGTTTTAAATGATTGATTTAAGGTTATAAACTTAAATCATAAATAAAAGATAGAGCAAAAACTATATAAGAAATAAATGTAACGAAAACAAGAAAACATATAAACTGAGAATTAGATACATATTGTTCTATTCTTTTTTTCATGTTAATTCGTATTGTTTTTCAAATGTGAAGTATCAATTGGAATTTGACCTTTCCAAGATCCAATTACTTTTCCAATTCTAGTTATATTTACATCTAAAGTAAGGGGCTGTTTAAAAGCGTCTTTTCCTTTAGAATCTATAACAAATGTAGCAACACCTTCAGGTTTATCATTATCACGAATGCCTACATCATTTAGTTTTTTACCTGCTGCCATAAGTTCAAAAGGAAGACGATCATCTGAATCATGGATAAATGATAGTCTCCCGTCATTTTTAATCTCAGGGTTTTCCTCTTGTTGCCCATTAATTTTACCATCATTTTCAAGATTTAATCCTGATGTATCAAATTCAAATGGTACTAAATTACCATCAGCTTTTTCCATTCTATAATGAACTGATATACGTGCATCTGCGATAAATACTTCTTTGAGATGTACAGTAATACCTTGATCTGTAATTTTTTCATCAATAGGAATATATTTACCATTCTTCATCATATCTTGTATGACACCATTTTCATCTTCTATTCCTTCATTTACAACTTTATCATTTGTAATTGCATCAGAAAAATATGAAGCAACATTTGTAGCCGCCACTTGTACTTGTGGAATCATTGCTGTTGTAAAAAGTGCAGCTGCAGCTACTGCTGTATAAATGAAACGTTTTGATTTTTTACTCATGTTTGTAAACATTCCCTTCTTTTGGTGCTTTTTGTGATTTATATTAGAAACATTGTCTAACTTGGAACGGCTTTCAAATGTTTTCCATGCTTGTTCTATATCAATTTTGATTTCTTGTGGTGAATTTGCAGATTCTTCATCTAGCATTACGTTTTCCCATTGATTTAATTTACTAATTTCTACTAATAAATCTTGGCATGCTTCACATGTATCTAGGTGCTTTGTGAATTCCTTTCTTATATCATGAGAAAGTTCTCCATCAATATATGTTTGAATAAACCCGATATCATAACATTTCATTTGTTATGCCTCCTCCATTTGTTTATAAATCTTGCGGAATTTCATTTTTGCTCGGACCAATAATGTTCCAATAGAAGATATTTCAATTTGAAGTACTTCTGCAATTTCTTTATATTGAAAACCAGAGAATTTCATTAGTAAAAGGGTTCGTTCTCGATCATTCATTTTATTTAGTATCGTTTGGACCTTTGTAATTTCTTCTTTTCTTATCCAATCATCGTCTAATGATGAAACATTTTGTACTTCATGGTATTGTATTTCTTTATCAATCTTCGCTTGCTGCCTTTTTTCAGATCGAAAATGGTTATAAGCTACATAAGTAGAAGATTTAATCAACCATCCAGGTATGTTTTCAATTCCTTTCCAATCGCTACGATATAATTGTAAAAATACTTCTTGTGCTAACTCTTCAGCGATAGATTGATCTTTAACAATCCAGATGATTTGTTTCACAGCGTAAGCATAGTACTGCTTAAATAAATCTTCAAAGGTCATATCAGAAGCATGACTTTCTTCATTTTCTATGGTTAACATGTCCGTTTAAACCTCACTTTCAATTTGATACCTGTATTATAGAGAAACCAGAAAAAAGGATTTTGTGACAGTTTTTCTGGATATTTTTTTATATTTTTTATCCCGCATTAACGGGCAGTAAGACCCCCACCTCAAAATTCAGCGTAAGCAAAGAAGTTAGGTGGGGGGCGGGCTGCCCGTAAAAGTCCGATTGGTGGGGGTTAATAATCAGTGGTGGATGAACACCCCCCACTGATTAAAGTTTCACTTTATTTTGGCATATTTTAAGTCTTCTATTTTCATGAATATGTATAATTACATAAAATTTTAGTGAAAAAGAGAGTATACTTTCGTATTGTGTAATAAAGATAAAGCCCGCCTACGGAAATAGGCGGGCTTTTTTTTACATATAAAGAAAAGACACTCACATGAGTGTCTTTTCCGATAGTTTTTTAGCAGAAGCAAGCAGCTCCAACGATGATTAATAAAATAAACAATACAACTAATAAAGCAAATCCTCCAGCGAAGCCACAGCCGCCACAACTACCACCAAAGCCCATAACAGTTCCTCCTTTTAATAGGAAGGGAAAACCAAGGGGTCACTCATGTGTTTTAACGGATTCCATTTACTTTATGCTTTTACGAATGAATGGAGCAGGTCCTTTTCAAAATAGATTTATCTCGCTATTTGCTGGGTAGTAAGACCCCGATTGGTGAGGGCTAATTAAAGTTTCACTTTATTCTTTAAAAGCGAATAAATGAAAAATAAAATATCCAAAAATATAGATGGAAATCCGCTTTTATACCTTGCACTAAAAGAATACTAACATTATATATTATAAGGAATACTTGTCCTTAATTGTAAATGAAAGGGGGGAATGGGTATGAGTTATGGCTATGGTCACCCTCCGAAAAAATGTTGTGAACATCACAATGAGACTTTATCAACGGGTGTATTACGTAGACATTCTGCTACGTTGTTTCTTACTGTGGAGGCTATGAATGTTGATCCAGATGATACTCGTAGAGTAACTGTTGAAATGTTTGATTGGTCATCTGGTTCTCCGGTATTGTTACCATTAATAGACCCTTCAACACAAACATTGCCACCTAATCGATATGTTACTTTTCGTTCAGCAGCTCTTCCTCCAGCACTGTTTGCTTATGAAGTAAGAATCATTCGTCCGAAAGATAGAGATGTTGTTACGAATGTTTTTGGTCTTAGTGCAATCGTATTTAACCCACAAGAAGGAAATAATGTTTTACAACCTGATTTAGCAAAATTAGACCTTAAATAGATCTTATAAAAGTCTATTTATTGGGTATGATTAAACAAAAGAGTAGGATGTTAATCCTACTCTTTTTTTAATGTTAACTAGAATTTTAAAAGAAATCCTTCATCATTTTAGTATCTTTAATATTCACTATCACACTTTCTACCTTATCTTTCTTCTCATCTTTGGCAATTGTAATTTGTTCCTTATTATCAACCCAAACAAGAAACTCTTCTTTTTCGTCATCTTTATATGTAACGGTTATAGTAGAATGCACAGATTGTTTCTTTTTTTGATCTAAAGTGATAGTTTTAGGTGTTCCATTTTGAACTGCTGAAACGATAGATTTTATCATTTCTTCATTATCTGTTTGAGATTTGGAAGTAGTATTATTTGTTGTTTTCAGTATTTCAATGTCGGTAATATTTGCGGAGTTTAATTGAAAGGTATTTTGTGTATGTTCTTGCTTAACTTGTGAAGCTTTATCTGTAACCGAGGTACTTGTACAACCTATTAAAGTGAAAGATAGAGCGGTTAGAGCGCATATAGATATGATTTTTTTCATATTATCCCTCCTTACGTTCAATTATAACAATTTTTCGTTAATTTAGGAGGTTATTGTAAGTAGAAGATGTTTTAAAGTGGTAAATGATGTTGTTCATTTTCTATTAAAATCAAAATTCACATAACTTTTTTCATATTTTATGTTTAACATTTTGAAAATGGGTGTACTACATATAATATAACAAATAATTCATTTTAAAGGAGGAAGTTAAAGATGGAAACGAAGTATAGTAAACCTTTTGTATATGAATTTATTACGGAGAAAGAGGTCATGAATGCGGCGAATGATCTCGTGAAGAAAGGAATAGACCAAAAAGATATTTACGTATTAACACATGAGAAAGATAGGACAGATAGAATTGCAGACAATGCAGACGTGAATACAATTGGGATAAAAGAGGAGGGACTTGGGACAAGCATTATTAACGTCTTTCAAAAAACAGGAGATCAGTTAAGAAATAAGATGCAGGAGTTAGGGCTTAATGAGGAAGAAGCGAACTTTTATGAAGAAAAGCTGGATGAAGGGAAAATCTTGTTATTCGTTAAGGATTTAGAAAGAGTCGGTGAATGGTTACAAGAAAGAAGATGCATGTATTCTATTTAAATTTGTATCCTTTAAATCTATAAATCTATTACGAAAAGGAGATGGGAAATATGAGTGAGAGCGGGCTAAAAGAACAAATTACGGGTAAAGTTGAAAAGAAAAAAGGACAAATAAAAGAAGGAATTGGTGAAGTTACAGAAGATAGAGAGTTGAAAACTGAAGGGAAGTGGGAGAAGACGAAGGGAACTATAAAAGAAAAAGTCGGAAAAGTGAAACAAAAGATAAGCGATGAATTGGATAATAAAGAATAATACATTTTCATCAAGCTTTGGTTACATACCAAAGCTTGATGAATCCAATATAAAAATAATATAGGAGGTTTAATTGTGGGACTTATTATTACGTGTATTGTAGGTGGACTTATTGGTGCGTTAGCTGGAATGATTACAGGGAAAGACTTTCCTTTAGGTATAGTTGGTAATGTAATTGCTGGATTAATCGGATCTTGGGTTGGTAGTGCATTATTTGGTCACTGGGGTCCTGAATGGGGAGGCATTTTTGTTCTTCCAGCGTTATTAGGTGCAATCGTCTTTATTTTAATCGTTACATTCTTCTCTAGAATGCTACGGAAAGCGTAAGTATGATAATGAATAGTAATCTTAAGTTTATTATATATAGCTATAAAGTTAAAAGAGTGATAAATATACATAAAAAAGCATCCAATTAAAATAATTTGGATGCTTTTTTAATGTAATCTGTATGAAGGTTGCTCGCAATCATCATGTTTATTCAATAAATAATCAGTGAGGATGGCCCCACTGATTGAGATTACACTTTATATTACATATTAAACCATCGTTACTCTTTTACAATTATTTATCCTTACGACCTGCCTTGGTTCTATATGAGATAAGTCCTCGTTATTACCTATATCAACTACAATTGTATTCGTTAGTATATTAATAATGGAACCAACTAACTTTGTAGCATGATCGTGTCGATAAGAAAATTGAACGAAATCTCCCTTTTTAAAGTTGTGCTCTTCCATAGATAGATCCCCCTAAAAATAATGTTTATACATTATACATACACAAATTTATAAGGTTTAAACATTTGGTAGTAAATTTTAAGCAGTAAGCTGGGAAAGGTGTAGAAAATTTATTTATAATTAAAATTAAAAAATATGTTTAAAACTAATTTTTATGGGTAATTAAATAGTAAACGTTTGAGATGAGGGGGCGGAAATGATGAATTTGAAAATTAACATCTTGCAAAATGAATTAGGTTATACGGTACAACTTACTGGTGAGATTGATGCGTATACGGCATCAGATTTGAAAAATAAGATTATGCCTATTGCAAATGAAAAAGAGGTTCATATTGTAGTAGATTTTCATAACGTAGATTATATGGATAGTACAGGCTTAGGAGTTTTTATAGCTTTATTAAAAGCAGTTAAGAAAAATGATGGGAAGCTAGAGTTTATTGGTGTATCTAAAAGGCTAAAAAGATTATTTGATATTACAGGGCTAACAGAAATATTAAATTTGAATTCCGATTTTGAAAAAGTAGAAAGAAGGTGACTAGGGATGATGGAGAGATTTGAAAAGATAGAAATGAAAATTCCTGCAAAAGCAGAATATGTGGCTATTATTCGTTTAACAATGGCTGGTGTTGCGAATCGAATGGGCTTTGCTTATGACGATATAGAAGATATGAAAATTGCTATTAGTGAAGCATGTACAAACATTGTACAACATGCATATAAAGAAGACGTTGGAGAAATTACAATTGTCTTTGGTCTATATGAAGATCGATTAGAAATTATGGCTGCGGATAATGGAGTTAGCTTTGATTTCAGTAGCTTAAAAAGTAAAGTCGGTCCGTATGATATTAATAAACCAGTAGAACATTTGCCGGAAAATGGTTTAGGATTATATTTAATCAATACGTTAATGGATGATATACAAATCATGCATGATGAGGGCATGACAGTTTTAATGACAAAATATATACAAAGAGAGCAGGTGGAGAATGATGGAAATCCAATCTCAACCTACAAATCTTACTAAAGAAGACGTTATTAAACTAATTGCAGACTTCCAACAAAACCAATGTGATGAAGCACAGGAAAGATTGGTTAATCACTATAAAAATCTCGTATATTCCATTGCATATCGCTATTCAAAAGGTGGGCCGATGCATGAAGATATTATACAAGTAGGAATGTTAGGGCTCTTAGGCGCAATAAGAAGGTATGATTATTCGATAGGGAATGCTTTTGAGCCGTTTGCAATACCTACGATAGTAGGCGAAATAAAGAAGTATTTACGTGATAAAACTTGGGGTATTCATGTTCCAAGGCGAATTAAAGATTTAGGCGGGAAAATTAAACTTGCGATAGAGGAGTTAACAGATCACCTGCAGCGTTCACCGAAGATTATAGAGATTGCAGATCATTTAGGACTATCCGAAGAGGAAGTGCTAGAAATTATGGATGCGAAAAATAATTATCGAGTATCTTCCTTAGATGATGTAGTTGAAAATTCATCTGACGGCAGTTCGGTAGCGAGAATTGAATCTGTAGGTGAAGTAGAGCAAGGATATGAACAGACAGAAAGACGTCTCGTTTTAGAGGATATTTTTAACGTATTAAATGATATGGAAAAGAGTGTTATTCATTATATATTTGGAGAAAATTTAAATCAAAAAGATACAGGAGAACGGTTAGGTATTTCGCAAATGCACGTTTCTCGTATTAAAAGACAAGCGATAAGTAAATTGAAGCAAGCTGCATTTTTAGATACATAAAAATTTAAAAGAATTATGTTTAAAACATGAGAAAAGGGGTAGTTATTAAGTATAGGAGGAGATATAAAAATGTCACACGATGTGAAAGAACTAATCGAAGGATTGAATGAAGATTTAGCAGGAGAATACTCAGCAATTATTATGTATAACCATAATGCTGCTACAGTTTCTGGTATATATAGACAAGTATTGAAACCTTTCTTTGAATCTGAAATTAGTGATGAACAAGGACATGCCCTATATTTAGCGGAGAAAATTAAGACGTTAGGTGGTACACCTACTACGATCCCTTTACCAGTGAAACAAGTAGAAGATGTTAGAGAAATGTTAGAATCCGCTAGACAATCAGAATATGAAACAATTAAGCGTTATGAAACGAGAAAAGAACAGGCAGCGAAATTAAATATGACAGAGTTAGTTGTAAAACTAGAAGATATGATTGCAGATGAAACAAATCATATGGAAGAATTAGATCGTCTTTTAAATGATAAAGCAATGGTGTTAAATTAAAAGTAGAAATTTATACAGTGAAAGAACAAATTCCTATTTCTAGGGGTTTGTTCTTTTGTTGTATAAATATGTTTGAGTACGAAATTTTCATTTTGTAACTGAGTATGTAATACTAGAAAAATAGAAAATGATATTAGATTTACATTTTAAATAAGAAAAGGGGAAATAACTTGTGTCCATTTTAATTGTTGATGATAATCCGGTTAACATATTTGTAATTGAGAAAATTTTAAAACAAGCCGGATATCATGATCTTGTATCGCTCAATTCTGCACAAGAGCTCTTCGAATACATACAGTTTGGAAAAGATTCTTCCAGGCATAATGAAATTGACTTAATACTATTAGATATTATGATGCCTGAAATTGATGGACTTGAAGTTTGTAGGCGATTACAAAAAGAGGAGAAGTTTAAAGATATTCCTATTATTTTTGTTACAGCTTTAGAGGATGCAAATAAGTTGGCCGAAGCTCTTGATATGGGGGCAATGGATTATATTACGAAACCTATAAATAAAGTTGAACTATTAGCACGTATGCGTGTAGCGTTACGCTTGAAATCGGAATTAAATTGGCATAAAGAACAAGAAGAAAATCTTCGGAATGAACTAGATTTAGCTACGCAAGTACAAAGAAACTTATTAAGTAGCCCATTAAGAGAAGATTATATAAAAATTGAAGCAAGTTACTTACCTTCATTTAAATTAGCTGGAGATATGTATTATTGGTATAAAATCGATGGAAACCGCTACGGTATTATATTATTAGATGTGATGGGACATGGTATATCTGCTTCATTAGTTTGTATGTTTATTTCGTCTGTATTACGTGAAACGATTAAATCTTTAATCGATCCAGAACTTGTCATTAAAGACTTAAATAAATATATGACTCTTTTACATAATGAGAATGACGATATTCCATATTATTTTACAGCGATATATTTAGTAGTAGATACAGAAAAGAGAACGATTGAATATGTAAATGCAGGACATCCTTCTGGATACGTTTTAGTTGATGAAGCGAATGTAGTGGAACTAGATCGCGGGAGTTGTGCAGTAGGATTTTTTGATGAAATAAAAGTTGAAAAGACAGTTATACCTTTTGAGAAGAACGCTCAAATCGTATTGTTTACAGATGGTGTTCTTGAAGCAATTGCAAATGATGAATTTGAGTCTGAAGAGAAATTACGTGCTTTTACAGAAAGAAAATGGGGAGATTTAGAAGCGGAGATAGAAGGGTTTTATAAGGGAGAACAGAAGAAAGCACAATCAGATGATATGTGCCTAATTATGATACAAACGAATGCAAAATAAAAAGCGTATGAAATCCAAACAGAGGATTTCATACGCTTTTTATCCCGCATTAACGGGCAGTAAGACTCCCACCAAAAAATTTAGTCTGAAGCAAAGAAGGCAGGTGGGAGATCAACTGTCCGTAAACGCCCGATTGGTGAGGGTTGATAATCAGTGGGGAATCCCCCCCATCTGATTAAAGTTTCACTTTATTGTATTTTTTGATAAATTTGTTCGCTAGGATTAAATTGGGTATAATGCGGCATTATATCTGAAAAACGAAGAGTTTCTTTATTCCCTAAACATAGAAATCCATTGTGACTTAAACTTTCATAAAATAGTTGCTGCACTTGGTTTTGAAGTTTACTTGTAAAGTAAATTAAAACGTTACGACAAAGTATAATATGAAACTCGTTAAAAGATTGATCGGTTACTAAATTATGCTGTGCAAAAATAATGTTTTGTAAAAGTGATGGATTGAAATAAGCAAAACGACTATCCGTCGAATAATAGTTAGAAAATGCTTGTGTACCGCCAGCTTGTAAATAGTTTTTCGTGTAAGTTTGCATTTTATTTAATGAAAGTATGCCTTGTTTTGCTTTTTCTAACACATTTGTATTCATATCTGTTGCATAAATAACAGCCTTTTCACTTAATCCTTCTTCGTGAAGTAAGATGGACATTGATAATACTTCTTCACCAGTTGCGCATCCAGCATGCCAAATTCTAATTTCAGGATGTTTTTTCAATTCAGGAATAACATGCTCTCTTAGCGCTTTAAAAAAAGCAGGATTACGGAACATCTCAGTTACATTAATGGAGAAATCATTTAATAACTGTTCTAAAAACCCTTCTTCATGAATTACTTTTTCAATTAATTTTGAAATGGTAGGGATATTAGAGAGCTGCATTCTATTGCAAATCCTTCTATAAATAGATGTGCGAGCATATTGGCGAAAATCAAATCCTGATAGTTTAAATACCGCTTCTAATAGTAATTCAATTTCTAAGTTCGTACGCTTATCCGTATCTACTGATGGATCAAAATTATAATACTTATTTTCCACTCCAACTAAACCTCACTTATTTTATTAACCATACACTCATTACCGAATAGAGTTGATGTAAATTTAATGGTTTACTTATATAATCTGAAGCGCCAGCAGATAAACATTTTTCCTTATCATTTGGCATTGCTTTAGCAGTTAATGCGATAATAGGTATTTCATGTAACCCTAAGTTCATTCGGATATTTTCCATCGTTTCATACCCGTCCATATTAGGCATCATAATATCCATTAAAATAAGGTCAATATTTGTATTGCTTTTTAGTATTTCTAAACATTCTATACCATTTTGTGCAGTAATAATGTTGGCATGTTGTTTTTTTAATGCATTTTGTAATGCAAATATATTTCGGTGATCATCATCGACAATTAAAATAGTTTTCTCTTGGAAGACGTTATTTGTTTCTGGAGTCACGATAGTCTCTTCCACAACTTCAGCAGGAATAACATCTTCTATCGTTGCTGCAACTTCTAAATTGGATAACTGTATATCATGTAATCCATTTGGAAGGTTAGGAATATATACAGTGAAAGTACTGCCTTCTCCTACATGACTCTCTAACGTAATCCAACCACCTAACAATCTAGCAAATTCTTTACAAATAGATAATCCTAAGCCTGTACCACCATATTTCCGAATTGTTGCTCCATCTGCCTGTTGAAAGGCTTCGAAAATAAGTTGATGCTGTTCTTTAGCGATACCAATACCAGTATCTTTTACTGAAATTGTAATCCACTCTTTACTTATAGATTGCATATCATGACTCAAATTGGTTGTTTCTATCGGATTGAAATGTAAAGAGACGGATCCTTTTTCTGTGAATTTAAATGCATTAGATAATAAGTTTTTAATAATTTGTTCAATCCGTTTTGCATCTGTATAAAACAGATCTGGAATCGTATCACTGTCTTCAATAGTAAATTCGACATTTTTTTGTGCAGCTATATGTAAAAAGTTTTGATGCATATTGGCTGCCATGTCACTTATGTTCGTTGCTTCAAAAATGATGTCTAGTTTGCCTGCTTCTACTTTAGATAAATCTAGTATGTCATTAATTAAAGTAAGTAAGTCTTTCCCTGATGAATGAATGACAGTTGCTAGTTCAATTTCATCATCCGATAAATGATTATCATGATTTTCTCTTAACATTTCAGATAATAGTAAAATACTATTTAATGGTGTGCGTAATTCATGTGACATATTTGCTAGGAACTCTGATTTGTATTTTGAGCTGCGTAACAACTCGCTTGCTTTTTCTTCTAATTCTAATTTAGTAATTTGTAAGTCAGCTGTCTTTTGTTCAGCTTCTTCCGTTCTAGACTCTAATTGTTCATTCGTTGTTCGTAATTCTTCCGCTTGCATTTGTAGTTCTTCAGCTTGCGTTTGTAATTCTTCTGATTGAACTTGCAGCTCTTCTGTCATTGCTTGTGATTCATGTAAAAGAGTTTGAATTCGCATACGTCCCATAATACTATGGATTGTCAAACCTAGATTATCAACAGTTTGTTGAATTAAATCTTGATGCAAGTCTGAAATCTCAGTTACACTTACTAACTCCATTACTGCAATTACTTCATCTTCAAATAAGATAGGGATGACTAGTAGGTTTTGAGGGCGTATTTCTAATAGGCCGCTAGTGACATAACGAAATTCTTCTGGTATTTCTCGAAGAATAAAGATTTGTTTTTCTAAAGCACATTGCCCAATTAAACCTTCACCCATTTTAATGGATTTTTTTCCGACATCAGAACCTTGACCGGCGAAAGAAGCTTTCTTCACATAGTAGACAGTGTCTTCAATTTCTTCACGAACATAAAATGCACCGCAAGAAGTTTGCGTTTTTTGTATAACCCCACTAAGAATTTTGTTACCTAACATCTCAATAGAAGATACACCTTGATACATTAAAATTAATTCTGCAAGCTCGGTTTGCAACCACTCTCTTTTCGATATTTCGTCTAGTAAGTGGTTCGTTGTGTGAGCTAGATCTTTTATTTCATCATGGCTGTTTACATGAATTCTTTCCGTAATTTTTTCTTTGGAAGAAATGGATTTAATAGCTTGAATTACATTTTTAATCGTTTTTGTAATGGAATTCGAAATATAGAGTGAAACGATAATGGAAATACAAGAAAGTAAGAACAATAAACTGTATAACCAAATCTCTAATTTATTATTATCAATATCTAATTGTGCAGCTCTTTTTTTCGTTAGTTGCTCCTCAGTGCTACGGAAGTTAGTTAGCTGCGACTGTAATGACTGAATTTGAGTCGTGTCGATTGTTTGTACATTATTACTATTATTATTTGTAATGAGTGGGTGAATCTCTTTATTAATCCAACTAGTAATGTTTTCGTTAATCTGTTTTAATTTTTCTTGCTGAGAGGGGTTATCCTCTAATAGAGAAAAAAGATCTTGATAATGTTTTTCGTAATCCTTTTCTGCAGCGTTAAGGGATTGAACGTAATTTGCATCATTAGAAGTGATAAATCCTTTCGCTTTATTTTCAATTGTTAGTAAATCTTTCTCCACTTGATTCGTTAAATTAAGAACTTTAAAATCGTGATCAATAATAAAATTACGAGATTTTTGTAAACTGGAAATCCCATTGTTTAACATAATGAAAGAAATAAGCAAGAACAAAATGATAACTAAATAACCAGCCATAATTTTGTAACGAATACTAAATTTTGCTTTCGATTTCATCAAAAATTCCTACCTTCAAGATTATTAAAAGTTTTCTATTTTCAAGAATAAAAAACGTAATATATATTATATCAGTTTTCATAAGGCCAAACTAGAAATCCCCCTACTGTATTAGGGGGTTCTTTTTTCATAGAGGAAATCATTTTGAAATATAAAAACATATATGAAAGGTAGTAAACGGGGGAATAGAGGATAACAAACATTCTAAGAAGGAAAGAGTGTTCTTAAAGCTTTTTTTGCATCTATTCCTTCAAAAATAAATAATACAAGATCTTTCTTTTTTACAGTAAGGAAAAAGGATACTAGAGTGCTTAAATTTTTGATTGATGTCATTGTTCCATGTTTACTTATAAACAAATTAGCTTGAAATGTTGTCATTAAAGCATAAAAATGATGAATCTGAGTTATTGTAGGTGTTTCATTATAAGAAATAGTAGTAGAGTGAATGGCGTTCATCGTAATATTCCTTTCCATATAGTGAGCATAACAATATAAACATACCCGTTTTAGAAGATGTTAAACGTATAAATAAGAAAAATATAATTAAAGTTTTTTACGTTTAGAAAGAGTTAGGAAGGGTATACATATACTATAAAGAGATTGACTGAAGATGAATTGTAAGATGTCTATGTTTAGTAGATTAGTCTATCAAAATATACTTTTACTTTAAATAAAAAGGAGCCTGGTATACATGAATGAAATGATGATTGATATTACATTTGATTTAATTTACTTGTTAAGTAGTTCACTTGTAGTGCTTTTACTATTCGCATTTTTCGTAAATGGTTATGTTAATAAGAAGGTTAGTGTATACAGAAATGAAGAAAAATAAAGATACATTATATAAAACTTTAGGAGGTTAATAGTTATGAATGTAGATAGAAAAATAGTAGGTGTTTTTAGAACAATTGATGATGCGGCACTCGTTATTAATGAATTAAATGATAAAGGATACCCAGCAGATAACATTTCAGCTATTGCGAAGGATCAAAAGGAAATTGAACACCTGGAAGAAAAATCGGGTGAAAAAGTTAAGAATGAAACTGCACATAAAGCAGATATCTTTTCAGCGACAGGGCTTGTAGCAGGAGGAGTAGCAGGGGGACTAGGTGGTTTATTAACTGGCCTTGGTATACTTGCCATTTCTGGAATGGGTCCAATTGTAGCAGCAGGACCAATCGCAGCAGCTATTGGTGGAGCTGGTATTGGCGGAGGAGCTGGAAGTTTAATAGGAGCATTTATAGGATTAGGAATTCCAGAAGAACATGCTAAAAAGTATGAAGAATATATTTACGATGGAAATATATTAATTTTAGTAGATGCAACATTAGATGATAAGTTAGAAATTTATAAAATATTTGATAAGCATAATGCTTATAACTCTGATTTCTTTAAATAATATTTACTTCACATATCAATTATGCAAAATATAAACATAGTGAATATCGTTTTTTTGATCTTACAACTTTGGCGCGGCCGAGGAGTCGTATGACTATAAGAGAGGAAGGGCTTATAGTAAAAGATCAAGTTCTATCATGTTATTTAAAAGGGAAGAGGTGCCTTTTCGTGATTGTAAAAATATTAAAGGATAGCAGTAATAGCTTCCTTTGTACAGTTCAAAATAAAAATGGAGACCAGTATGTGAAAAAGTGGTTTAGTAAACATGAAAATAATAAAGAATTAGGACGACCAACTTTTAAAGAAGTAGAAAAAGATTGGAAAGAAAATAGAGAATCGTTTATGTATCCCAATATTAAAGCGCTTTATTCAAATGGAACATAATGCGCGTTTTATTATTACAAAACTGTCACATTCCTGTAAGGTAATTCAATAGATTAGATACTTTTTCCATGTCATAATAAAGTCATAAGAAAGCTTATCAAAACTACAACTTATTAGGAGAGTGTCAGTCATGATTGTAACAACAACTTCTGGAATTCAAGGTAAAGAGATTATTGAGTATATTGATATTGTAAATGGTGAAGCTATTATGGGTGCAAACATTGTCCGCGATTTATTCGCTTCTGTTCGTGATGTTGTCGGTGGTCGTGCTGGTTCTTATGAAAGTAAGCTTAAAGAAGCTCGTGATATCGCAATGGGCGAAATGAAAGAACTTGCAAAACAAAAAGGTGCGAACGCTATCGTTGGTATTGACGTAGATTACGAGGTTGTTCGTGATGGAATGTTAATGGTAGCTGTCAGTGGTACAGCTGTACGTATATAAGTAAATAAAAAACAGGCTCACCCCTTGAAGTTCATGCTTTGAGGGGGTTTTTTGTTTTTAAGTTGTAAAAGTAAAAAGAATGGGATTGTATTTCTTAGAAAAATAGAAGTGCCAGTAGCATAAATGGTATTTCGTACAAAAGAGCGAACTCGTTCAAATTATAGAACAGTTTTAAGGGCTAAATGAAAAAGAAACAGTAATGCTACATATATGTAACGTAAGTGCGAATTTTATAATAAAATTGTTATTTGAGATAATGGAAGAATTAGTGGTATAAATAACTTTATAGATAATAATCAAAATAGAGAAGACAGAGTGTTCATAGATGGAATGGTTAAGGGGATTTTCCAATCTGTAATAAAAAACGGAGGTACCGAGAACGTTTTACAGATGTCTGTTACATAAAATTTATAATGGATTGGGGGCAATTTATATTATGTTTTGGTTAGGAGGCTTTTTAGGATACATTGTAGGTTCTATTACTACATGTGCGATACTTTACTTTGGGTATAGAGCCGAGAAAAACAAAAAAGCGAATATGCGAAAGAAAGAGGGGAGAAAAATCAATAAAAAAGGCGTATAGGATGTGGAAGAAAAATTGATAACATTGATGCAAAAATAAAGGACAGTTACATATTTTATATGATTACTATGTACTGTCCCGCTTATTCCTTTTGGATTAACAAAAATTGTTTCCTGTCTTGCTATAAATTTCATAGGCAAAAAAACCAAATAAATAGCCTATTCCGGATCCTAAACTAATGGAAAGCAGTGAGAAATCTGGGAAAAACATGCCGAAAATCAAACCGATTATACAGCCAAAAAGCATTCCTATAGGTATGAAACTATCTAATAACAGTTGAGCCTCTTTTGATTTTTTCTTACCCAATTTGCCATGCTTATATTTATGTTCCAGTCTTTTTATTACAAATACTACAATCCCCCCGACTAGTATAACAGGCCAAATTTCCGAAATTAACCACATGTTAGAAGCTCCTTTCACCTTTCAATATAATTGTACCAAAAAATTACAATTATAGACTGCTAAATGTACTATCTAGTCTATTTAAAAGGTAAATGCAAAAGACTTCTTCTTTTGCATTTAATAACTCGTCAAAAACACTTTCCGATACGATAAACTTAACTAAATCTATACAATTCAATCAAATTTACACAAGTTAGTGCTTCAAAGTGTTCTCGCAGCCCCAAAGGGACGAGGGGTATAACACTCCACACGAGGCAGTATCGTTACCTCCTATTATCAAGCATTTATTTTACCCATCTTGATAAATTTATCGCAGCATTTACATCCCTATCGTGATAGCTATTGCATGAAACACAACACCACTCACGTATTTTTAAACTCCACTGTCCTTCTGGTTGAACTGAATGGTCGTATTTTACGCCGCAACATGAACAAATCTTGCTTGAAGCGAACCATTTATCAGCTTTTACATACGCAATGCCATACTTCTCGCACTTGTATGATAAACATTGAAAGAAGAAGTTTAATTTTTGAAATGAAAATGATTTCGATAGTTTTTTGTTTTTTAACAGGTTTGAGATAGATAAGTCTTCCACAACAATCCTCATTGGTTTGGTTTTCACCAATTTAGCTGTTGCTTGATGGATATGGTTAGTTCGGATATTTGTAATTTTCCTAGATAATCGCAGGTGCTCAGCTTTCGCTTTTTCATATCCGGCAGATTGAATTTTTGCACCTTTTTTAAATCTCCTAGACATATCTCTTTGTGCTGACTTTTTCCTTTTCAAAAGTTTTTTAGCCTTGGCATCTTTGTTTATATTTCGTTCTTTCATACCATTAGAAGCTACAAAAAGCTCTTTTAAACCAACATCCACACCAATCGACTCATTCGTTAGTTCTTGTAATTCAAAGTCTTCTTGGAACCCCACACTAATCCACCAGTGACGACCATCAAATGTAACTCTTGGATTGGATGTTTTTTTATTCCTTGGTAGTTGTTGGCTTGTTTTCACTTCTCCAATAGACTGAATATGAACTACTTTCTTTCCTATAATCAGTCTTTCATAATTAGCATAAAATCCTTGGATTACATCTTTTTTGGATTTATAAGAAGTGTGAGAACCATTTTTGTACTTTTTGAACGAATTTTTTCTCGCCGCATCAAAATCTCTTGAAGCCTGTTTGGGCACTTGTGCATTAATGTCTTTTAACCACTCATATCTCTTTTGCTTCTTGATCTTTGTAAATCGTTTCTGTAAAGCTAACTGTGAAACAGATTTTCCAAATAGCTTATAGTATCTATCACTCATTCTTTTACAATAGTTATAAGCGAATCTTGCAGCTCCAGCATGGTTTCTAAGCACTTTTTCTTGTTCAGGCGTTGGAATCAGTCTAACTTTCTTCGCCAATATCATCAGAATGTAACTCCTTTAATGAAAGATTTGTTCTTCTGAATCGTAGCGTGTTCCACCAGCATTCTCCTGAGACCACTCGGATGCAAACCTGTTAATTCCGATACTTGACTAACTCGTGAAAATTTCATTATTATTCTCACCTCATCGAACCAAACATAGCACGTACGTTCGATAAAATCAATAAAGTTTGATAGATTCAATAAAATTTATCTTGTTCAACTAAGGGCGCAATTCCTTAGCCAGTTCTCTTATGAACTTCTCATGTTTTCACATGAGCGCAGACTATATGTTTATCTACTTAGAGATAGAGGATTTTTCCACCACCATAGGCTTGTGATGTACTCTCGTCAGTTATACGAGATAGTCGTTGAACGTTCATCTTATCCATTTTGACTTAGATGATTCGAGGCGGAAGACCCATTGTTCTAGTGTTTAGGATTTAACCTTGCACGATCTGATTGATTTTTTCTGCTTTCGCGACATTCACGCTCACTATTTCTAGCCACGTTGTAGTTCAATCAGCTTTAGGGATTGCCCGCAGTTAACCCTCACTACTAGCCAATCACTTGACTAGCAGGGCTTACTGATATATTTAATTAACTTTCGTTATAATTGGTTAAATAAATCGTAACAGTTAGTTACCCTTTCGTTTTCTCAGCGGACTGCACAACATCAACTGCTGTTTTCACATCCGCTAAGTCATATGTAGAATGTACTTTCATAAAACGTAATTGCTTATTTTCTACTAAACGAATTAAGTGACGAAACGTTTCTTGCCATTTATATGGTGACACTTCATTATTCCAATGTCGTAAATGAAATATGTTTGCGTGTACTTTTGCTTTCGTGGCAATCTCGGCCCAGTTCACTTGTATTCCTGATAGAAGACCGATCGTTAAAAAATGCCCGTTTGGACGTAAGGAGAAAGCTAATTCATTTCCATCCGGTCCTCCGATGGAATCAATTGCAGCAACCGCACCGAGCCCGTTTGTTAATGTCATAACTGTTTCATAAAGCGGGGTAGTGGAAGTATCTATTACATGATGAGCGCCAAGTTGAAGTAATTCCTCTGTATGTTTACTATTTCTTGTCACCGCAATTAATCGGAAGTTTAAAATTTGAGATAACTGTGCAAATAGATGGCCAATAGCGGATCCGCAAGCATTTACTAATAAAACTTCATTTCGTTTT
This sequence comes from Bacillus sp. NEAU-Y102, assembly GCF_054788175.1. Taxonomy (NCBI): domain Bacteria; kingdom Bacillati; phylum Bacillota; class Bacilli; order Caryophanales; family Bacillaceae; genus Bacillus; species Bacillus sp. NEAU-Y102. The sequence continues at coordinate 500,007 of NZ_JBTWFK010000002.1, read as the reverse complement.
AAGTTTAGCGTTTCTGTACAAGTAACCCACGCCGTAAGAGGATTAATATACATTTGTGCCGCTGTAAAATCATCAATGGAATCAGGAATAGGGACTACAAAATCAGCTGACGTCTTCACATACTCTTGCCAAGTACCTTCCCCGCGTAAAGGTAACACACGTTTACCGATAAGGTCTCGAGTAACGCCTGCGCCAACATCTTCTACAATACCAACACCTTCATAACCAGGTATGTTAGGCAAAGGGATTCTATGTGCGTATGCTCCAGTGATGGGAATTAAGTCAGATGGATTAATCGGTCTAACTAGCATACGAACGAAAACTTCATTATCTTTCAGTGGTTCTATATTTTTATATTCAACTTGTAATACGTCTTTTGGATTGCCAAACTTATGAAATTGAATGCATGTTCCAAGCAAAGTAATTTGCCCCCTTAGTTTGATTGGGTTTTATTATAGCATTTTTGGTTTGGGTGGTTATTTTGTTAGTGATAAATAGGTTTTTTAATTTACGTATTTATCAGAATTTTATAAAATGTGTATATAACTATAAAATGGGGGGATTTCTTCATGTGTACTAGTTTGACGTTACAAACAAAAAATTTCCAGCATCTTTTTGCGAGAACAATGGATTTCACATTAGATATGAATCAGGAAGTAATAATCATTCCTCGGCGTTATCAGTGGAACAATATAACTGGTGAAACGATCCGAGCGAAAAAGGCTGTTGTCGGAATGGGAATTAATCATGAAGGAAGGGTCATTATGGCGGACGGAGTAAATGAAGCTGGTATGACATGTGCCACTCTCTATTTCCCGGGATTCGCTACTTATAGTAACAGCATAGATGACCATAAAACGAATTTAGCACCATTTGATTTTGTGGCTTGGAGCTTGACGCAGTTTAATTCTGTTGAAGAGTTAAAAAAATCTGTTGATAACATTTCCCTTATAGATGTACCATTACCAGTTTTAGGGATTACTCCGCCACTACATTGGATTTTAGCAGATAAATGGGGAGAGTGTATTGTACTTGAGCCGACAACTGATGGAATAAAAATGTATGACAATCCAATAGGAGTGATGACTAATAGCCCGGAGTTTAATTGGCATTTACAAAATTTAAGACAATATATTGGACTTAAATCGCAGCCATTTGCACCAACCGAGTGGGGAGACGTACTATTAAGTGCTTTTGGCCAAGGTTCCGGATCGATGGGACTTCCTGGAGATTTCACCCCGCCATCAAGATTCGTGCGGGCAGCATATGGCAAACAAAACATTCAAGGTATAGAGAACGAAGAAGAGGGGATATCGGCTATTTTTCATATCTTATCAAATTGTGAGGTTCCTAAGGGGGCAGTAATAACAGAAGACGGTATATTAGATAATACTATCTATACAAGTGCAATGTGTATGGAGTCTGGAACATATTATTACCATACTTACGATTGTAGACAAATTATAGCCATTCATTTATTCAATGAAAATTTAGATACAGCTGAGATTAAAACGTATCCGTTCCAGCGGAAGCAAAAAATCTTTTATGAAAACTGATAAAAACACCTCCATTGAATTTGCATACTTAGTATGCGAATTCGGGAGGTGTTTTTCTATTAAGCCGAAGCCTTCTTCATTCTCTCAAGTAAACTAGATAACACATGCGTACGATAAGATTCTAGTTTTTTACCTTCATAAGTACGAATACCTAATTTTTTAAGTTCTTTTACATACCAACCTTTGCTTCCGAAATACATGTGATCGCTCCCCTTCAACTTTGTTTTTATTTGTCCTGATTATACTTGGAGGAACAGGAATTATAATGAAGGAAATGAATTTCGCACGAAAATGGTTAACTTTGTTGCAAAAGACATATATACTAAAGATAGTATACAACGAGGTGGGCAAGACGTGATTATAGAGAAGCACGAAATTCAAATTGACCAAATTACGAGCGGTAAAGTGAATATCTTTACTTTCTATAGAAATAGAAAGCAAATTGATGATCATTTTTTACGATTGCAAGAACCATCGCTTACAGCAAACTACTTCTTCCATTTTCATTTTGATGCAGAGAGCTTGCATCTACTGCAGGAAGAGTTTCCAGGCGTATATCCGTACGACGGTAGTGAAACGATTCACGACTGGACGGAAAAGATGAAAGCTGAATTGCAACATCAGATCCAAACAGGTAAATGGAATAAACGCGTACGTATCGGTAATCGCATTCTAGATGTGGTGTTTACGTGGTGTGACGAAGATATAGTAGAGTGAAAAAGAAGCGGATGACGCTTCTTTTTTTTAGCGCTGGAATAAAACGAGCTTACCTGCAGTAGATGTACAGCGATGTGTTTTTTCATACAATCCTTTTTCTTGTAAGATAGATTCACCTTTTGCTTTTGCTTCTTTTTCAGTTGCCGCCTCGAATGATTCGTCTAATGCTTTTGAACCATCTTTTTCAAAGACTGTTAGAACGTATACTCCCATGAAAATTCCCTCCAATAATTAAAATCAGAATCTTATAATTATTTTGACATAAAATGCTACAATATGCAAAGAAATATATGACATTGCGTGGTAAAATAGAATGAAACTTTAATCATCGAGAATATTTTTATTCTCGATGATTATTAGTTTTCAGCGATGTTAATTTTAATAAAATGAAACTTTTGAAAGATAGAAAGGATCGTTATTTGTGAAACAAGTAAAGTTTATACATGCGGCTGATTTGCATTTGGATAGTCCGTTTAAAGGGATGGAGATGAATGTGGCGCAGTCTGTTTGGGAGAGAATGAAGCAAAGTACGTTTGAATCATTTGAGCGTATTGTTGATAAAGCGATTCAAGAGCGCGTTGATTTCGTATTACTAGCTGGGGATTTGTATGATGCGGAGACGAGAAGTTTGAGGGCGCAAGTGTTTGTGCGTGAGCAAATGAAGAGACTTTCGCAGTACGATATCCCTGTTTTTATTATTCACGGTAACCATGATCATTTAGGGGGAAGCTGGGCAGCAATTGAGTTTCCGGAAAATGTTCATGTGTTTACCGATCCTTATGTAGAAGAGAAATCATTTTATAAAAATGGTGAGCTATTAGCTTCTATTTATGGGTTTAGTTATTTGCAGCAAGCGGTAACGGATAATATGACAGCGCAGTATACGAAAATGAGTGATGCGCCTTTTCATATTGGCATGCTTCACGGAAGTGTGGAAGGAGATGCAGAGCATAATCGCTATGCACCGTTTCAAATTCGTGAATTGAAAGAAAAACAGTTTGATTATTGGGCTCTTGGCCATATACATAAACGTGAAATTTTATCAGAAGAGCCGTATATTATTTATCCAGGGAACATACAAGGTCGTCATCGTAAGGAAACAGGCGAGAAGGGTGCGTACCTTATTGAACTTACGAAACAAGGAACGCACTGTTCATTTTTCCATACGGCAGATGTTGTATGGGATGAGATCGAGGTTTGTATTGATGGACTTGAAACTGTTGATGAACTTATGACGAGCATGTCAACTGCGATGAATGATTGCCGAAGAGAAGAGGAAGGGACGCTTTTAACTGTCGTATTCATAGGGCAGGGCCCACTTTCTCCTTATTTGCGTGACGAAAAGCGTGTGGAAGAGATTTTTCACATTTTAGCATCTGGCGAAGAGCGAAAAGATTTCGTATATGCAATGAAGTGGAAAAATGAGACGGTTTCTTTTGCGGAAATCGAACGTTTGAAAGCGGAAAATCATTTCGTCGGTAGTGTGCTAAAGGAGCTAGAAGCTTTCACAAATATGGACGGCGTGTTGCGCACCATTTGGACATCTCCTGTAGCGCGTAATAGTATTGAATCTTTTACAGAAGACGAGAAGAAAGAGATTCAAAAGGAAGCAGAAAATATTATTTTAGAGCAATTATTCCAGCAAGAGAGGGATAAAAAATGAGAATTGAAAAACTCCATATTTATGGGTACGGAAAATTAGAAAATGTGGAAATGGATCTTTCCTTGCTGACGGTGCTATACGGTGAAAATGAAGCGGGGAAATCGACAATTCGCTCGTTTATGAAAAGTATTCTGTTCGGTTTTCCGACGAGAGGACAGCGCCGTTATGAGCCGAAAGAAGGCGGGAAGTATGGCGGTGCGATGACTGTACAAACAGAGCAGTACGGCCGTTTGAAAATTGAACGATTGCCAAAGACGGCAGCTGGCGAGGTGACCGTTTATTTTGAAGACGGGAAAACGGGCGGCGAGGAAATTTTAAACGATATATTAAGCGGGATGAATGAAAGTTTATTTGAATCGGTCTTTTCATTTGATATGCATGGTCTTCAAAATATTCATCAGCTCGGCGAAGCAGATATTGGCAATTATTTATTTTCAGCAAGTGCAGTCGGAAGCGATGCGCTATTACAGTTAGATAAAAAGCTAGAAAAAGAAATGGATCAACGCTTTAAACCGAGTGGGCGTAAACCGGAAATTAACGTGTCACTGCAAGAGATGAAGAAACTTGAAGAGAAGATGAAAGAGTGGCAAGGGAAAATTGGCACGTATGAAAAACAAGTCGAGCAATTAAAAGAAAGTGAAGAGAAACTTGCTTCTGTTCGTATGGAGAAAGAGAATGCAGAAAAGCGAAAGCAAGATTATGAAATATTAGCAGCGCTTGAGCCACTCGTTATTGAAAAGCGTGCGCATGAGAAAGTGTTAGAAAATGAGAGCGGACAATTTCCTGTAAACGGAACGGCGCGCTATGAAGCAATTAAGGCGAAGATGGAGCCGCTCCAATTACAAGTTGACTCGCTCCACAAAAAAATAGAGACGGTGCAATCGGAAATTGCCTCGATTCAAATAGATGAAGAGTTTTTACAAAAAGAAAGTTATGTAGAAGAACTTCGTATGCAGCATTTGTCTTATGAAAATGCGTGCCAAGAAATGCGTGATATGACAGGAAGTATTACGAATATAAAAGAAGAAATTGCAGAACTAGAACAGCAAATTGGTGCTACTTTTGAAAAGGAAGCGGTTCTTGCGTTTGACATGAGTTTGGCGACGAAGGAATTAATTACGCAAACCGTACAAAAAGCGCGTGAATTAGAAACGCAAAAAGCACAGCTTGATGATCGTTTTAAAGTAGCGCAAGAGCAATTAGAAGAACAAGAAGAAAATATAAGACAGATTCAGAAACAAATGTTAGTTGATGAAGAGCGAGATACGTTAGTTGAGAAAGAGAAATCGTTCCAAGACGCGGCGTTTATCGGTATGGGTGCAGAGAGAATGAAGCGTAAGTATGAGGAAAAAGCAGGAGCGGCTATGCAAAAGAAAAAGCAGTGGCAAAGAGTTTGTCTTCTGTTACTTCTTATTAACACGCTTGTTTTATTCACAAGCTTATTTATAGATAACCGCCCGCTCTTATTTATTAGTGTTATTGTTTTTGTAGGGATTGTTCTTGCCCTTGTTTTATATAAAGATCCGTCAAGTGGATTACAAGAAGAGCTTCTTACTCTTCAGCAAAGTGCTGGCGGGAGACAAAGTGAAGAAGCGCTGTCTGTGCGCTATGAGTTAGAAAAAGATGAAGAGATTCGGAAGCTATTTGAGCGTGAGTCTTATAAATTACAGCAAATGGAGCGAGCTTATGATAAAGTCGTTTCATCGTATGAGGAATGGGAGAGAGAAACGTTCCAAGCGGGAGAACAAGTAGATGCATATAAAACGCGCTATATGTTCCCAGAATTTTATACGTATGCACACATATTGCCAGCGTTTGAGCGTATTGAAAAAATGCAGCAATTATATCGTGCATTAGATAAGCAAGGCACGCGAAAATCTTCATTATATGAAATAATTTCGCATTTTGAACAGAAACTAGAAACTGTTATCGGTAGTGCGGAGTATAGTAAGTTGTATGAGGCGCAAAGGCTTATGCAAAATGAGAAAGAGAAGAGACAAACTTGTAAGCAGCTGAAAGAGAAACTGGCGGAATGGCAAGAAGAATATGAGTTCATGCAAGAGCAATTAAAGCAATTACTAGTAGAACGAGACAGTTTATGGCATATTGCAGAGGCTGCAGATGAAGAGATGTTTTTAGAAGCAGGTAAACTAGCGGAAAAACGTGAAGATGCAGAGAAACAAGTGGGGCGTTTATTACCGCAAATTGATCTGTTAGAACAGCGTTTAAAGAGTTTATCATTAGCTGAACATTACGAAGCTGACGGTTATGAAGAGAAATTAAAGAGAGAAATTACAGTCGTGCAAAACTGTCTGGCGCAAGAGAAAGAACTGACAGAGCGTATTGCGAAACATCGTATGGGAATTGCGAATTTAGAAGAAGGTAGTACGTACGGTGATTTAATGCATGAATGGGAAATGAAAAAAGCGCAAGTGCGTGAACAAGTGAAGAAGTGGGCTGCTTATGCGGCCGCAAAGACAGTATTAACGAAAACGAAGCAATATTATCATGAAGTACATCTTCCTCGTATTTTACAAAAATCAGAAGAGTATTTCGTCTATTTAACAGGCGGACGATATAGTAAAATCTTTTCACCGTCAGAGGCGGAACCGTTCGTTGTTGAACGTAACGACGGTATACGTTTTTACAGTCATGAACTAAGCCAAGCGACAGCGGAGCAGTTATATTTATCGCTGAGATTTGCACTTGCGAAAACATTTGAACATGATTATCCATTTATTATTGATGATAGTTTCGTGCACTTTGATGCGGTAAGGACGGATCGAACGATTGAACTAATAAAGGAAATCGCGAAAGATAGACAAGTAATCTTCTTTACATGTCATGCGCATTTACTCGCGTATTTTACAGAAAAACAGATTATAAAATTAACACATAAGCGTAAAGAAAATGAGTTGTAATATGCTATACTAAAAGTAACTGATTTGGTGGAGGAATTCGAATGAAAAAGAAAATTGCAGAATATGAAGTTGGTGAACAAGTCGATGTTTTCTTGTTAATTAAAACAGCGACAAAAGGTCTAGCAAGTAATGGAAAGCCATTTTTAACAGTAATCTTACAAGATCCAAGTGGAGATATTGAAGCGAAGCTATGGGACGTATCACCAGAAGTTGAGAAACAATATGTAGCAGAAACAATCGTTAAAGTAGCTGGTGATATTTTAAACTACAAAGGACGTATTCAATTACGTGTGAAACAAATCCGTGTTGCGAATGAAAATGAAGTAACAGATATCTCGGATTTCGTAGAAAAAGCACCAGTGAAAAAAGAAGATATGGTTGAGAAAATTACGCAATACATATTTGAAATGAGAAACCCGAACATTCAGCGTCTAACAAGACATTTATTAAATAAGCATCAAAACGAATTTTTAGAATATCCAGCAGCGACAAAGAATCATCATGAGTTCGTATCTGGACTAGCTTATCACGTTGTATCAATGCTAGATTTAGCGAAAGCTATTTCAAATCTATACCCATCATTAGATAAAGACTTACTATATGCAGGCGTTATTTTACATGACCTTGGTAAAGTAATTGAACTATCTGGTCCAATTTCTACAACGTATACGTTAGAAGGAAATTTACTAGGCCACATTTCTATCATGGTGAACGAAATTGGTAAAGCAGCAGATGAGCTGAACATCGATGCAGAAGAAGTATTAATTCTTCAACACATCGTCCTTTCTCACCACGGAAAAGCAGAATGGGGTAGCCCAAAACCACCATTAGTAAAAGAAGCAGAAATTCTGCACTACATCGATAACTTAGATGCAAAAATGAACATGATGGACCGCGCATTAGGACGCACAAAACCAGGCGAATACACAGAGCGTGTCTTTGCGCTTGATAATCGTTCGTTCTATAAACCGACGTTCCATAATTAAAAGTGTGAATAAAGTGGCCTCATTAAGTTTTAAAAGCTTAGTGAGGCTGTTTTCTTTATTAAAAATTAAATGAAATAGTTAAGAAGTACGCATGGGGTTAACGAAGAACGATTAAAACATATCTCACCACTAGAATGGGAGCATATCAACTTTAATATGGCAGATACTTAGAATCGCTTCAGCCTGTATAACAGGCCTAAAAATAAGAGTTGAAACTTGTTTAGCATCTATTTTTGTTAAAAGGTGGGAGAATTGTGCTATGATGTGAGCAAATATAAAACTATCTAAAGGAGGGATTCACATGCCGCATGTTGTGTTTCGTGGAATTACTACTGAACAATTAAAACACATAAGCAAGCCATTAGTAGAAGAGCTCGCAGAGATTTGTGAGTGTGGTACGGATAATTTTACGTTGGAACTACCAAGTTCTACGTTTGTATTCAATGGAGAAGAAATAGAAGCGTTTCCTCTTATTGAAGTGAAATGGTTCGAGCGTGGACAGGAAATTCGTGATCGATTTGCCAAGGCCATTACTACATATGTAATGGATTTTGGACTTCCAGAAGTAGAGGTTGTATTTACGGTTTTCACAGAATCAGCGTATTATATTAACGGGAAGCATTGTGCAAGTTAGAGCTATTATAAATGTTTTTGTAACATTTATCCCGCATTAACGGGCAGTAAGACCCCCACCTCAAAATTCAGCGGAAGCAAAGAAGTTAGGTGGGGGATCAACTGTCCGTAAAAGCCCGATTGGTTCAACTAATAATCAGTGGGGGATGAACAAAACCCCCACTGATTAAAGTTTCACTTTATAAGGGATAGAACCACATCACTATCAAGCTAACTAGACAAAATACCCTCTAAAAAGAAAAAGGCGTTATTCTTTCTGAGAAATCATAGGAAAGGATAACGCCTTTATATCAATTTTAATATAATCGATTCACTTCTTTATAAAAAGTTTGGTTATTTTATTGAAGCTTATTCCACAAATACACCCGTTTGTTCACTTTTTTACTGTTTGAAAGCCATACTTTTTATATTGATTCATTTATTGGAAAAACCGAAAGTTTTAAACTCTCTCTATTACATATTTATTTTTGGAAAAATAGCCTAACTCCAAATACTAATAATACTGTGCCAGTAATACCCTCTATTGTACGGTTCACCTTTTCTTTTCTTAAAAAAGTTCTTAATTGACGTATTAGAGAGATATAAAGTAAATACCATATTGCTGTCAAAGTCGTAAATGTGAATCCCAACAAAAGAAATTGGAAGAAATGACTTTGATTACTCACAATAAATTGGGGTAGAAAACTAAGGAAAAATACAGCCGTTTTTGGGTTTAAGATTGCCGTGGTAAATCCTTGTCTAAAACTTTTAACCGTTCCAATATCCTTAGAGTTTATTTCCACTGAACCTGACATATCTTCTTTTTTAGAAAAGGCACTTTTAATTGACTTTACAGCTAAATAAATTAAATAAAATGCCCCAGCATATTTTATTAATGTAAATAGCATAGCAAATTTCATTAAGATAGCAGAGAGTCCTAGTGTAGCCATTATTGTATGAATCATCATTCCAGATACCGTTCCTAAGACGGTCTTTATCCCACCATTTCTACCATGAGAGATAGTGTTTTTTGTAACTAAAGCAAAACCGGGACCAGGCATCATTATAATAAGGAGTGCTGTAAGGATAAATAGCATATAATTTTCCATGTTCTGGTATTTCCTTTCTGATTTTTAGTTTCGCTTATAGTATAGCTTTTTTCCTTAAAACATTAAATATAAAAAGTGTGATCAGGATAGTATCATAAACTTTCAAGGAGTTGTAATTGAATTATAGAGGGCTTCACTTGAATAATGTTCTTCTGTAAATGAGCGTTTTAATAGAATGTCAATTACGTAAATAATCAGATTTTACACCCTAAATGTTATTTAACAAAAAAATCTTGAATTCGAGATTTTTCACTTGCTTTACTATCACTTGAGGTGTAAAGTGATAGTAACGAAAGCGATTGAGTCATATGAAAAACATACACTCAGTTGTTTTCGATTAAAAAACAAAGTAACTTATACAGTAAAAACTAAGATGAATTTACAAAAACATAATTAAGAATAAATTGAAAAGCTAAAAACCATATTAGTTGTGGGAAATATTATTTTTTTAGTTATCACTTGACTAGTAAAACGAAACGGAGGAATAACCAATGTATAAAATTAAAGGGCATCATCACATTTCAATGGTTACGAAAAATGCAAATGAAAATAATCACTTTTATAAAAACGTGCTTGGCTTACGTCGTGTGAAAATGACAGTAAATCAAGATGATCCGTCAATGTACCACTTATTTTATGGAGATAAAACAGGAAGTCCAGGTACGGAATTATCATTTTTTGAAATTCCATTAGTAGGAAGAACATATCGCGGTACGAATGCGATTACTCGAATTGGATTACTCGTTCCTTCAGAGGAAAGCTTACATTACTGGAAAGAACGATTTGAGAATTTTGATGTGAAACATAGTGAAATGACAACATATGCAAATCGTCCTGCTTTACAATTTGAGGATGCTGAAGGTCTTCGCTTAGTACTACTCGTTTCAAACGGAGAAAAAGTAGAGCACTGGGAAACTTGGGAGAAATCAGAAGTTCCTGCAAAGCATCAAATTCAAGGAATGGGTTCTGTGGAAATGACAGTTCGTAGACTTGATAAAATGTCGAGTACACTTACAGAGATGTTCGGTTATACAGCGGTTAGCCGTAGCGAAGAGGAAGCAATTTTTCAATCCATTAAAGGAGAGGCTTTTGGAGAAATCGTTGTGAAATATTTAGATGGACCTACTGAAAAGCCGGGCCGAGGGAGCATTCACCATTTAGCAATTCGCGTGAAAAACGATGCAGAGCTTGCCTATTGGGAAGAACAGGTGAAACAAAGAGGCTTCCAGTCTTCAGGAATCATCGACCGTTTCTACTTTAAAAGCTTATATTTCCGTGAATCAAACGGAATCCTTTTTGAAATTGCGACAGATGGACCAGGATTTACAGTTGATGGAGATGTGGAACATTTAGGAGAAAAACTTGATTTACCACCGTTCTTAGAAGATCAGCGTGCAGAGATTGAAGCGAATTTAGCACCTATTGAAGAGAAGTAATAGGAGAGAAAATATAAATTAAAAAACATTGGAGGAATATAAAATGAACCAATTAAAAGGAATTCACCACGTTACAGCGATTACAAGTAGTGCAGAAAAGAACTATGAGTTTTTCACTCACGTTTTAGGAATGCGTTTAGTTAAGAAAACAGTAAACCAAGATGATATTCAAACGTATCATTTATTCTTTGCAGATGATAAAGGGAGTGCAGGAACAGATATGACATTCTTTGATTTCCCAGGTGTTCCGAAAGGCGTACACGGTACAAATGAAATTTCAAAAACTTCATTCCGTGTTCCGACTGATGCAGCATTAGAGTATTGGGTGAAACGCTTTGACCGTCTTGAAGTAGAACATACAGGAATTAAAGAGCAATTTGGTAAGAAAACTCTTTCTTTCGTTGACTTTGATGACCAACAATATCAATTAATCTCAGATGAACTTGATAAAGGAATCGAATCAGGTACACCGTGGCAAAACGGGCCAGTACCATTAGAATATGCAATCACTGGTTTAGGACCTGTATTTATCCGTATTGCAAACTTTAGCTTCTTCAAAGAAGTGTTAGAAAAAGTTCTATTATTTAAAGAGGTTGCGCAAGAAGGGGAATTCTATTTATTTGAAGTGAACAAAGGCGGAAACGGTGCATCTGTTATTGTAGAACATAATACAGTTCTTCCTGAAGCACAACAAGGTTTTGGTACAGTGCACCATGCGGCATTCCGCGTAGAAGATCGCGCTGTATTAGAAGAATGGATTGAGAGAATCAGTAGCGTAGGACTTCCTTCATCTGGATATGTAAACCGTCACTTCTTCGAATCATTATATGCAAGAGTTGCACCACAAATTTTATTTGAATTCGCAACAGATGGACCAGGATTTATGGGAGATGAGCCATACGAAACGCTTGGCGAAAAATTATCTTTACCTCCATTCCTAGAGCCAAAACGTGAAGAAATTGAAAAATTAGTTCGTCCAATTGATACAGTGAGAAGTACGAAGGAATTTATTAAAGAGTAAAAATAGAGATAGTAAGTAGGAGAGCAAGTAGTTTTAGCGGAGTGCTGGAACTGCTTGCTTTTTTATTTATCCTAGTAAGTTTTCTGACAATTGTTTCTCAAGTTATTAAAAAGGAAAACTTTGGTATAATTAATTAAAATATAGAATTTTCTAATAATTATTTTTCAATGCATAGAAAAGGAGTGGTAATATACAATTTTGATAATTGTATAAAAATCCTAATTTTATAATTTTGGAGAAAAGGGGATGCGAGTTTATGGGAGCAGATGTATTAACGCGGGAGCAAATGAAACATTCTTTAGATGATTGGTATCGTGTAATGTTGCAGCAAAATATAGAGAAGGCTACGGAAATGAAAGAGGAGATTGAAAGTAAGATTAGTGGGTTGGACGTGAATCAGGATGTATTACTTTATCATGCGTTGTTGAATTTTAGGTATCAAGTTTTGAGTGATTGGGTTTCCATTAAAGAAGGTCACTTTAATCAAGTAGAACCTTTTGAAGTTCCGCAAGAAGGTTTGCTAGCTTATTATTATCATTTGTTTAAAGCGCTTTATTTTAGAATGGTTGAAAATTATGAGGAAGCTAGTAAAGAATTTGAACAGGCAGAAAAATTATTAGAATATATTCAAAATCCTTGTGAAAAAGCAGAATTTAATTATCGTTTAGGTGAATTTTACTATCATACATACCAGGAAGTGAAAGCTATTCACCATATTCAAAAAGCGAAAGAAGAATTTATAAATCATCCTGAGTACCAAATTAATGTTGCATTATGTGAAAATATATATGGTTTATGTTGCGTGGAATTAAAGCAATTTGAATTAGCTGAAGAAAGTTTTAATATTGCTTTAGATGTATTCCAAAGATTAAATCATAAAAAGTACGTTCTGATGATTAGAAACAATTTAGGTTGGTTATATGGTACTCAAAATCTATCTGATTTAGCCATTCGTCATGCTTCTGAAGTTGCTGAGAAATTACCTAAACATTATAAAGCGATTTTTACAGTGGCTGAAGAGTATTGGAAATTGGGTGAAATTGAGTTAGCGCAAAAATATATTGCGATGGGAATTGAAACATGTAACGAATTAAAAAATAAAGAATTTCAATATCGTTTTATGATATTGGAAGAATTGAATAAGGGCTCTAATGCAAATGAAATGGAGAAAATTGTATTAGAAAGCATTTTGTATTTTGAAAGTAAAAATCTGTTAGAATGTATAAAAGAATACAGTGAAAAATTAGCAATGCAATTTTATGAAGAAGGTAATCATATCAAAGCAAGTAAATATTTTTATATAAATAATAAAGCGAATAAAAAATATTTAGAAAAGGGAGCTTTGAAATAATGAAAAAACTTAGCAAATTAATAGCGGGATTAGCAATTTTGGGGGCTTTAGCCATAGGATTAAACAGCTCGACTGAATCTAATCAATACGCTAGTCGAGGAGATACGGGCGGAGCACCAGCAAGACCAGACTACGTTAACATTGGCGACACAGGAGGAGCACCAGCAGATAATAGAGGCGACGGCGGAGTAAGCCAACTATAATAACAAAGAAAGGGACTTCAACATGAAGTCCCTTTTTCTATTTTCAGGCCATGTAGAGAAAAGAATTGACTTACTTTAAATGTGTAACTATAATAGTTACAGAATAACCATTAGTAATAGAAATGAGTTATATTTTTTTAGTATAATTGTAACTGTTTTAGTTACAATTAAAAAGAGAACATAAAATAACCAAAAAATGTAAAAACTTTAAATAGCAACTCAAGAAAGGAGACGGGAACTTTGAAACGGTTTAAGTTTTATTTAATTAGCGGTATTGTGCTCGTTTTGTTAATTGTTTGTAATTTCGTTGAGAAGCCGATTGCGAAGGTTGGAGAAGTGAAAGATACTGTTATGATGAAGCTGAATACGAAAGAGAGTATAGCGCAAATTGATGGGCAGACGATTTATTTTAAACAAATTGGTGAGGGAAAACCTCCGTTACTTATGTTGCATGGGTTTGGTGGTTCTTCTGATGGATTTAGTGATATTTATCCGGAACTTGCGAGAGATCATACGATTATTGCAGTTGATATTTTAGGATTTGGGCGCTCTTCTAAGCCAGTTGATTTTCAGTATTCGTTTCCTGCGCAAGTGAATTTATATTATAAGTTAATGAAGAAGCTCGGATACGATCAGTTTGCGGTGCTCGGCCATTCGATGGGCGGAGAGATGTCCCTTAATTTAGCGTATTTATATCCGGATGCAGTGACGCATCTCATCTTGGCAGATGCTACAGGGATAGAGTCTTTCCAGCAAAAAGACAGTTATGAAGTGCCGCCGCTATCGACGGACTTACAAACTGTAACTGAGATTACGAAGTATAATAAAAATGAAGTGAAAAATAGTCGTGATGATAAAGAGCATTATGATCAGCTTACGAAAATGAGAGAGCGCCGCATTGCGATGGAAGCTGATAAAATTAAGGTACCAACTCTAATTATATGGGGACGACATGATAAGAGTGTTTCTTGGAAAAATGGTGAACTGTATCATGGGCTATTTGCAAATAGTACGTTTCATATTATTGAAAAAGGATACCACGCACCGTTTCGTCAGGAACCAATTGAGTTTATGGAATATGTACAAGCATTTTTCGCGAAGCATCCACAATAAAAATTTTAAGCATAAATCCACTTCTTTCCTCATAGAGTGAAACTAATAAGGCTTGTCTAAGGAAAGGAATGAAGTAGAGTGGAAACTTTACCATGGTGGGTTTATCTTGTAATTGTCGGGATTGTACTAAGTGGCTACATGGTTTTATATACTTCAAAAAAAGAGCAAGATATGGATAATGAGTTTATCGAAAAAGAAGGCGAAGTGTATATGAAGCGCTTAGAAGAAGAACGCGAGAAACGTAATCAGGATAGTGATAAAGATTCGGTATTGCTTTAATAAAAATTTTGAAAGGCTACCACCTAGTAGAATTTTACAAATAGGTGGTAGCCTTTTTTCTTCTGGGGGAGCAGTATATGTTCATCAAGCTAAGGTTATATTAGTTTAATTTTACATGTATAAGAGAGTCATCATAAAATTTTATTGATGGTATTTATATATATTTTTACTCATAAGAATGGAACTAGCGGGGATTTTACTGGGGGGGATTAACAATGCATAGGGATGAAACTTCATTACATCCTGATACAGGTGTTACATCTGTAATGTTTGTTGAGCGTTCATTAAATGAAATTCGTTTTTGGTCTAGAATCATGAAAGAGCATTCTTTTTTTCTTCGCTTGGGATTTAGATGCGAGGATACTCAACTAATTGAAGAGGCTAATCAATTTTATCGATTGTTTGAACATATTGAACAAATAGCGCATTCCTATACAAATGAAACAGATCCTGAGCAAATAAAAAGATTTAATGCAGAAGTACAACAAGCCGCAACTAATATTTGGGGATTTAAACGAAAAATTTTAGGATTAATTCTCACATGTAAATTGCCAGGACAAAATAACTTTCCACTTTTAGTTGACCATACAAGTAGGGAAGCTGATTATTTTAGAAAACGTTTAATACAATTAAATGAAGGTAAATTAGATGCTCTTCCTGATGCTATTATTAAAGAAAATGTTTTCTTTTTACGGATTATGGCAGACCATGCTAAATTTATTGGCCATCTTCTTGATCCATCGGAAAGAAAGCTTGTAGATACAGCACGGAATTTTAGCAATGATTTTGATGAATTGATGTATCAAGCAATTGACTTAGAATCTATGAAACCACAATCCCAAACAGTCCCACTTTTAGATCAATTTTTAGATCAAAATCGTGTGTCGGTTACATCTCTTCGGGATTTTAAGAAAACAGCACGTGATTTAATTGAGCAATGTAAAATAAAGAGTATCATTCATCCATTATTAGCAGACCATGTTTTCCGTGAAGCTGATAGATTTCTTGAAATAATTGATATGTTTGATGTTCATCTTACAAATATTCAATCCCAACCTAGATATTAGAAGATAAGGAAAGATAATATTTTACTTTCGGCTGAGAAGTTAACAATTTATTGTTAGCTTCTTTTCTTGCGATTAAAAATTCCTTTTAAGAACTACATAAATCCCTTTGACCAAATATGTAATTCTTTGTAAAATGATATATATGGAAAGATTATGAATATACAGGAAATCTGTGAATAGTAGATTTTAATAAATTATTCGGGGGAAATTTATTAGTTAAGTATATTAACTTGTTTGCACTACATTTTACAAATAAAGGGGTATTAGTAATCATGAAAGCAAAGAAATTAGTAAGTTTAGCGTTACCAGTTATGTTATTGAGTGGTTGTATTACAATTGAAACTGATGGTAAGAAAGCTGAACCAAAGAAAGAAGAAACGCAAAAGGTAGAGAAAGAGAATAAGACTTCTGAAAAAGAGAGTAAGTCAACTGATAGCAAGAAAGAGGATAGCTTATCAGTAGCGAAAGGTGAAGGTACAAATAGTAGCTCATCAAGTAGTCAACCAAGTTCTTCTTCAAATAATTCAACTTCTTCAACTGGTAAGGTAACGGGTTCAGATGTTGAAAGGTACAAGGCAGATATTATAAACAGTGCTACTCAAATTGAAGATACAATGAAATTAATTGAAGGAATAGCAGATTCAGACGTAAAATCATACAAACAAAAGAAAAGTGAAGTGCAACTGAGTTTAGGTGGAGCAAAGGCAACTGCAACGAAACTGAAGAATCTACAAGCGCCTCCTGAATTACAGGGAGAACAAGCGAAGATAAAGCAATCGATGGAACTGTATGCGGATTGTTTTCAACTTCTCTTTGATGCATTGGACCAAGAAGACGAAAGTAAAATGCATCAATCATTAAGTAAAGCACAAGAAGGTTCGAAACTGTTTGAAGAGGCAGCGAAGAGTATCGGTAGTAAAACCAACTAAGAATAAATTATTTTAAGGGGTACTTGTGGGTGCAGTTGGTGCAAGTGAAGAGTTAGGAATTAGTTATGGAAACACATTACAAATTTATCAAATGGACGATAATGTTCGTATTCGATATGTAAAACAATAAATAATTGGTGAAAAACTCTGTAATAAATTTTACAGGGTTTTTTGTTAGTTCTAGTTTATTTTTTTTGTCTTCCTAAGCGCTAAGCATACTAGTATAAGTTGAGAAATGAACAAAACGATAATGATAGGCAGATGATGTAACTCCATAGTAACTGTAACCATCCAAAGCCCAATTCATACACTATGATGGAGGTTTTTTACTTACTAATCGGATGAAAAAGGAGTGTAATCATGAAGAAACGTACTGTTAATGAAGCGGGAGGGAATGTGCCACAACCAATCCGCAGCGACGGAGCTGGTGCGATTGATTCTGGACCTCGTAATGTTATGCGGGATATTCAAAATCCGAATATGCTTGTTCCGCCTATAACGGATGCAGGGTTAGTTCCTAACTTGAAGTTTTCATTCTCGGACACTTCTATGATTTTGAAACAAGGCGGTTGGTCTCGGGAGATTACTGCTCGGGAACTACCGGTTTCGACGACGATTGCGGGAGTAAATATGAGTTTAACGGCCGGTGGAGTACGAGAACTACATTGGCATAAAGAGGCAGAATGGGCGTATATGCTTTTAGGACGGGCGCGCATAACGGCTGTTGATCAAAATGGACGGAATTTTATTGCTGATGTTGGACCAGGTGATCTTTGGTATTTTCCTCCTGGTATTCCGCATTCCATTCAAGGATTGGAACATTGTGAATTTCTACTCGTTTTCGATGATGGGCATTTTTCTGATTTATCTACTTTAGCTATTTCTGATTGGTTTGCGCATACGCCAAAAGAAGTGTTGTCGGCTAATTTCGGAGTACCTGAGAGTGCTTTTCGTTCTATCCCTTCAGATCAAGTTTATATTTATCAAGGAGAGGTGCCAGGTTCGCTTGAAAGCCAGGAAATTCAATCGCCGAAAGGAGAAGTTCCTTTAACATTTAAACATGAATTGTTAAAACAAAAGCCGATTAAGACGCCTGGTGGTAGCGTTCGAATTGTAGATTCTACAAATTTCCCTATTTCCAAAACAATCGCAGCAGCGCTCGTTGAGGTTGAGCCTGGCGGAATGAGAGAACTTCATTGGCACCCGAATAATGATGAATGGCAATATTATTTGACAGGGGAAGCGAGAATGACTGTGTTTCTTGGAAATGGTACCGCTCGTACATTTGATTATAGAGCTGGCGATGTCGGATATGTACCGTTTGCGACGGGGCATTATATTCAAAATACAGGTACCGAAACATTATGGTTTTTAGAGATGTTCAGAAGTAATCGTTTTGAAGATGTATCGTTAAATCAATGGATGGCACTGACTCCTAAAGAAATAGTGGAGAGTAATATACATGTTGGCCCGCAAGTAATGGATTCCCTGCGTAAGGAGAAGAGGCCTATTGTGAAATATCCAGGGTTTTCATATAGTCCGAAAAATGATGAGTAAAAATGAAAATTTGCGTTATTCTTTCTGGAGACTGATAAGAAGGGATGGCGTATTTTTTATGCCTAATCTAGTCTTTATCCCGCTATTTGCTGGGCAGTAAGACCCCACCTCAAAATTCAGCG
Source organism: Bacillus sp. NEAU-Y102 (assembly GCF_054788175.1). Taxonomy (NCBI): domain Bacteria; kingdom Bacillati; phylum Bacillota; class Bacilli; order Caryophanales; family Bacillaceae; genus Bacillus; species Bacillus sp. NEAU-Y102. The sequence continues at coordinate 481,365 of NZ_JBTWFK010000002.1, read as the reverse complement.
GAAGCAAAGAAGTTAGGTGGGGGGCGGGCTGTCCGTAAAAGCACGATTGGTGAGGGCTGATTAAAGTTTCACTTTATTAGTATCCGCTCTTTGTATTATTGTTCGGGAAATTATTATCGGAGCATAGTATAGGGAAGATACATATAAAATAGCACTATTATAAGCTGTAACGCATAAGTTGCACAGGCGATGCAACGATAACTAGCTTTACTCTTCATCATTTATTTGAACATAATGGGCATAGAGAGGTGATAAACACAGTATGATTTTTAGTGAGCGTTTAAAAGAAGAAAGGGAAAAAAGAAATTGGTCGCAAAATGATTTGGCTGAAAAAATTCATGTAAGTAGGCAATCTGTTTCGAAATGGGAGACGGGAAAGAACTATCCGAGCATTGAAATTATTATTCATTTAAGTGATTTGTTCGATATTACGATTGATGAACTGCTAAGGAGTGATGAAGAATTGACGCAGAAAGTAATTGAAGATAGTAAGAAATTGGCATATCCAAAATGGAAGGTGTTTTTTGATAGTTTATTTATGATAGGGGTATTTTTACTTATTGCAAAAATCGTTGTATGGATGCTAAATAAATTTGCTGGAGCAAGTATTGCAATTGTAGCAGATGCGCCATATGTAATGAATCTTTTACCCCTTGCATTCATGATTATAGGTGGTATAGGTTCCGATAAGTTGAAGAAAATATATAGATAGAGGAAATAATTTCTCTGCACTAGCTGCTCTTTCTACTCAAATTGTGTACTATAAAGGATAGATAGGAAGGGTAACTAACTGTTACGATTTATTTAACCATTTATAACCAAAGTTAATTAAATATATCAGTAAGCCCTGCTAGTCAAGTGATTGGCTAGTAGTGAGGGTTAACTGCGGGCAATCCCTAAAGCTGATTGAACTACAACGTGGCTAGAAATGGCGAGCGTGAATGTCGCGAAAGCAGAAAAAATCAATCAGATGGTGCAAGGTTAAATCCTAAACACTAGAACAATGGGTCTTCCGCCTCGAATCATCTAAGTCAAAAGCGATAAGATGAACGTTCAACGACTATCTCGTATAACTGACGAGAGTACATCACAAGCCTATGGTGGTGGAAAAATCCTCTATCTCTAAAGAGATAAACATATAGTCTGCGCTCATGTGAAAATATGAGAAGTTCATAAGAGAACTGGCTAAGGAATTGCGCCCTTAGTTGAACGAGATAAATTTAATCAAATCTATCAAACCTCATCGAATCTATCGAACACATGTGCTATCGTGGGTTCAATGAGGTAAGAATAATAATGAAATTTTCACGAGTTAGTCAAGTATCAGAATTAACAGGTTTGCATCCGAGTAGTCTTACGAGAATGCTGGTGGAACACGCTACGATTCAGAAGAACAAATCTTTCATTAAAGGAGTTACATTCTGATGATATTGGCGAAGAAAGTCAGACTAATTCCAACGCTTGAACAAGAAAAAGTGCTTAGAAACCATGCTGGAGCTGCAAGATTCGCTTATAACTATTGTAAAAGAATGAGTGATAGATACTATAAGCTATTTGGAAAATCTGTTTCACAGTTAGCTTTACAGAAACGATTTACAAAGATCAAGAAGCAAAAGAGATATGAGTGGTTAAAAGACATTAATGCACAAGTGCCCAAACAGGCTTCAAAAGATTTTGATACGGCGAGAAAACATTCGTTCAAAAAGTACAAAAATGGTTATCACACTTCTTATAAATCCAAAAAAGATTTAATCCAAGGATTTTATGCCAATTATGAAAGACTGGTTATAGGAAAGAAAGTAGTTCATATTCAGTCTATTGGAGAAGTGAAAACAAGCCAACAACTACCAAGGAATAAAAAACCATCCAATCCAAGAGTTACATTTGATGGTCGTCACTGGTGGATTAGTGTGGGGTTCCAAGAAGACTTTGAATCACAAGAACTAACCAATGAGTCGATTGGTGTGGATGTTGGTTTAAAAGAGCTGTTTGTAGCTTCTAATGGTACGAAAGAACGAAATATAAACAAAGATGCCAAGGTTAAAAAACTTTTGAAAAGGAAAAAGTCAGCGCAAAGAGATATGTCTAGGAGATTTAAAAAAGGTGTGAAAATTCAATCTGCTGGATATGAAAAAGCGAAAGCTGAGCACCTGCGGTTATCTAGGAAAATTATGAATATCCGAAATAACCATATCCATCAAGCAACAGCTAGATTGGTGAAAACCAAACCAATGAGGATTGTTGTGGAAGACTTATCTATCTCAAACCTGTTAAAAAACAAAAAACTATCGAAAGCATTTTCATTTCAAAAATTAAACTTCTTCTTTCAATGTTTGTCATACAAGTGCGAGAAGTACGGCATTGCGTATGTAAAAGCTGATAAATGGTTCGCTTCAAGCAAGATTTGCTCATGTTGCGGCGTTAAATACGACCATTCAGTTCAACCAGAAGGACAGTGGAGTTTAAAGATTCGTGAATGGCGTTGTGCTTCATGCAATAGCTATCACGATAGGGATGTAAATGCTGCGATAAATTTATCAAGATGGGTAAAATAAATGCTTGATAATAGGAGGTAACGATACTGCCTCGTGTGGAGTGTTATACCCCTCGTCCCTTTGGGGCTGCGAGAACACGATGAAGCACTAACTCGTGTAAATTTGATTGAATTGTATAGATTTAGTTAAGTTTATCGTATCGGGACATATAGAATGGAATTTCATGAACAGAAGATTTTGCCGGCAGTGAGGCAAATTAAAGATTTGGAAAAGCTATTACATAGTTCGTATGAATATATCGTTATTTTAGATATTCATGTCGGCCAATTGAAGAGTGTTATATCGCTTGCGAAGCAATATTGTAAAAAGGTGTTTTTACATGTGGATTTAATTCATGGCTTGCAGAGTGATGGGCATGCGACGGAATATTTATGTCAGGAGTTTAGACCGTACGGGTTACTTTCGACAAAGGCGAGCGTTATTATGAAGGCGAAGCAAAAAGGTGTTGTGGCAATACAACGCATCTTTTTAATCGATTCGAGTGCGATGGAGAAGAGCTGCAATCTTTTAGATAAGACGAAACCGGATTATATTGAGGTGCTTCCAGGAGCAATGACGGATATTATCGCTGAAGTGAAAGAGCGTACTGGTGTACCGATTTTAGCAGGTGGTTTTATTCGTACTGTAGAAGATGTGGAAAGAGCTTTAAACGCTGGTGCGACAGCGATTACGACGTCAAAACGCGAACTATGGAAACATTACCAAAAAAAGTGACGAAAATGTGAAAAAATTCTGTTGACACCGCTTTCATAAGAGGTTAACATTATAGACAAGTTAATAAACGTGACGGAGAAAAGAAGAGATCCACATTTCATTGTTTCTATATAAATTTATATAGAAGCGTGCAAAGCTGTGGGTCTTTTTCTTTTGACAAAAACGAATGGCCATTCATTTTACCTCTATCACATTTGGAAGCGTTTAAATTGATTGTGGAGGGATACTATGTCAGCATTTTTAGGAGAGTTAATAGGGACTGCGTTGTTAATCGTACTTGGTGGCGGCGTTTGTGCTGGTGTAAGTTTAAAGAAATCGTTTGCGAAAGATTCAGGTTGGATTGTTATTACAATGGGCTGGGGCTTAGCGGTAGCGGTTGCAGCGTATGCGGTTGGATCAATTAGTGGGGCACATTTGAATCCAGCTTTAACGATAGGACTAGCATTTAAGGGAGCGTTCCCATGGAGTGACGTACCAGGTTATATCGTAGCACAAATGATTGGGGCAATTATCGGGGCAGTTATCGTATATTTACATTACTTACCACACTGGAAAGAAACAGAAGATCCAGGAACAAAGTTAGGCGTATTTGCAACAGGTCCAGCAATTCCGAACACATTTGCAAACCTTTTAAGTGAAATGATTGGAACATTCGTTTTAGTATTTGGTATATTAGCAATTGGTGCAAATAAATTTGCAGATGGATTAAATCCATTTATCGTAGGTTTCTTAATTGTAAGTATTGGTTTATCATTAGGTGGAACGACAGGATACGCTATCAACCCAGCACGTGATTTAGGTCCGCGTATCGCACACTTCTTCCTTCCGATTGCAGGAAAAGGCGGTTCAAACTGGAAGTATGCATGGATTCCAGTAGTTGGTCCAATTTTAGGTGGATCACTTGCAGGTTTATTCCATCAAGTTGTATTTGAAGGAAAACAAAATTCAGCACTTATTTATGTGATTATCGCAACTGTGATTGTACTAGCAATCTCTTATATGACAAGTAAAAAAAGCGGAAGCAATACAAATAGTAGAAAAGTAGCATAAGGGGGAAACCGATATGAAAAAATATATTCTTTCATTAGACCAAGGAACAACAAGCTCACGCGCAATTTTATTCAATAAAAAAGGTGAAATTGTTCATTCAGCTCAAAAAGAGTTTACACAACATTTTCCAAAGCCGGGCTGGGTAGAGCATAATGCACAAGAAATTTGGGGATCTATTTTAGCAGTTATCGCAACTTGCTTAAGCGAAGCAGATGTAAAACCAGAACAAATCGCTGGTATCGGTATTACGAACCAACGTGAAACAACGGTTGTATGGGATAAAACAACTAGTAAACCAATTTACAACGCAATCGTATGGCAATCTCGCCAAACAGCTGAAATTTGTGATGAGTTAAAAGAAAAAGGTTATAGCGAAATGGTTCGCGAAAAAACAGGTCTTTTAATTGATGCATACTTCTCTGGTACGAAAGTAAAATGGATTTTAGATAACGTTGAAGGTGCAAGAGAAAAAGCAGAAAACGGCGATCTATTATTCGGAACAATTGATTCGTGGCTTGTATGGAAACTATCTGGTGGTAAAGCACACGTAACAGATTACTCAAACGCATCACGTACGTTAATGTTTAACATTCACGACTTACAGTGGGATGATGAGCTTCTAGAAATGTTAACAGTACCAAAGAGCATGCTTCCAGAAGTACGTCCATCATCTGAAATATATGGAGAAACAATTGATTACCACTTCTTCGGTCAAAATGTACCGATTGCAGGTGTAGCTGGTGACCAACAAGCAGCTTTATTTGGACAAGCTTGTTTCGGTGAAGGTATGGCGAAGAACACTTACGGAACTGGTTGCTTTATGTTAATGAACACAGGTGAAAAAGCAGTAGCTTCTGAGCACGGTCTATTAACAACAATTGCATGGGGAATAGATGGTAAAGTGAACTACGCATTAGAAGGAAGTATTTTCGTAGCAGGTTCTGCAATTCAGTGGTTACGTGACGGAATGCGCATGTTTAAAGATGCAAGTGAGAGTGAAGTGTATGCGAGTCGCGTTGAATCAACTGATGGTGTATACGTTGTACCAGCATTCGTTGGACTAGGAACACCTTATTGGGATAGTGAAGTACGCGGCGCTATGTTTGGTGTAACACGCGGTACGACGAAAGAGCACTTCATTCGTGCAACGCTAGAATCTTTAGCTTACCAAACGAAAGATGTATTATGCGCAATGGAAGCAGATTCAGGTATTGAACTGAAAACATTACGCGTTGATGGCGGAGCAGTTAAAAATAACTTCTTAATGAAGTTCCAAAGTGATATTTTAGATGTTCCTGTAGAGCGTCCAGTGATTAACGAAACAACGGCTCTAGGTGCAGCATACTTAGCTGGTCTTGCGGTTGGATATTGGAAAAACCAAGATGAAATTAAATCACAGTGGCATATGGACAAACGCTTTGAACCAACGATGGAAGCGGAAACAAGCGAAGAGCTATATGCTGGATGGAAAAAAGCAATTGAAGCAACAAAAGCTTTCAAATAATCATAAACAGTGTTATAATGGTGACAAGTTAATAATTCGGTAGGAGATTTGGAGAGACCACAACGCGCTATAGAGGCGAAATCTATAGCGGAGTTTGTGGTCTCTTTTTTCGTTATCAAAGGGAGGAATTACCATGAAATTTTCAAGTAAACAACGTAAAGACGTATTAAACGGAGTAAATAAACAAGAGTTAGATGTGATCGTAATTGGTGGAGGTATTACTGGTTCTGGTATTGCATTAGATGGAGCAACACGCGGGTTATCAACAATTGTGTTTGAAATGCAGGACTTTGCAGCAGGTACATCAAGTCGTTCAACGAAGCTTGTACACGGTGGTCTACGTTATTTAAAACAACTTGAAGTGAAAATGGTAGCAGAGGTGGGTAAAGAGCGTGCGATCGTATATGAGAACGGTCCCCATGTAACAACACCAGAGTGGATGTTACTTCCGTTCCATACAGGCGGTACGTTCGGATCATTTAGTACATCAATTGGTCTTCGTGTATACGACTTCTTAGCAGGTGTAAAACGAAGCGAGCGCAGAAAGATGTTTAACCGTGAAGAAACGCTAAACAAAGAGCCTCTTGTAAAAAAAGAAGGATTAAAAGGCGGCGGTTACTACGTAGAATATCGTACAGACGATGCGCGTCTTACAATTGAAGTAATGAAAGAAGCAATTGAGCATGGTGCGAAAGCTGTTAACTACGCAAAAGTAGACAGTTTCTTATATAAAGATGGAAAAGTATGCGGTGTACGTGTAATCGATTTACTAGACGGTGAAGTATATGAAGTTTACGGTAAGAAAATTGTAAACGCAGCTGGTCCTTGGGTAGATACACTTCGTGAAAAAGATAACTCGAAAAAAGGAAAAGTACTTCAGTTATCAAAAGGTATTCACTTAGTAATTGATCAAAAACGTTTCCCACTCGGGCAAGCAATTTACTTCGATACACCAGATAAACGTATGGTGTTCGCGATTCCTCGCGGAGGAAAAACATACGTAGGTACAACAGATACGTTCTATGATAAAGACGCAGCTGTACCACAAATGACAACAGAAGATCGCACATACATCATTAATGCGATTAACTACATGTTCCCAAGCGTGAAAATTACAGAGAAAGACATTGAATCAAGCTGGGCTGGTGTACGTCCGTTAATTTATGAAGAAGGTAAGAATGCATCTGAAATTTCTCGTAAAGATGAAATTTGGACTTCTGAATCTGGTTTAATTACAATCGCAGGTGGTAAATTAACAGGATACCGCAAAATGGCTGAAATGGTAGTAGATTACGTAACGAACTTACTACAAAAAGAAGGTCATAGTGCGTATCCGAAGAGTGATACGAAACATATGCCGATCTCTGGTGGACATGTAGATGGTTCACACGGATTCCCGGCATTCGTTGCGAAAAAAGCAGACGAAGGTACGAAATACGGTTTAACGACAGCGCAAGCAGAAGAATTCGCGAAATTCTATGGCTCTAACGTAGACGTACTGTTCGGCTTAGCGAAAAAACATAAAGACGAAGCGAAAGAATACAACATGCCGCTTGACGTTCTAATCCCACTTGTATACGCAATGGATTACGAAATGACAGCAAAACCAGTTGACTTCTTCGTACGCCGCAGAGGCGCTGTATTCTTCAACATCCACTGGGTATATGAGTGGAAAGAAGCAGTAATCAACTACATGGCTGCGAAACTAGGCTGGAGCAAAGAAGAACAAATGAAATATACAGCTGAACTAGAAAAAGCATTAACAGACGCTGTAATTCCTGTAGATCAACAAGAACAGGCAGCTGCGTTAGCGTAAAATAGATAGATATGTTTTTGGAAGAAAGAATTGTGTAGGTATAAAAATGCACAATTCTTTTTTTATTATAGGGGATAAATTATGAGTATTTGGCGTTAAAAAGACTCTTATCATTAATGGAGAGAGTCTTTTATTTTGCGTGCCCAGCTAAGCTGGACACTGCTTCCTGGTGAAAGTCCAGCCTAGGTAAGAGCCAAGTCGTCTAGTAGCTAACAGGCAACTGGTGGAGAAATCCTAAGGTTGAAGCTCTGTGACAAAGTGACTTCTATTTAGAAGTGCGAGCGAATCAACAAACCGTAACATAAAGTGAACCTTGCCGCCTCGTTAAAAGAAACCTAGCAATAGGACAAAGGGAAGTTGAGCCTGGTGAATATAGGAGAAAACCATGGAAGACGTGAAGAACTTGGAAATACAGCATCGAAGAATCCTTCGGGGTACGGAGGATGGTATGTTGAGAAAGTAGTGTCTGGAACTAGGGAGACCCTCCTTTGCCCTTTCTTTCAGAAAGGAGAGAGAAAGCCTATAAGCATATGCGAAATGGTGGACTGTAAAGAGGGAGTCGGAGGAGATCATAGTACTGAATATCATAACCACAACACAACGTTATGTAGGGAAGGACCTCTACTTTGTTCATAAGTTGGAAGGAGGTACGAGTGAGTGAATACTGGAAAACTTGCTAACTACACTGATGTAAAAGCTCAAGAACTTTGGAAGACTTTATATCTTTGTGCCAAAGAAAATTCAAGCCGAAGATTTCATGCGTTGTATGATGAGATTTATCGTCCTGGTATACTAGCTGAAGCATGGTGAAGAGTAAAACGGAATAGAGGAAGTGGAGGAGTGGATGGACAAAGAATTGAGGAAATTGTGCACCAATATGGAGAACGTAACTTTCTAAATGAGTTGTAAAAGGAGCTCAAAAATAAGTCATATCATCTACAAGCTGTGAGAAGAACCTATATTCCAAAGGGGGATGGAAAACAAAGACCACTTGGAATTCCTACGATCAAAGATAGAGTTGTACAAATGGCAACAAAATTAGTCATTGAACCAATCTTTGAAGTTGATTTTCAAGACTGTTCGTATGGATTTCGCCCGAAACGAAACGCGCATCAAGCGATATGGAAGATACGGAAAGCGAGTAAAACATCTCATTGGATAGTAGGCGTAGACATCAAGGATACTTTGATAACATTAATCATGATAAATTAATAAGGCTTGTAGAAAGAAGCATCAGTGACCGAAGAGTGTTAAAACTCATTAGAAAATGGCTGGAAGCGGGAATCATGGAATATGCGCAATTTCATGAAACGACAGTAGGTACACCACAAGGTGGCGTGATATTTCCGTTACTTTCTAATATATATTTAAACTATATGGACACCATTTGGGAAAAGAAGTGTAAACACTTGGGGGAACTAATTCGATATGCCGATGACTTTGTCATCGTATGTCAAACAAAACAACAAGCACTAGAAAGTATTCGGATACTACAATCCATTATGAATAAGTTAGAACTTACAATCTATACAGAAAAGTCAAAGCTAGTGAATACGTGGGATGGCAACGAGGGATTTGATTTTCTAGGATTTCACCATCGAAAATACCCTAAACCTGTGAAAGGCGGGAAGAAAGTGTATGTGATGGCATATATTCCGAGCCAGAAAGCCATGAAGAAAATGCGAGAACGCATTAAAAGATACACAGAGCCGAGGAACAAACTGTATTTACAATTAGAAGAGATGGTAAAAGGTTTAAATAGAATTCTATAAGGGTTCAAGAACTATTATAGTGTTATCTTCAATTGGACAGAGGTGGCTATGTAAAATAGACTGGTATGTCCTAGAACGGTTGAACCTTTTCTGGAATAAGAAAAGAAATGTTAGAAAGAAACATGGCCGTATCAAGGAATTGATAAAGAAAACAACATACATACTCGTGAAAGTAGGAAGCTAGAATAAACGGAAAGCTAAAGAAGGAAGAATATCGGAAAGCCGTATGAGGAAAAACTTCACGTACGGTTTGATGAGGCGAAGCCATCCCTAAAGAAATTTAATCTGTTTCAGTTTTCTACTCTACGAGAATATATTGGGGGATGTTTCGAGTGTGACTATCTCTCGCTAATGAACCAATAGATGGGTTTTCTGGTGATAATTTTATTGTTTTACATTTATTTCAATTAAATTCATTTGATGAATAGGTTACTAAGTGAAATGTTTATCTAAACTCAGTATCAGTATAACAAGAAAAAATAGTAAAAAACAGTATTGTTTTGGTTATATATGTATATTAGGATTTATTTAAGGTTAGGAGGGGATAGTGATTAAGAAGAAAATTTTGTATTCTTTGATTTTTTTAGTTTGTGTTTTTGCAATTTGCGCTGTCTATTTCTTTTTCTTTCAACGTACGGGTTTGGTTAAAATAAATCAATCAGACAACCTTGCTTTACTAGAAAAAAGCAAAAAGGAGCAAGTAAGATCATGGGCACTTTCGAATTTAAATTCTGAATATTATGAATTTAAATCTAAAAGTAAGATTAAGGTTGCGATATTAGACAGTGGAATAGAAAAACAACATGATGATTTAAAAAATCTTGTAATTAAAGAATACAATGTAATTGAGCCGCAACATCCAGTAATTGATGTTTTAGGCCATGGAACGACTGTGGCGGGTATTATCGCAGCACATAATAACAAAATTGGAATCACTGGCGTTGCAGCATCGCTAGTGGAACTCTATGATGTTAAAGTTCTTAATGATGATGGAAAAGGAAAGATTGATAATTTAGTTCAAGGTATTAATTGGTCCGTTGAAAACAATGTTGATGTGTTAAACATTAGCTTTGGTATGTCTTCTAACCATCCTGAACTTGAGTGGGTGATTGAGAAGGCGATTCAAAAAGGGATAGTTGTTATTGCAGCTGCAGGTAATAATTATGGCGGAAAAGTTGAATATCCAGCTAATTATAAAGATGTTATTTCAGTAACAGCAGTAAATCACGCTTATAAAGTTGCAAGTTTTGCTGCAAGGAATGGGAAAATTGATTTTGCAGCCCCAGGTGTGAACGTCATAACCACTACAACTTCTAATGGTTATTCGATTGAAAATGGAACATCTCTAGCAACGGCTCACGTAACAGGAATTGTATCTTTAATTCTTGCGAATAAGGAAACATTTAAACTGTCATCTAGCAAAGTAAAGTTCCCTAAAGAAGTGTATAAAATTTTAGAAAAAAATACTGTGGACATTGGTGGCAGTAATCAAATTGGCAATGGATTTATAAAATTATAGTAGGGGTGGAGAATTATGATTAAAAAGATAGTATCATTAATGTTAATCTTTGTTTTAAGCATTGGAATCATTCCAAATGGTAAAGTTTTAGCTGAAGATTGGGTTCAAGACGAGAATATTGAAGTACTTGAGAATAATAGTGAGAAAGTAGAAATACAAACAGAAGTTGAAACGGTAGAAGGTGATGCAACAGTTTCAGCGGCTTGGGATAAAACAGATAACACATTTACAGTGAAATCAATGGAAAAAGATGCAAACGGAAATGAAGTTGAAAAAGAATATAGAGTTGACGTTGAAGAGGCTACTGAGGAAGTGTTTAAAGCGACATTTACCGATATAAAAACAAACGAATCTTTTGAAGTAGATTCTATGGAAGCACATGCTTCTATAGTGTTCTTATTACCGCTTGCAGGCGTAATTGGTCAAGGGCTTGTTTCGCATTTAATCGCGATTGGTGCTGCTGTAATTATTGCAGGTGCTACATATACGGTAGTGGGGAAAGTTGCTGCAGAATTACGAAAGAAAAAATATGATCACTATGCTGCTGTTTTAACAAAAGGTGATTTATATATTGGCGGACCAATCTCTAAAGCAACTGCAGTTTCAAGAATGAAATCAAGTGATAAAAAGAATAACAATGTTTGGTCAAAATCTTATGCTTTAGCCGCAACTGTTGCAAAAGACGCTGGAAACGGGAGAACACCAATTGGCCCTGAGCGTGACAAAGGAAAAACGTCAGCTGAAGGTTATTATTTCCACTTCCATATCCATAATAGAACAGGTGGTCATTCATTCTATTAAAAAGGAGTAGTATATGATAAATAAACTTTATGAAAAATACAAAATGAGAAACATCCCAAATAAATTTTCGATAGACGAAATTGATACAATTTTGAAAAGTGAGTATAGAGCTACAGAAATCAAAAAAAATAAAATTGGTTCCATTTATCTAGATCCAAATATCGAATTTAAAGAAATAGTAAAGTGTTATAAGATCGAGGAAAAGGCTGTTTTGATGGGGTTGTTTAGTGATGCGGAAAAAAAAGATTTTGCTGAAATGATACAACTTAATCAATCTGAACAAAATACAGATTTCGATGAGCAAGATCTTTTCAATAAAGAAATCCAAGAAGGTAAATTAATTGTTATCTTTTTAGCAAGTGCGGATGGCACATACATTAATTACTTCAACTTATTAGGTCATTCAGAGATGATGTACAATAAACTTACAGTTCTTATGGGCTTAGAAAAAGAAGAATGCAATATTGAAAACCCCTTGTTTCAAGAATACTTACAGGCACTAGCCGCGATTGGGTATTTAGAAGAATAAAGTGAAAATCACAGTGATTTGAAGTGAGCTATGAAAATGGAACACATGTTAAAAAAACTAAACCATCTATTCCCTATATACTTAAGGGGATAGATGGTTTGATTTTTTTGAATTTTTATACTTATTAAGTGAATTCAGGAGGTGTTTTTTCTCTTGACTAAAAATAAATAAAATGTGTTACAATGATGATAGAGTATTTAGTGTGAATTTTGCATAAAATAAAAAAGACAGAAGCCTGAGAAACTTCTGCCTTTGTAACCTAACTTGCTATTGTGGTGGTAGTAGGTGCGGTTATAAGACAATTACATTAACGTTTTAGCCGAGAACCGCCCTTACCTTTTCCACGAAGCAGGGTGGTTCTCGCTTTTTTGTATACAGAAATTAGCCACGGACCGACGTATCTTCTACCGATGACAACGCCAGCTCCGGTTAGGATACCATACACTAATTTAATTACAAACATCGCGATCATTTTATCACCTCCCCCCTTTTTTCAAAATGGAAGAGATGATTACCACACCTACTAGTTATAGCTTATTAAGTTACATTTCCATTGTATTATGTTTTAAAATAGGGAACAAGACATATGGATAAAAATCCCTATCTTTAAGCAGAGCATAAGTATCAAGGGACAAGAAGCAAATAAATATACATAAAAAAACGGTATGGACATTACCATCCGTATTTTTTTATGTATTTATAAAACTTTTCCATACAGTGCGTCGTCTAATATATGGGAAGGAGGAAATGATGTGGATGAATTAACGATAGAAGCGTTTGAAATAGAAGATAAGGAGGACCTTATCGACGAAATAATGAACAAGTATGGACAAGAAGTCCTGCAGCTTGTGTATTCGTATGTGAATAATAAAGAGGTTACGGAGGATTTAACGCAAGATATATTCGTGAAATGCTATAAATCTCTTCATACATATAAAGGGAATTCGAATTTGAAAACATGGTTATGGAGAATTGCAATCAATCAATGTAAGGACTATTTAAAAAGTTGGTATAACAAAAAAGTTATCATGACAGAGGATGACTTTACGTATATGGAGAGTCAAAAAGAAAGTGTGGAACAAACTGTCATTCAAAATGCGGAGGATCGTGAACTGGCTTTTGCAGTAATGAGTTTACCGATAAAATATCGAGAAGTGATTTATCTATTTTATTATGAGGAATTATCAATTAAAGAGATTGCTACAGTAATAGAAGTAAAGGAAAACACGATAAAAACGAGACTGAAAAAAGCGAAGGAGCTTTTGAAGGAAGGATTGGAGGAATAATCAAATGGAAGATCGATTAAAAGGCTTGCGAAAATCAATGGAGAACACAACGTTTAAACATTTGAGTTTTTCTGATCAACACCAGAAGCAGGTGCGCGAAAAAATTAAGCAATCGTCCGAAAAGGAAGAAGATATCCTTTTAGCAGTGTTACAACTTCTTATGAATGAAAAAACAGGTTATGAATTGATGCAGTTGCTAAGAGGGAGAGGGATTCAAAAATTCGAAGGTGATGAAGGGTCTCTATACACTTTATTACATCGTTTAGAACAGAATCGCTTTATCCAATCTAGCTGGGATCACGCAGGAGCTAAATATTATCAATTAAATGATAAAGGAAACAAGATGCTGCGAAAGGCAGAGAAGAATGCTACGAAGGCACGATTTATATTAAAAGGATTAGTACAGGAGTGAGAAAAAATTGAATCAAAAAGGGGAGCGTTTTTTAAAAGAAGTTACGAATCATATTAAATCAAAAGAAGCGAAGGACTTAGTAGCAACGGAACTAGATTTTCACTTGAAACAGACGAAGAATATGTGGATAGAGAAAGGCTTAAGTGAGGAAGTTGCTGAAGATAAGGCTGTTGAACAAATGGGAAGTCCAATTAAGCTTGGCCAGGAACTTAATAAACTACATAAGCCAAAGGTTGATTGGTTCTTAATTGGTTTATTAGTGGCTGCGATGGGGCTAGGTTTTTTGCCAGTTATAGCGCTTGGACATGCTGACTTATTAATGAATAAGGTGATATTTGTAATTCTCGGTGTTACAACAGCGATTGGGATGATGCTATTTGATTATCGGAAGTTAGAGAGACTTGGGTGGCTGTTTTATACAATTGGTGTACTTATCTTGTTAATGATAAAATGTTTTCCGACTGCTTCTTTGAATGGAGAACCATTACTAAAAATTGGTTCCGTCATAATTGATTGTTTAATGACAATACCATTCTTTTTTCTAGGCTGGGCTTCTTTTTTCAATAACAGTAGATTAAAGTTTATACATCTTCTCATGTTGTATTTATTTTCTTTATATTTATTTCTAACTACATCAACTCTTTTACCACTGTTCATCTATATCACGATGGTATTTGTTATGCTTTGGTGGAGTAAGTTAGGAAAGAAAACGGCATGGCTCATTACGATTTTACCTATTGTACCATTGATTATTAGGGATCTACTTTCCTGGTCTGCTGTAAAAGAATACCGTATGGCCAGAATTTTAGGAATGTTAAATCCAGAGCATGATCTATGGTATTTACGTTTAAAAGAGGCGATGTCTTCAGCAGGTTGGTTTGGTACATATGAAAATATAAAGTCTATCCGTGCTGCCCATACTGATTTTGTATTTGCAAGTTTGACTTACTATTATGGATATGTACTTGCGCTAGTTCTTGTCGTGATTCTTTCTCTTTTTGCAGTAAGAATAATGAACATAGCTTATAAAATAAATGATGGTTATGGTAAATTGCTTCTCGTTGGCGGAGTGACTCTTTTTGTAATCCATTTTATTTGTAATGTTGGCATGACCCTCGGGATATTACCACGTGTTTCTATATCATTACCATTTATTAGCTACGGATTGATACCAACTCTGTTTCATGCATTTATAATGGGAATTGTGTTAAGTGTATATCGACGTAAAGATATTCCTTTTAGAATGAGAAAAACACCTTGATAATCATCAAGGTGTTTTAGTTATTAGCTCAAAACTCTCCGAATCAGCCTCAAGCACAAAAGGACTAACCTCGCCAACGCTATAAAGGTGCAACTCATGCATTGCTCGCGTACAAGCAGTGTAGAACAATCTACGAACGCTCTCATCGCTGTACGCATCTTCAGAAGCATCGTAAATAATAACAGCGTCAAATTCGATACCTTTTGCTAAGTAAGCAGGTATCACAACAATGCCTTGCTCATACTCGGCTGAGTTACTCTTCACGAGTTTAATATTCTCGATATGACGGAGTGCTTCGTATGCAGCGGCGCTTTCAGTTGCGGATTTACATATAATCGCGATTGTATTGTGATTTTGTTTTTGTAGTTCGGTAACTTTTGTAGTAATATGCTCGTGCAGTTCGCTGTAATCAGCTATTTTCGTTACTGTAGGTTTCTCGCCATCGCGTTCAAAGGCGTGAATGTTCTTCCCTTCCGGTACGAGAGCACGTGTAAATTCAATAATCGGTTTTGTTGAGCGGTAGCTACGAGTTAAGTTAATACCGTTCGTTTCATCTGGTCCGTATAAGCTAGTAAGTGTATTGAAATTCACTGCCTCACTCGCATGGGCAAATATCGCTTGATTAAAGTCTCCGAGTACCGTCATTTTTGCGGCAGGGAAGAGACGTTTTAAAAACTCGAACTGGAACGGCGAATAATCTTGCGCTTCGTCTACGAGTACGTGTTTAATCGATCTATTCGTTTGGAAGCCTTCGATTAATTCTTTTAAAAGTAAAAATGGAGTCGCATCCTCGTAATATAGCTTTCCTTCATCAAGCATGTTTACCGTTAAAGAGCAAATGTCATCCCATTCTTTCGGTTTTTCTCCAGTAACCCACGATGCGTCTGTGAAGAGTTGTTTATATATGCTTGTGAAATTGATGAAGCGCAGTGTTTGAACGCCTTTACGAAGTGGCTTCAATTTTTTACGGACAATCATACGTCCCAGGACTTTCGTTTCTTTCTCATAGTCATTAAAAGAGTTGTCGTCAAACTCGCCTTTTTTCTGTAAATATTTATAAGCCTTTTGATATTCATCTTTACTAAGTAATTCAATTTCTTCTTCTACCCAAGGCTTTTTCAGTTCTGCTTTTTCGATTGCATCTATTTGTTTATTTAGCCAATCCGTTAACTTTTCAATTCGACTATGGAAGCGGAGGGAGGAGTCAGTATTATAAAATTGCTCTGTAATCTCTTTTGCAGAGACGATCAGTTTTCCTCTAAATTTCATTCCTCTAAATAGCATGCCTGAAGATTCAAGAGATTGTCTGTACGCTCTAATCATCTCGAAAAATTGAGTGGATGCTTTAAATCGGATGCTCGCATTTCTCGTTTTATAGGTAGGGCTATTTGTTTCAGTTAACATATATTCCAATTGCTCATAAGGGTCTTCAACATCAAATGACTTACTTAGTCTATGGTTTAAATATTCTTGGAATGTTACTTGCTGCATATTTTCTTCACCGAGTTCAGGTAGTACGTTAGATACGTAGCTATTGAACATAGAGTTAGGGGAGAAGAGAATAATTTGATCCGCTTTTAGCCATTCGCGATATTTATATAGTAAGTAGGCAATTCGCTGCAGGGCAGCTGATGTTTTACCACTACCAGCAGCTCCTTGAACGATAAGGAGTCGGCCTTCATCGTGACGGATAATTTCATTTTGCTCACGCTGAATCGTAGCGACGATACTTTGCATATGTTTGTTCGTACCTTTTCCGAGTGCTTGTTGCAGAATTTCATCACCAATTGTGAGGCTCGTATCGAACATGGAATCAATCTCGCCATTTTGAATAATGTATTGTAATTTTTTCTCCACATTACCGCGAATTACGCCGCCTGGTGTGTTGTACTCAGCTGGTCCTGGTGGGTAGTCGTAATAAACACTTGAAATTGGGGCGCGCCAGTCATAAATAAGAAAGTTTTCTCCGCTTGCATCAGTAAGGGTAGAAACACCGATATAGATTTGTTCTGTGGAAGGTTCGCCTTCTTCAGTGAAATCGATGCGTCCGAAGTAAGGTGCTTTTTGCATACGTCGCAGCGCGGCAAGTCGATTAAAGGTGTGTTTATGGGTGATTTGTGTAACAGCTAGTGATTGAGCTTGTTGTCTTAAGTTGATAACTGTTTCAAGGTAATCATCAAAAGTATCTGTATTCACTTTAACGTCATCCCAGAAGTGTTTACGGATGTTGATTACTTCTGCCCGGCGTCTGCCAGTTTCGTTTTCCAGCTTATCAATTTGCTGCGTAATAGTTTCGATTACGGTATCCAATCGTTTTTGCTCTAGATCAAGTTTTTTGTTCATACGTAAGCACTCCTTTAAAAGTGAAAAATAGAGGTTGACTGAAGAAAAATTTTGTTGTACAATTAAGATACGGATAAATACGTTCTTTATATTTTTTAAAACGTGTTTCTGTACTAATTTAACATAGTTTTTGAATTTAATCAATGATAATAAGATAAACCTTGGTTCCGTGTAGCGTGGATCAAGGTTTTTTTGTGTTTTTAAGAGGGAATCACACTTGTTGTCGTTTTTTGTCGGTAAGTCGATATATTTGAAAAATCGCCGATATAATTTCATTTACCGAATCTGGATATAACTATCGGGAGAAGAGGATATAAAAAAAGCTCGGGCCGAAGCCCAAGCTTTTTACTTCATTATTTCTTTTCTTCTTTTTTATCGTCAGCTTTTTGCTCTTTGAAAAGATCTTTTAAATCTTTATCGTCAACTTTTACGTCAGCTTTTTTGATTTCTTTCATCATTAAGTCATTCATAAATTGAGCATCTTGCGTTTTTTCTTGAGCTAGTGATTTTTTAATATCAGCTTTTGATTTATCGAAAGTTGCATCTGCGTGATTATCAGTTACTTTAATAATATGGTAACCGAATTGTGTTTTTACAGGTTCGCTTACTTCATCTTTTTTCAACTTTTGAGCTGCTTCTTCAAATTCTTTTACCATTTTCCCTGGTCCGAAGAATCCTAAGTCGCCACCTTTTTCTTTTGAACCTGTATCTTCAGAGTATTGCTTTGCTAATTCTTCGAAAGATTTACCTTGAGCAAGTTCATCTTTCACTTTTTTAGCAGTTTCTTCATCTTTTACAAGGATATGACTTGCTTTAATTTCTTTTTTATAATCCTCGAATTTTGCTTTTACATCTTTATCAGTAATCGATTGTTCAACCGCTTTTTCTTGAGCTAATTGAGCACGCACACTATTTTTGATAGTTTCTTCTTTAATACCTTGTTGTTTCATTAGTGTATCGAATTGATCACCGTATTGTTTTTTCATTTCATCGAACTTTTTGTCTACATCTTTGTCTTCAACTTTGTAGTTTTTAATAAGAACTTTTTCCATAACCATGTTGTTTAGTACTTGTTTACCAGCTTGTGTCTTCATTTGATCGTAGAATTCTTCTTTTGTAATGTCACCAGCTTTAGATGTAACGATTTTGTCTGATGATGATGTTCCACATGCTGATAATGCGATTACACTTGTTGCGGCTAAGGCAAGCATAGCTTTCTTCATTCGATAAACACTCCTACTATTATGTATTTTTAATTTATCCTACACCGATGAATTTTAAATTCATAAGAGCCCGATTAAGTCTCACTGATACTTTTGCTTTTTTGTATTGGTAAAGCGCGCTTAACAGGGCTTACCGTGGCTGAGGATAAAGTTTTGATGAATGTTTTGTTCTATAGTATAAGCAATATGTACAAAATTTAATATATCATATTTCGACGCGTTTTCATATTGATAAAGAAAAATTAACCAGTACGTGTCAGATTTTGAAAGTGTGCCATATTGGGCGTATGCCGCATATACAGAATAGAGGAGGGGATGGGGATGAATTCTCAACTTATTTTATTACTTGTACTGTTTATTTTATTGGTTATTGTAGGTATAATTTGCTTATAGAGGAAAAAAGTGAGGAAGGGGCTTTCCTTCCTCACTTTCCATGAAATATAATTTCTATATAACTAGAAATTAATAAAATTGTTATACATACATTAATAACCCGAAAGACACCGGGCTGGCGGCTCGCAGCTATTTGTTTTCGTTCACACAGTGTATGTGTCATGAAATTCGTGTAAAATATAACAAGAAGTGCGAATGCGACAAAAACCACTGTTATAAGTGTCATGAGGCGAGACCTCCTTTTGGCTAAAATACATATACATATATTGTATCACACGATATTTTGTTCGTGTTACAAAATTCAGAAATAGAAGACTTTGTGTTAGAAAGTGAGGGAGAAAATGGACGTTGTTAGAAGATTAGAACAAGCTGAATACTACGTAGACCTACTATTTAAAATGATTGATGAAGAGAAGTGTCCATTTTATTCTTTGATCATAAAGAAAAAAGCTCGTAAAAAAGATATTGAACGTATACTAAATCTTTGTGAAAAACTGAACGAGCAATATGTAGTGGAGAAAGCAGAAGGGCTTCTTTTGTTCGATGCGCTGTTAGATCAATTTGAAAAAGCGCTTCCACATCAGCTCGAAGTAAACGAAACTGCGGAAGCGCTAGCAAAACAAGGTTTATTTAAGCCGCTTATGAATGAATTCTTAAGCATGATTGCGAAAAAATAAATAGATTATTTCTTAACTAACTTTTGATCGGATTCTGTAAAGTTCTCTTCAATATCTTCTAATGATTTCTCAAAAATATCGATGAAGTCTTGTCCGTAAATATTACGCAGGATTGCAATCAGTTCGATATTTTCTGGGAACTTCCCATAAAAATTACGAAGTGCAAGAGCCCCATTAAACACTGAATTATTTTCAGGATCATACTCCTCCATTAAGCGAAGTAGTAATTCTTCCCCTTTGTCTGTAATTTCAATGTACGTATTTCGTTTATCATCTTCCTTTTTTGAGAATACAAGATAGCCGCGTTCTTCAAGCTTTTTAGAGAAGTTAAACGCCGTTGATACGTGCATAACTCCAAACTTAGCAATCTCAGAAATAGAAGCCCCTTTTAAATGATAAGCGATTGTTAAAATATGATGTTCATTAATATTTAAATCGTAAGGTTTAATCCACTGCTGCCAATCTTTCTCTACACATTTCCATAACGCTTTCGATAATTGAGCAATGCGTTGGCTGAAAATCATCGCTTCTTTTACCGAGTAATCTTTTTCTCCACTTTTCATGTACTCACCCACTTTAACATTCTTTTTTCATTACTATCTATTATGCCAGTAAAATAAAAATTAATAAAGTCTTTTTGTGAGAATTGTGAAAATTTTTTAACAAAATGACATTCTATACAAATCATGCATAACTATGGAAGCGTTTTATGAGTCGTGAATACATGCGTTGTCCTTACATGTTAATTGATAACATATATTGTAAATGCATAAAAACACGGCATATCTATACGATATGCCGTGTCAAGGTCAATTTATATAAAAAATATTTGTTATATGCAAAAAACTAAGCAGGAATTTGTTTACGCTTTTTCTGGAACAGCTTCTTGTAGTTTCTCAATTGACTTTTGGATGTCCAAAATTTCTTTCTCAATATGGCGCTTGTTTTGAGAAATATCTTGTTTCCAGTTAGAAAGCGTGTCTTGCATGTCATCTTTTAGTTCTTGAAACACTTCTTTACCTTCTGAAGCAGTTTCAACAATTTGACGCTTTAATAATTTCGTATCAGCTGTAATATCAGCTAAAGTCTTTTTAATATCATTTCCTTTTTCTTTTAACTTGCCGCGCATGTCTTTACCAGAAGAAGGAGTTGAGAAAAGAACGGCTAGTCCAGCAACTGCTCCCCCGCAAATAACACCTGTAATAAAGGATTTAGCTTTTGACATAAAAGGAGACCTCCTTATTTTTTGTTCGTATTCATGATGTAAAACAATATGCATATCTTTCTTATATGTGCTATGCACAAACAATCATCCCTGAGCATTTTAAGTGAAGAAACAAGCCATGCGGAATTTGATGACTTCAGGGAAGTGGCTTGTTATGTATTACGCCTTCTTATAGTGTCATTATTTCACACTATTTGCAATTGTACTTGCGATGTTTTGTAAATTTTCCATAGTGTATTCATTTTGGTGTGATTTCCAAACAGCACCGAAACCATCTTTTTCACCGTAGCGTGGAATTAAATGAAGGTGGAAGTGGAACACAGTTTGTCCAGCTTTTTCACCGTTATTGTTAAGTAGGTTAAAGCCAACTGGATTAAACTCTGCTTTAATCGCATTTGTGATTTTTGGAACGACAGAAAAAATGTGTGATGCGATTTCTGGCGTTAACGCAAAAATGTCTTGTTTGTGAACTTTCGGAATAACAAGAGTATGTCCTTTTGTTACTTGACTAATATCTAAAAATGCAAGCACATGTTCATCTTCGTATACTTTTGAGCAAGGGATTTGCCCGTCAATGATTTTACAAAAAATACAATTGTCTGCTGTATGATTCATTGATCTCATCCTTTCAAATATCCTTAGCCGTATTTTACCATAATTACATAAGAGAACAAACACGAAAAACAGGAAGCTGACTCAGCTTCCTGTTTTCTGAAGAGGGATTGAAAAAGCATTATCGTAATTTACGTTTCGCAGACACCTCATTTATTTAAGAAATGCACGGTAAATCGGCTAAAGTTTCTGCCGTAGACACCCCATTTTCAAGTGAAATGAATTGCAATCTTTCATAAAAGGAAATTGTTTATTTTTTAAAACAGTATATGCTCTTTCGGAGACACCCCGTTTCGAAAATGAAACAAATGATCTGGTTATGTGTAAATTTCTTTGTCCAACATGGACACCCCATTTCATGATGACTTAACTATGTTGTTGTACTCATCAATTGGTGGTCGCTTTTTCAATGTGTTCCTTCTTCACTAATTATGATGTCCGCTTTCGGGAAAATATATGCTAATAAATTTAAATTTATTTTTGAGTACATGGATACTATGTAGTACACCATAATTTTTGGTAAGATGAATATAGAATGAATACTAATGAAGAAAGTGGTGTCGTATGAGTGAGTTATTGCGTGTAGAAAATGTTACAGGAGGATATACGAAACGACCTGTATTAAAAGACGTTTCGTTCTCTGTTAATAAAGGCGAACTTGTCGGCTTAATCGGATTAAATGGAGCTGGTAAAAGTACGACGATTAAACATATTATCGGTTTAATGAAACCGAAAAAAGGAACTGTCACAATTAATGGGAAAACAATTCGTGATGATATGACAGCGTACCGTTCTAGCTTTTCATTCATTCCAGAAACGCCGGTATTATATGATGAATTAACGTTAGAAGAGCATTTGAAATTAACAGCGATGGCGTACGGAGTTGATGAAAAACAATATGAAGAACGTGTAGGACAACTATTACATGAATTTCGCATGAAAAATCGTTTAAAATGGTTTCCATCTCATTTCTCAAAAGGGATGAAACAAAAAGTAATGATTATGAGCGCATTTTTAGTTGAGCCATCTCTTTACATAGTAGACGAACCTTTCGTTGGATTGGATCCGTTAGCAATTCAATCCCTTCTTCAAATGATGGATCAAATGAAAAAGAGTGGTGCCGGTATTTTAATGAGCACACATATTTTAGCGACGGCAGAGCGTTACTGTGATTCGTTCATTATTTTGCATCAAGGTGAAGTAAGAGCGAAGGGAACGTTATCTGAACTGCAATCACAGTTTAATATGCCAGGTGCAACGTTAGATGATATTTACATCGCGCTAACAAAGGAAGAAGATTATGAATAGCACAGCGTTATGGAAAGAACGATTTCGTTACTTTCTAAAAGAAGTTCGTACATATAGTAAATACGTATTTAATGATCATTTGAAATTTATTTTCGTGTTCATCATCGGTGCGGGAGCGTATTATTACCAGCAATGGTTACAAACGTTAACATCTTCGTTTCCAACTGCGCTCGTAATGGCAGTATTAATTGGACTCGTGTTAACGGCTGGATCCATTCAAACGTTATTAAAAGAAGCGGATCTCGTTTACTTACTGCCAGTTGAAGAAAAGTTAAAACCTTACTTCACAAAGGCATTTCTTTTTACGTTTATGATTCAGTTATACATAATCGCAATCGTAGCAGCTGCGCTTGCCCCGTTATATTTCCAGCAAATGAAACAAACAGGAGCTGCTTACATATGGATTGTACTCGCGTTTGTCATTGTAAAAGCGTGGAATTTATTTGTAGCGTGGGAAAAATCATTTTTAACAGATCAAAATATACAAAGGGCTGATTGGTTTATTCGTTTTATCTTAAACGGTTTATTTGTATATTTCCTTGTAGAACGTACTTCAGTTCTTGTTATTGGCGGAATCGTTCTGCTCATGGTGTTATATCTTGCTATCATGCATCAAATGGTAAAAGGAAAGCCGCTAAACTGGGAGTATTTAATTTCTGAAGAAGGTAAGAAAATGATGCTGCTGTACCGAATTGCGAATATGTTCGTTGATGTACCAGCATTAAAAGAAAGAGTATCTCGCCGAAAATGGCTGGATTTCATTCTGTCGATAATCGGCGAAAAGCGCACATATTTATACTTATATACGAGAACGTTTTTAAGATCAGGTAACTATTTTGGATTATATGTGCGTCTGCTCGCTCTTGGAGGAGTTATTCTTTACTTCATTCCATTTTTATACGGGCGATTTATCGTAAGTTTTATTTTCCTATACTTAATTGGCTATCAGCTATTAACTTTATGGAAACATCACCGCATGAAAATTTGGCTTGATTTGTATCCAGTAAAGGTAGATGAAAAGAAGAAAGATTTTCTTACTTTATTAAATGTGATTCTAATCATCGGGAGCGTAATCTTTACAGTTATATTTGCACTAGCAACGAAAGATTTCATGATGACAGGAATTTTACTTGTCGTAAGCATATTATTTAGTATCGGTTTCGTTTACCAATACGGTGCGAAGCGCATTGAACGTTTAAATTGAAGGGAATGAACCTATGATTACATATGAAGAAAAGGTTATAAAAGAACTGGAGCAGTGGAAAGCTACATTCATGAAAGATTCTTCTATGATGACACGGTTCTCAAAGAAAGTGCAGACGAAAGTACAACAGCTTATTCCGGCGAAAGTGCAAAAAGTCTTAACAGAAACGATTCGGATGATGGTGCAAACGATCAGCGCCGGATCAAACTTTATAAAGCCGAAGCTAAAAGAGACGACATGGTCACTGCAAAGACGTGATGACGAAGTGCATAAAAAAATGGATGAGTACAAAAAAATAGCTGCGGCAGAAGGAGCAGGGACGGGGGCTGGTGGTATTTTACTCGGTCTTGCTGACTTTCCGCTTTTACTTACGATTAAAATTAAATTTTTATTCGATGCAGCAACGTTGTATGGATTTGATACAAGTAAACAAGAAGAGCGTCTTTTTATTCTTCACGTTTTCCAACTCGCCTTTTCAAGTGACAGTCACAGAAAAGAAATATGGAAAGCAATTGAAACGTGGGATACAGAAAAAGAAAATCATATGGACTGGGAAAAGTTCCAAACAGAATACCGAGACTATATCGATTTAGCGAAAATGCTTCAGCTCGTACCAGTAATCGGTGCCCCGGTAGGCGCATATGCGAACTATCAATTGCTGCAAAGACTTGGAGAAGTGACAATGAATTGTTATCGTATGCGATTGCTAAATAGAAAGTAAAAAAAAGCATCCTAAATGTGTGATTTAGGATGCTTTTTTTAGAAGTTAATTTCGCTATAGCCAACTCCGACTACAATCAATATGATAAAGAGCACAATAATGGATGGAAATCCGCTTTTATTATCGTGACCAGCCTCATCGCCGCCTTTATCCCGCTGTTTATGGAGGCTGATTAAAGTTTCACTTTATCAAGAACTTCCTGTGTAAACTCTTATTAACTTGCCAATTATTCAGTTTCATTTTATAATTTATTTACCGACCGGTAAGTAAAAATAAGTGAGGTACAGTATGACAAAGAATTTACAAACATCGCAAAACATTGTCGAGGCATCATTTAAACTCATGGCAGAGCACGGCATTGAGAAGATGAGTCTTTCCATGATTGCGAAAGAGGTAGGTATTTCAAAACCGGCTATTTACTATCATTTTTCTTCTAAAGAAGCGTTAGTTGATTTTTTATTTGAAGAGATTTTTTCTGATTATCATTTTGCAAATTACTTCGATAAAGAGCAGTATACGAAAGAAAATTTTGCAGAAAAGCTAATCGCAGATGGTTTACATATGCTCTCTGAGTATGAAGGGCAAGAAGGAATACTACGCGTTATCAATGAATTTATCGTAACTGCATCGCGAAATGAAAAGTATCAGAAACGATTATTTGAAATACAAGAGGATTTCTTACATGGTTTCCACGATTTATTGAAGCAAGGCGCGAGACTGGGCGTTGTGTCACAACATGCAACGGAAGAAAACGCTCATACGCTAGCGCTTGTGATCGATAATATGAGCAATTATATGCTCATGGGATTTCAGTTAAAATATAAAGAAATTTGGATTCGAAATGTGAAAAGCGTCATGAAGGAGGAGTAAAAATGAAAATGCAAAAAAACTGGTGGCTCGGTTTTCTTGGATTCATTGGAGTTTATAAAATTCCAGGCATGATAGAGGCTTTTCAAGCAGATGGAAGTTGGATGAAGTTAATCGGTTTTATTTGGCTACTTTGGTTCGGATATTTTATTCCAGAGAGGAAAGAAGATTAAATTTTAATTTTCTGTAAAGTTATGTAAAATATAGATTAAGAGTATTCGTATATTAGATTACTAGATTTGGAGTGGTTACATGGATCCATTGAAAAATGAAATTAACCCTGACATGGTCAAAGTGTGGAAAATTCGTGCTGTAATTGAAGAAGGGATCGGTATACTCGTCATTTTAGCTTACCTTTTCCTCATGATAAAGTTTGATTGGTGGGCGTGGATTTTGTATGTGATGATTGGGCTAACAGTTGTGTTCGCGCCATTTTCGTACTTCTTATTCCCGAAACTACGTCAACGTTATTACAGCTACCAACTAAATGAAGAAGAACTTGAAATTCAGCATGGTCTTTTCGTCGTAAAGCGCGTATTAGTACCGATGATTCGTGTGCAGCACGTTACGATTGAACAAGGACCAATTATGAGAAAATACGGATTAGCAGAATTACACATTTCAACAGCAGCAACTTCTCACAGCATCCCAGGCTTAACGATGTATGAAGCAGAAATGTTGAAAAAGAAAATCGCAGAATTAGCGAAAGTGAGTGATGAGGATGTATAAGAGGCAGCATCCAATCACGATGTTATTAGAATTAAAAATAACAGATTTTATACCACTCATTATTTTCATGTTTAGCTTAAACGGAAAATTCCCGTTTTGGTATTTAATTCCCGCAGCATTTGGTTTACTCACTGTTTTTTCAGTATTTGAAAAATGGTATTACACAACATATTGGGTTGAAAATAACGTATTACATGTGAAAAAAGGTCTCTTCGTGAAAAAGGAGAGCTACTTAAATAAAGAACGTGTTCAAACGATTAAGACAAGTTCTAACGTACTATATCAAATGCTCGGTTTGAAAAAAATTCAGATTGAAACAGCTGGTGGGGGCGATGAAGCAGAAGTTAGCTTAGCTGGTATTACGGCAGAAGAAGCGGCGGAGCTTATTGCTTTGCTAAATGAGCCAACTCCAGAAGTGAAAGCAGAAAAAACGTTAGACGAAACAGCAGAAAATACAGTAGAAAAAGCAATCGTTACAGAGGAAAAGCAAACGACAGAGTACAAGTTAACGTGGAAAGAGATTTTAATAGCGTCTGTTACATCTGGTCAGTTTGGACTATTATTCTCATTAATCTTTTTTGTGTATCACCAAGTAGATGAGTACATTCCAAAATGGATAGAGAATGGCGTAAAGTCGTATGTAATGGAACATGATATATATGGCTGGATTTTCATGATAGCTATTTTGCTCGTCCTTTCGTGGATTATATCGACAATTGGCTACGCGTTAAAACATGGTAACTTCACAGTAAATCGAAAAAATGATGAAGTCCGTATTTCGCAAGGGTTACTGGAAAGAAAAGAACTCGTACTAAAATTGCACCGTATTCAAGGGATTACGATAAAAGAAGGCATTTTACGCCAACCGTTCGGTTATTGTGCTGTGCAAGTAGAAGTCATTCAAAGTGAGGGAAAAGAAGAAAAAGTTACACTGCATCCTATCATTCGAAAAAATCGAGTGCAACAGTTACTCGCGCATTTACAATTACCATACGAACTGAATACAAATATTACTTCGTTACCAAAAGCAGCATTGCGCCGCTATCTCATTGATAGTTTCATTTTCTTCGCTATGCTAGCAATCCCGCTTACTGGAATAAGCGTATACTTTGAAAAGTATTACATCATGTGGGCATTACTACCGCTCGCAATCCTTATCTTTACACTTGGCTACGCAACATTTAAAACAAATGGTTACTGTGTTAACGGAGAACAAATTACACTTGTCTATCGTAGCGTCGGAAAATACACAGGACTTATTAGAAGAAGACACGTCCAATCAATGGAGAAGACACAATCATATTTCCAGCGCCGCGCGGATTTATGTACGTATAAGTTTTCTAGTGCATCATCTAGTTATAAAATAGAGCATACGAGAGTAGAAGACGCGGAGAGAATGCAGGATTGGTATAAGAAGAGAATGAGTGAGGAATAATTTGAGAAAGCTTGCCTATTATGAAGGGCAGGCTTTTTTTGTTATAAGGAAATGAGTGGTTTAAGTGATAGAGCAGTACAACTACAGCACACATGTATTAATATGTATGAAAAAAGGTAATATTCTTCTATTTTAGAGGAATCTGTGGAATTTTTGATATAAATGGTATACTAAAATATAAATAGTATTAGGAGGTTATATATGATAAGTCAGTTGAAAAGAGAAGCACTTGATGCATTAAAAGGAAGATGGGGATTAGCGGTAGGGGCAACTTTATTAATTGGAATCCTTATTGGAGCTGTTGAAATGCTAACAACAGGTATTTTTTCGATATTTTGGGGTTGGGAAGAAGCAAGTGATTCACTCACAGTAAGTATTATTGTAATGCTTGTTATTGGTCCATTAACAATAGGTGCCTATTATCTTGTTTTAAATGCAATTCGTAGGACTGATGCTCGCATTGGTCATATATTTAGATGGTTTAGCGATGGAAGTAAGTTGATGAAGTCGTTTTTAACATATTTACTAATGTATGTATACTTGACTCTATGGACATTACTTCTTATTATTCCAGGTATTATTAAATCATTTTCTTATTCTATGACATATTTTATTTTGAATGATCATCCAGAATATACAGCGAATCAAGCGATTACTGAGAGTCGTCATATGATGAATGGACATAAAATGGATTACTTTTTACTATGCTTAAGTTTCTTAGGCTGGTTCATATTAAGTATTCTTACTATAGGAATCGGTTTCTTATGGTTAGTACCTTATTTCTACTCGACATCGGCAGCATTTTATGAAGAGATTTCAAAAGAATATTATAAAAAAGAGAGCACTACTTTCTAATAAAACATATAAACTATCTACCCTAAAGAATGTAGGGAGCAGATAGCAGATGGTTTAGGTGTTTTGATATTTGTCCTATTTTCGGGATTCACTTCAGGATAAGGTATAGATTTTTATATAGAAATGCTTCCCTCTATGTTTTATCATAGAGGGTTATTTTTTTATGTAAAAATGATAGGAAATAATGAATAATATATGTAAAGAAAAAAGCGAGGTGAATGAGAGTGAGCAAATTTTTAATACCGTATTCATTTTCTATATTAAGTTTCTTTATTTCAGCAACAGCACTTGATTTATATGATAGGATGGGAAACGATAGTGAGCTGGTTTCGCCGAACATAATTGGAAAGATAATTCAATCTACTGCGCAAATGGGAGTCCTTACATTGTATTTCGGAGTACCTATTATTTTAGGTGGCTGTCTACTTGGTGAGCTATTGTTTAGAGGTATCATTTTACGATTTAAACTAAGCTATATTATATCTTTATTATTATATCTATTTTTAGCTTTTAGTATTGTTTTCGTAACGGTAGGCATTCCAACTACATATGAAGATTCTAATACATTTTTCATAGGGATAACTATGATTTGTGCTGTTACATTCTTTGTGAGTCGGAATATATGGGAAAACAAGTTAATAATGGAGTGACAAAATGAAATACACCTGTCCATGTTGCGGATATAAAGTTTCACTTTATTGGATCAGTTAGAAAACCGACTAGTGAAGATGTGAAGGATGCTAGTTGGCCGCGAATTTGTTAAGTAAAATGTTATTACTCGATTCGATGGGAGTAATAACATTTTTTATTTAATGCTGAAAGAATTACTGCCGTCTTATAAAGTAATAAGGAGGACTACATCGGTAAATTTTATTGATGGATATATTAGGAATGAATACAAAAGTATAGATGTATAGTCGACTTTGTGTATTTAATGTTATCATATTGAATGATATGGAAATTTTTAATAGAATAAGTAACTAAAAATTCAAAGGTAATGAAGCTTTTGTTGTATAAAGAAAATACTTAGTAGTAATCAACAATATTAAAAATAAGATTCGTATTTATATAAATTTAGTAGAAATGGGGTTTTAAAAAGGAATGAGTATCAGCATAACGCGGCAAAAGATTTTGGCGGCCGCTTCTCAAATTGTGCAATGTAAAGGGGTTGCTAAATTAACCTTAGAAGCAGTGGCAAAAGAGGCGGGTGTAAGTAAAGGTGGATTATTGTATCACTTTGCAAATAAAGAAGCTTTAATAGAAGGTATGATAGTCAGAGGGATAGAGGATTATGAGGGCGCTATTTACAATAAAGTAGCGGAAGACTCAGAGAGGAAAGGGAGATGGGTTCGCTCTTTTGTAGAGGAAAGATTAAGTAATGAGAGAAGAACAGAAGAGTTGTCTAGTAGTATGATGGCAGCATTCATGTTAAAACCTGAATTACTTGAGCCATTACAACAATCATTTCAGCAACTGCAAAAGAATATAGAAAACGATGAGATAGATTCAGTTTGTGCAACAATTATTAGATTAGCAGCAGATGGATTATGGTATTCGGAATATTTAGGGGTTGGCAGACTAAGCCCCGAGTTAAGAGAAAAAGTGATTCAAGCTCTTATTGATAATTCGTATAAATAGAATATACGAACTATATAATGCGAAAACAATTCACCATTACTTATTTAATGTAGTG
Organism: Bacillus sp. NEAU-Y102; assembly: GCF_054788175.1. NCBI lineage: Bacteria > Bacillati > Bacillota > Bacilli > Caryophanales > Bacillaceae > Bacillus > Bacillus sp. NEAU-Y102. The sequence goes on along the minus strand of NZ_JBTWFK010000002.1, from coordinate 450,861 downwards.
GTGAATTGTTTTTTTTATTAGAAAAATAGAACAATTTTATAGAGTATTGAATTATAACCGTCCAGACGGTATAGTAATATTTGGTTTAAGAGGAAAATGAAACAAAAAAAGAATAAAAGATATTTTTAGCACACTATTCGAAAGGATAGGCCGCAAAGCTTAGAGTCTACGGTAATACATATTGGTTACTAAGATCGTCTGGTTGCACATTTTTGATGCAACCGGACGGTCTTTTTTTGTTATATAAATATAAAAAAATAGGAGGGAACTATGCAAATGAAAAGTACTAAAAGGCATATTTCAATGGTTTCATTAGTTTTTCTAGTATTATTTTCAGTGCTGAATGTGTGGGCTCCAGTTATTCAAGCTGCTGTGATGAAAAGTCCAGTGGACGAAATTAATATTTCCCGTACTGATGGCACGACATCTGAACCGTATCAAGCCTCAGATGGTATGAAAGTAGAAGTGAAGTGGTCAGCTAAAGAAAAAATAAAAAGTGGAGATCAATTCACAATTGATATGCCAAAAGAGTTTCGAAAAGACCTTATGAATATGAGTTTTCCTTTAAAAGATGCTGAAGGAAAAACAGTTGGTACATGTGAGATGAAAAAGGGTCTATTAACGTGTACTATGGGTGATTACGTAGAAGGAAAGAATAACATTAAAGGCTCTTTATTCGTAGAATTCTACTTTGGTCTAGAAGCATATGATGGTGTTAAAGAAATTCCATTAGAATTTAACGTTGATGGTCAAATCGTCAATAAAGAAGTAAGTGTAAATAATACGACAGAGAGACCGAAGCCACAGCCCAATACGGAAAATTTATTGAAATGGGGTTCTTATAATCAAGAAGATCCTTCAATTGCTGATTGGCTTGTATACGTAAATGCAACTGGAACAGAAATGCAAGATCTTAAATTAACAGATACATTAGGACCTGGGCATGAGTTAATTACAGACAGCGTAGTATTAGAAGAGGCTGTATTTGAAGATGGTTATGCACCAACAAATATTAAGCCAGCAGATTTATCTAACATTAAAATAAATGCAACGAAGACTGGATTTACAATTGAGTTTCCAGACAGTTCAAAAGGTTATATTTTAAGATATAAAACAAAGGTTACAAATCCTGCTGCAAAGCCTCATAAAAATACTGTGAAATTAGAAGGTAAAAATATTAAAACTGAAGAAAAAGTAGGACAAGTATTTGTAAGTGGTGGAGGAGGATCCGGTTCAGGTGACAATAATCCACCTAGCATTGAAAAAAATATAGTTGATGAGAATGGCAAGCTTGTAGAGAATGAGCAGTTAACACAAATGGATCAAGTTATTCAATACCAAGTTGGTACACATATACCGAACGATCCTCCTAAATACACATCTATGGTAATTAGTGATGATTTAGAAGATGTTTTAGAAGTATTAGAGGCAAAAGTGTATGATCAAAATGGCCAAGATATTACTTCTAAAGGAACGTTAAATATAGATAAACAAAGAAGTGAAGTAACATTTACTTTTGGTGAGAGTTTTGACTATAAGTCATATGAAGACCAGATAATCAATCTCAGTATCAAGGCGAAAATAAAAAATAATGCAGACTTATCTTCTTACGTAGATAAGAAGATTCCTAATAAAGCGGAATTGCATTTTGATGATAAAACATTAACATCAAAAGAAGTAACTATTACGCCGCCTGAAGCTCCAAAAGATGGTACAGTATTGATTCATAAAACAGATTCTGAGAATCCGAATAAAGGGTTAAAAGGTGCCGAATTTGAAGTTCGAAATAGTGCAAATGAAGTTGTTGCAAAACTAAAAACGGACGAAAAAGGTTTTTCAGTACCTCAAACTTTAGCTCCTGGGACGTATAAAATTTATGAAACAGTAGCACCAGAAGGATATCAAAAATTAACAAGCCCAGTAGAGGTTACACTTCAAGCTGGAGAAACAAAAACAATTGAAATTAAAAATACTATGCAAAAGGGTCAAATTGAAGTAAAGAAAATTGATTCGGAAAATGGTGAAAAACCATTGGAAAATGCAGAGTTTGATATAGTAAAAGACGGTGTAGTAGTCGAACATATTGTTACAGATAAAGATGGTAAGGCAATCTCTAAACCGTTAGCACCAGGAAAATATATTTTAAAAGAAACAAAAGCACCTGAAGGCTACCAATTAAAAGAAACAGAGTTCGAAGTAAATGTAACAGGGGACGGCATATTCCCAATACAAGTGGAAAATGCAATGGTAGACAAAGGGAATATAGAAATTACAAAAGTGGACAAAGAAAACGGGGCAGTATTAGCCGGTGTCGAATTTGAAGTCCAAGATGAGAAAGATGGCGTAGTAAGAAAAGTAGTAACAGATAAAGATGGAAAAGCAAACGTTTCAGATCTATCAGTAGGAAAGTACAAATTAGTAGAGACGAAAAGCTTACCAGGTTACAAAAATCTAGCAGAACCAGTACTATTTGAAATTACAAAAGGTATGACAAAAGCTTTATCAATAAAAGTAGAAAATGAGCAGTTAGACAAAGGCTCAGTAGAAATTACAAAAATAGATAAAGATAGTCAAAAAGTATTAGAAGGCGTAGTCTTCGAAGTGCAAGATGAGCAAGGAAAAGTAGTAACAGAAGTAAAAACAGATAAAGATGGTAAAGCAAAAATCTCAGATTTATCAGTAGGAAAGTACAAATTAGTAGAGACGAAAAGTTTACCTGGCTACAAAAAGCTAACAGAACCAGTATCATTCGAAATTACAAAAGGTATGACAACAGTCCTATCGTTGAAAGTAGAAAATGAACAGTTAGATAAAGGTTCAGTAGAAATTACAAAAGTAGATAAAGACAACAAAAAAGCATTAAAAGGCGTAGTCTTTGAAGTGCAAGATGAAGCTGGAACAGTAGTAAAGGAAGTAAAAACAGATAAAGATGGTAAAGCAAAAATCTCAGATCTATCAGTAGGAAAGTACAAATTAGTAGAGAAAGAAAGTTTACCAGGCTATAAGAAACTAACAGATCCAGTATTATTTGAAATCAAAAAAGGCATGACTGAAGTTCTATCATTAAAAATAGAAAATGAAATGGTAGATACGGGAAATGTAGAGATAACAAAGATAGATAAAGATAATAAAGCACCGTTAGCGGGAGTAACATTCATCGTCCAAGATGAAAAGGGTAATGAAGTTACAAAAGTAACGACAGATAAAGATGGAAAAGCAAATGTTTCAGATTTACCTGTAGGAAAGTATGAATTAGTAGAGGTAGAAAGTTTACCTGGTTATAAAAAGCTAGAAAAACCAGTATCATTTGAAATCAAAAAAGGCATGACCGAGGTTCTATCATTAAAAGTAGAAAATGAAATGGTGGATACAGGGAATGTAGAGATAACAAAAATAGATAAAGATAGTAAAGCTCCATTAGAAAATGTTGTATTTGAAGTACGTGATTCAAAAGGAAAAGTAGTTACGAAAGTAACGACGGATAAAGAAGGAAAAGCAAATGTTTCAGATTTACCTATTGGGAAGTATGAGTTGGTGGAAGTAGAAACACCGGCAGGATACAAACCACTAGAAAAGCCAATTTCATTCGACATTGAAAAGGGTAGAGTAACAGCATTAAAGCTAACAGTAGAAAATGAATTAGTAGATACAGGAAATGTAGAAATTACAAAAGTAGATAAAGAAAATAAAGATGTTTTAGCTGATGCAGTCTTTGAAATTCAAGATGAAGCAGGACAAGTAGTCGCTAAAATAACGACAGATAAAAAAGGACAAGCACAAGTTACTAATTTATCAGTCGGCACATACAAGTTAGTAGAAGTAAAAGCACCAAAAGGATATAAACAATTAGTAGATTCGATTATTTTCCAAATTGAAAAAGGCATGACAAAATCTCTTGCTTTAACAGTAGAAAACGAAATGTTAGACAAGGGAAATGTAGAAATTACAAAAGTAGATAAAGATAGTCAAAAATTATTAGAAGGCGTAGTCTTCGAAGTTCAAGACGACAAAGGCAAAGTAGTAACAGAAGTAACGACAGATAAAGAAGGAAAAGCAACAATTTCAGATTTATCAGTAGGAAAGTATAAATTAGTAGAAAAAGAAAGCTTACCAGGTTACAAAAAATTAACAGAACCAGTATTATTCGAAATCAAAAAAGGTATGACGAAAGTTTTATCATTGAAAGTAGAGAACGAACTGTTAGATAAAGGTTCAGTAGAGATTACAAAAGTAGACAAAGAAAGTGGCGCGTTATTAGAAGGCGTAACATTCGAAGTGCAAGATGAAAAAGGCAAAGTAGTAACGAAAGTAAAAACAGATAAAGATGGAAAAGCAACAATTTCAGATTTATCAGTAGGAAAATATAAGCTAGTAGAGGTAGAAAGCTTACCAGGATATAAAAAACTAGCGAAGCCAGTATCATTCGAAATCAAAAAAGGTATGATAGAAGTCTTATCATTAAAAGTAGAGAATGAACAGTTAGATAAAGGCTCAGTAGAAATTACAAAAGTGGACAAAGAAAGTGGCGCGTTATTAGAAGGCGTAACATTCGAAGTGCAAGATGAAAAAGGCAAAGTAGTAACGAAAGTAACAACAGATAAAGAAGGAAAAGCGAAAATTTCAGATCTATCTGTAGGAAATTACAAACTAGTAGAAGTAGAAAGCTTACCAGGCTACAAAAAGCTAACAGAGCCAGTATCATTCGAAATTAAAAAGGGTATGACAGAAGTCTTATCATTAAAAGTAGAGAATGAACTAGTAGATAAAGGTTCAGTAGAAATTACAAAAGTAGATAAAGATAGTAAAAAAGTATTAGAAGATGTAGTCTTCGAAGTGCAAGATGAAAAAGGCAAAGTAGTAACGGAAGTAAAAACAGATAAAAATGGTAAAGCAAAAATCTCAGACTTATCTGTAGGAAAGTACAAATTAGTAGAGAAAGAAAGCTTACCAGGTTACAAACAATTAACAGAACCAGTATCGTTTGAAATCAAAAAAGGAATGACAGAAGTTCTATCATTAAAAATAGAAAATGAAATGGTAGATACGGGAAATGTAGAAATTACAAAAATAGATAAAGATAATAAGGCACCGTTAGCAGGGGTAGTCTTTGAAGTTCAAGACGACAAAGGCAAGGTAGTAACGAAAGTAACGACAGATAAAGCTGGAAAAGCAACAGTTTCAGATTTATCAGTAGGAAAGTACAAGCTAGTAGAAGTAGATAGTTTACCAGGCTACAAAAAATTAGAAAAGCCTGTACCATTTGAAATTACAAAAGGTATGACAAAATCTTTAACGTTCACTGTAGAAAATGAAATGGTAGATACGGGGAATGTAGAAATCACAAAAATAGATAAAGACAGTAAAGCACCATTAGAAAATGTTGTATTTGAAGTACGTGACTCAAAAGGAAAAGTAGTTGCGAAAGTAACGACAGATAAAGAAGGAACAGCAACAGTTTCAGATTTATCTATTGGAAAGTATGAGTTAGTAGAAGTAGAAACACCGGTAGGATACAAACCACTAGAAAAGCCAGTTTCATTCGAAATTGAAAAAGGTAGAGTTACAGCATTACAATTGACTGTAGAAAATGAATTAGTGGATGTAGGAAATGTAGAAATTACAAAAGTAGATAAAGAAAATAAAGATGCTTTAGCTGATGCAGTCTTTGAGATTCAAGATGCAGCAGGACAAGTAGTCGCTAAAATAACGACAGATAAAAAAGGACAAGCACAAGTCACTAATTTATCAGTTGGCACATACAAGTTAGTAGAAGTAAAAGCACCAAAAGGATATAAACAATTAGTAGATCCGATTACTTTCCAAATTGAAAAAGGTATGACAAAATCTCTTGCTTTAACAGTAGAAAATGAAATGTTAGACAAGGGAAATGTAGAAGTAACAAAAGTAGATAAAGATAGCCAAAAAGCATTAGAAGGCGTAGTCTTCGAAGTACAAGATGAGCAAGGCAAAATAGTAACTGAAATAACGACAGATAAAGAAGGAAAAGCAAACGTTTCAGATCTATCAGTAGGAAAATACAAATTAGTAGAGACGAAGAGCTTACCAGGTTATAAGAAGTTAACGGAACCAGTATCATTCGAAATTAAAAAAGGTATGACGAAAGTCTTATCATTGAAAGTAGAGAATGAACAGTTAGACAAAGGTTCAGTGGAGATTACAAAAATGGCTGCTGAAAGCAAGGAAGTCTTATCAGGAGCTGTGTTTGAAGTTCATGATGAAGCGGGCAAAGTAGTAGTGAAAGTAACAACAGATAAAGATGGAAAGGCAAAAATCGCAGATCTATCTGTAGGTAACTACACACTAGTAGAAGTAGAAGCACCAAAAGGATATGAAAAATTAACTAATCCAATTCCATTTGAAATTACAAATGGAATGATAAATGCAGTTCAATTAGAAGTATTAAACAAATTGAATCATTTAGCACCACCAGTTCCAGAAACACCAGATCCAGAAAAGCCTGGAACACCAGATCCAGAGAAACCTGGAACACCAGATCCAGAGAAACCTGGAACACCAAATCCAGAAAAACCTGGAACACCAGATCCAGAGAAACCTGGAACACCGAATCCAGAAAAACCTGGAACACCGAATCCAGAGAAACCTGGAACACCGAATTCAGAAAAACCGGAAAAAGAATTACCAAAGACAGGGCAGAAAATGCCTGTGGAACCATATATGGGAGCACTTCTTGTAATGATGAGTTTTGGATTACTCGTATTAGGTAGAAAACAGCAGAGATAATAAAAGTGAAAAGGTATCCTCAAAGTATTTGAGGATACCTTTTTTAACATAAAAAAAGGCATCTAGCAAAAGAACTAGATGCAAATAAAAACACTTGGGAAGACAAAATTCTTCCCGTTTCCCGTATGTAATTATATCAAAAAAATTATAAAAAACTAGTTATATTTAAAATATAATTTTAAAAAAAGTTATATACATAAATAATTGCAATACTCGCAGTTTTCTCTTTCTGAAAAATACATTTCTTTAATTTTGAATATTAAGACTAATGTTGAAAAATCTTCAGATAATTAGAAAAAATAACCAAAAGGATATATAATATTGCTTAAGAAATAGTTTTAATGGATTACATATATTTCATTTGGTGTATTAATTGAATATCATAATTTTTAATTTTATTAAGCAAGAATCTCGGTTACTTATTGCATTTCTAACATAGGGTGAGAAAGAAAAATACAATAGTGTGGAGGTTTTTATAATGACGTTTGTTCTTAGTAAAATGAGTGGCTTTAGCATAGAAGAAAAGGTACATGAATTTGAATCTAAGGGATTCCTTGAAATCTCAAATGAAATCTTTTTACAAGAGGAAGAGAATCATCGTTTATTAACACAAGCACAGTTAGATTATTATAATTTGGAAGATGATGCGTACGGTGAATGCCGTGCTAGATCTTATTCAAGGTATATAAAGTATGTTGATTCACCAGATTATATTTTAGATAATAGTAATGATTACTTCCAATCTAAAGAATATAACTATGATGATGGCGGTAAAGTTAGACAGTTCCATAGCATAAATGATAGTTTTTTATATAATCCTTTAATTCAAAATATCGTGCGTTTCGATACTGAATTTGCATTTAAAACAAATATAATAGATACAAGTAAAGATTTAATTATAGGTTTACATCAAGTAAGATATAAAGCTACTAAAGAAAGACCATCTTTTAGTTCACCTATTTGGTTACATAAAGATGATGAACCAGTAGTGTTTTTACACCTTATGAATTTAAGTAATACAGCTATTGGCGGAGATAATTTAATAGCTAATTCTCCAAGGGAAATTAATCAGTTTATAAGTTTGAAGGAGCCTTTAGAAACTTTAGTATTTGGACAAAAGGTTTTCCATGCCGTAACGCCACTTGGAACAGAATGTAGTACTGAAGCTTTTCGTGATATTTTATTAGTAACATTTTCTTATAAGGAGACAAAATGAGAGAGAATAAAATAATTATGATTTCTGGAGCCAATAGTGGTATAGGTCATGCTTGTATAAAATACTTTTTAGAAAAATCCTTTCATGTAATAGCTCTTGATATTAATAATAATAACTTAATAGATTATATGAAAACAGATATGCCTTTGAAAGTAGTGCAAATTGATTTAAGTAATAGTGAAGCGATTCATAATCTTTTTACTCAATTAGATTTAGAAAAGCTTTCTCCTGATATATTAATAAATGCTGCTGGTATTCGAGAGATAACACCTGTTTTAAATTTATCCGATGATATGTTTAAAAAAGTAATTGATGTAAATTTAGTAGCCCCATTTATACTTTCTAGGGAAGTAGCGAAGCGATGGTGTGAATCGAAAATAAAAGGTTGTATTGTGAATATAGCATCGGTTTCTGGATTAATGGCTGAACCAGAGCGAGCTGCTTATGTGGCATCAAAGCATGCCTTAATCGGATTGACTAAACAGATGGCTATGGAATTTGGGAAGCAAAATATAAGAGTAAATAGCATTTCTCCTGGTGTTATTAGAACTGAACTTACAGAAGAATACTTTAGTAATAAAGCCTTGATGTCTATGATAAAAAGTAATCAATCTTTAGATACTTGGGGGTTGCCCCAGGATATTGTTTCATGTATTGAGTACTTGATTTCTGATCAGGCCCGCTTTATTACTGGTTCTAATTTTGTAATTGATGGTGGTTGGACTGCTGGGAAAAACTTGTAGTTGAGTGTTTTTGAGGAAAAGCACCTGTCCTTTTTTAGGCTGGTGTTTTTCTCACTATAAACAGATTTTTTTATTGGAGGGGGATTAATTTGCTTCAAAAAAGTTTTAAGCAAGAGAAAACGGTACCGGCCTTAAAGATGATAGCATCAATGGTTATCTTTGGATCAGTTGGATTTTTTTCTGTTCAAACAAACTTGCCTTCGTTTGAATTAGTGTTTGTAAGGTGTATTTTTGCGACAATATTTTTAAGTGTATGCTGGTTGCTTACAGGGCAATATAAACAAGATAAATGGGAACGAAAAGAAGTTATTCAAGTTTTAATATGTGGCTTTTTCTTAGTATTTAATTGGGTTTTCTTATTTAAAGCCTTTGAAAATATGTCAGTTACAATTGCTATCTCAGTTTATCATCTTGCACCAGTAATTGTACTGTTAATTGGAAGTATCGTCTTTAAAGAAAAATTAACATTAATATCTATCATTTCAATAATTGTGTGTTTTGTGGGAGCTTTATTAATTGCTGGTATCGATGGAAGCTTCTCTGTAGGCTCATTAATGTCTTCAGGTATGATATGGGGATTTCTTGCAGCTCTCTTTTATGCATTTACAACTTTATTTGGTAAAGGGATTAACAAAATGAGTGCGTATGCAATGACATTTTTACAAACATTCTTGGGGATATTTCTTTTAATACCATTTATAGATTTAGATGCTTTTAGTGGCCTCACTCAAAGTAATTGGACATATATTATAGCTACTGGTTTTATTCACACTGGGATAGTGTATTATCTGTTTTTTGATAGTTTACGCCATTTATCTACAAAAACAATCTCAATATTAGTTTTTTTAGATCCGGCAGTGGCAATATTATTAGATACTGTACTTACTGGATTCCGTCCAACTTTAATGCAAATAACAGGAATTCTTTTTATTTTTATTGGCATGACTTTAACATTAAAAAAATCTAAAGATAAAAAACTGAGTCAAAAAGAAAATCGAATTGAAAGCGATGCTAGTATATCTCAACAATGATGAAATATATTGTGTATAAAACGATAAACCTTGCATGAATCATGTAAGGTTTATTTTAGTTCAATATAATTCATATTTATAATATATAATTTTCAAAACTGGGTATGTTTTTCTTTAATATGCTTTTGATTCAACTATTTTATTTGACTATAAATTTACAAAAATGTATATAAAACCTTGTTTTTTGATAATATATAAGTAATAAATTCATAGAATTGGAGTGATGAGATGCAGCCGTTAGAAAGGGAGATTCATTCTAATATGCTGAAAGTGTGGAGGATGCACGCTTTAATTGGGGCGGCAGTTATACTAACAGTCGTAATTGCATATTTCTTTTTCATGATTAACTTTAACTGGTGGGGGTGGTTGTTTGGACTATTAGTAACAGGAGCCATTACATTTATTCCACTTGATTATTTTGTGTTTCCAAATTTACGTCAGCGCTATTATAGTTACAGATTAAATGAAGAAGAGATTGAGATTCAAAAGGGAATGTTTGTTGTAGAACGCGTACTTATTCCGATGATCCGTGTGCAGCACGTAACGATTGAGCAAGGGCCGATTATGAGAAAGTATAATTTAGCAGAATTACACATTTCAACAGCCGCAACTTCTCATAGTATCCCAGGTTTAACGAAAGAAGAAGCAGAACAGCTGAAAAGACAAATTGGAGAACTTGCGAAGGTGAGTGATGAGGATGTATAAGAGGCAACATCCGATCACGATATTGTTAGGTATTAGGGTTGCGAGTTTGTTGCCACTTATTATTCTTGTTTTATTTAAACCTGATGAACAAGTGGAACCTTGGTATTTATTTTATCTTTTCCTTCTGGTTGTTTTATTCATCATGGCTATTTTTTCAGCAATTAAATGGTATTTTAAAGTGTACTGGATTGAGAATAATATGTTACATGTAAAGCACGGTGTTTTTGTAAAGAAGGAAAGCTATTTAAATAAAGAGCGTGTACAAAATATTAGTACGTCTTCTAACTTCATTTATCAAATGCTCGGACTCATGAAGTTAAATATAGAAGTAGCCGGTGGTGGTAATGAACCAGAAGTGATGTTGGCTGGTATTAAAGAAGACGAGGCAAAACATTTAATCTCTGTATTACATAAGAAAGAAACTACTGTAAAAGAAGAAATAGAAGAGGAAGAAAGCAAGACGGTTTATCAGTTAACAGCGAAAGAGGTTTTAGCCGCAGCGATTACATCTGGTCGGTTCGGACTAGTGTTCTCTGGACTAGTACTTCTTTACACAAAGTTTGATTTTGTTCTTCCTGAAGGATTCACAAGTAAAGTAGAAGCGTATGTGATGGGAAACGGTGTTTATAAACTAATTGTAATTGCATTAATTTTAATGGCAATTTCATGGATTATTTCCACGGCTGGATATGTGTTGAAATATGCAAACTTTAAAATTGGGCGAAAAGGGGAAGAGATTCGTATCGTTCAAGGATTATTTGAAAAGAAAGAGTTTGTCTTAAAATTGCACCGCATTCAAGCGATTACTGTAAAAGAAGGTATGCTTCGCCAGCCGTTTGGCTATTGTGCTGTTGAAGTGGAAGCAATTCAAAGTATTGGAGCAGCAAGTAACGAAGTAATGTTGCATCCATTTATGAAGAAAAAAGATGTACAGCACCTGCTCACATATTTAGAGTTACCTTATGAAATCGAAGCGGAGATCGTTCACTTACCAAAAACAGCGTTGCGTCGTTATTTCATTATGGGCTGGTTAATAAGTATCATACTCACAGTTCTAATTGCCAGCGTGAGTATATATTTAAAACAATATATTGCGTTGTTTGTTATTTTACCGTTATTTATCGTGTTTTTGTTACTTGCGTATGCTAGATATAAAAGTGGTGGTTATGAATTAAGAGAAAATCAACTAACGGTTGTATATCGTAATTTTTCGAAATATACAGGAATAATGCGAAGAAGACATGTTCAAGCAGTAGGTTATAATCAATCGTATTTTCAAAGAAAAGATGAATTATGTACAACTCTTGTAGCGGTAGCCGGGCGCGGTTATGAAGTAAAGCATATGAGAAAAAAAGATTCGCTTCGTATATATAATTGGTACAAAGAAAAAGGAAACACCGGTGTGTAATGGTGTTTCCTTTTTGTCATTAAATCGATATCTTTAGTCGAATCGTTGATATATTTCAAGATGTGATAGATAAATTGAAAAAATCGTTGATATATTCAAAGGTATGATAGATATATTCGAAAAACCGTTAATATAATTTCACGTACTGTCAGTGTTTTATCACTTTTTAATTAAACTAACACATCAAAAGTAGTCACGAACGACGGACGAGAGAAAATACTCTTTTGCTGTTCGGCATGTGGATGCGCCTGTGCCTGTGCTTGTCCTTCTGCTTGTGCAGGACGTTTTTTATGAGCGTTTTCGAATGAACGTGATTCTGTCCAGTCTTTAAAGTTTTGCTCCGTTTCCCACATCGTTAAGATGACATATGTATCGTTACTTAATGGGCGTAGAACACGGATCGCTTGGAATCCTGGTTCGTTTTCAATAAGGCCTGCACGGTTTTTAAAACGGTTTTCAAATACTGGGCGACCTTCGTCTGTTACAGAAATATTGTTACAAACGATATAGCCAGGTTGTCCTTTAAATTCACCGACAGCATCTAGTACGTCATACTGAAGTGAGCCTTCTACAGATTCTTCTGTATTTTCTTTATAAAACATATTTTTCTCATCATTTTTTGCAGTGAAATGTGATTGTTCTAGAGGTGTTTCGTATGAAATAATAGCCTTCATTTTAATGCCCCCTTAATAGTTTGTTTCTATTATATCAACTCTCTTAAAAAACTTCGAAGATTATATACATAAAGATACTTCTTTTTCAAATAATAAATGTACCATCATTTGGAAAGAAGGCCGATGTATGAAGAAAGTAAAGTGGACTTTATTAGGTGGCGTCGCAACGTTTATAGTAGCGATTGTACTCTATAAACTTATCGTGTTAGCTGGTGGCTATATGATGGATGAAAAGCAGCTCGTTTTCCACTCTTCATCACGTATCGTTGACCAGAAAGGGAAAGAAATTACGAAATTATACGTAGAAAATAGGGAGCTCGTACCGATCGAGCAAATTCCGAAGTATGTGCAGCAGGCGTTTGTTGCGGTGGAAGATTCTCGTTTTTATGAGCATCAAGGAATTGATTATCCGTCTATATTCCGTGCTCTTTATAAAGATACGTTAGCTGGAGAAAAGCTAGAGGGCGGTAGTACCATTACGCAGCAACTCGCTAAAAATGTCTTTTTAACTCGTGAAAAAACATTTACGCGCAAATTGAAGGAAGTCGCAATTTCTCTTCAATTAGAGCAAAAATATACGAAGCAACAAATTCTTGAAATGTATATGAATCATATTTATTTTGGTCATGGGGCTTACGGTATTCAAGCAGCAGCAAAGCTGTATTTTAATAAAAATGTTGAGGATTTAACAGTAGAGGAAGGGGCAATGCTTGCAGGTCTTCCGAAGTCACCAAACGGATATTCACCGTACTACTCTGCAGAGAAGAGTAAGGAACGCCGCGATCTCGTGTTGTCACTTATGCATAAACAAGGCTATTTGACTGCAGAAGAAAGCGTTCGTTATCAAGGGAAGATAATTGCTCTATATAAAAACTTAGATGAAAATGAGCTTGCATATATGCCGTATATTGATATGGTCATAGATGAAGCCGCTCGTTTATACGGGTTGTCTCATCAAGAAGTACTTCGCGGAGGATATACGTTTGTCGTACCTATGGATGAAAAAATTCAAAAGGTAGCGTATAACCAGTTTCAAGATGCAAGGAATTTTCCTGGGAAAGAAGAGGGGGCTCAAGGTGCATTTTTATTAATGGATAATCGTACGGGAGGGATTAAAGCGGCGATTGGGGGAAGAAAGTACGTCCCGAGAGGATTTAATCGTGTTTTTGCCAAAAGGCAGCCCGGATCTGTTTTAAAACCACTTATCGTTTATGCACCAGCACTAGAAACGAAAAAGTATAATCCGTATTCTTTATTAACGAATGAAAGAAATTCTTTTGAAGGGTATGAACCTCGAAATTATAATCATGAGTATTCAAAAGAAATGACGATGTATGATGCGATTTTAGAGTCGGCAAACGTACCAGCAGTTTCTCTATTAAATGAGTTAGGGGTAGAAGAAGGAAAACAATATTTAGAAAAAGGAAATGTTCATATTGCAGATGCTGGTTTAAGTACAGCACTTGGCGGATTGAAAAATGGTGTTTCAACATTTGATCTTGTAAAAATGTATCGTTCATTTTTAGCGAATGGCAATATTATTGAGCCGCACGTTATTGATAAAGTATTAAATAGACACGGTGCAGTCATTGGGGAATCACCGAAAGTAGAGACGAAAATTTTTTCGAAACAGACGGCATGGTATATGACGAAAATGTTAGAAGGAGTTGTGAAGGAAGGGACAGCGAGAGCAGGTGTATATAACGGTGCGTTAGCTGGAAAAACGGGTACAACTTCATTGCCAAATGACGATAAGGGAGCAAGAGATATGTGGTTCGTCGGCTATACACCGAACTTAGTAGGCGCTGTTTGGATTGGTTATGACCGTACGGATAAGGAACATCAGTTGCAAGGAGAAAGTGCATCTGCGACAAAATTGTTTAAGAAAATTTTAACGAAGGCTAATGTAGAACATAAAGAGAAGTTTATGAAGCCTGAAGGTGTGGAAACAATCGGTGCTCCGATTCGACTGCGTAGAATTGAAGATGTAAAAATGAAACTATCATTTAGCCCTTTCGGTTTATTTAAAGCAAAATTAAGTTGGACGCCACTTCCAGATAACAGAATTATGTACCGAATCTATAGAGTGGAGAACGGAATTCATACGCATGTTAGCACTGTAAATGGTGCTGGAGAATATGAGGAAAAGTTCGTTAACATATTTTCAAAACCGAGCTTTTACGTTGTACCATACAATACACAAACGAATCGCGAAGGAGAAAAGTCAAAAGTAGCTAAACCATAGTTTTTCTCTGTGTTATAATAAGAATGTTGTGAAAATAGTAAGCGTTTTTACGAATGTTTGTGTCAATTTAATGAACAACGTACATAATATTATGCATTTTGTTTTTACAAGCTGTATAGTAAAAAAAGATAAATATCGAACGTATTCGAAGCATTGGTAAGGAAGGGAGCAAGGGTCTTGGTAAGAACTATAAATGAGACATTTTTAAAAGCATGTAGGGGGGAACGTACCGATTATGTACCAGCATGGTATATGCGTCAAGCAGGTCGTTCACAGCCGGAATATAGAAAGATTAAAGAAAAGTATTCTTTATTTGAAATTACACACAATCCAGAGTTATGTGCTTACGTTACAAAATTGCCGGTTGATCAATATAACGTAGACGCAGCAATTCTTTATAAAGATATTATGTCACCACTACCTGCAATTGGTGTGGATGTAGAAATTAAATCAGGTATTGGGCCAGTTATTGATAACCCAATCCGTTCTTTACAAGACGTAGAAAAACTAGGGGAAATTAATCCGGAAGATGACGTACCGTACATATTAGATACAATTCGTTTATTAACGACAGAAATGTTAGACGTACCGTTAATCGGTTTTTCAGGGGCTCCATTTACATTAGCGAGCTATATGATTGAAGGCGGTCCATCTCGTAACTACCATAATACGAAAGCGTTCATGTATGCAGAGCCGAAAGCTTGGTTCGCTTTAATGGATAAGCTAGCAGATATGGTTATTACATATTTAAAAGCGCAAATTAACGCAGGAGCAAAAGCAGTTCAAATTTTCGATTCTTGGGTTGGAACAGTAAATGTAGCAGATTACCGCGTATTTATTAAACCAGCAATGGAGCGTATTTTTGCAGAAGTTCGCCCTATGGGTGTACCGATGATTATGCACGGCGTAGGAGCTGCACACTTAGTGAATGAGTGGCACGATTTACCGCTTGATGTAGTCGGCTTAGACTGGCGTTTACCAATTGAAGAAGCACGTGCACGCGGCGTTCATAAGGCGGTACAAGGAAATATGGACCCTTCATTCTTACTTGCGCCATGGTCTGTTATTGAAGAACATGTAAAAGGTATTTTAGATCAAGGGATGAAAGAGCCTGGTTATATCTTTAACTTAGGACACGGTGTATTCCCAGAAGTAAATCCAGATACATTAAAACGTTTAACTACATTTATTCATGAATACTCTAAAGGGCAGTTAGCGAAGTAAAGGAGAATTGCTGTATGAAAAAGAAAATTGGTTTGCTTGTAATGGCATATGGAACGCCATATAAAGAAGAAGATATTGAACGTTACTATACACATATTCGCAGAGGAAGAAAGCCAAGTCCTGAAATGCTGGAAGATTTAACAGAGCGTTACCGTGCAATTGGTGGTATTTCTCCTTTAGCTACTATTACATTAGAGCAAGCTAAGAAGTTAGAGAAGCGTTTAAATGAAGTGCAAGATGAAGTAGAGTACCATATGTATCTTGGTTTAAAACATATTGAACCGTTTATTGAAGATGCGGTGAAAGATATGCATAACGACGGAATACAAGATGCAATCGCACTTGTTCTTGCACCTCACTATTCTACGTTTAGCGTGAAATCATACGTTGGACGAGCACAAGAAGAAGCTGAGAAACTTGGGAACTTAACAATTCACGGCATCGATAGCTGGTATAAAGAGCCGAAATTCATCCAGTACTGGGTTGATGCAGTGAAAGGTATATATAACGGTATGTCAGATGCAGAGCGTGAAAAAGCAGTATTAATCGTATCTGCACATAGCTTACCAGAGAAAATTATTGCAATGGGCGATCCATATCCAGATCAATTAAATGAAACAGCTGATTATATCGCGCGCGGAGCTGAAGTAGCAAACTATGCGGTAGGCTGGCAAAGTGCAGGAAACACACCAGATCCTTGGATTGGTCCAGATGTACAAGATTTAACGAGAGAACTAAATGAAAGGCACGGTTATACTTCATTCGTATATGCACCAGTTGGATTTGTTGCTGAACATTTAGAAGTTTTATATGACAACGACTTTGAGTGTAAAGTTGTAACGGATGAAATTGGCGCGAAATATTATCGTCCAGAAATGCCAAATGCATCGGACGCATTTATTGATTGTTTAACAGATGTTGTATTAAAGAAAAAAGAATCTGTACTGTAAGAAGAAAGGGGGAGCCTGCTTGAGGAAAAAAGTTGTGATCGTCGGCGGAGGCATAACGGGATTAACAGCAATGTATAACTTACAAAAAAATATTCATGAAAAAAACTTGCCGATTGATACATTACTTATAGAAGCATCGGGTAAACTTGGCGGAAAAATTCAAACCGTTCGAAAAGATGGATTTACAATTGAACGCGGACCGGATTCTTTCTTAGCACGAAAAGAAAGTGCAGCTAGATTAGTGAAAGAATTAGGTCTTGGCGATGAACTTGTAAATAATCAAGCCGGTCAATCATTTATCCTCGTAAACAATCGGTTACATAAAATGCCGAATGGATCAATGATGGGAATTCCAACGCAAATTACGCCGTTTCTATTTTCCCGGCTGTTCTCCCCAATTGGTAAACTAAGAGCTGGTTTTGATCTATTAATGCCGAGGTCAAAGCCAGTATCTGACCAATCACTCGGACAATTTTTCAGACATCGTCTTGGAAACGAAGTGGTTGAAAACTTAATAGAACCGTTACTATCGGGTATTTATGCAGGGGATATTGATGAAATGAGCTTAATGTCAACATTCCCGCAAATGTATCAGATTGAGCAGAAACATCGCAGTATTTCACTCGGCATGCGTACGCTCGCTCCGAAAGAAGAGAAAGCTAAACCGAAAAAAGGAATCTTCCAAACAGTGAAAACAGGTTTAGAATCTATCGTAGAATCTCTCGAAGCAAAGATGCATGAAGGTACGATAATAAAGGGAACTCGCATTGAAAAAGTTGCAAAACAGGGTGATGGTTATACAATTACTCTTAGTAATGGAAAAGAAATAGAAGCGGACGCCATCGTAGTGGCAACTTCGCATAAAGTATTGCCGTCCATGTTTGCTCAGTACAAGCAGTTTCGTTTCTTCCGTAATATTCCGGCCACATCCGTTGCGAATGTGGCACTTGCTTTCCAAAAGTCAGCAATCCGGCGCGATATTAATGGTACAGGATTTGTCGTATCACGAAATAGCGATTACACGATTACAGCATGTACGTGGACGCATAAAAAATGGCCACATACAACGCCAGAAGGAAAAACACTCCTTCGCTGTTACGTTGGACGTGCTGGTGATGAAGCGGTTGTAGAACAAACTGAAGAAGAACTCGTTCAGCTCGTACTAGAAGATTTAAGAAAAACGATGGATATTACAGAGGATCCAGAATTTACAATCGTAAGCCGCTGGAAAGAAGCGATGCCTCAATATACAGTAGGCCATAATGAGCGAATGAAAAAGCTCACAACATTTATGCAGAAAGAGTTGCCTGGTATATACTTGGCAGGTAGCTCCTATGCTGGTGCTGGACTTCCAGATTGTATTAATCAAGGTGAGGAAGCTGCAAAGCGTGTATTATCCCATTTGGAGAAAGTAATAGATGCTGAATTAATCGCACAATAAACTATAAGAAACGCCTTCAATCATATTGAAGGCGTTTCGTTTGTTATATAAAATATTTATTCGCCAATAAACATATATAAGTTATTTGGCTTTATAACGGCATCTCCTGCATAAATAACCCACTCTGTTAAGTTATCAAAATCTAAATGATAACTATTTCCTTCACTCATATCTTCTATAAAATATGGTTCATTAATGAGTATTCCTTGAATGAAATCTTCCGTAATGTTTTGCATTTCAAACCACATATGTTCACTTTTTCCTTCTTCGTAGGAGACACCAAACTTAGCAAGGAAACGAAAATCTTCATTTGATTGTTCAATGTGAAAAATGTTGCTGAAATACCCGAAAGTATTTTTGGCATTGTAAGCCATACGATTGGTTTCACTATTTGTTTTATAGAACATGAGCCCTGTAGCTTCCTCGTGTTCTTTGAAAAAACTTTCAATATATTCTTCTGAAGTATTAAATTTGAATAAGAGAACGGATGGAGATTGATGGTATTCATCTCGGGCATCCATTCCGCCTAAGAAAGTATTTTGTGCATCTATTGGTTGTAGTTTCACTTCTTCATCCTCGATTGAAGATAATTGGTCCATACTCGTTTTATGCCCTATATAAGATAATCCTTTTTCCCACGGAATAGCGACTGTATGTATAGAACCTTGTTGACTATGCGCGATAACGATAGGCTCATTCATAGGGACTTGTCCATTTTCAACCGCATTATTAGCAAATGTTTGAAAGAGATCGCTAATGCCGTAGTAGGAAGAAATGCGATTTGGAATAATTAACTCTATTTCAGTTACGCCTGCTCTTAAAAGACCATGTGTATGAAACCAATATTGCGTAGGCTCATCATCTTTATCGTCTTCATAAACAGAATGAATAACGTACAAGTCAGGAATGTCAGGTAATAATTCATTTTCAACGTGATATTCAATATAGCTTCTAGATATCACTTTCATTGCTGCACTTGAATCGATTACAAATAACAAATCTGGGGCGAGATTCCATAAAAACTGTAACTGCTGGAAAAAGCAGTCCAGTACATCGCCTACAAATAGCGTACGAGTGAAAATTTCAGTGCCGAAAGCCGCATCTTCAAAATTACGATCTACGATTGTAGAATCTTGTCTATTGTACATTTTGTATTCTTCTGGGTCATTCGCCTCATCAATATGCAGTTCATACGGTATGATTGCTTCATCCATATGTAACTCAACAATAAGGCTTGTCTCATCACTATAAACAATTTTTAACTCATCAACTTTAGTAGCGATAGTCTCTAGCCGCTGTTTTAACTGCTCAATTGTAATTCTAGTTGGTATAACAGCAATCATATCTGAAAAATGACGTTCTAATGTTCCATTCATAGCTGCGCGGTATGTTTCTGTTTGCACTTCCATCCAATCACTCCTATTCAAATGAATCCATTTTACATGCCAATCAAATGTCGATATTTTCTGTTTTCTCTCTCTAACATTATAGAGTGCATTTGTAGAAGGTGTAAAATTATTATTTTGTATTATAGGTTGAAAGCTTGTAAATTAAATAAATCTTTTGTAAAATTTGTCGAAAAATAGTTCTATATAACGAATCATTTGTTATGATAGAAATGCTGAGAAAATATGAAATATGGAGAGGAAAATGGCTGTGAAGAAATTGTTAAGTGTCTTTTTATCATTCTTGCTATTGCTTTCATTTACTGGAACTTTAGCGCAAGCAGAAGAAACTGCTTCTATGTCAGTAGAAAAAGCAATTCAAGTATTTAAGCAGCAAGGGAAAACGAAGGGGATAGTGGAAGGGTACATTGTTGGATATACGCAAAGTTCTTCTAAATATACGAAGGATCCAGCTAAGTTTGATGATACAAACGTAGCAATTGCAGATTCGCCAAACGAAACGAATCCAGACAAAATCATGCCTGTTCAGTTGCCAAAAGGTGATGTGAGAACGGCAGTGAATGTAAAAGATCATCCTGAAAATATCGGGAAGAAAGTTAGTTTGACTGGGACTTTTGAATTATATTTTAGTAACCCAGGTTTAAAATCAGTAACAGCTTATAAGTTTCAAGGTGAAGGCCAAAACCGTGTTAGCGATGTAGTAGCTTCACCGAACGGTGGAGAAGTTGCTAAAGGAACAGCGGTAACATTAACGACGAATACAGAAGGGGCAACAATCTACTATACGTTAGATGGCTCTAATCCTACTAATAAAAGCGTTCGTTATAATGGACAAATTGTAGTGAATGAAAATAGTGTAGTGAAAGCAATCGCAGAAAAAGAAGGGCTTACTTCTTCAGCAATTTCGACGTTTTCGTTTATTATCGTAAATAATGAACAGGTTCGTATTCATGACATTCAAGGAAAATCACATATGTCTCCTTACAACGGGAAGAAAGTATACAATGTGGAAGGCGTTGTCACAGCGCTTGATAAAAACGGCTTTTATATAGAAGACAATCAGCTAGATAATGATCCAGCTACTTCAGAAGGTATGTACGTATACAAAAAAGATGCGAATGTAGCAGTAGGAGATCTTATTCAAGTTGATGGAGTAGTAGAAGAATATGTTGGACCAGGATATGCAGAGCGATTTGAAACAGACTTAACGACGACAGAAATTAAGGCGAGTCGCGTTGTTGTAATCGCAAAAGATCAATCTTTACCAGCACCGATTGTACTTGGGGAAAACGGTGTGAAAATCCCGGATCAGATTATTGATAATGATGCATTTGGTTTATTTGATCCAAATGAAGATGCAATCGACTTCTATGAAAGTATAGAAGGTATGCGTGTTACGATGCCAACACCAAAAATTATTGCACCTCAGAAAAACGGAAATTTATATGTAACAGTAAAAAATGGTGGAGATAAAATAGTAACACAATATGGCACACCTCTATTAGATGAAAATCAATTAAACCCAGAGCGTCTTTCTGTAAAAGTGCCTCGCGATTATGTAGCAAAAGTAGGAGATACTTTCACTGGAGATATAACAGGGGTAGTAGGATATGATTACGGTTCTTTCCGTATTTCGCCAATAACAGAATTGCCAGCTGTAGTGGATGGTGGATTTAAGCAAGTAGGGGCAAATATTCAGCCTCGTCTTGATAAGTTAACAGTTGCTACATATAACATTGAAAACTTCTCGGCGAATAAAAAAGAAACAACAGATGAAAAGGTAAAAGCGTTAGCGTATTCTATTAAATACAATTTAAAAATGCCAGATATTATCGGTGTAGAGGAAATGCAAGATAATAACGGATCAATTAATGACGGTACAACAGATGCGTCATTGAGCGCAAAACGTATCATTGATGCAGTTCTAGAAATTCGTGGACCGAAGTATGAGTATGTAGAAATTGCTCCAAACAATAATCTAGACGGAGGAGCACCAGGAGCGAATATTCGCGTCGGTTTCTTCTACAACCCATCACGCGTGAAATTAGCAGCAGTACCGAAGTTACTTGATAAAAATGTGGTTCGCATTGGAGACGAAAGTTCATTATTTGAAAGTACACGTAAACCGTTAGCGGCAGAATTTACGTTCCAAGGACAAAACGTTGTTGTCGTTGCAAATCACTTAAACTCAAAAATAGGGGATGCAACGCCATTTGGAAAAGTGCAACCGCTCGTATTAAAAAGTGAAGACAAACGAATTCAGTTAGCACAAGAAGTAAATCAATTTGTACAAGGAATTCAGAAAAAGAACACAAATGCACCAGTTGTTGTGTTAGGAGATATGAACGATTTTGAGTTTGCTAAACCACTAAAAGCACTAGAAGGAACAAACTTAAAGAATATGTTAAACACAGTGCCGAAAGAGAATCGTTACACGTACATTCACGAAGGAAATGCACAAGTGTTAGATCATATTTTAGTAACAAACAACATCGCACCGCACACAATTGTAGATCCAGTGCACTTAAACTCAAACATAATGAAAGAACATGGACGTGTAAGTGACCACGACCCAGTACTTGCTCAAATTGATTTGAAGAAAGCTTCTTAAATAGTCATGAAAGAACGCTTAGAGATATACTGAGCGTTCTTTTTCTGTAAAAATCATGTTAAAATTAATTGAAAATTCAGCTTTTTTATAATAAGGAGGTTAAAGATGCAAGCGTGGTTAAATGGAAAATTAATGAATCAGCTTGCGATTTTGTTTAGTACAATCGTCATGCTCCAATTTGTAGCGGAGGTAACAGGACTTACTCAAAATTTGGATATTACATATAACTTAATACATACAGCATCGTCCTATGTAACGTTTAGTTTGGCAGTCATTTTTACTTTAATAGGTGCAAGAAGAGCATTAAGTACATATGCAATTATTTTATTATGTTCAGTTGTAGGTATTAAAGCGATTTATTTTGCGGCGGTCGTTATTTTATGGGGATTGGCAGGTACGCCGTAAAGGGGGATGACTATATGAGTAATGATAATAAGAGCGTAATCCTCTAAGCTAACTTAGGGAATTACGCTCTTATTCATTCAATTATTTAGTCTGAAATTGCTTGAAACGATTTTCTACACCGTTCTCTTTTTTGCAATCTTCTTCTATATTTTTTTCTATCCCGCTTTACTCCTTGTATATACATGAATAAGCTAACGAGAAGGAAGAAAGCACATTGCATCGTTAAAATGTACGGTGACATGCCTTGCAATGGTTGTTTCGGATCATATAAATGAATAGGTGCTCCGCCTATTGAAGGAAATATTGTATTTAGCAGGACGTACGGAATGGAGGCAACTGCAAATGGAAAGAGAATTGCCATATAGTCCTTTTGTGACCATACAGATGCAGCAAGTCCTAAAAGGGCCATTAAACCTGCAAATAAAAAATTAATTCCGATATATACAGTAATGTAAGTGAGAGGTGCATCGAAATATAGGTTTGCAAACATTCCGTCATCATTTATGATGCCTGAACCTGCCGTAGGTTCTCCGTCTGGAATAGTTAATTTGCAAAATAATAACGATAAGATGAATGGAAATGTATAAAGAAATCCTCCGCAAAAAAACGTAACGATATATTTTATTACTGAATAAGGAAATAAAGAAATCCCCTTACTGACAAACGGTTTAAAACCATCTGACTTATCCGAATTGTAACTTGTACTAAAGGGAAAACTCGCAATAACTGGCATTAATAATAAATAAACATCCATTTCATTGTCGCGAAATCCGATCCATTTTATATCTGTTGAAATAGGCCCACTCGCAGCGTCTCCTAAATAACGAATGACATAGTAATAGTGATAAATACAAATAAGAACGAATCCACTAAACATAATAATTAAAGAAATACGACTACAAAAAGCTTGCTTTATATTTAAACGAAGCGCACGCATCATGACTGAAAAAGCCTCCACTATTTTGATAAACTTGTCTATTTTCTATATTACTATTAAATGTAAAGATTTTCTTGTTTTTTTATTTGATTATTTGAAAAAAGGGAAATTTGTTGTTGTTAAGTAAGGTTTAACTGAAACTTTATTTTCTAAAATATGGTTGACAATTAAGTATTACATTTGTAATCTTAATTGTAGATTACAAATGTAATATGAAGGAGTGAAATGTTTATGACAAATCAATTACCTAAAATATCTGAAGCTGAATTAGAAATTATGAAAGTACTTTGGTCTAACTCTCCACAAACAGCGAATGAAATTATAGAAGAACTAGAAGATGCAATGGATTGGAAACCGAAAACAATCCGTACATTAATTAATCGGTTAGTACAAAAGGAAGCTGTTTCTTACCATCAAGATAAAGGGCGCATGTATGCTTATTATCCGTTAGTATCACAAGATAATTATTTGCAAGTTGAAACAAAATCTTTGCTAAAGCGTTTTTGCGGCGCAGCGTTTAAGCCATTACTTGTTAATTTCTTAAAAGAGGAAAAATTGTCTTCAGAAGATATTAATGAACTGAAACGCATTTTAGATGAGAAGACAGAGGAGAACAAGTGGAAGGATAGATAACAATGATAGACACGCTTATAAATGTATACCTTCCTCATTTTTTTGATTGGCTTATAGAAACGTCACTTATGGCTAGCATATTAGTTGGATTTATTTTATGTATAAAAGTACTATTTAGAAATAAATTAACGCCCCGATGGCAATATATGCTGTGGATCGTACTAATGATAAGACTCCTTTTACCTTGGTCACCAGATAGCTCTTATAGCATTTATTCATTACTTTCTTATAATTCTAGTGTGTCGGAAGTTATTCAAAAAAATACATCTTCACCTGAGAATACAGTGAACAACGAGATGAAACATACAGTGGAATTAGAATCAAATTCTGAAACTGTGACAAAAAATCGTGAACCTGAAGTAAACGCGAGTTCGGAACAACAGACTACATTGTCTTTATACAAAATTGCTCTATATGTTTGGCTAGCTGGGGTAATCGTATTAGCAGTCATAACGTTTATTACAAATAGACGTTTATATTCTTACATAAAGAAACAACCGGATATTACGGATGAACAGGTCGCTACAGTGTTTAATCGCTGTAAGCAGTCTATGAAAATGAAGAAGACAGTTTCATTACGTTTAGCAGGAAAGATTGCGAGCCCAACTGTTTTTAGTTTCTTTCGTCCGAAAGTATTACTATCAAAAAAACATATGAAAGTATTAAATGAGCAACAATTACAATATGTCTTTTACCATGAGTTAGCTCATATTAAAAGAAGCGATGTAGCTGTAAATTGGATTATGTACAGTTTAATCCTATTAAATTGGTTCAATCCAATTCTTTGGTACGCCTATTTTTGTATGCGAGAAGATCAAGAATTAGCCTGTGATGCATATGCGCTTACGTTTATAGATAAAGAGGAGCAAATTGCATACGGCCATACAATTATTACCCTTTTAGAACATTATTCCTATCAAGTACCAAGCCTAGCAAGTTTAAGTAGAAATAAACGAACACTAAAAAGGAGAATCGTTATGATTAAAAAGTTCCAAAAGAAATCGTATCGTCTGTCTTTACTTGGGGTTATTGCTATAGCAGCTATAGCAGGCGGTTTTTTATTAAATGCAAGGATAACTGAGGGGGATGAAAGACAGAAAGAAAAGGTTGTAGAAAAAAAGCAATCTAAAACGGCTTTTGAAGAAGCAATAGAAACAGTATTAGGTACACCGGAGAATGCAAGTAGAGAATGGGGGATGTCAATAAAGTCATATAAAATGAATACAGATTTTTTGTATTTGGCAGAAAAGAATTTTACGAAAGAAGAATTTGAGCAGTATGTTCAATTATTTAAGGAAGCGCAAGAAATTCATAAGAAAGCAATGGTTAAGAAAAATGTGCCTGAGAATTATGATGGAGATACAAAGCAATATAAACCTGAACGCTTGAAGAAAGCTGATCAAGAAAGACTAGCTACTATTGAGAAGACATTAAAACCGCTTGAAGATAAGCTGGAGAAGTCTTTAACATATACTATGGAAGAAGCAAAAGAACATGTACCGTATCAAATTAAGGAGCCAACTTATATACCTGAAGGTTATGAATTAAAGAGAGAATGGGCTGACTCATATTTTGGAAGAGATGTAGAATTAGTTATTAAATCAGAATATACAAAAGGGAAATATGGTTTTACAATTTACCAGTCAAGGATGTATATGGATGGTAATGGTAATAAGGATCCACTACACTATATGATGCCTGGAGAAGAGAATCTAGAAAGTTATAGTTTAGACGGGAAAGGAATGGTCTATAATAAATCTTCTCATGGAGAGGGTAAGTTAAAAGGGCTCAAAATGTTTGTACCAGCACAAGGTAAGAATAGTGAGTATCAAATTGTCATAGTGAATGATATTTTTACAAGAGATACAAAGATATACGAAGAGATAATCGATGATGAGCTAACTAAGAAAGAGATGGAGAAGATTTTACTTTCTATGTCAAAATAATAGGCAGTGTTCTTAAACTTTTGATTTTAAGAACACTGTCTATTTTATTAAATTTCTAGTGGAATCTAGCCAACAATTATTATGAATATATTCTAGCTTTCCATACATGTATACTTTTTGATACACTATGGACAGTATGATATAACTTGACTGGGATTTTTTTATACTGGAAATAATAAAAAAGAGAACTTGTATACAATGTAAGCGTGTGGTAATATCAAAGATGTACTGATTGACTATATTATCCAATTGGTCATTTTTGGAGGTGATGATGTGGCGATAGATCGAAAACGTTCTATTATTGAAGCTGCAACAAAGTCTTTTTCAGCATTCGGTTATAAAGCAACAACGATGGATCAAGTAGCGAAATTAGCGAATGTAGGAAAAGGAACGATTTATACTTTTTTCAAAAATAAAGAAGAGCTATTTGGTGAAATTATTTCTAATTTAATTACAGAGATGAAGCAAGTTGCAGAAAACGCAATTCGTTCAGATGTTTCATTTTTTGAAAATGTACATAGAGCATTATATAGCATATTAGAATTCAGAAAAGAACATCAGCTCATGATTAAGTTAATTCAAGAAGAGCGTGATATGGGAACGAAAGAAGTACAAGAAGTGATGCAACAAGTAGATGTGGAAATCGTTTCTGTCATTCAATCGTATTTAAAGATTGCGATTGAAAAAGGTGAAATTAGCAAATGTGATCCAGAAATTACAGCATTTATTATGCTTCGCTTATACGTATCGCTTATTTTTGATTGGGAAAAAAATCATGAACCGCTAGAAAAAGAAAAAATAGCAGAATTATTCGAACTTTATTTATTAAAAGGATTGTCAAATTAAGATAATCCTTTTATTATTATAAAATATGACCATATGAACAAAGTGGTCATATATTTAATTTAAGGAGGGAAAATAGAAATATTAGTTTCGTATTGAATAAAAGTTGCATAGTATACATTCGGGGATAAGGCATATGTATGAAAAGGTATAGCCTTTTTATTTGGGTAAAAATGACCAAATGAACAATTCGGTCATTTGAAAAAAGGGGGAGAAATGATGAAATGGAATCAGTTGCTTCGTAAAGAGTTTACTGAAATTATAAAAAGCAAAAAAATATTAATTCCAATTATCGCGGTATTATTCGTACCAATTTTATATGCAGGTATGTTTTTATGGGCCTTTTGGGATCCGTATAAACAGTTAGATGATTTGCCAGTGGCGGTAGTCAATTTAGATAAAGGTGCAGTATTTGATGGGAAACCAATTGAGGTCGGAAAAGGGCTCGTTGACAACTTAAAAGATAATACAAGTTTTAAATGGGAATTTGTAAGTGAAAAAGAAGCGAAAAAAGGAATGGAAGGTAGAAAGTATTACATGTTAGTACGCATTCCAGATGACTTTTCAAGTAACGCTACAACGTTATTAAAAGATAATCCAAAACCATTAAACTTAGAATATATTCCAAACGAAAGCTTAAACTTCTTATCTTCACAAATTGGCGGAACAGCAATTGAAAAAATTAAAGGTGAAGTATCAAGTACGTTAACGAAAACATATGCAGAGAAAATGTTTGATTCTATTCAAGACGTCTCAAAAGGATTAGCAGATGGGGCGGAAGGAGCAAATAAACTACACGACGGATCACATGAGCTGCATGATGGTTCAAGTAAAGTGACGGATGGCCTTCATACACTTCAAGGGAAGTCTGGAGAGATGAAAGATGGAGTTCAGAAATTAGCGGATGGATCTAATAAATTAGTAGATGGCTCCGGCAAAGTAACAAACGGTTTAAATACGTTAAATAGCAAAACAGGCGAAGTGCAGATAGGTATCGGGAAATTAGTAGACGGGTCAGGAAAAGTAACAGATGGTTTACATGTATTAAATAGCAATACTGGTATCGGAAAATTAGTAGATGGATCAGGAAAAGTAACAGATGGTTTACATGCACTAAATAGCAAAGCAGGTGTAGGAAAATTAGTAGATGGATCAGGAAAAGTAACAGATGGTTTACATGTATTAAATAGCAATACTGGTATCGGAAAATTAGTAGATGGATCAGGAAAAGTAACAGATGGTTTACATGCACTAAATAGCAAAGCAGGTGTAGGAAAATTAGTAGATGGATCAGGAAAAGTAACGGACGGTTTAAATACGTTAAATAGCAAAACGGGTGAAATGCAAAAAGGAATTGGCGAATTACGTGATGGATCTGAGAAAGTGACCGGTGGCTTGAACAAATTAGTAAGTAAATCTGGTGAATTTAAAACAGGAACAACGGATCTATCAAATGGTATGGAACAACTGGTTGGGGGACAAAGCCAATTAGAGGAAGCTTCTCAAAAAATTGAAAAAGGTTTGCAAGATTTAAATAGTAAAGTGAAAAGTTCTGCTGCAGCTTTAGAGGAAATGCAGTCGAAAGGCCCTTCTATATTGAATACAGTAAATGAGAAAATAGATGGTGCTGGGGCGAATGTAAATCAGTTAAATGAACTTACGCAATCAACAGCAGGAGATGCAAAAAATGCAGCGCAAGATGTAGTGAATTTACAAAAGCAAATTGAGAGTTTACCGAAAGAATATCAAGAACAGTTACAACCATTCATAACAAGTGCTGTAAAAAGTACAGCGACAGTTCAGCAAAAAGCTGCCGGAGTAGCAGGTGGAACAAATAAATTAAATGAAGAAGTAAAACAATTAAAAGGCGAAATAGATCAAAGAACAAGTGATGCACAAAACAAACTACCGAATACAGCAGGATTACAAACTTTAACGAGTGGTATTGATGAATTAGCTAGTGCACAAAAGGGGTTTGTTGAAAAGTTCCAAGGATTTGGAAGGAATTTAAATGTAGCAAAAGAAGGCGCAAATAAATTTGAAAACGAATCCGGCCAATTTATTGATGGAATAAATCAATTAGCAGATGGATCAGGTCAAGTAACAGGCGGTTTAGGTACATTATCTGAAAGCGTAAATCAAATGGCAGGTGGAATAAATCAATTAGCAGATGGCTCAAGCCAAGTAACAGGTGGCTTAGATACATTATCAGTAGGAGTATCCAAATTAACAGATGGCTCAAGCCAAGTAACAGGTGGTTTAGATACATTATCAGTAGGAGTATCCAAATTAGCAGATGGCTCAAGCCAAGTAACAGGTGGTTTAGGTACATTATCAGTAGGAGTAACGAAATTAGCGGATGGCTCAAGCCGAGTAACAGGTGGTTTAGGTACATTATCAGTAGGAGTAACGAAATTAGCGGATGGCTCAAGCCAAGTAACAGGCGGTTTAGGCACAGTATCTGTAGGAGCAAATCAAATGTCGGGTGGAGTAAATCAATTAGCAGATGGCTCAAGTCAAGTAACAACGGGCTTAGGTACTCTAAATGGTGGCCTAAATAAAATGTCCACTGGCTCAACCCAGCTAATCGACGGAGTAAATAAACTAGCAGACGGATCTGGAAAAGTAACAGATGGTCTTGTAAAAGTAAACGATGGTTCAGGTGAACTTGCTGAGAAACTTGGCGAAGGGGCAGAGAAAACTGGTGAAGTAAAAGGAACGGATAAAACGTATGATATGTTTGCAAGTCCTGTAAAAGTGAAGACGGAGAAAATGGCGGAAGTTCCTAACTACGGAACTGGATTTACACCGTATTTCTTATCACTCGGTTTATTTGTTGGAGCATTATTATTATCAATCGTATATCCATTACGTGATACAGTTGGTGTTCCTAAATCAGGATTTAGTTGGTTTATTAGTAAGTTCGGCGTACTACTATCAGTTGGTATTATTCAAGCTATTGTGGCAGATATTATATTACTATTCGGATTAGGTGTAGAAGTACAAAGTATTCCGTATTTCATACTCTTTAGCATCGTTACAAGTTTAGCGTTTATCGCATTAATTCAATGTTTAGTAACAGCATTTGGTGATGCAGGGCGTTTCATCGCCATCATCACATTAATTATTCAGCTTACAACGAGTGCTGGAACATTCCCACTAGAATTGATTCCGAAGTTTTTACAACCATTTAATGCTTGGTTACCGATGACATACTCTGTATCTGGGTTGAAGGCAGTCGTATCAAGCGGAGACTTTAACTTCATGTGGCAAAACATAGGAATACTCATGATTTTCATCGTTACATTATCACTTGGAACAATTGCCTCCTTAACTTGGATGCACAAACGACAATTTAGAAATATTGCGGAAAATCAATCGATTGAAGCATAGAAAAAAGCACCTTTTTGGTGCTTTTTTATTTTAATGTAGGGCATCTTTTCTGGAGTTCGGATATAAATTTTTCAGGATCTTTCGGTGAGATTTTTACACTTCCTAAAGCTCCTGATGTATAAAAGATTTCATAACAATCTTTTGAAGAGAGAATACGATACCCAATTAAAATATTATCTGTTTTAGAGATCTTCGTTATATGACCGTACGGAATCTTACTCCGAAATGGACCACCTTTCACGAATAAGTAATCTTCATAGAATCTATATGTAATTGAAAAGGAGCACCATAATAGGAAGCCAGAAGATAGAAAGAAAATAGATAGGAGAATGTATGCATCTGTTGTAGTAGCTTCATCATCAAATATGAGAGGAAGTATTGTTACAATGCCAGTGGTGAAAATAGCAAAACTGATGATAGATAAGAAGAATGTATCCATTTTAGAGTGAAATGTCATTTGTACCCCCCCTTTCCCTTAATTTTACCATATTTCATATGTAGGGCTAAATAAAAGGACAGGAATTGCAACCATTTGAACAGAAGTATATTACATAGGAGCTGATATGATGAAAGGAAATCTTACTTACTATTTTATCCTAAA
The DNA here is from genome assembly GCF_054788175.1 of Bacillus sp. NEAU-Y102. Taxonomy (NCBI): domain Bacteria; kingdom Bacillati; phylum Bacillota; class Bacilli; order Caryophanales; family Bacillaceae; genus Bacillus; species Bacillus sp. NEAU-Y102. Next base: position 419,687 of record NZ_JBTWFK010000002.1, on the reverse strand, counting down.
TCCGCTAATCATCTTTCTTGTTTACGCCCTTTCACCTATCTTGTTTCATAAAGAAAAATATATAAATATGAAAGATGCATTAGGAATACTTGCAGTTTACTATGTGCTAATTAGCGGATATTACCTTATGGATGTTATAAGTAAAAGAATGAAGAAAAATAGTAAAGACAAACGATAAATTTTATTGCATAAAAACCGATGGAGGACAACAAAATGACTGAAAGTGAAATGAAATTTCGTGATACAACCATTCGTAACTTTTTCGATAAAGAGGACCGCCTAAAATCGATTCCAGGTCAAAAGAAGAAAAAACTAGTATTGTTGGAGCACTTAATTAGCAAATTAAATGCTGAAAATCAATATACGGAAAAAGAAATTAATACATTCATAAAACAATATCACGATGATTTTTGTACGATTAGACGTGAGTTTATTGTACACGGGTTTATGGAGCGAGAGGATAATATGTACCATATAAATGGGAGAGAAGTTTGGACGAAGTGGGAGGAGTTAAAATAATGAATTAGAGGGGAATCCTCACGTTATCTATCCTTCTTTGTAGTTTTTAGAAAAAGGTATGAGGTGATTCAGTGATACGATTAGCAAAAGAGATTGATGCAGAATCCATTATGAATATTAGAAAAGAAATTATATTATCGGAAACTACTACAAAGTTTTTTATAGTATCTCTAAATAATGTACCAAATGATATTAATGCAGAAAGAGAAAAGATACGGAAAAGTAATGAGAAAGGTAATCTTTACATAGTTTATGAAGTGGATAAAAAAGTGGTTGGCTTTTTAATTTTCAATCGATATGAATTAGACCGCTTACGACATGTAGGCACAATGGGAATGGGAATTAAAGAGGCGTACTGTAATCAAGGCATTGGTACAGAACTAATTGAATTTCTTATTAGTTGGGCTAGAGGGCAGAAAGGTTTGGAGAAAATTTGCTTAGGCGTAGTTTCTATTAATGATAGGGCGATTAGAGTATACAAACGTATGGGGTTTGTAGAAGAAGGAAGACAAAGAAAGCAAATAAAGTATGAAGATGGATCATATGGAGATGATGTATTAATGGGTTTTTACATTGAATGAAATAAAGGAGTTTTCTATTGATAGAAAGTGGGATTCTATGAGTAATTGTATAGTCGGTGCATATTGTAGTGAAAAGACTGCCGATATTGGCAGTCTCTTTTTAGTGGAGGTGCTTAGCGAACCTTAAGTTCCAGTCGCTCTTTCTGGCGAAGGTGATGTGCAAAATGCATAGAAATAAGCTGGAACCATTCTGCTGCATGTAAGTAACCAAGCCCAGGGTGTTCGACTTTACAATCACTAGGGATAGAAGAAAGTGTTGGCTCAATGTCTTTAACAATTGTAATTAATTCTAGAAGCTGTTTCTGTACGTCTCCTTTATTAGCTGGGTTTTCAGGCGTATATCCAGGATGATCTGGTAATTTGATTTTTATGTCTGGGAAAGCTCCCATCATATATACCTTTTCCCCCATATCTGTTTTCTTGTTAGCTACAGAAGGCACTTCAGTTCTGCATTTCACGATTGCATCTAACTGCATGCGTGTAGCTGAAATTAAGTGATTATACATTTGACCGAGGGACCATTCCTCATTAGAAGGCTTCATCCTAAATTGTTCTATAGAGTACTTTTCTAATTCCTCTATGTAGTACGTTGCTAACTCTTCAAATTTCTTCAAATCACTAACTCCTTTTTATGAAAATGTATTTGTTACTACCTACTATAAAGAGGTAATGCTGACAACATTATGTCAGTAGTGAAATGCAACAATTAAAGTTTTAACATTTTCTTTGCTTCATCACGGATTTTCTCAGATAGAACGTTTGGTTCAAGTACTTGCACTTGGCTTCCCCAGCTTAATACCCATTGAAATACTTCGTCTATGTTTCTTGATTTCAAAAAGATGTGAAAACCATTGTCTCTATGCTCGTATGACTCTATAAAGAAGTATCGTGATTCAATAATTTTATGTGCAATATGGGCTGGGAATAATAAATGAATCATCACAGTACGGTTGCTTTCAGGCTGATATTCTTGCAAAGAAAAGTCTTCGGGTTTTGTAAAGAATTCTTGTTCTCGCTGTAATTCCTCCATTCGATCTAAGCGGAAATTACGTATTTGTTTTCGAAGTAAACAATGGGAAACGACGTACCAAATTCCTGAAATATTGACTAAGCCGTAAGGGTGAACGGTCCGTTTTATTTTTGTAGTTTCTCTTGGTTTACGATAAGAAAAAGAGATAGCCTGTTCTTTTTGGATAGATTCTTGCAATAGGAGAAGTTGATTTTCTAGCTTTTCTTGTTCAGATTGCTGATGCGAAAATATAGGAGAAAGGAAACGGAAAGTTCCTCGTAACTCTTCCACTTTCTTTTGTTGATCAGTAGGGAGGACAACCTCAAGTTTCTCTTTTGCTGATTGTGCGTGTACAGAAAAAGAAGAAGTGAAAGTTTTCTCGATATAATCACCGCCTAGTAAAAGAGTAACAGCCTCTTCAGGTGTAAGCTGAAGAGGTGGTAAGAAGTAACCATCCATTAATGAATAACCGTGGCCAGGCATTGAAAAAATAGGAACACCCGATTCATTAAGTGCATCCATATCTCGATAAATAGTTCTTATACTTGTTTCGAATTTTTCAGCTAAGCTTTGTGCTGTAACAGTTTGTCTTCTTTGTAATTCAATTAATATAGCTAACAAACGATCTGTCCGATTCATGAAATATCACCTTCTATTTTTATAAATATATCTACTGTAAACTTCTAAAAGCAGTATAAATTCCCCTCCCATTAACAGACTTTTCCCTATGTATAATATTAATATAGTAAAATCATAACAACCCATATTGCAGTTTCCAATAATATACTATATAATCAATTTAAGAAAACGTTTTCATGCAAAGGGGGAGAATTTCGTGTCGACTATAGAGGACGTGGCGAAATTAGCGGGGTTATCAAGGACAACGGTTTCTAGGGTGATTAATAATCATCCATATGTTTCAGATGAGAAGAAAAAAAGGGTTCAATTAGCAATGAAGCATTTAGGCTTTGTTCCTAATTCTGCGGCGAGAAGGCTTCGTAAACAAAAAACGGAAACAATTGCGGTGCTAGTTCCAAGGATTACAAATCCTTTTTTCAGTAGATTTATTGAAGCAATCGAGATTGCAGCTTCTGAACATAAATATAAACTGATTATTTGTCAAACAAGATATTTACCTGAAAAAGAGATGGAGTATTTACAATTATTATCTACGAAACAAGTAGATGGGATTATTCTATGTTCACTAGAAAATCCGTGGGAAGATGTAGAGCCATACTTACAGCACGGTCCAATCGTGTTATGTAATGAATATATTGAGGAAGCAAATGTTCCAACAGTGAAGTTTGATCATGCGCAAGGAGCATACATAGCTGCTAAGCATGTGTTAGAACAAGGATATCGTAATCTTATTTTTTGCCGTGGTAACGAAACCAAATTAGTTAGCCAGCAGCGAAAAATGGGCTTTTTACGTGCCATAACTGAGAAGAGCCGCCAAGTAGAAGCGATAGATTTTCTTGAAAACGCTTTCTCTTGGGATGATGGAAAGAGAATATTCCATGAAGTATTAAAGGACAAAAAAAATCCTACCGCGATTTTGGCAGGAGGCGACGAGGTTGCAGCTGGAATTATCTCAGAGGCGAAGCACCATAACTGGAGCATTCCAGATGATCTCGCTGTTATCGGTTTTGATAATCAAATATTATCACAGATTACAGAGCCAGGTATTACGACAATTGAACAGCCAATCGATGAGATGGCCCGAAAAGTTGTCGACCTGATGATGGATAAAATCCATACGAAAAATTATCGACAAAAAGAATTGTATGAGTTTGAACTGGAGCTCTTGGTGAAAGGTTCAACGATGAAGAAGGATACGATGTTATTAGCCTAGTAGACTATGTCTGCTAGGTTTTTTTATGTTCATAAACTACTATTCTTCGTGAACGCAGTCATCACATTTGTTATGGTATGCTTCGTGCTGCTCATCAATTTCTTTCCCACAGTGCGCACAAGTTTTCGTCGGTAAATTTCTGAAAAACTCCATTGGTTGATCGATCATGTCAATCCCTCCATTTCCATTTCTTACTATCATTGTATTAGTACAAAAAACAAAAGTCAACAACTGTTTTATAACAAAATTGAAAATTAATGAAAAAGTTTAGGAAATGGATTATAGTTAACAATGTAGAATGTAAGTGAAACATGCATTCCTACTCGGTTTTAGAAAGGATGGATACATATGAAAATGACTGTTGTCGGCTTTTGGGGCGGATTTCCAGAAGCGGGAGAAGCAACGTCGGGGTATTTTTTTGAACACGATGGTTTTCGTTTACTTGTAGACTGTGGTAGTGGTGTACTAGCACAGCTTCAAAAATATATAACACCATCTCATATAGATGCAGTTGTACTGTCACACTATCATCACGATCATGTTGCGGACATTGGGGTATTGCAATATGCGAGATTAATTACGAGTGCAACAACAAGGCAACTACCGGAATTACCAATATACGGTCATACGTTTGACGAGAATGGATTCCATTCTTTAACACATGAACCACATACGAAAGGAATCGCGTACAATCCAGAAGAAACACTTCAAGTTGGACCGTTCTCGATTTCGTTCTTAAAAACTGTTCATCCTGTTACATGCTTTGCGATGCGTATTACAGCTGGAGATGGTGCTGTAGTATACAGCGCTGATTCAAGTTATATTCCTGAATTCATTCCATTCACGAAAGATGCTGATCTTTTCATTTGTGAGTGTAATATGTATGCACATCAAGAGGCTGCAAAAGCAGGGCATATGAATAGTACAGAAGTAGCAAGTATTGCAAAAGATGCGAATGTAAAAGAACTTTTATTAACGCACTTACCGCATACAGGAAACCCATCTAATTTAGTAACAGAAGCAAAACAAATTTTCAGTGGCCATATTACGCTAGCGCATAGTGGCTACGTATGGAACTCATGAGGTGATACGATGTTATTTATTGATAATAAAGGAATTACAGATCCTAGAATAAACTTAGCGATTGAAGAATATTGTGTGAAAAATTTAGATATTAACGAAACATATTTACTGTTCTACATTAACGAACCTTCGATTATCATTGGTAAAAACCAAAACACAGTAGAAGAAATTAATGCAGATTACGTAAAAGAAAAAGGTATTCATGTCGTTCGTCGTCTATCAGGCGGAGGCGCGGTATATCATGATTTAGGAAACTTAAACTTCAGCTTTATCACGAAAGATGATGGAGATAGTTTCAGCAACTTCAAAAAATTCACAGAGCCTGTAACGAAAGCGCTTGGTAAATTAGGTGTAAATGCAGAACTAAGTGGTCGTAACGACATTTTAGCTGAAGGAAGAAAAATTTCAGGTAACGCGCAGTTCTCAACGAAAGGTCGTATGTTCAGTCACGGTACGTTACTATTTGACTCTGAAATCGATCACGTCGTATCAGCACTGAAAGTAAAAATGGATAAGATCCAATCAAAAGGAATTAAATCAATCCGTAGCCGCGTTGCGAATATTACAGAGTTCCTAAACGAAGAAATGACGACAGAAGAGTTTAGACAACTTCTTCTAGAAACAATTTTCGAAGGAGAAACAGAAATCCCAACGTATGAATTAACAGAAGAGGATTGGAAAGAAATCCATAAACTTTCTGAAGAGCGCTACCGCAATTGGGACTGGAACTACGGAAAGTCACCGAAGTTCAACTTACAACATTCACACCGCTTCCCAGTTGGACAAGTTGACGTTCGTCTTGAAGTGAAAAAAGGAACAGTAACAGAATGCAAAATTTACGGTGACTTCTTCGGTTCACTAGATGTGCATGATATCGAAGAGCGTCTAACAGGCGTTCAATTCGATAAAGATGCATTCACTGTAGCTTTAGAAGGCGTAGATATCGTACGCTACTTCGGTAATATTACAACAGAAGATTTCTTACATTTATTCTTCTAAAAATGAGGAAGGCTGCCGTAACGGTAGCCTCTTTTTTTGCGTAGATTGTCGCGTTTTTTCGGTAAGTCGACATATTCGAAAAATCGCGGATATAATTTCATTCACCATAAAATCATAGGACATTTGCCCCTTATAAAGGAATATATATATTCAAAAGGAGGCGAATCGAAATGAAAAGGGTAATGTACGTTGTATTATTGCTCAGCTTCGTTATCGGAATGACAGCGTGTAACAGTGGATCGCCCTCAAGTCGTACAATTTTGTCTATCGGAAAACCAGCGGAGGATAATGTTATATATTTTACGCATACAGATAACAAACGAAAGATACATGATATACAAGACATGTTTCAAAATAAGAAGTGGAAAAGAAATGAAACATTCAGCACTGTTAATAAAACACCAGATGTTGTCTTATCAATAGATGAAGACAATACAGGGTTACCGACATTATATGTTACGGTGTATTTTCATGCAGATGGAGCGGACGCGATCAACTTGTTTAGAGAGCATACGACGTTAAATAAAGAGGAACTTAATAAACTTAGAGAAAAGATGAATGCATATTATCCTAAAATGATTTTTGGTCTAGTGTTATAAATTACTTGTAAATAAAATCCCCTTATTTTTCCAAAGTAAACTAAGAGAAGGTGATCTGTCTATATGCAGTTAATAGAATATCACTTGCTACTTTAATTTTCTTTTAATATAATTAATTTAGAATTTTTAAATATTCTAAATTTTATAAAGGTGGGGTTTTTGTGAATCTCGTTCAATCTTTGGCTGAAACGGCAAAAAAGAAGGGGGATAAACCGGCTTATATATTTATGGATCAGTCGGTCTCATATGACCAATTAAACAAAATGGTCACAAGGTTTTCTAGCAATTTAGCAGAAATGGGCATTGGAAAAGGGGACAATGTCGCATTAGTTGTTGGGAACTCACCACATTTTTTGGTCGGTTTATACGGAACAATGAAAGCGGGAGCAACTGTTATTCCAGTTAATCCAATTTATACAGCAGACGAAATGCATTACATTTTACAAAATGGAGATGTAAAAACAATCATCGTACTCGACGTCCTTCTACCTGTTATACAATCTCTTACAACAAGACTTCCTTCATTAGAAAACATCATCATATGTGAAACCTCATCAGATTTTAACCATACAGAAACCGAAAAAATGAAAACGTTTACTAGTTTTGTGGGGACTGGAGATACAACTTACGAAGGTCCTGAACTAGATGAAGAAGATGTAGCGGTTATTCTATACACTTCGGGCACAACTGGAAAACCGAAAGGCGCTATGTTAACACATAAAAATTTATATAGTAATGCGAACGATGTGGCGTCGTATTTACAATATACGGCTGATGACCGCGTTGTTGCGGCACTGCCTATGTTCCATGTATTCTGTTTAACAGTTGCGGTAAATGCACCGATTGTGAACGGGGCAACGATTTTAATGTTACCGAAATTTAGTCCGAAAGAAGTATTCCGTATTTGTCGCACGTACGAACCAACGATCTTTGCTGGCGTACCGACGATGTACAATTATTTATATTTATTTGAAGAAGCAAGTGCAGAAGATGTGAAGACGCTTCGCCTTTGTATTTCCGGTGGTGCATCGATGCCTGTTGCTCTTCTGCAAAACTTTGAAAAACGTTTTAACGTTATTGTTTCAGAAGGATACGGTTTATCAGAAGCATCACCAGTTACTTGTTTCAATCCGCTAGATCGTCCTCGTAAACCAGGGTCGATTGGCACAAATATTTGGCATGTAGAAAATAAAATTGTAAATGAACTTGGGGAAGAAGTACCTGTCGGCGCAGTCGGCGAATTAATCGTTCGCGGACCTAACGTTATGAAAGGATACTATAATGCACCAGAAGATACAGCTGCGACATTGAAAGACGGCTGGCTATATACAGGTGACTTGGCGAAAATGGATGAAGAAGGTTACTTCTATATCGTTGATCGTAAAAAAGATATCGTCTTAGTTGGCGGTTATAACGTATATCCTCGTGAAGTAGAAGAAGTATTATATACGCACCAATCAGTAGCGGAAGTTGTTGTAATCGGTGTTCCTGATGAAAACTTAGGAGAAGCTGTGCGAGCGTACGTCGTTTTGAAGCAAGCAAACGTAACAGAAGAAGAACTAATGCATTACTGTACGTTACATTTAGCGAAATATAAAGTACCGAAAAGCATTGAGTTTTTAATAGAATTACCGAAGAATACGACGGGTAAATTGTTAAGAAGAGCATTGAGAGAGAAAGCGATGCAAGTGTAATGAAGAAAAGGTCTCCTAAAATATATTTTAGGAGACCTTTTCTTTGTTTATCGTAATAACTTTTTCTCATTTGAAATGTAGTAGGAAGTTCGTATATATAATAGCAGAGCGTGTTCAAACAATGATTTGGTACGAGTAGTAATGAAGATATTCTTATTGCCTTCTTAAATAAAATTTTTAACTTTGGATATTTGTATCATATGTTTCTGCAACAAACACAAAGTCTACATGCTCTTTATCAATAAAAATACTTGTTTTAGATGGAAGACCTGTTATGGTAGAAACAATATCAACCTCAACAAGGTCAAATCCTACACGATAAGCATCTGCAATTTCAATTCCACCAGTTAGAAAATGCAATCCATCCCCAAATGACTTAAATACAAATACATTTTCTTTCAAACTTTTATTATCCATTTCAATCCATTCTTCGTTAATATAAATCTTAAATGTCGTGCACTTTGGAACACACTCGATGTGATGTATCCCTTTATAACTATTAAGCGAAAACATATAGGTATGAGTTTCTTTAAAGTTAATATCTATCCCGTATTTAAAAGCAAAGGTTTTATATACCATTTCATAAAACAATGGCATTACAATATCATCCCATGCGTCATAGGAAAAAGCATGAATTGGTATTAGATGAGGATATAAACTTACAATCGCTTTTTGAAAATTAAGTAAGATGGTTGTATCTGTAATTTCTTTTAAAGAATCATCTATTTCATGGCCATAATCTTTCGAAATTCTGTTATCAATCATATGAAAAACTCCTTATATAGTCTTCTATATACTATGTTTTTCCGCATCATCAGTTTGTTCTTTCTCCAACTAAATTGCAAGTTTAACCGATGATTCCAAAAAAGCCCTTGTCTTATTTTATCAATCGTTAAATGGATTGGGAGCAATGCTATTACATGGGGCGAGATTTGGAGTAGAGGGTTTCCTCATTGGTTCAAAGAAAAGTAAATAAACAAGTAAACAAAGAAGATAATAAAATATTGTTAATTGATTAGAGAGTTTCGCGGATATAAAATAACTCTAAAAATGTAAGGATATATTTTGAGAACGTATGATTATATAGTATATTTATTGATTCGAATCTTTAAAAGGAGGGGAAACATGGGGAAAATAATAGGGATTATTCTGATTATAGGTGGTATGATTCCATTAATTTATGCAATGATGCAAATCTATCGTCAATGGAAAGAAAAAGGGCCTTCTTTTGCTCTTAAATCAATAATTTTCCTAGTCGTAAGCATTTTGCTAGATACTGCAACAACTATTATATTGTGTATAGTAACAGTATTCATTGGTATTTGTTTAATTATCTACACATAATAAGTTCAAGAAGGCTAACTTATCGATTGGTACTAATTGGAGGGATTGGATGAACTTCATTTTACATGGATCTAAATATACAGTTTTAGCTTCCGTTTTTGACTCATTTCAAGGTAGGGAAAAAGAGTTTAATTGGCTTATAACAGACATGGAGATTGTCGCACATCAGGAAGAGAAACTTATCCGAGATTATCCTAAAATGTCGCATCCAATAGTTTGGATAGCAGGTGAAGATCTTTCAAATCTCGTAAAGAAATATAATCCTCAATTTATTTGGGGCGTACTATCTGCGTTTGATAAGTCTATAAACATTGATATTAATAATTTGCTTGTAGAGCCCTATGCAAATGGAAACGAAGGGCTCTGGGTACCAAGTCCAAATATTCAGCACCCTCAAGCAAAACTTGAAATTGTTTGTTGGGATTCCAGTTTGATGTTGTTATTAAGTAATGATATAAATATTAATGATAAATTTAGAAATTACTTTAAAGAAGCTAGGGATTTAAATGCCTATAATTCGGAATTTTGATTTTAAATTTGGGTTTTCCAAATGAAGATTATGTAAATATATATAAGCAAACTTTCCTTTTAAGAAGGATTGCTTTTTTCGGTACTGGTGCAACCTTTAACTATGACCACGTAAATAAAATGAAAGATGTAATAGTAAGTACATTGAATAGTATTCTACTTTCTGGACGCTATGAATATGACCAAGTGGGTAACCGTACGAAGATGAAATATGAGAAAGTGCCGGCGGAAAATTAGCAGTATTTTAAGGTGTTAAATATGGTAAGAAGGCAGCAAAGTGGATAGGTAATAAGGAAAGGAATCTCTATATAAAAAATCAAGTTATCAAAGAACTATGAAGGTGAAATTCTCTCGCTGGAACTAAAAGAAGGATTAAATCAATATTTTAAAAAGGGAAAACAGTATATAGAAGTTTTTCCGCTAAAGAAAAACAGCTATCCGAAAGAACGTGTTCACCTCGTATATAAAAATATAGAAGTACAATCGAAGAATACATACCCAATCATGTCCGTAGCATGGGATGATTTGGATGATGATATCAAGGAATATTATGGATTAAAATAAAGGCGTTAAAATATAAAAAGTGCACCCAACAATCTGGGTACATTTTTTCATAACCATTATATATTCCTCCTCATCAATTCCCCAACCTGTGTCGCGATATACTCAATATCATCATCAATTTCATCCAATACGTAAGATTCCAAAATGCCCATGACAGCTGTTCCTAAAAATTTTAAAACGATATGTTTATCAATGTTTTTATTGACTGAAGTATTTGCATTTAGTTTTTTCTCTAGTTCACTCATGATGAACGTTAGGAACTTTTTTTGAAATGATAATGTACTGTTACTTCTAAATAGTGCCGCGAAAAATGGTTTGTGCTCTTTGAAGTATTCAAACCATATAACAGTTCCTTCTATATAACCTTTGTTTTGTTTCTCATAGCATATTTCTTTTAATTGGTCTAAATGATCGTCCACAATTTTATCTAATAAATTGTACTTATCTAGATAGTGTAAGTAAAACGTTTTTCTTCCGATGTTTGCTTTTTCGGTAATGTTTTTAACTGTAATTTCATCAAATCCATCTGTAATTAACATTTCTATAAATGCCGATTGAATGGCGTTTTGTGATTTTATAATTCTTCTATCGATTTTCTCCATATCGTGTTCCTCCGTTGTTGATACACATATTTCTTTATGTGTGTATTATCACCCAAATGCGTAAATGTGGTCATTGAAACAAGGTTCTACTCATTTTATTATAAATATACACGCGAGTAATAACTCTCACAAGTGTAAAAATAATAATAATAAGATAAGGGCGGTTTTATATATGGCAGTTACGAAGGAAAATATAAGATTTTATGCAAGAGGTTTACAAGTTACAGGTATTTTAAACATTCCTGAAGGTGCTGAGGAAAAGAAACAAAATCCATCGATTGTTTGTGTGCATCCAGGTAGTAGCTGTAAAGATCAAACAGCAGGATTGTATGCCGAGAAGTTAGCGGAACAAGGATATGTAACGCTTGCGTTTGATGCGTCATATCAAGGTGAAAGTGAAGGTACACCGAGATATATTGAAGAGCCAGCTGCGCGAGTTGAGGATATTCGCTCAGCAGTAGATTATTTAACTACTCTTCCTTATATAGATGAAGAACGTATCGGTGTGTTAGGTGTTTGTGCAGGCGGTGGTTATGCGGTAAATGCTGCGATGACAGAGCGCCGCATTAAAGCGGTTGGTACAGTTGTTGGTGCAAATATCGGTCGTTTAAATCGTGAGTCTAACCCGATTGGTGTGTTAGAGGCAATTGGTAAACAACGTACTGCTGAAGTACGCGGAGCAGAGGAAATGATTACAAATTGGATTCCTAAAAATCAGGAAGAGTTAGTAGCAGCGGGTATGACCGATATAGATATTGTAGAAGCAGTTGAGTATTACACAACGCCGCGAGGGCAAAGTGTTAACTCTCCAAATAAGTTAAACTTTACGAGTATGGGATCGGTAATTGGTTTTGATGCGTTCCATTTAGCAGATACGTTATTAACGCAGCCGCTGCAAATTATTGTCGGCAGTAAGCAAGGTGCATTTGGTTCTTATAAAGATGGTCATGAGCTGTATGAGAAAGCAGCTTCAGAGAAAAAAGATTTACTTGTTGTGGAAGGTGTGAGTCATTACGATTTATACGATCAACCAGAACCAGTAAGAATTGCAGTTGAAAAATTAACAAGTTTTTATAAAGAGCATTTGTAAAAACAATGTTGATATAAATGGTGCCTATAGTTGTTAGATACAAGTCTAACAACTATAGGTTTTTACTATGATGAGCGAAGTGCTTAATATTTACGTTATAAGTGCATAACAAGTTATAATAGAAGAAATCAATAAGGAGGCTGGCTGTGAAGAATCTTCGTTATCTCAATATATTTACCATATTAATTATATACACACTACTTATGTTTTACATCGGCTGGAACGGATGGGTTTGGCTTCATGCGGTATTTGGCTGGGAATCTTGGGGATATTATGCTTTTATAGTTGCATTTATTTCATATGCGTACATTCTCGTGCAAGTGTTTAAGTTTTTGCCATTTCTGCGAACGATAGGTTCGATTTGGTTTGCGGTTATACAATATGCGCTTATGTTGTTGCCATTAGCTGATATTATGGTCTTTCTTTTACAGTTTTCAGTAGAGAAAGAAGCGGCAATTATTTGGACAGGGGCGGCTGTGATAGCTGCATTTATCTTTATCTTTGCGTATGGAGTATTTAATGCGTATAGTCCGGTAGTAAGAAAGTACGAGGTGCACATACCGAAAAAGGTAGAGGGGCGTAAAAGTTTACGCATTGCGATGGCTTCTGATATGCATTTCGGTAAACTGTCTGGCGTTTCGCATTTAAAAAGACTTGTTCGTCATGTAAATGAGATGGAACCTGATATTATTTTACTGCCAGGTGATATTATCGATGATCATCCAGGTGTGTTCATTCAAAAGAATATGGGAACGATCATGAAACAAATGAAAGCTCCATTAGGCGTATATGGCGTTTTAGGAAACCATGAATACTACGGCAGAGCAGTTCCAGAGTTTTTACAAGAGATGGATAAGATTGATATTCGTATTCTTTTAGATGAAGTGATTACAATTGAAGATGACTTTTATCTCGTTGGAAGAAGAGATAAAACAGAGCGAAATCGCCAAAGCTTTGAACAATTAATGAGTACGGTAGATAAATTGATGCCTGTTATCGCAATGGATCACCAGCCATTTGAGTTGAAACAAGCAGCAGCGGCAGGTGTAGATTTATTATTATCCGGTCATACGCACCGCGGACAAATGGCGCCCAATCATATTGTAACGAGAAGAATGTACGAGCTAGACTGGGGATACGCACAAAAAGGCGCGTTCCACGCAATTGTTTCTTCTGGATTTGGATTTTGGGGACCACCGCTTAGACTTGGTAGTAGGTCGGAGATTGTGCAGGTAGAAGTTACATTTGAATAGGGGTTATGAAATAGAGAGCTGATGGCTCTCTATTTTTTCAATAAAAACAAATAACAATAAATATTTATGTTGGTGCTAATTTCATAAAAGAGACTCGATTAAAATAAAGGGGGATTGTAAGTGATCATATCAGATGTACTATACGGAGAATTTGAAGTGGATCAAGTAGTAGAAGAATTAATTTTAAGTAAGTCTGTGCAAAGACTAAAGGGAATTCATCAAGCAGGCGCAAGTTACTTAATGAACGAGAAATGGAATGTAACTCGCTTTGAGCATTCAGTGGGTGTTATGTTATTAGTGAAAAAACTAGGTGGTTCAGTAGAAGAACAGATTGCTGGTTTACTACATGACGTATCACATACTGCTTTTTCCCACGTGATTGATTACGTTTTTGATAATAAAGATGAAAGTTATCATGAAGAGATATTTAGTTCTGTTGTGAAAAACTCAGAAATTCCAGCGATTCTTGCGAAGTATGGTTATAACTATGAAGATATTTTGTTAGATGATTCGAAATGGACGTTACTCGAAAGGTCAGCACCAGAATTATGCGCAGACAGAGTGGATTATACATTACGAGATATGTATACATATGGGTATGTTTCTTTAGAAGAAGTTCACAGTTTTTTAGAAGATGTCATCGCTGTAGATGGGAAAATGGTTGTTCAAAGTGTCGAAATGGCAGAATGGTTTACAGAAACGTATTACAAGGAAGTAATCGATTTCTTTATGGAACCAATGAATATTTACGGAAATGATATGTTAGCGAAAACGTTAAAGGTAGCTCTTCATAAAAGGATTATTCATGCAGATGATTTTCTTCTTGAAGATGAGGAGCTTATTTCGAAATTGCAACAATGTAATGACCCCGAAGTAGAAGCTTTATTAAGCAAAGTTCATCGAAATGTAAAAGTAAAAGAAGATAGAAACGATTATGATTTACATCAGAAAAATAAAGTGCGTCTTATTGATCCGCCGTTACTTCGTGAAGGAAAAATCGTTCAGTCGTCTGTTGTGTCAGAAAACATAAGACAGATGAGTGATATTGCTTATGAAAAAGCGGTGAGAGGGATGTATGTGAAATTGATTTCGGAATAAAAAAGAAGTAGCGCATCTTTTTTAGAGCGCTACTTCTTTTTTATTAATTATCAAACCAATTCCAAATCTCAATATCTCCAAGAGTCGCATAACGTACGTGCGGGGAGTTTTGTAATTTTAATAACTCTTTCGATGGGCCAGTAATAACAATTCCGTATACTTTTACACCGTTATCCTTTACATATTGATAACGTTTATCTAAGTTTAGTTCTTTCTCAGAAAGCGCTGCTATTTTGCTTACCGTTTTTTTATGGATAGAAAGGACGCGCATCATTTCGGTTACTTTGTCTTCTTGCGTTTTCTGCCCGTCAGTTTCATTATCGAGGAATCTTACATGTTCTGGAAACCCTATAGCTTCTCCGCCATGTAGGATATAGTTATCTACATTTTTTCTTTCTTGCCCTGTATCTAAAGCGTACCATACAGGAGTTGGAGGGAGTTCTTGTGCTTCAAATATGCTATATAAAAGCGGTTCTAATTCTTTTAAAGTGTAAGCTTTATCAAAAGAAATTGCTACTTCTGCAACGGTTCCATCATGTACTTTTGCAAGTGTATCCCATACTTTTTTTGATGAATCCTTTAAATAATCACCCTGCTCTGTTTTTGGATGAACAAAGAAGAGTTTTGGTTGATAGAACGGATTCATCCAAGTTCGCTTCGTAACATCTACAGATGATAAGAAGCTTTTTGTTTCTATTGTACCGAGGGGTATTTCTTTTTTACCCACGGTTCGTACTAAATCAAATTGGCTATTCGTACGGAAAAAAGCTTCTACACTTGTTCCGCCTCCCATAACACGGCTATTTGGGATCGTTGCTTCAAGTGTAAGCGAAGGAACCTCTCTAATTTCTTCTAGCCTTTTATCATTATTAGCTTGAAAATAAAAGGCTGATAATACCCCGCCGATTATATAGATAACGATGCAAATTGATAATATAAAACCAAACGTTTGTAAACGATGTTTCCACTTAATTCTCCAAAAAGGAACTTTAAAATCTTTTGGAGGTAACTTTTTCTTAATTGGTTCTGTCTTTGTTAACAGCTCATCTAAGTAAGCTTCACACGCTTCACATGACTCAATATGACTTTCTAACAGTTCTTGTTCATCATGCGTGAGTGTTCCGTTTTCGTACTTCTCCCATAGTTTTTTAAATGCTGCACAACCCATCTGTATCACTCCTCTATGTTTCTCGCTTCTTTTCGTCCGCGGTGTAATTCAATTTTTACTTTCGCTAATGAGAGACCAGTCATTTCTGCTATTTCCTTATAGGAGAATCCATAGTAATCTCGTAGTAGCAGGACATTTCGTCTTTCGAGCGGAAGAGAAGATAAACTTTCTAACCAACTAGCGATCTCAAATTTTACGAAATATTCATGTTCTGTACTTGGCGCGTTTGGTAAATGGAATTCTTCCACTGTAGTTGTTTTATATTTTTTTTCTTTTCGATACCAATCGATAAAGGCGTTGTAGGCAATTGTAAATAACCACGGCCTAATTTCTTCGCCTTTGTAATAATCAATATGGACGAGCATGCGATAAAAGGTTTCTTGCATGAGATCTTCCGCACAGTGAGAATCTCCGGTTAGGGAGAGAAGATAGCGAAATAAATCACGCATATTATCTGAATAAATATCTTCTAATGATTGTTTGCGTTTCACTAATTTCCCTCCCTTCATACATAACAACGAAATACATATAAAAAAGTTACAATTTTTTATGGAATTATAGTAAAAAACGTCAAGAATTGGATTGCGTTCTCTTTTATCATAATACATATAAGGCGGGTGAACAGAGATGGAAAGCTATGAAACACAAATTCAAAGGTCAATTGATTATATTGAGGAAGATGTAATGGAAAAACAAACGCTGCGTAATTTAGCGCGGGTTGCAGGTTTTTCTGAGTCGCATTTTCATCGTGTATTTCAGGCGTTAGTAGGTGATACAGTAATGGAGTATGTTCGAAAGAGGAGGTTAGCCCGGGCAGCTTATCAACTTTCTCATACGGATGAAAAAGTTATTGATATCGCGTTTGAACATGGCTTTCAATCTCACGAAACGTTCACGAGAGCCTTTAAAAAATTATTTAAAATGACACCGAGTGAATATCGAAAACAAGAAATCGAAACACCGATGTATTACAGAGTGAATGTAAAGCAAAGAAAATTAAATCCGTATTTAGGGGGCATACAAATGGAATATCGTATTGTAAATAAACCAGAATTTTTAGTGGCGGGTTATGAATTGAAGACGACAAGTAAAGAAGGGAAAAACCATCAAGACATTCCAGTATTTTGGCAAGAATATTTACAAAAAGATCTTGGGACAACGATTCCGAATCGTAAAGATACGAGCCAATGGGTAGAGCTTGGATTATGTACTGATTTTAATTTAGAAACAGGAGACTTCACTTATATTATCGGAATGGAAGTTACAGATTTTGAAAATGTACCAAATGAAATTGCAAAGCGTACTTTCCCGGCAGCAACATATGCAGTATTTACAACGCCGAAAGTTCCTCATGAAGAAATGGTATCGTCTATTCACCAAACTTGGAATGCAGTATTCTCAGAATGGTTCCCGCATTCAGGATATGAACATTGCGGAGTTACAGAGTTTGAACTGTACGATGAGCGTTGCCACGAAGATAAGAGTGAGTTTGCACAAGTAGAGCTTTGGATACCGGTGAAGAAAAAATAATAGGGTAAGAGCGAATCATTGGGAGATGGTTCGCTTTTTCATGAAGGGGGAAATAGGAAAATGTTCAAAAAACTAGAATGTGTATCTATACATACGAAGAATATAGAAAGGTCAGTTTCTTTCTATCCCGCTATTTGCCGGGCAGTAAGATCCCTACCTCAAAATTCAGCGAAAGCAAAGAAGTTAGGGGGGATCAACTGCCCGTAAAAGCCCGATTGGTTCAACTAATAATCAGTGGGGGATGAAGAAGCCCCCCCACTGATTAAAGTTTCACTTTATAAAGAAATGGGAATGAAGCAAAACTGGATGATAGAAAGAGAATTAGAAGAAGGGGTTATTTGGATGTTAATAGGATTGAAGTTTCCAGATGAGAAAAGTTCGGAGTTAGTAATAAGCAATCATCCGGATATTAATTTTAGGGAAGTGGAAGTATTAGTAGAAGATGTACAACAAACGTATGAAAGTTTAAAAGATAATAAAGATGTAAAATGGATTTGCGAACCATTTCCAACGGAATCAGGACATGTTGCAGTAATGGAAGCACCTGATGAGAATGTGTTTGTGTTAGTAGGGAAATAGCTAAAATATGGAGATGACCTTTCATAGTGAGTTGTGAAAGGTTATTTTTACGAGTGGATTGTTAAATTTGTATTGTTTTATCTGTAATACATATGAAAATGGTAAAATAAAATAGCAATTAAATATTGCGGGTGGAAGGTTATGCCCTTTCTTCATTTAATGGAGTAAGGAGGTGTAATCGTATGGAATTTCTTTTGCAAATTTTGTTGGAAATCACAAAAACTATAGCTAGAGAAGGTATAGTTTTGGGATTTAAGAAATTAACGGCAAAAAAGCGCAAAAAGAAGACCACCCGTCTGCCTGCGAAGCGTGGGAAGTCTTCAAAGCGCAAATAAGCTTTAGTTGCAACCTTCCACCTCGCGGTAATTAGTTGCAGTGACGGGGTGTTGGAAGCACCTCGTCTACTTCATTTTATGCAAAACTTATTTAGTTTATACTTCTATTTATAGTATAACAGTTTAGAAATGTATTTGTTAATAGTTTTATTTTTACTTTGTATAGTAGGGGAAGTAGACTGGTATTGTTGGTTTTTGTTGGCAATTCGATATATCTTAAAAATCGCTGATATAACTTCATATACCGCCGAACTATCGCAATAAGCTAGAATAAAAGGCGAGTAACATAATTTCATGTACCATCAAACTTCCCCATAAGAAAAGACGCTACATAGCGTCTTTCCTACGAACGAAACGGAAACACAAGAATAATCGTCGTTCCTTTTCCGAGTGCACTATCAACGGAAATTGTCCCGTTATGAGCATGAACGAGCTGTTTTGTAATGGCTAGGCCAAGTCCAGTTCCGATGTTGCTTTCTTCTGTGTTTGTTCCGCGGTAATATCGTTCAAATAGAAGTTCTTTCGTTTTTTCATCCATTCCTTTTCCGTCATCCGAAATGGAGAGTATAAAGGAATTAGCGTTTTGTGATAGTTTTACGATGACAGTAGTTGTTTCGTTATTATGTTTTACAGCATTTACGAGTAAGTTTTCGATAATACGCTGGAACCATTTTTCTTCAATGAAATATTGAATTTTATTTGAGCTCGGTACGAATTCAATATTTTGATTTTGAAGTGTTGGATTATTAATAAATTGCAATAATACTTTTTGGACGAACTGATTGATTTCAACGTTTACGTGCTGTGCAGGAAGGCTATTATTTTTTAATTGATACGTTAAGCTTAAATCATCAATTAATGTCGTCATATATTGAGATTTCTCTTTCATAACACTACCAAATTGTTGAATATCACGATCGGTCCAGTTGTATTGATTCGATTCTAGTAATAATGCGTAGCCATATATAGAGCTAAGTGGTGTTTTTAAATCATGCGTTAGACCGGTAATCCATTCTTCTCGTGTTTGCTGAAGTACTTGCCTCATCGCATCATTTTTCTTGAGTGTAATAGAAAGGTGTTCTAGTGAACTTGTCACATCTCTAAACAAACGGAATGACCATTTTTCTTTACCAGATCGCCGGAACCTGACAGGCTTTTCTTTTTTACTAATAGGTTCTTCATACTTTCCACCAGCGATATTTTTAAGCCAGCGCATCGCATGTAATAACGGTTTCCCGAATTTATTACCATACCAAATAGAAAGAATGACTAAATAAACAAATACGATAAGAAGGATTAATCCGCATCCAATGAGAAACTTCTTAGTAAATACATCTTCAATTTCGTCATCTGGGTAGTAGTGATCATTTTTTGCAGTTACAACGAGAAGGTTGCCACTATTTGCATCGTAAAAGCTAGACGTGTTTTCTTTATGATTCCAAGGTTCTTTTTCATTAAGGGCGATTTGTATTGCTGAAAATGTTTTTTTCTTTCCGGTTGTATAAGAAAAAACCTCTTCGCCATTTTGATTAAATATTTGAAGTGCTGCTTTTTCTTTAGACAGTAACTGTTTTTCTTGATCTGTTAATGTGAACGAATCCATTGTTAAAGAGGAATGCTCCTTTTGAATTGCTGTTAGTAAAGCATTGCTTTTTAACATACCACCATAAATAACAAGTACTTTCTTTTCTTCTAATTCAATTTCCCAATATGTAAATTTATAATTACTTTCGATATGATGTTGTATATATGCGACTAAAGATGTCTTCGTATAAGCATTCGGAACATCATTTGGTGTATTAAAGTGGTAGAGGATTTTTCCGTTTTCATCTACAACTTGGAGCCAATCATTTTTCTCCTTTATTAAATCTTGCACTTCAGATTGTAATGAAATATGCCCATCTTCTGAAGAGATGTATCTTGAAATCGTAAAACTATCAGAATCTGGAATGTTAGGTTCATATAAAGTACTAGTAAGAAGAAAAATTAAATAAGTAAAAGCAGCAACTACAGCGATAAGTAATGTAACTAAAACAAAAACGTGTTGCATGATAAATTGAATAATAAGTCGTTTATTAAAATTCATATCGTCACCCTACTTTGTAACGAACTTATAACCAAGGCCGCGAACAGTTTTTATATATTCTGGTTTACTTGGATCGTGTTCAATTTTTTCACGTAGTTTTCGAATGTGGACCATAACAGTGTTGTCATCGCCATTATAGGCAGGTGCTCCCCAAACTTTTTCGTATATTTCCTCTTTCGAAAATACGTAGTTCGGATTCTCGCAAAAGAAGAGTAGTAGTTGAAAGAGTTGAGCGGAACATTCGACAATGTGACCATCCACTGTCAGTTCTGCAGAGTGTTGATCAATTTCAAATCTTCCAAATGAAATCGAGTGTGATTTTTGTTCGTGCGGTACTGCTTGTTTCATATGTCTCCGAAGCTGTGCTTTCATGCGTGCTACTACTTCTAATGGATTAAAGGGCTTCGTAATATAATCATCCGCACCGTATGAAAATCCAGATATTTTATCTAAATCAGATGCTTTTGCTGATAGGAAGAAAATGGGACAATCTGTTTGTTGGCGAATGATTGGACAAATATCAAAACCAGATTGTCCAGGAAGCATTACATCTAAAATAATTAAATCGTAATTGTTTTCCTTAGTTAGAGATAAAGCTATTTCAGCTGATGTTGCAGTTGTAATATGAGAAAAACCTTCTTTTTCAAGAATGGTAGTTAGTAATTGTAAAATTGCTGTTTCATCATCAACGAGTAAAATATTTGCTTGGTACATAAACATCCCTCCTAATTTTCTCGAATATCATATCATCCTTTTGTAACTTATGGAATTTTTAAGGAAATTTTAAGGTTTTCTTTCGCAAAAAATTAAGAATCAAATGATATGATAAAAGTAACATAGGGGAGGAGATGAGTGTGAATCCGTTTCAAGTGATGCGAGCTAGATATTTTTTAATTGTATTTGCACTATTAATTTTAATAGCGAGAAGTAGTGGCGATTTGCTAACAAGTATATTTCATATACAAAATTCTTCTTTTATAAATATCCTTATATTCTATATCCTTCCGATGGTATGGATTTTTTATGAGTATAAAAAGCATCGCATTTCATTTTCATTGTTTGTTAATAAAAATGAAACATTTAACTTGGTGCAAGTTTTATACATTACGGT
Source organism: Bacillus sp. NEAU-Y102 (assembly GCF_054788175.1). Taxonomy (NCBI): domain Bacteria; kingdom Bacillati; phylum Bacillota; class Bacilli; order Caryophanales; family Bacillaceae; genus Bacillus; species Bacillus sp. NEAU-Y102. Next base: position 398,063 of record NZ_JBTWFK010000002.1, on the reverse strand, counting down.
TATGTTATGCATATTTAGTTACGGGTATCTTATTTTGTATATGTATAGTTTTGCATGGATCACACCAGACTTTATTATGAATGCATTGCATGAACCGATTATAGATAGTACTGGGGGATATGTATATCAAGTCATTAGGGTTGTATTCATCGCACCAATTATCGGGGAGTTTGTTTTTCGCGGATTTTTACTTCAACGCTTTGCAACAAAATGGGGAACGAGCATAGCGACCATCGTTGTAGCAATATTGTTTGCATTGTTACATGTTGATTTCCTCGGTGCAGCCATATTCAGCATCGTATTGTCGATCGTATATATTCGTACGGAAAGTTTACTCATGCCAATTGCAATACATATGTTAAACAATGCATTTGTAATGTGCGCGTCTTTTTTAATAAGTAGAGAAAAAATTATGAGTTTTGCAGACTTCTCAAATTATACGACATTCTTTCCTGGACTTATTATATTTATAACGGGATTAAACTTAGTACTTATCTTTTTATTTGTTAATCGCAAGTATTGGAGTAAAGAAGTGCCAGTTATATATGCAGAGCAGGAAAAGAGCTTTTCAGATGTAGTCGGGAGTAAATAAGATGAAGAAGACGGTTGAAAAAATATTAAAAGAAATTATAGATGCTACGTCTATTGCAGATATGTGTGATAAAAGCTTTTGTAATTGGATTCAACCTGTAGTATTTGTTTTCTAGTAATCATTTAAAAGAAAATATTATTTCTCTTCTTATTGTATTAGGAGTTGTACTAATATTTGGTCTAATTGTAGAAGAAATGATGAAGCGCATCTTCAGAAAAAATGGAGAGAAGTATATGTGGGTTCATAAAGTATTTGAGAAAGTAATAGTGGCTTTCCTTTTGTTTTATAGTATGAAAACAATCATTTACTTTATAGCTTTGAAACATCATTAATTCTAAATTTGAAAGGGATGTATAAAATTATATGAATGAAACGATATCATCAAATAAGTTTTTTTATTTGATTTTACTTAGTCTAGTGTTAATAACGACAGTGAATGTTATTTTGCGCTGGGAGGAAGCTTACTTTTTCATGTATTTAGCGCTCCATTTGTTGGGGATTTTATGTATAAGTGGTGGAGTCGTTACTGAAAAAAAGAGTGAAGAAAGCGTTAACTATATGTGTGTGATCGGTCTTATTTTACTTTTAGCTGTACAGGGTATTATGAAATATAGTTCCTTCTCTTTACAAGATTTTAGTTTATTAATAGATGTACTTCCTTAAAGAGGCTCTTTATGTTATCTAAAAAGCAAGTAGGGTACGTACTAGTTTTAATCGGATTTTTTAAGATTATCCCGCTATTTGCCGGGCAGTAAGACCCCACTGATTAAAGTTTCGCTTTATTATAACGACGCTATTCTTTCAAGACTATGAGTATATTTGATATGTAAAAGGCGTTGGTTTGTAAGTGCTTCCGGATTATGAACCGAAGAAAGTGTTTAAAGATAGGTAAAACTCTTCTTATGTAGAAGAGTTTTTTTATGTAAATAAAAAGATCCATAGCAATTCACATAATAAGCTTGTTCTAATTTAGCGTGTACGAACTTACAATAATAATAGACAGGCAGCATAGAGGAGGGAATAGCGTGAGGAAGGTTATTGGTTGGTCGCTTTTTTTGTACGTTGGATTTGCGTTACTTATATATTGGTATTTATTTGGATGGAATCATGAACTTATTCCGGACATGTATAAAGGAACAAGTGCAGATCCAGAAACGTTTATGAGTGCTAGAGAGCTTACGCTAAGCCAAGATTATTCGCGCGTGAAAAATTTACTATACTTTTTAGCGACGCCTCTTGAATGGATTATTTTATTATTTGTACTTGTGCTAGGTATTTCAAGAAAGTTTGAGAAATGGTCGAAGGAAACGACTAAAATAAGTGTCTTGCAAGTTGCGATTTATTTCTTTTATTTATCATTACTGACAACAGTGCTTGCCTTACCGATGCAATGGATTGGCCGGAAAGTATCCGTTGATTACGGCATTTCAACACAAAGTACACAAAGCTGGATAAAAGATCATGTTATCGGTTTTTGGGAAAGTTATGCGACTATGTTAATCGTAGTTACCGTTCTATTATGGCTTATCCGTAAATTTCCGAAGAGGTGGTGGCTAGCAGGGTGGGCGCTCTCTGTTCCATTTACAATCTTTTTAACATTCATACAGCCTGTCGTTATTGATCCGCTTTATAACGACTTCTCAACGCTGAAAAATAAAGAATTAGAAACGAAAATTTTAGCGATAGCAGACAAAGCTGACATTCCTGCTAAACACGTATATGAAGTAAATATGTCAGAAAAAACGAATGCATTAAATGCTTACGTAACAGGAATTGGTCCTAACGCCCGTATTGTAATGTGGGATACAACGCTTAAGCAGTTAAAAGATAAAGAGATATTATTTATCATGGCTCATGAAATGGGACATTATGTTATGAAGCATATATACTTTGGCGTTGCAAGTTATGTATTGCTATCGTTTATAGGTATGTTTTTAATTAGTCGTATTATAAATATGTGTATTCGCAAATGGGGAGATACATTGCAAATTTCAAAAGTGGCATGTTTCTCCATTTTACCTTTATTTTTCTTAATTTCTTCTATACTCTCTTTTGCAGCACAACCAGCAACAAACTACGTTTCACGTATAGAAGAAAGAGCGGCAGATCAATATGCTTTAAATATGACGAAGGACGGGAAATCTGGTGTGAAAACTTTTCAATATTTATCAAAAACAAGTTTAAGCCAAGTAAATCCGCCTGCGTTAGTGAAGTTTTTCTTATACACCCACCCACCAATTTTTGAAAGAATTCACACGTTTGAACAATATGAGAAACAAAGCAAAAAGGAGTAGCATGATAGCTACTTCTTTTTTTATAGAGATATAAGTTTGATATTGGGAATATTTATCATTGCTTTTTATTGAGATTTTGTAAATAATAAGCTATAAAATTCTAAAAATCTATATATAAAGGAATAAAGGTGGAAAAATGTATTTTTTACAAAATTTAAAAGTGAAATATAAATTATTATCGCTTATTTCATTAGCAGTTTTAGGTATGGTAATTATGAGCAGTGTAGCAATTAATTCCATTAATAAGATTAAGCACGATACAGAGGTTGTAGTAGATGATTATCAATATTCTGCAATTTTATTAGAAGGAATGCTTCGCACACAAAATTCACTAGAATATAATTTATTAGAATTAATTACTGCATCACAAAATGAAGTGGCAAATAAAGAGGGGATAATTGATAATATTGAAAAGGATCTTAAAAAATATGATTCTTTATTAAAAGAATATGATGATGGTTTTAATTTAAGTAAGCAAGAGGATGAACTGTTTCAGAAGATGAAGAAATCTTTGCCAAGTTATAAAGATACATATAAAAAATTATTTGAAAAGGCGAAGGCAACAAATGAGCCACAAATGGTAAACGAATTTCAGAAGGAATTAAAACCGAAGGGAATAGAGTTAGCTGGTTATGCAGTGGATCTAGAATCGTATGTTTCAAACTTAGCTGATCAAGTGTTTAAAGATTCTCAAAAAATGATTGATCGATCCGTTATTACCTTTATCATTCTTGTAGTAGTTACTACAATCGTTATATGTATAGTAAGTTATATTATTAGTAGGCTTATAGTTGCTCCGTTACAAACGGTTAGTCGTATGATGGAAAGAGCGAAAGAAGGAGATTTAACTGTACATGGTGATTATAATGCTAAGGATGAATTAGGTGTATTAGTAAGTAATTTTAACGAGATGATTGCAGGGCTAAGAACAAATATGCAAGAAGTAGAGAATAATATTCAGCTTTTATTCCAACATGCAGACGGAGTAGCATCTGCATCAGAAGTATCTAGTAGTGCAGCGAAGAAAATCACTATGGATATTGAAGAAGTTGCAAATGGTGCAGAGAGTCAAATGCAAGCAATGGAACAAACTGCGGGTGCGATGGAAGAATTGACACAAGGAATGCAGAGTATAGTCAATACATCGTCCTCTGTAAATGAATTGTCTGCTCAATCAGCATTAGATGCAGAGAATGGTAACAAATTAATGAAACAAATGATTCAACAGATGGATACAATCCAAAATTCGGTACATAGCGGTGTGAAACAAGTAGAGACTATGAAAGAACAATCAGAAGAAATTGTTAAAATCATTGATGTTATGCAAGGTATTACCTCTCAGATTAACTTATTAGCATTAAACGCCGCAATTGAGGCTGCACGTGCTGGTGAAAGTGGTAGAGGATTTGCAATTGTGGCAGATGAAGTGCGGAAATTAGCAGAACAATCTAGTGATTCTGCAAAACAAATTGAGAATCTTATTACTCAAGTTATGGGAACAACGAACCATACGGTACATATGATGGGGAAAGTAGATAATGAGGTACAGGCAGGTACAAAAGTAGTAATGCACACAGAAAAAGTATTTGGAACAATTACAGAAAAAGTACAGCAAGTATCTGAGCAAATTCAAACGGTATCTATGTCTACAGATGAAATTGCAGCGAGTAGTGAGGAAATCTCGGCTTCTGCAGAAGACATGGCTCAAATTTCCCAAAGATCATCTGACCGAACTGATAGGGTAAAAGAGTCTATTCAACAGCAAGAAAAATCTGTTCAAGAGATTTCGGTTTCAATTGAACATATGCATAACGCAGCAGGAAAATTAAAACAAATAGTTGCCCAATTTACTCTTCAAAAGTAGTAGCATATTTGAGTGTTAATAAATATAAAAAAGCATCCTCTTTTAAGAAAAAAGGATGCTTTTTTTATTACTACTATTCTTAGATTTCGAGCATTTTCAAGGTGATGATCTGTACATACTAGATTTGTATATTACTTATTTTTTGACAGTTTAAGACATTTATCGACGAGAATTATTTCTGTATTAGTGTTTTTAGATCCTGCGGTTGCAATATTATTAGATACTGTTTTTACCGGATTTAGACCAACTAGTATGCAAGTAGTTGGGATTATCCTTATATTTGTAGGGATGGCGCTAACTTTTCGCAAGGGAAGAGAAGGCGAGTTATCAGTGGAGAGGAATGCTACCTCTGAAATATAAATCATGAATATAGTAACCTTCATTAGGCATCTCCTTTACGCGCCAATAAAGGGAAGTTGTAAAGTGAAAAGGAGTTTATAAAGAGATTGTAGAATGTTTTAGTATATGACACCTTAGATGTGACAACTTCCTTTTTGAAAAAGAAAGAAGGAGGCATAAAGCAGAAAGGTAGTGGAAATATTTCTTCTAGAAGATTTGCATTTTATCTTACATTCACCAAAAAATAGTACTCCTGAAATAATGAAGTTCATTTTATTTGAATGAAATAGGGAGAGAGGACGATGAAGAAAAAAATATTGGGTGTAATGATGATTGCGACAATGGCAGGAGGGATATTTGCAGGGACGAATGTGACGCCTGTAAAAGCGGAAGAGTATCCACAAATGATTGTGTTTGAAGATGTTCCATACGGGTTTTGGGCATATGACGCTATTATGGATTTAGCATATCATAAAATTATATTAGGGTATGGAAACGGGAAGTATGGTGTTGGTGATCTTACAACACGTGAACAAGTAGCTGGTATTATTTACAGAACACTTGAAATGAAAGAAGAAGGATCAGTAGCGAATCCGTATAAAGATATTTCTGATAGTACAACAACTTTTAAAAAGGAAATTTTGGCGTTAACAAAACGTGGTGTTTTTACAGGGGATGGGCAAGGGAACTTTAGGCCGAAAGCACCAGTCTCTAGAGCGGAAATGGCTGTCATTTTAAAACGAGCATTTACTTTTGAAACGAAGCAAAAACATACATTTAAAGATATTCCAAAAGGCCACTGGGCAGAAGATGCAATTAGTGCGCTACAATCTAATAATGTTGTAAGAGGAACTGGGAATGGCATGTATGAATTAAATCGCCCTGTACCTAGAGAACAATATGCTCAATTTATTAATAATGCGATTATTAATTATCATTTGAAAGAGGATTGGAGATAGAGTGAAATATGAAAGCACAAATAGAAATATTTGTGCTTTTTTGTTTGTTTAAAAAAGAATTATTATTCGTTTTTATGTATTTTTAATGTTATACATAAGCTTTATAATCAACCCCATAAAAAAGACATGATGTGTAATATGATTCACAAAACCGTCACGAAATGTGTCGGAAAATATACTATTTGTTATGTATATTTGAAAAAACATATACATATTGGGGAGGAAATGTAATGAGCAAAAAATTATTAAAAACAGCTACAGCATTAACAATTATGGGTGGGGTGTTATTCTCAGCAGAGAGTAACAATGTAAAAGCGGAAAGTGCACCGTTGCAAAAAACAAATACAATTGTATTTAAAGATGTACCAAAAGGGCATTGGGCATATGAGGCGATTCATGATTTAGCGGAACAAGAAATTATTTTGGGATATGGCGATGGAATATTCGGTTTTGGGGATAATGTAACACGTGAGCAAGTTGCAGCTTTAATTTACCGTGTGTTTGATATGGAAGAACAAGATGAATATGAAAACCCATATGGAGATATCGATGAAAATTCAACAAGCTTTATCGAGGAAATATTGGCTTTAACGGAAATCGGAATTTTCCAGGGAGACGAGAATGGAAACTTTAGACCGAAGGCGACGTTGACGCGTGCGGAAATGGCACAAGTTCTTACGAATGCTTTTGACTTACAGGCAAAGGGATCTCATAACTTTAATGATGTTTCAGCAAATTCATGGGCAACGAATGCAATTAGTGCAATACAAACAAATGGTATTACAATGGGAATCGGAGAAGGTAAATTCGGTCCGTCTATGAAGGTAACGAGAGAACAATACGCACAGTTTTTACATAGAGCAATATTGCATGATATGGAACAAGGGCAGTAATAAAGTTTAACTAGTCAAAGTAAAATTTAAAAATAATACAAAAAAGGTCGTTGTTGTATAACAGCGGCCTTTTTTGTATGGAATAAAGCGCGAAAGCATGGCGTTTTGAAAAAAAGTGAAATGAATTTTCAAAAAAAACTTCCTTTTCCGAAGATTTGTTATATAATATAAAACATAAAATCAAATCTGTTATAAAACAGTTTAAGAAGGGGATGCTAATATGTCGACGCAAACTTCACGGGTTACACTCGTTGGAGAAATGTTACCAGCGTACAACGAAATATTGACACCTGAGGTGCTTAGTTTTTTGAAGGAACTACATGAGAATTTTAATGAGCGCCGCATAGAACTTTTACAAAAACGTGTAGAAAAACAAAAGAGAATTGATGCAGGGGAGTTTCCGAAGTTTCTAGAAGAAACAAAACACATACGTGAAGCGGATTGGACAATTGCCAAGCTGCCAAAAGACTTAGAGGATCGCCGCGTAGAGATTACTGGACCGGTAGATAGAAAGATGGTCATTAACGCTTTAAATTCAGGAGCGCATCTTTTTATGGCGGATTTTGAAGATTCGAATTCACCAACTTGGGAAAATGCAGTGGAAGGTCAAATCAACTTACGAGATGCAGTAAAGGGAACGATTTCACATGAAAATGATAAAGGGAAAGAATATAGATTAAATGAGAAAACAGCTGTACTCATTGTACGTCCAAGAGGATGGCATTTAGAGGAAAAGCATATGCAAGTTGATGGGAAAAATATGTCAGGTAGCTTAGTAGATTTCGGCTTGTACTTTTTCCATAATGCGAAAGCTCTTTTAGCAAAAGGGAGCGGCCCATACTTTTACTTACCGAAAATGGAAAGTTATTTAGAAGCGAGATTATGGAATGATGTATTCGTATTTGCTCAAAAATATATCGGCATTCCAAATGGAACGATTAAAGCAACTGTGTTACTGGAAACGATTCACGCTTCGTTTGAAATGGATGAAATTTTGTATGAGCTAAAAGATCATTCTGCTGGCTTAAACTGTGGAAGATGGGATTATATTTTTAGCTTTTTAAAGAGTTTCCGTAATCATAATAAATTCTTACTACCAGATAGAGCACAAGTCACGATGACAGCGCCATTTATGCGTTCGTATTCTTTGAAAGTAATTCAAACGTGTCACCGCCGTAATGCACCAGCAATTGGAGGAATGGCGGCACAAATTCCGATTAAAAATAATCCAGAAGCGAATGAAGCAGCTTTTGAAAAAGTGCGTGCTGATAAGGAGCGCGAAGCTTTAGACGGTCATGACGGGACTTGGGTTGCTCACCCTGGACTTGTACCGGTTGCAATGGAAGTATTTAATCACATTATGAAAACACCAAATCAAATTTTCAGAAAACGTGAAGAAATATGTGTAACAGAAAACGATTTACTAGAGGTACCGGTGGGAACGATTACAGAAGAGGGCCTTCGCATGAATATTAGCGTAGGTATTCAATATATTGCATCTTGGTTAAGCGGACGGGGAGCAGCACCCATTTATAACTTAATGGAAGATGCGGCAACTGCTGAAATTTCAAGAGCACAAGTATGGCAATGGATTCGTCATGAAGGTGGAAAACTAAATGATGGTCGTAATATTACGCTTGAATTAATGGAAGAGCTAAAAGAAGAAGAATTAGCAAAAATAGAAAGAGAGATTGGTAAGGAAGCCTTTAAGAAAGGGAGATTCCAAGAGGCGACAATGTTGTTTACAAATCTCGTTCGAAATGATGAATTCGTACCATTTTTAACATTACCAGGTTATGAAATTTTATAAAAAATGAAAAGGGGATGGAATAAATGAAAAACGAAAGAATCGAGAAATTACAAGAAAGCTGGGAATTAGATGAGCGTTGGAAAGGGATCACACGTCCATATTCGGCAGAAGATGTAATTCGCCTGCGCGGATCAATTGATATTGAACATACATTAGCGCGCCGCGGTGCTGAGAAGCTTTGGACATCGCTTCATACAGAAGACTATATTAACGCACTTGGCGCATTAACAGGAAATCAAGCGATGCAACAAGTAAAAGCTGGGTTAAAAGCGATTTACTTAAGTGGTTGGCAAGTGGCAGCTGATGCAAACCTTTCTGGACATATGTATCCAGACCAAAGTTTATATCCAGCGAACAGCGTACCTGCTGTAGTGAAACGAATTAATCAAACACTTCAACGTGCGGATCAAATTCAACATATGGAAGGAAGCGATGATACAGACTATTTCGTACCGATTGTAGCAGATGCAGAAGCTGGATTTGGTGGACAATTAAACGTATTCGAACTGATGAAAGGTATGATTGAAGCAGGTGCATCAGGTGTGCATTTTGAAGATCAATTATCTTCAGAGAAAAAATGTGGCCATTTAGGTGGAAAAGTACTACTACCAACGCAAACAGCGGTACGTAATTTAATTTCTGCACGTCTTGCAGCAGATGTAATGGGAGTGCCAACAATTATCGTTGCAAGAACAGATGCAGATGCAGCTGATTTAATTACGAGCGATATCGATCCTGTTGATAAAGCATTTATTACAGGAGAAAGAACACCAGAAGGATTTTACCGTACGAATGCAGGTCTTGATCAAGCGATTGCGCGCGGTTTAGCGTATGCACCGTATGCAGACCTCGTTTGGTGTGAAACGTCGGAACCAAATTTAGAAGATGCAAAACGATTTGCGGACGCAATTCATAAGGAGCATCCAGGAAAGTTACTTGCATATAACTGTTCACCTTCATTCAACTGGAAACAAAAACTAGATGAAAAAACAATTGCGAGCTTCCAAAAGGAAATCGCATCTTACGGTTATAAGTTCCAATTCGTAACACTTGCTGGATTCCATTCATTAAATTACGGTATGTTTGAACTAGCACGTGGCTATAAAGAGCGCGGCATGGCAGCATACTCTGAACTACAACAAGCTGAATTTGCAGCAGAAAAACACGGCTACTCTGCAACACGTCATCAACGCGAAGTAGGAACAGGTTACTTTGATGAAGTTGCACAAGTGATTACAGGCGGAACTTCATCAACGACAGCGTTAAAAGGATCTACAGAAGAAGCACAGTTTACGAAATAAAAGGAAGGGGCACCTGTTTGAAGGGGGCCCCTTGTTATTTTGTGAACGATTCGAAAAGAGATATCAATTTATCGGCAAAAAACGATACTAACTTTTCTTTATTACTAAATCAACGCCACTCAGCCCTATGATTACGAATAAACTTCATATCTTTCTCATAATGCTCTAGATGTCCTTCATCAATCATTCTTTGGAAATTCAAGTCGCCTTCTTGCGCTTTTCGTTTCATATATGTACATAACCCTTCTAATCGTAGCAACACCATTCCTAAGTAATCTTCATCCATATTTTTACCATAGGACTGAACGAATAATTTCACTCTCTCTTTAATACGATCTGCATGTTGCGATGATTCATAATGAATGGCTTCACCAGATTCTGTATAATACACTCTACTTAAAGGCACACAAGTATAAAGTGTATAAGCGATATCCCATAGTCTTGGACCAGGAGCAGCAACATCGAAATCAATAATCCCTACTGGCTTCTCATTATTAAAAATAATGTTATATATGGCAAAATCATTGTGGCATAAAACCTCTCTATCTTCTCCATCTACACCTAAAAACTTTGGAGTATAATGAAATCCTTTGTTTTCTAAGTGTTGTAATAGCTTATGGATTTTTGCGCTATCTGGCTTTAACTCTCGACGAACAGTATTTTCAGAACGATATACGTTCGAAACGTTTCCGCCTGTTAGCTTTTCTTCGTTATCGTAGTTTGACATGTGAAAATTCCCCCTATAATTAAAAAATCCAATTCCAAATAGTGAATAGACCAACAATGGCAGAAAAGAGAAGGCAAGCAAGGAATGCTAGACAGCCAAAAGGAACTAGCTTATCTTGCCATGTTTCTTTATACTCATAAATTAACTCCTCTGCTACTTTCTTCTGCACTGAAGATAAAGGTTGATCTTTATACAAAGCTTTTATATGGTTAGAATCGCCTTTAAACTTTAAAGCGCGTGCAATATGATGAGGGTTATTTCCCATTGATTTCTCAAATAATAAACATGATTCATGCATAATATCTGTTTTATGCTCCTCTAGATACCAGTAACGTCCAGCCATTTCTGGATATTGTAATTTATAATAAATATCTCCGAGTTGTTTTCGAAGATGTAATTCATTTGGGTATGTAAAGATGAGGCCGTGCAATCTGTCTCTTGCTTTTCCAAGATTATTATTTTCAATATCCTCTTCGATTCTTTTTAATGTTTTTCTAGGAATTTTGTTGTTCATAAATTCCTCCTTATTTGGAATAGAGATAATTATATTTTATAAGAAATACTAAAAATTAGAAATTCCATTTTAGAAAAAGATTGTACATTTTATTTTAATGTGCTATGATGGTGTCAGTTGAATAGTTAAATTAAGCAATCCATATGTTATCAAGTGCTGAAAACGAACGAGAAAAAGTATGTGAGAACTAGTTTATGTTTCGTATTTGATAATGTGTGGATTCTTTTTTTAGACAGGAAGACTAAAAAATTTAAAATTTGTATTTTCTTAGGAGGAAATAATTATGGCAGTAACAGGACAAGTAAAATGGTTTAACAACGAAAAAGGTTTCGGTTTCATCGAAGTTCCAGGCGAAAACGACGTATTCGTACACTTCTCAGCAATCGAAACTGACGGTTTCAAATCTTTAGAAGAAGGTCAAAAAGTTAGCTTCGAAATCGAAGACGGTAACCGTGGACCTCAAGCTAAAAACGTAATCAAACTATAATTTTATAGTTGATGATGGAAAAAAGGATGGCTAATGCCATCCTTTTTTTTTTTTTAGGTTGTGCAGAAATTTTTTTCAGAGCCTGTTTTTATATCTAAATCTCTTTTTCTATGTTACAACTGGTAAAAAATTATCGGGAATGCGTATTAGTTCCTGTATAAGAATTAGTTCAGCAAGAGCATTTGCTGCGTATGATAGTAAATAACTATAAGTTTGTATTCTTTATTGAAATAGGGGAATCTTTTCCAGATAGACCTTGAGTCTCATCTTTTTTGTTAGTATTGTTATTGGAATTTTGTACGTTTTGAGATGATGTTTCTAACAGTTGTTCTTGTTCCTTGCTAGGAGTATTCAGAGCATCTGAGGGGATGCTATTAACCTGCTGACTTAATAGATTTTCTTTATCCATAGTATACAGCTCCTTTTTGGAATTTGATAAAAAGAAATGTAATTATAAATGGCTACTTATATATATTGTGTTTTTGAATGAAATTATATACAAAACTTATATTACAAAGTTAATTAATTGACGAATTGTTAGTAATGGAAAAAATGTACAAATTTAAATTTTTTAGTAAAAATTAAAAGCGAGTAACAAGTACAAATACTCTTTCTCATGTTTTATATAAAGATCATATTACAAATCAAAAAAGATGTAGAGAACCTTGGAAGAAAATATAGTTGTTTTTCTAAGGGTGAAGAAGAATAAATAAAATGATACTACAAATGTAAAAAGGCTTTCCAAAAAGGAAGGCCTTTTACTCTTTTTTCACTACGTTTTTCTTCTCACGTTTTTTACATTCTGTACATTTTGATTTACGAAACGGTTTGGCAAAGAATAGCAGAATAAAAAATAAACCGAATATAATACTAGCTGAATTTTTCACGATAATGACGCTACTATTTTTCATTTGAATCGATGGTTGGATCTCTTTTTCTTCCATAGTGGCCCTCCATATATTGGATTTACATTTTAATTATAACAAAGTTAATTGTTGTAATGATGTGAAATGAGGAAGTGATTTCAAATATTTATAGCAGTATAAATGCTTTTTTGTGCACAATGCCATCTTGTTATTTTTATATATTTATTTTGAAATTTGAAGAATGTTTGATAAATAATAAATTAATGTAAAATAGTAGAATGTGCAATCCGTTTTCTTTTCATAGGTGCTAAAATTATATATGCAGCTGCTAATATAAATGGAAAAAAGGAGATAATAGAGTATGGAAAGTAAAGTGGAACGCTATGTCGAAAATTATGTTGTAACGAAAAATACGATGGCCTTACTTCCTGTTATTCTAAGTGAAAAGAAAATTGTTACGCGAGTCGTTGAAATGAATGATTCTTTTTTCGTATTTCAAAAACCACTAGATATTATAGAAAGAAGTTGCCGAAAGCATGGTTCTAGTTTCTTAGGCAGAAAAGAAGGAACGAAAGAATTAACTCATATTACACATAAAGCACCGATTGCGATTAGTCCTACAGATCAACTTTATTTTTTCCCTACCTATTCTTACTCTAGAAAAGAGTGCGCTTGGTTGTCTCATTTTTATATTGAAGGTAATAAAGAATTAAAAGATGGAAATCTTATTATTAGGTTTATAAATGGCTTTGCTGTGAAATTAGAAATATCAAAAACTAGTTTTGAAAATCAACAAAATCGTACAGCGAAATTGCGTACTGAATATGAAGATCGTAGGAAAAAACAAGGGAGCCCTTGTTTTAAAGAGATTGATAAAAAAGAGGAATCAACATTAAGACCTGCTTATGAGAGAGTGTATTTTGTGAAGGAAGGCGAAGTGTGAAAGGATGGGGGAATCCCCATTCTTTTTTTGTTTATCCGCTATTTACCGGGCAGTAAGACGCACACATCAAAATTCAGCGAAAGCAAAGAAGTTAGGTGGGGCCCTGCTGCCTGTAAAAGCCGGATTGGTGAGGGTTGATTAAAGTTTCATTTTATCAATCTTTATAGATAAAGAGATGTGTTAGAAAAACCGAGTTGTAATTTCATTTACCGATAAAAATATCGGAAAACCACCTAAATAACAAAACGAACGAAATTTCCTGTCGAATATTGATAGATTATCATAGCTAAATAATGAAGGAATTCTTATGAAAGATATGGAAACTTTAATAAATACATCTCCATATGTCGTATCTACCATTTCCTCTTTCATATAAGCAATGATACAGTAGGGATAGTATTTAGAGTAAAGGGGTAAAGTGTAGAATGGATTTTCAGACAATCAAAGAGTATTTTTCACCAGAAAATATGGATCATATTGTTGAGAGTTATAAAGCGTTCGGACCACTTCTTGGTATTGGTTTACCGATGATAGAGGCGTTGATTCCAGCATTACCGCTTATTGTATTTGTACTGGCGAATGCTGTTGCATTTGGCTTTTGGCTCGGTTTTCTTTATTCATGGCTTGGATCAGTAATGGGTGCATTACTTGTCTTTTTCATCATCCGCCATTTTGGTCGCAGTCGTTTCTTTTCGTTTGTAAATAAGCATGAGAGAGTAAGAAAAGCAATGGGGTGGATTGAAAGGAAAGGATTCGCACCGATTTTTGTTATATTTTGTTTTCCGTTTACACCGTCAGCGCTAATAAATGTTGTCGCTGGTTTATCACGAATTAGTGTAAAACAGTTTGGGCTAGCGTTAGCATTCGGAAAACTTGTGATGATTTTTATTTTAACGTATATCGGTCATGATTTAATGTCATTTATTCATAATCCGGTGAAATCAGTCATTGTAGCGATTGGTATTTTTATTTTATGGTATGTCGGTAAGAAAATTGAAGTAAAGTTAGAACTACATTAAGAATAGTCTTCTTTGTAAAGGAAAGCTTCAGTATTAAAGGATAAGGGGAGAAGCGGATGAAGAAAACTTTGAAAAAAGAAGGCATAGAGTGGATACGAACAATTTTAATTGGTGTATTATTAGCTGTATTTTTTCGAACGTTTTTCTTCTCAACGTATGTTGTAGAGGGGAAGTCAATGATGCCGACATTGCAAGATGGTAATATGCTCGTTGTAAATAAGGTGAGTTATCAAGTTGGGGACTTGAACAGATTTGACGTTGTGGTGTTTCATGCGAATAAAAAAGAGGACTATGTAAAGCGAATTATCGGTTTACCTGGAGATCATATTGAATATAAGCATGATAAGTTATATATAAATGGACAATTTATTGATGAGCCGTATCTAGAGAAATATAAGAAAGAGATAAATGGAAGGCAACTAACAGGCGACTTTACATTAGAAGAGTTAACGAAAGAAAAGCTGGTGCCACCCGGGTTTATTTTTGTAGTAGGTGATAACCGGCTCGGGAGCTGGGATAGTAGACACTTTGGCTTTGTAAAAGCTGATACAGTCGTCGGTAAAGTTGATTTGCGATATTGGCCAATTCAAGAGGTGCAAACGAATTTTTCAAAAGGTTGATATAATAGATAGAAGTATAGAAAAGACAAACAACTCAGTTTGTCTTTTTTCGTGTACTATAATACAATTATAGTAGCAAACTAACGTTCGTTATGTAAGTGAAAGGTGGGGTTACATGTCACTTCGATTTGTGATTGGTAGAGCGGGAAGTGGAAAAAGTACACTTTGTTTACGCGAAGTGCAAGAAGAGTTAAAACAACGCCCGAGAGGGAAAACAATATTATATCTTGTGCCAGAACAGATGACATTCCAGACGCAGCAGGCGTTAATTGGAAGTGAGGATGTAAGAGGTTCTATTCGGGCACAAGTTTTTAGTTTTTCACGATTAGCGTGGAAGGTACTACAAGAAGTTGGCGGAGCGAGTCGTCTTCATATTGATGAAGCGGGTGTACATATGTTACTCCGTAAAATTGTAGAGTCTCGTAAAGATGGATTATCGGTGTTCCAAAAAGCAGCGGAGCAAAACGGTTTCTTTGAACATCTTGGCAGTATGATTGCAGAGTTTAAACGTTACAATGTAACGCCATCTAACGTATATGAAATGTGGCAACAATTGGATGCGCATAGTAGCAGTGCCGAACAAAAGTTACTAGCGAATAAAGTGTATGATTTACAGCTATTATACGATGATTTTGAACGTGCTTTAATTGGAAAATATTTAGATTCAGAAGACTACCTGCAATTGCTAGTGGAAAAGCTTCCGCAGTCTGAATATGTAAATGGTGCGGAAATTTATATAGATGGATTTCATTCATTCTCCCCGCAAGAGTTAGAGATTGTAAGACAGCTTATGATTTGCGGAGCGAGAGTTACGATCACGTTAACGATAGATGAAAAAACGTTAGCACAGCCAGTAAATGAACTCGATTTATTTTATGAAACGACGTTAACGTATGAAAAAATCAAACAAGTAGCGCGTGAAGAGAAAATAGAAATTGAAAAAACAATTCCACTTATGGAACAGCCGCGTTTTCATTCTCCGGCATTAGCGCATTTAGAAGCTCATTATGAAGCGCGTCCGAATGAAAAATTTAACGGTGAAGCGAGTGTAACGATTAGCACAGCTGCGAATTTACGAGCGGAGGTAGAAGGTGTTGCTCGTGAAATTCGTAAACTTGTTGCGGATGAAAGGTATCGTTACCGAGATATTGCAGTGCTTCTTCGTAATGGGGAAAGTTATTACGATGTGATGCGAACGTTATTTACAGATTATAATATCCCGCACTTCATCGATGAAAAACGCCCGATGTCACACCACCCATTAGTAGAATGTATTCGTTCTGCACTCGAGATTATTAGTGGGAATTGGCGTTATGATGCGGTGTTCCGCTGCGTGAAAACAGAGCTTTTATATCCATTAGACGTAAGAAAAGAAACGATGCGTGAAGAAATGGATGAATTTGAAAATTACTGTTTAGCGTACGGTGTACAAGGAAAGAGGTGGACTTCAGAGGATCCATGGATGTATCGCCGTTATCGTTCTCTTGATGATACGAACGGGATGATTACAGACAGTGAACGTGAAATGGAAGAGAAAATAAATAGGTTACGTGACGTTGTAAGACCACCTGTTATTCGCATGCAAAAAAGGTTAAAGCGTGCAGGAACAGTTATGCAAATGTGTGAAGCAGTTTACTTATTTTTAGAAGAACTGGATGTTTCGAAGAAGCTAGAAGAATTACGTATACGTGCAGAAGAAAGTGGAGATTTCTTATTTGCGACAGATCATGAACAAGTATGGGAAGAAGTAATGAGTCTTCTTGATACATTTGTAGAGATGCTTGGTGAAGAGAAAATGTCTCTTTCTATGTTTACGGACGTTATGTCGACAGGTCTTGAGGCACTTCAATTTGCTAACATTCCGCCGTCATTAGACCAAGTGTTAATTGCTAATATTGATCACTCCAGGTTATCTGACGTGAAAGCAACGTTTATTATAGGTGTAAATGAGGGGGTCATTCCAGCAGCACCTATGGATGAAGGTATGCTTTCTGATGAGGAAAGAGAAGTTCTTGGTGCGGCAGGGATTGAATTAGCGCCAACGACGAGACAAACTTTGTTAGAAGAACAGTTCGTTATGTATCAAATGGTAACGAGAGCGTCTGAGAGGTTATACATTTCATGCCCGCTTGCAGATGAAGAAGGAAAGACGTTACTTGCGTCTAGCTTTATTAAGAAAATAAAAAGAATGTTCCCTAATGTGAAAGATTCATTTATTACGAATGACGTAAACGATTTATCACGTTCAGAACAAATTTCATACGTAGCAACGCCAGAAGTAACGTTATCTTACGTTATGCAGCAACTACAAACGTGGAAGCGATACGGATTTGAAGGGAATTTAGACTTTTGGTGGGACGTATATAATTTCTACGTAACTTCAGATGAATGGAAACAAAAAAGTAGCCGCGTCTTATCAAGTTTATTCTATCGAAATCGTGCGAAGAAACTAAGTACAGCAGTAAGTAGAGATTTATATGGAGATATAATTAAAGGAAGCGTCTCTCGTATGGAACTATTTAACCGTTGTGCATACGCTCATTTTGCACAGCACGGTTTATCACTTAGAGAGCGTGATATTTTCAAGCTTGATGCACCGGACATCGGCGAATTATTCCATGCGGCATTAAAGAAAATTGCGGACAAGTTATTGCGTGAAAACCGTACTTGGGCGGATTTATCCATAAAAGAGTGCGAGCATCTTTCTGTTTTAGTAATAGAAGAAATTGCACCGTTATTACAACGACAAATTTTATTAAGTTCAAACCGTCATTTCTATTTAAAACAAAAACTACAACAAATCATTTTCCGTACGTCAATCATTCTTCGTGAACATGCGAAGTCGAGCGGATTCGTACCAGTTGATTTAGAAGTGCCATTCGGTATGGGCGGTACAGGATCACTTCCGCCGATGGAATTCTCACTACCAAATGGTGTGAAGATGGAAGTAGTCGGCCGTATTGACCGTGTTGATAAGGCAGAAGATGAGAACGGGACGTTCTTACGTATTATTGATTATAAATCAAGTTCAAAAGCGTTAGATTTAACAGAAGTGTATTACGGATTAGCACTTCAAATGTTAACGTATTTAGATGTTGTTACTTCGAATGCACAGACGTGGATGAAAAAAGGCCAAGCAGCATCACCAGCGGGTGTATTGTATTTTCATATCCATAATCCAATTGTTGAAATGAAAGGTGACGCATCTGAAGCCGAAATTGAAAAAGAAATTTTAAAGAAATTTAAAATGAAAGGACTCGTATTAGGAGATGCGGACGTTGTTCGTTTAATGGATAACAAACTTTCAACAGGAAGTTCAGATATTATTTCTGCTGGCCTGAAAAAAGACGGTAGCTTTAGTGCGCGTTCAAGTATTGCAAGTGAGCAAGAGTTTAACGTACTGCAAAAATATGTACACCATACGTTTGAAAATATCGGAAAAGATATTACAGAAGGTGTTATCGATATTGCTCCTTATAAAATGGGAAATAAAGCAGCGTGCACGTTCTGTAACTTCAAATCTGTTTGTCAATTTGATGAGTCACTTGAAGATAATCAATTCCGTACGTTAAAAGATATGAAAGATAGTGAAGCGATGGAGAAAATAAGAGAGGAGGTTGGCGGAGAATGATAGAAAATTGGCCTAAAAAACCAGAAGGTAGTCAATGGACAGATGACCAGTGGAAAGCTGTTGTAGCGAACGGACGTGATATTTTAGTTGCGGCTGCAGCTGGATCAGGTAAAACAGCAGTATTAGTTGAACGTATTATTAAAAAGATTATTAATGAAGAGAATCCAGTCGATGTCGACCGCCTGCTCGTTGTAACATTTACAAATGCAGCAGCGCAAGAGATGAAAAATCGAATTGGGGAAGCGTTAGAAAAGGTATTAATTGATGAACCAGGCTCTCAGCATGTAAGAAAGCAACTGAGCCTATTAAATAAAGCTTCCATTTCAACAATTCACTC
Organism: Bacillus sp. NEAU-Y102; assembly: GCF_054788175.1. Lineage (NCBI taxonomy): Bacteria > Bacillati > Bacillota > Bacilli > Caryophanales > Bacillaceae > Bacillus > Bacillus sp. NEAU-Y102. Next base: position 378,867 of record NZ_JBTWFK010000002.1, on the reverse strand, counting down.
ATTCTGTTTACAAGTAATTAGAGGATATTACTACATGCTGGATGTTGATCCTCGTTTCCGTATTGCGAATCAAACAGAAAATGAATTGTTAAAAGAAGAAGTGCTAGATGACATATTAGAAGAAGAGTACGGAATCGAAGATAATACAATCTTCTTTGAACTTGTTGATCGTTATACGAGTGACCGTAGTGATGATGACTTACAACGTATGATTTTAGCGCTTCATACAGAGTCAAGAGCGCATCCAAATCCGGAAAAATGGCTTGATAAATTAGTAGAAGCATATGACGTAGAAGGAAAGACAATTGAAGATTTAGTATATGCTTCTTATTTATTAGAAGATGTGAAATTCCAGCTTGAAACAGCGGAACAGCATATTCGTAAGGCAACTGAACTCGCAATGCTTCCTGACGGTCCAGCGCCTCGCGTTGAAACCCTGCAAGCAGATGTAGCATTACTTGGAACGTTATCATCAGCTGCTCGTGAGTCGTGGACAAGCGTGTATGAAGCGATGCAAAACGTATCGTGGCAAACGTTAAAGCGTATTAAGAAAAGTGATTACAATGAAGATGTTGTAAAACAAGTAGACTCTCTTCGTAATAAAGCGAAAGATGAAGTAAAGAAATTACAAGAAGAGTTATTTAGCCGCAAACCTGAAAGTTTCTTACGAGATTTTCAAGATATGCACCCAGTATTAGAAAAGCTTGTTCAACTTGTAAAAGTATTTACAGAGCGTTTCCAAGCGATGAAGCGAGATAAAGGAATGGTCGATTTCACAGATTTAGAGCATTTCTGTTTACAAATTTTAAGTGAACAAAGTGAAAATGGTGAAATGAATCCGTCAGCAGTGGCGCTCCAATATCGTAATAAATTTACTGAAGTATTAGTCGATGAATATCAAGATACGAACTTTGTACAGGAATCCATTATTAAATTCGTAACGAAAGATTCTGAGAGTGAAGGAAACTTGTTCATGGTTGGTGACGTAAAGCAGTCGATTTATCGTTTCCGACTAGCTGAACCAGGACTATTCCTAGGAAAGTATAAACGCTTCACACAAGAAGGATTGGGCGGCGGAATGAAGATTGACTTAGCGAAAAACTTCCGTAGTCGTCATGAAGTACTAGCAGGTACGAACTTCATTTTCAAACAAATTATGGGCGAAGAAGTTGGAGAGATTGACTACGATGCTGACGCTGAATTAAAACTAGGTGCTACCTATCCAGAAGGTGAAGATGTAGCGGCAGAATTACTCTGTATTCAGCAAACGGAAGAAGAAGTAATAGACGGTGAAGAAGGTGCAGAAGTCGAAAAAGCACAGCTTGAAGCTCGCCTTATGGCGCAGCGCATTAAAGCGATGGTTGATTCCGGTTATGAAGTGTATGACCGTAAAACGGATAGTATGCGTCCTGTACAATACCGCGACTTCGTTATTTTACTTCGCTCCATGCCGTGGGCGCCGCAAATTATGGAAGAGTTAAAATTGCAAGGAATTCCGGTATATGCTGACCTTGCGACTGGTTATTTTGAAGCAACGGAAGTAAATATTATGATGAACGTATTCCGCGTTATTGATAATCCGATGCAAGATATCCCGCTTGCAGCTGTACTTCGTTCCCCAATCGTTGGATTAAACGATGAAGACCTTGCGACGCTTCGTGCTCACGGAAAGAAAGGCTCGTTTTATGAAGTAATGAGCTCATTCTTAAAAGGTGCACCGCTTGAAGAGGAACAAGAACTTCATGAAAAACTAGAGTGGTTTTATAACTTACTGCAAGGATGGCGTGAATTTGCACGTCAACAATCACTTTCTGATTTAATTTGGAAAGTGTACGGCGAGACAGGTTATTACGACTTCGTTGGCGGTTTACCAGCTGGAAAGCAAAGGCAGGCAAACTTACGCGTACTATATGACCGTGCAAGACAATATGAAGCAACATCATTTAGAGGATTATTCCGCTTCTTACGTTTTATTGAACGTATTTTAGAACGCGGTGATGATATGGGGACGGCGAGGGCCCTCGGTGAACAAGAAGACGTTGTTCGCATCATGACGATCCATAAAAGTAAAGGGCTAGAGTTCCCGGTTGTATTTGTAGCTGGACTCGGCCGTCGTTTTAATACACAAGACTTAATGAAACGTTTCTTACTCCATAAAGATTTCGGTTTCGGTTCGCAATTTATCGATCCGCGTAAACGAATTAAATACACGACATTATCACAGCTTGCGATTAAACGTAAAATGAAAATGGAATTAATTGCGGAAGAAATGCGCGTACTATACGTAGCGTTGACGCGTGCGAAAGAGAAGTTAATTTTAATCGGAACAGTTAAGGATGCAAATAAGGAAATGGAAAAATGGCTTGATGCGAGGGAACATAGTGAATGGTTATTACCGGATCACATACGTGCCGGAGCGTCTTGTTATTTAGACTGGATTGCACCTTCATTATATAGACACCGTGATAGTGAAATGCTTCTTGAATTAGGACAAGGAAGTATTCCAGATGAAATTTACGGGTATGACACGAACTGGAAAGTAGAAGTTGTGGACGGTAACACGCTACTTGCACCAGAGCCAGTTCAAGAAGAGAAACAAGAATTGTTAGAAGCGCTTCGTGAGAAAAAGGCTGTTCCCCTGCAAAGTGAACGGAAAGAAGAAGTGTACGACAGATTAATGTGGAAGTACGGATATGAGGATGCAACATCTTATCGTGCGAAGCAATCTGTTACAGAAATAAAGAGAAATTATCAATCTGAAGAAGGTAGCGATAATGCCTTTATTAAAAAACTACGTGCGCCAATTAAAACACGTCCGCGCTTTATGGAGAAAAAAGGATTAACGTACGCAGAGCGTGGAACAGCAGTCCATGCCGTTATGCAGCATGTTGATTTGAAGAAGCCGATTACGGTTGAAGTTCTGCAAGAGCAAATTGCTGGAATGGTAAATAAGGAATTATTAACATTCGAGCAGGCGGAAGAAATAGCGATTGAAAAAGTAATTTCATTCTTTGACAGTGATTTAGGTAAAAGGGTACTAGCGGCGAAAAGTGTTGAGCGTGAAGTGCCATTTACGATGATGCTTGCAGCAGAAGAAGCATATCAAGATTGGCAAGGGAAGAGTGAAGAAACGATTCTTGTCCAAGGGGTTATCGACTGCATGATTGAAGAGGAAGACGGCATTACGTTAATCGACTTCAAAACAGATACGATTGAAGGGAAATTCCCAGGCGGATTCGAACAAGCAAAACCAATTTTAGAAGATAGATATAAAGTACAGCTTTCGTTATATGCAAAAGCGCTGGAGAAAAGCTTACAACATCCTGTGAAAGAGAAATGTTTATACTTCTTTGATGGGAATCATGTTGTAAATATTGAGGAATAGAGGGGCTTGAAAATGGTAACGGAAAAAACGTTAAGAACTTGTGAAAAAGGACATGAATACTACAAAAGTAGCGATTGCCCAACTTGCCCGACTTGTGAGAAAGAAAAGAAACCTAAAACAGGATTTCTTTCACTTCTTTCATCACCAGCACGAAATGCGCTGCAACATCATGGAATTCACACGATAGAAGAACTATCCAAGTATAGTGAAAAAGAGATTTTAAAACTGCATGGTATGGGACCTGCGTCTATGCCGAAGCTTAGAAAGGCTTTGGAGGAGAGAGGGTTATCATTTAAATAAAATGAAATAGTGCCTCTTTACTACTTACTTGTTTATACTGCTATTTGTGGACAGTAAAGCTCTTTCTTATTAAAATTTCATTTTAATAATTTTGAATTAGATAAAAGAAAAAAGTAGGAGAATATCTCCTACTTTTTTTACGCTGTTCCAATCTGATCTTGATCCGCCACATCAGAATCAAACGTATTTGTTGCACTAACACCGTTAAACGTATTTACGACAAATCCAACATTGGAAGCCCCAGATCCGTTATAAGCTTTCGTGTTTTCTTTCGGAGATACGTTATAAAAATCTCCTAAGTTGAAAGAGCCGTTACTATTTTGAACGACGAGATTTCCTACAACCGAAGGCATACCATCCACCTACTTTACTAAGCTTTTTACTTACTATATGAATTATTGTGCGGAAGGTTCATCCGTAATATATTGGCGGATTTGCATAATACGAGAGTTATTAAAACCATAATCAACATTTCCAATTTGAAAGCAACCAGAATTTAAAAGTGTCCGCAATTCAACATTATTAACTTCAATAAAAGGGCATTCATTTACAATATTTAATTTTACATCTGTCGTTCGTTTTGGAATTGTAATGTGTTCATCTGTAAAGATTTCAAAAGCATCAAAGCGACCTTCTCCCCTTATATAACAAGGAATTTCACGGTGGACGGCAAGAGCTCTACTTTTTAATTCCATTTGGTTTGCATCTCCAACTTGAAATACGGCAGTAATCCCTAAAGAAATAATAGAAACATTTTGGACAATGGACACATGATGTAACATAATTTCTCAGTCTCCTTAACCTGGAGTAGGAGGGACATCTGTTACTAATGGTACAAATGGACCCTCTGTAACTGTTTCAAATGGTGTATCGAGAATAGAAGATAGAATGAGGAGATTTGCATCTCCAATTAAAAAGAGTGCGGACGACGATACACCGTTCATTTTAATCTGTCCGACTTTTAACTCACGGTTTACAACGTTAAGGTTCATACATACTTACTCCTTTCGGAAATTTCCCGGTATGTGCTGAATAAATGAGAGAAAGGCTTTGTCAATATCTTGTTTCATTGCCTGGATAATGATATCTCGTAAATAATCTGGATCTGTTGAAATACCTTCATATGATTGAACTTGTGATAAATAATAAGGGAGTCGATGCTCCATCTGTTTTTTTATGTCATCCACCATCATTTGTCGATACATTTCATCAAGCGGTGTTCTCTCTTCTTGTTCAAAATGGAGAATACGATTATATGCTTCTTCATCTAAGTATCGATGCATTTCTTGGAGGATACCTTGATAAAAGTCTGGGTTTGTTTCGGTTTCAGGATTTACCTTCAATGTTTCTGTATCCACTTGAAAATCTTCAATTTGTTGTCCTTTTGCTGAAAATGGGTTTAAGCCAATATTTAAAGTGCCATTTAAATTTTCGACTTTTAATTGATCGAATTTGTATTCCACTTTTCCTACAGAAGAGGAGGGGCGATTTTTTAATTCGTTAAGCTCTTCTTGGAGTTGACGCACTTGATCTTCTAAATTGAGGATGGCTGCTTGTTGTGTTTGAAGAGCTTGTTGAAGTTGGTGTAAGTAAGTATATATATCTTGATTCATTTGTGAAACCTCCTTTTCAATAGGGAGGGTAAAAATATTCCTGCTATATATTTATGACAAGGATGTCTTAAGAAGAACTAGTTGATGGTTTGATAGAAATAATTTGTCCGTTTGCCTGTAATGGGCGAAGCGGCTCCGTAAATCCGCCCGTATTTGAAAATTTGGATAGGGCTTTAATACTTCCGGCAGTGCCAATTTGGAATACAGAAGAGGTTGTAATGCTATCAATTTTAATGCTGTTAATGATAATGCTTTGGTTTACGTAAAAATTCAATACAATCGCCCCCTTTAAGTTGAACCAATTATCGCTTGATCAACGACATCTGAATCATTAACAGTCGTTGCACTTTGATAATTGTAGACAGAAACATTATCTCCAACATTAAAAGAGCCGGCCCCGGCGAAAGCACGTGAGTAACTAATAGGCCTAATCGCAAATACATCTCCAATATGAAAAATACCACTTGATCCAATATTGACGATACGAATATGTCCGACCATAGCTGGCATACAAAACACCCTTCGTTTTTAAAATTTTCTTTTCTACTATTGTATGGGCGTTTCCGATAAAATGTGTGTTTTTTTGAAATAAAAGAAACACACACATTATTGCGTGTGTGTGTTGAGTGTTTGATTTGAGTGAAAATCCGTATGTACATGCCAAATTACATTTAAGAGCCTGTCCAGTTCTTGGCTACAATCCACTGTTTTTTGAGAAGTCATTCCATAGCGTTCAGCAAAATAAATCATTTTTTCACGTTTTTTTTCAATCGCTTGCTCAAACATTGAAATCGGCTCCATCTCTAAATGAAATTTTTAGTATATATGTAGTACATATTATACAAAAACTCCATAAAAAAGAAATACCTTCGCTAAAAAAAGTAAAAATTCTACATTTTATGCCAAATGTAAAGGGGTAACGAATAGGATGTGAGAAGAATATTGTAAAAATTAGCGTGCATGAGAAGGTTTTTTTCTTGCGGATGCGAATACAATTAAAGGGTATGAGTTTTAGGATGGAGAGTGGAAATATTGCGTTTTGTAACGGCGAAGAAAGAAGAAAAGGTATTTGTAGGTATTGTGGATGAAGAAGAAGAAAAGGTATTACACTTAAGAGAAGCGCAAAGACAAAAAGGGGAAAAGGTTACAATCCCTATTACAATGTTAGAGTGTATTGAAAGAGGGACTGAGTGCTTTGAGAAAGTATGTGAAATTGTAAATTGGGCAAAAGAGAACGGGGAAGCGGCGTATTATCCGTTAACAGAGGTGAAAATATTAGCACCGATTCCAAGGCCAAGAAAGAATATTTTGTGCGTTGGAAAAAACTATCGTGAGCATGCGGTAGAAATGGGCGGAGTAGAGTCTATTCCAGAAAATATAATGATCTTTACGAAAGCACCAACAACAGTTATTGGCATAAATGAGCAAATTAATGGTCACCCTCACGCAACGGACGAACTAGATTATGAAGGAGAACTAGCTGTCATTATAGGTAAGCGAGGGAAGCAAATTAAAAAAGAAAAAGCGCTTGAGCATGTTTTTGGTTATACGATTATAAATGATGTAACAGCTCGAGACATTCAAAGAAAACATAAACAGTTTTTCCTTGGGAAAAGCTTCGATACATTTTGCCCGATGGGACCGTATTTAATTCATAAATCGGTGGTTAATGCGCCGAATGCATTACACATTGAAACGGTAGTAAATGGAGAAGTAAGGCAAACTTCCAACACAAATAAAATGATTTTTTCGATAGAAGAAATTATTTCAACGATAAGCAAAGGAATGACTTTAGAACCAGGTGATATTATCGCAACAGGAACCCCGGCTGGTGTCGGAAAAGGTTTTACACCACCGAAGTTTTTACATGCTGGTGATGAAGTGGTCATTACAGTAGAAGGAATTGGTACTTTGCGAAATGTAGTGAAATAAAGAAAAGAGCTATCTTGTTAAAAGATAGCTCTTTTTTATGGCCTTGGGTTATAGAGGTAATCGATAACGGAAAAAGTGTAAAGGCCAATGAATGCAAGTGTACAAATGCCAAATAGTATAACCGTAAGTGCACTTTTTTCTCGTCCAAAACCAATGATAGTAAGAATAACAGCAGTCCAAAATGATGCTTTCAGTAGTGTGAATGTAGTAGGAGTTGAGTAGTGAGTAAGCCATGTTGTGGAAAGTAGGAAGCCACAGAATGTAACTAAAATAAAAGATGTAGCTAAATAGTTAATCTGTTTACCGTATCTTAATAGCATATCGCACCTCCTTTACGATTTTAAAATACAGAAAATTACGATTTTATCTTAATGTAAATGAATATAAAAAGAAAGAGGTTGTCCCAACATGCCGGACAACCTCTCTATTATTATGATAATACAGCTTTAATTTTTTGGAATGCCCACTCTAAATCTTCTTCAGAGATTACTAGAGGTGGTGCGATACGAATTACGTTTTCGTGTGTTTCTTTACATAGTAGACCAGCTGCTTTTAGTTGTTCACAGTAAGGACGAGCTGGCTCGTTTAATTCGATACCGATGAATAAACCTTTACCGCGAACTTCAGTGATCATTGGGTTATCAATTTCTTTTAATTGCCCAACTAATTTTTCTCCTAATTGAAGAGAACGCTCTGTTAATTTTTCTTCTTCTAACACTTCAAGAGCTGCGATAGATACAGCACATGCAAGTGGGTTACCGCCGAATGTAGAACCGTGAGAACCTGGCTCAAATACACCTAAAATGTCGCGGTTTGCTGCAACGCAAGAAATCGGGAACACACCGCCACCAAGTGCTTTACCAAGTATGTACATGTCAGGAGTTACATCGTCCCAGTCACAAGCGAATACTTTACCAGTACGGCCTAAGCCTGTTTGGATTTCATCGGCTACGAATAAAACGTTTTCTTTTTTACATACTTCAAGAGCTTCTTTTAAGTAACCAGCTGGTGGGATGTTAATTCCAGCTTCACCTTGAATCGGTTCTAAAATGAATGCTGCTGTGTTTGGTGTAATTGCGGCTTTTAATGCTTCTAAATCACCGTAAGGAATTACAACGATGCCAGGAAGCATTGGACCGAATCCACGCTTGTACTCTTCGTTTGAAGACATAGAAACAGAACCCATTGTACGTCCGTGGAAGTTATCTTCACAAACGATGATTTCAGCACGGTTTGCTTCTACTTTCTTCACATCATAAGCCCAGCGGCGAACTGTTTTAATTGCAGTTTCAACAGCTTCAGCACCTGTGTTCATTGGAAGTACCATTTCTTTATTAGTTAGTTTCGCAACTTTTTCGTACCAAGGACCTAATTGATCGCTATGGAAAGCACGAGAAGTTAACGTAACACGATTAGCTTGGTCAATTAAAGCGTTAATAATTTTCGGGTGACGATGACCTTGGTTTACTGCAGAATATGCACTTAATAAGTCCATATAGCGGTTTCCTTCAGGATCTTCTACCCAAACACCTTCTGCTTTAGAAATAACGATTGGAAGTGGGTGATAGTTATTTGCTCCGTATGTGTCTGTAAGTTCGATAATATCCTTAGTTTGAATCATGATTGTTCCCCCTTTTGTTATTACAAGAAGTTTGTAAATACTCTAAATATTATATCATTTAAATGTAAAAAAGCGAAACATTTCCTGAAAATAAATGAACATGTTATCATATAGAGTGAAAAAGTGTGAAAAGAGGAGGTAAGGGATACGATGGTACATATGCATATTACAGCATGGGCGTTAGGTTTAATTTTATTCTTCGTTGCGTATTCATTTTATTCAGCAGGAAGAAAAGGTAAAGGTGTACATATGGGGCTTCGCCTAATGTATATCATCATTATTGTGACAGGCTTCATGTTGTACATGAGTATTGTGAAGACAGCAACAGGTAGCATGCACATGTGGTATGGCTTAAAAATGTTAACTGGTATTTTAGTTATCGGTGGAATGGAAATGGTTCTTGTGAAAATGAGCAAAAACAAACCAACAGGGGCGGTTTGGGGCTTATTTATTGTTGCGCTAGTAGCAGTATTTTACCTTGGGCTGAAATTACCGATTGGCTGGAAAGTATTCTAATAAAAAATAAAACCACCTTATAATCTCAAAGACTTGGGAGATAAGGTGGTTTTTTACGTTATCCCGTATTAACTGGCAGTAAAACTCCCACCTCAAAATTCAGCTTAAGCAAAGAAGTTAGGCGGGAGATCAACTGCTCGTAAACACCCGATTGGTGAAGGCTAATAATCAGTGGGGCTGCCCCACTGATTAAAGTTTCACTTTATGTCGCATCGATATGCAACTCTTCCCCATTTACTTTCGTAAAACGGAACATATTTTTATTGGATGTAGTGTGACGGACGAAATGGTGCTGCAGTGTACAAATCATCTCTTCGTTATCAAACAAAAGAATATTTACTCCTTCGCGTGACTCCTCTTTCGGTAAGAAAGATAAATAATTATGACAATACATGCAATCATATAAAGAGTAGTGAAGTGATTGCAATGATTCAGTTAATAATGTGAAGACGGAGTCAGGTAATTCCTCGAGCCATTCATTATAACTAAGAAGTAACTTTTTTCGAATACGTATCATTTCACCATTTTGCAAATGGTGTTGTTCGTTGGCGATTTGTAATACATCTTGTTCATAGAAACGGGCTGGTAGCCAATTGTTATTATATAAAACTTCAAACCCATCTTCGGCAATATCTTCTAATAAAAACGCTTCATCATTTTCATCATCAAAGAATACCCATTCATTGTTTATATATTCTACATTACCGACTGTATGAGCACGGGGCTGGTTATATAAAATATGTTTACGTTGTATCATACACGATTTCTCCTTTATGAAAAGTAGTTATTCCTGTTATAGACAGTTCGTGCATTCTTTATAACTAGACACATCTAAACATAGGTGGGCATACAATAAAACACGTTTTACTGAGTGAGAATGCTATTCCAAATGTGGATAGTAGGTTATCGTCAAGTTTGTCATTTTTTTGATCCGCACTCACAGGGTGGGGATTACTGCACGTTCAAGAAAAGAAATAAGATGGAAGGATGATTTATATGTGCGGGATTACAGGATGGGTGGATTATAAACGCTCATTAGAAGGAGAAAGAGATGTCGTTACGAAGATGGCTGAGACGTTAGCGAAACGCGGTCCAGATGATAATAAAGTTTGGATTAAAGGTAATGTCGCATTTGGGCATAAACGGTTAATCGTTGTTGATCCTGAGGGTGGTAAACAACCGATGACTTGTTTAAAAGATGAAACGAATTATGCCATTTGTTATAACGGTGAACTTTATAACACAGAAGACATTCGAAAGGAATTATTAAGAAGAGGATATACGTTCAAAGGTCATTCTGATACAGAAGTATTATTAGCTTCTTATATTGAATGGAAAGAAGAATGTGTCGATCATTTAAACGGTATATATGCGTTTGCAGTATGGGACGAACAGAAAGAACAAGTATTTATTGCGAGAGATCGATTAGGTGTAAAGCCACTTTTTTATAAATATGATAGCGGACGCTTATTATTTGGTTCGGAGTTAAAAGCGATATTGTCGCATCCAGATGTGAAGGCAGAAGTAACATTAGAAGGATTATCAGAAATATTCGGACTCGGACCGTCAAGAACACCTGGCCACGGTATTTATGCTGGTATAAAAGAATTACGTCCAGGTCATGCGATGACATTTTCAAAGAACGGTTTATGTATATGGAGATATTGGAATGTGGAAAGTAAAAAACATGAAGACTCCTTTGAAGAAACAGTAGAGAAAACACGCTTTTTATTACAAGATGCGATTACAAGGCAGCTCGTTTCTGATGTACCACTATGTACTTTTCTATCAGGCGGTGTAGATTCGAGCGCTATAACAGCAATTGCTGCGAAAGAATATGCAAGGTCAGGAAAAGGGCAATTACACACATATTCTGTTGATTATGAAGATAATGACAAATACTTTAAAGCGAATGCGTTTCAGCCAAATTCAGATGCTCCGTTTATTAATTTAATGACTGAGACATTTCAAACAACCCATCATCGCTGCGTCATTTCGAATGAACAATTAGCAGAGTATTTAACTGAAGCGGTACTCGTTCGTGATTTGCCTGGTATGGCAGATATCGATTCGTCATTATTATGGTTTTGCCGAGAAATTAAACAAGATTTTGTCGTTGGCTTATCTGGAGAATGTGCAGATGAAATATTTGGTGGATATCCGTGGTTTTATAGAGAAGATGATTTACAATCGAGTGCATTTCCGTGGATGCGTTCTACAGAGGCACGTGAACAACTTCTAAAAAAAGAATGGAGAAATAAACTAAATTTACAACAATATGTACAAAGGCGCTATGAGGAATCGATTCAAGAAGTTCCTATTTTAGAGGGGGAAAGTCCACTAGAAGCAAAAAGACGCCAATTATTTTATTTAAATATGGTATGGTTTATGACAACATTATTAGACAGAAAAGACCGTATGAGTATGGGGGCAAGTTTAGAAGTACGCGTTCCATTTGCAGATCATCGTCTTGTCGAATATGCGTGGAATATTCCTTGGGAAATGAAAATGTATAAAAACCGCGAAAAAGGTCTATTACGTAAAGCGTTAGAAGATGTACTCCCACATGACATCTTATATAGGAAGAAGAGTCCTTATCCGAAAACGCACAATCCACACTATACAAAGGCAGTAACGGTATGGCTTCAAAATCTATTAACAGATAAAGGTTCAATTTTACACGAACTATTTGATAAAGAGCAGTTGAGCGGATTGATTCAGTCTGGTGGCAGTGCATTTCAAACACCGTGGTTTGGTCAATTGATGACTGGGCCACAGCTTTTAGCTCATTTAGCACAAATTCATGTTTGGTTTAAAGAGTATGGGGTAAATATTAAAGAATAGGAGAAAAGCGGCTTGCAATTATGTAAGTCGCTTTTATTAAAGAAATTATCATATAAAATTCAAAATCACCTTATAAATAATACTTAATTAGAATTATTATTTTGACGTACTTATTATTACTTGTTATAATTTGAAACAAACGTTCTGAAAAGGATTCTCATTTATAAAATTGAGGTGTTATATAGATGACAAAGGAAAAAATAGGTTTACTCGTAATGGCGTATGGAACACCAGAATCATTAGACGATGTAGAGGCATATTATACACATATCCGTCACGGACGTAAGCCATCAGAAGAAGCGCTTGAAGATTTAATTGGGCGCTATAAAGCGATTGGTGGAATTTCGCCGCTTGCAAAAATTACGAAAGAGCAGGCGCATAAATTAACAGATTCAATGAATAACATATTTACAGAGTATGAATTTACTTGTTACTTAGGTTTAAAACATACTGCGCCATTTATAGAAGATGCTGTAGAAGAAATGAAGCGAGATGGAATTGAGCAGGCGATTAGTATCGTATTAGCACCGCACTATTCTACATTTAGCATTAAAGCGTATAATGACCGTGCTATTCGTCTTTCAAAAGAAATCGGTGGTCCTGTGATTGAACCAATTGAACAATGGTACGATGAACCGAAGTTTATTTCGTATTGGACAGATCAAATAAAAGAAACATTTACAAAGATTGAAGATAAAGAGAAAACAGTTGTAATTTTTTCGGCGCATAGTTTGCCAGAAACAATTATTGCAGCAGGGGACCCTTATGTGGAGCAATTGCAGCATACAGCAGATTTAATTGCGGGGGCTGCCAATATTCAAAACTATACAACGGGTTGGCAAAGTGCTGGGAATACTCCAGATCCGTGGATTGGTCCAGATGTGCAAGATTTAACGAAAGATTTATATGAAGAGCATGGGTACGAATCTTTCATATATTGCCCAGTTGGCTTTGTGGCAGAGCATTTAGAAGTTTTATATGACAATGATTATGAATGTAAAGTTGTAACTGATGAATTAAATGCTAAATATTTTAGACCAAATATGCCGAATGCACAATCTGCATTTATCGACTGTTTGGCTGAAATTGTTTCCAAAAAAGTGAAGGAAATAGTTGACAAAGATTTAGTTTTAAATAATAATTAATTTATAATAATTTTAAATTAATAATAATTACTATGAAAGAAAGAGGAGGATCCCCCTAGATGAATCCAAATAATCGCTTAACAACAAACCAAGGTGCTCCAGTTGGAGACAACCAAAATTCTCGTACAGCTGGTCGTCGTGGACCAGTATTATTAGAAGACTATCATTTAGTAGAAAAACTTGCACACTTTGATCGTGAACGTATTCCGGAGCGTGTTGTGCATGCACGTGGTGCAGGTGCTCACGGTGTATTCGTAACGAAAAATAGCATGAAGCCATATACGAAAGCAGCATTTTTACAAAATGAAGGAACTGAAACACCTGTATTTGTTCGTTTTTCAACGGTTATTCATGGTCAAGGTTCTCCGGAAACAGCTCGTGACCCACGCGGTTTCGCAGTTAAATTTTATACAGAAGAAGGAAACTACGATATCGTAGGTAATCATTTACCAGTTTTCTTCATTCGTGATGCAATTAAATTCCCTGACATGGTTCATTCTTTAAAACCAGCACCGGATACAAATATTCAAACGCCAGATCGTTATTGGGATTTCATGACGTTAACTCCAGAGTCTACACATATGATGACATGGGTATTTTCTGATTATGGTACACCAGCAAGCTATCGTGAAATGGAAGGTTTCGGTGTCCATTCATTTAAATGGATTAATGAAGAAGGTAAAATTGTTTATATTAAATACCACTGGAAACCGCAGCAAAGTGTACGTAACTTAAATGCGAAAGAAGTGCAAGAAGTGCAGGGGAAAGACTTCAATCATGCAACTCGTGATTTGTTCGACGCAATCGAAAAAGGAAATCATCCAAAATGGGATTTACACGTACAAGTTATGCAACTAGATGAAATGGATTCTTTAGACTTTGATCCACTAGATCCAACGAAAGTATGGCCAGAAGATCGCTTCCCGTTAATTGAAGTAGGGACAATGACGTTAAATCGTAATCCGAAAAACTTCTTTGCAGAAGTAGAACAAGTAGCGTTCTCTCCAAGTGCAACTGTAAATGGTATTGAACCATCGGAAGATAAATTATTACAAGGTCGTTTATTCTCTTACCCAGATACACAGCGTTATCGTCTTGGTGCAAATTACTTGCAAATTCCTGTAAACTGCCCATATGCAGCTGTTCATAACCAACAACGTGATGGTGCGATGCAAATGAATCAAAACCCATCTACAATCAACTACGAACCGAGCCGTCATGCAGAGAATCCAGTTGAAGACAAAGCTTACCGCGATTCGACTATGAAAGTAGAAGGCTATGTATCTCGTGAAAAAATCGAGAAACCAAATGACTTTAAACAAGCAGGTGAGCGTTACCGTTCATTCTCTAAAGAAGAGCAAGATAACTTAATTGCAAACTTAACAAATGACTTGAAAGACGTAAATGAACGCACGAAATTACTAGCTGTTTGTAACTTCTTCCGTGCAGATCAAGAATACGGTATGCGTTTAGCGCAGGCGTTAAATGTTGATATTACGCAATATGTAGGAAATGCTCCAAAATAAATAGGAAAAGACGACCGGGTTTCGGTCGTCTTTTTTGTATAACGTTATGTGGGGTATTTTGCTTGTAAATTATGTCGGAATTTGTTTGTAAATCGATATGTTGTGTCGGACCGTTGATATATTGAAAGTAACAATCGATATATTTGAAAAATCGTTGATATATCCAAAAAACCGTTGATATATTTACATTTATACTAGGTGGGGTATGTTGCCTAGTACGCAAAAAAGAGATGCAATCTACTATCAATAGATTGCATCTCTTTTTTAGTTTACTCGCTCTGCATGTTCATAAGCCTTCTCGCCATGCATTGAAATATCAAGACCCATGTGTTCTTCATGTTCATCGACGCGAACGGGGAGGAAGAAGTTGATCGCTTTAATAATGGCATACGTCATGATGATCGTGAATGCATATGTTGCGCCAATCGCTATAAGTTGTTTAAACAGTAACGCGGCATTTCCGTAAAATAATCCGTTTGCGCCATCCCCGTTTACGGCAGTAGTTGCAAATAGTCCTGTTGCAATACCGCCCCAAGTTCCTCCGATGCCGTGGCATCCAAAGGCATCAAGTGTATCGTCATACCCGAATTTTGTTTTTAGGAAGAAAACGGCGCCGAAGCATATTATACCACCAATTGCTCCGATAAGAAGGGCGGAGAAAGGTGTAACGAACCCGCAGGCTGGTGTAATAGCTACTAGACCAGAAACAACTCCGCAAGCAGCTCCCATCGCGGTCGGTTTTGATTGGAAGAACCATTCAGAAAGCATCCAAGTTAGAGCGGAGGCAGCAGCGGCTATATTTGTATTAGTAAATGCAGTTAAAGCTACGTCGTTTAAGGATAATGCGCTGCCAACGTTAAAACCGAACCAGCCAAACCATAATAAGCCTGCGCCTAACATTGTAAATGGCAAATGGTGAGGAGAAGAACCATTTATGTTTTTTCGTTTTCCAAGGAAAATAGCTAATACAAGACCGGCAACTCCGGAAGTGATGTGAACGACATTTCCGCCAGCGAAGTCTAGTGCACCAAGTTCCCTTAGCCACCCACCGAGGCCCCATACCCAATGAGCGACAGGATTGTAAACGATTGTTGTCCATAGAAGGATAAAAATAAGAAAGGCAGAAAATCGCATTCTTTCAGCGAATGCACCTGAAATTAAAGCTGGAGTTAAAATGGCGAACATGAGTTGAAACATCATAAATAAATTGTGAGGAATAGTAGATGAGTAGTCTGGATTTGGTGCGTAGGTAACTCCGTTTAGACCGAACCAATCAAGTGTACCGATAAGTCCGTGCCAATCTGGCCCGAATGATAAAGAATAGCCGATAACAATCCATTGAATCGAAACGATAGCCATTGCACTATAACTATGCATCGTTGTACTGAGTACGTTTTTGCTACGAACCATACCTCCATAAAAAAGTGCCAATCCTGGTGTCATCAACATGACCATTACTGTCGTCACAAACATAAAAACCGTATCTCCCATATTCATGATCTCTCCTCCTGGAATGTTAGAAAAAATAACATCTATTTGTTATGTTTCATATCATATTCGAAATAAAACTAAAAATCAACTAAAAATTCAGAAAATTACATACGTGATGTCATAAAATCTAACATAGATTATTTTGTGAGGATTGAAATCGGCATATGCGTTTCACTTGGATAATTGGTATAATATTCTTACAATTAAAAAATTGGGGGATGCGTGTGGGAAAAATATGGACTAGGAAACTATTTATTTGTTTTTGCTTAGCTGTTGTTTTGTTTGTACCAATACATACTTTTGCAGACGAAAAAAGAGAGTGGCGAGATGAGGTTATATACTCCATTATGATTGATCGCTTCAATAATGGAGAACCGAAAAATGACAAACAGTTAGAAGTTGGTAATTTAGAAGGGTATCAAGGCGGGGATATAAGAGGAATTATAAAAAGGTTGGATTACATAAAAGAAATGGGTTTTACTACCGTTATGCTTTCGCCACTTTTTGAAAGTGGAAAGTACGATGGATTAGACGTGCGAAATTTTAAAAAGGTAAATGAACATTTCGGGACAGAAAATGATGTGAAAGAACTTGTAAAAGAAGCTCAGGCAAAAGGAATGAAAGTTGTATTTCAATTTCCGCTTGGAGAAAATGAACAACAGGTAATTGACGCAATGAAATGGTGGATAAAAGAAGTTGATTTAGACGGAAGTTATGTTATACATAGTGAAAAAAAGCCGCGTTCCTTTTGGGATAACGCGCAAAAAGATATGCAAGTGATAAAGAAAGATTTTCGTATTATGACAAAGGAGGATAGCGAATACAACGAAAAAATAGTAGAATCGTTTTCCAAAGCGGATGTATCGGTGAAATCGTTATACGATGTGAGTAAAAAAGAAGGAGAATTTGTTACGTTCTTAGATGATCAAGAAACAAAAAGATATGCGCGTATTGCAAAAGAAAATATGTATTATCCGCCATCACGTTTAAAACTGGCGCTTACATATCTGTTAACATCACCTGGAATTCCGAATTTTTATTACGGAACTGAAATTGCATTAGATGGAGGAAGTGTACCCGATAATAGACGATTAATGGATTTTAAGTCAGACGAAAAATTTATGCAGCACATAACAAAACTAGGTGAACTTAGACAGGCGAGACCGTCTTTACGACGCGGTACGTTTGAGCTATTGTATGATAAGAGCGGGATGAGCATACTAAAACGAAAATATAAAAATGAAGTAACTTTAGTAGCAATTAATAATACGAAAGAAACACAAAAAGTCTCCTTACCTGCAAGTACGATTGGTGAAAAACAAGAGTTAAGAGGATTGTTAGAGGATGAAATTATAAGAGAGGAAAATGGGGGATTTTATCTCGTTTTAAAGCGTGAAGAATCAAACGTATATAAAGTTAACGGAGAAACAGGTGTGAATTGGTTATTTATCTCCTTAATCGTTGGTGTGAATGTATTATTTATTGCGTTTTTAATTGCAGTTAAAAGGAAACGTAGATGAGAAGTTGCTCGTTCTATGTTCATGTCTTCTTATTGTATTTGTTTGTTCGGTGGGGCAATAGTGTTTATTCTGTTGATATGAAATTTCTTAAGAGAAACGATACGAAAATGAAAACTTCTCTAATGAGAGGGGGTTCCAGGTTAGGGAGAAAGTCTTCTTCCTAGCCTGTTTTTGTGTCAATACGGATAGAGAAAGATCTTTGGAACGAACGATAATTGCAACTATATTAATTTTATATTACATTAAAAATTAGAGAATACTCTTATACTAATATAGTGCTAAATAGTAGGTGGGAAAATGGAATTTTACGATTTGGGTATTACCATTAAAGAGCTTAGAATTAAAAAAAATATATCACAATCCGAATTATGTCATGGAATATGTTCGCAAAGTCAAATTAGCAAAATAGAAAAAGGTATGATTTATCCATCTAGTATATTGTTATATCAATTATCAGAAAGACTTGGTATTGACCCGAATAATATATTTGCATTAACTCAAAACAAAAAATTTAAATATGTAGAAAATGTAAAATACGTAATAAAAGATTGCTTAAAGCAAAAACAATATAAAGAACTTTATGAAATAGTGAAAAAAGAGAAAGATGAAAAAAATTTCCAAGCAAAAGAAGATAAACAATTTCTCCTATGGCATGAAGCAATTGCTGTATTTGAGGTGAACAGATCCATAAAAACTGCATTAAAACTTTTAAATAATGCATTAAAACTAACTTTAACCAATGTTGATTTTTTATCAGAAAGAGAAATAGATATTATGCAGACAATGTCTATATTTTATGCGGAAAATAAAGAATATGATAAAAGTATTACTATATTAGGAAGATGTTTAACTAATTTTAATAAGTTAGATTTTCCGAGAGATAAAGCGATTAAATTAAAAATCATTTTTAATTTAGCGAAATGTTTAGGTATGACCTATCAATATGAAGAAGCGGTAAAATACATTGATAAGGGCATCAAATTAGCTATTAATCTAAATACTTTATACTTATTAGGTGAACTCTACTATTTAAAAGGATGGAATTTATTAAGATTTAAACAACAGAATGAAGAAGATATTGCAAATAACATGAAAAAAGCATTATTTATATTTGAACTAACAGAAAAAGAAACTCTGATAAAAATGGTTAAAGAAAAATATTTTGAAAATCAAACTGAAAAAAGCCACTCATAATTCATTTGGAAATCACTTGAAATATAATAAAACCTACAGGGGAAATCCCTGTAGGTTTTATACTTATAAACTTGCTTCTAAAATATTAGTGTTTAATATAAGAGTGTCCTTAACGTACTTTTTTATTTTGAAGTCTGCATCTTTATTAACAATTTATGCTTCTTTTTAACTCCATCCAAATATGATTAAAATTAAGATGGTTCAAGTCGGAGGAAGGCACTTTGATGTGTCTTTTCTTATGACTTTTATCATTAACTATTTAATGTTTTTTAAATGATTACATGACATAGTTTTTTTGTACCAAGCTTTGTTGATACAGTTAGACTTATCCGTTAGTGTATTCGTATTATTAGAACATCCTACAGTATTTAGGGAGAATGTGGCCAATAAAAACCATAATATTAATTTCTTCATATAACCACTTCTAACTCTTTTTTAATTAACATTTTTTAAGTTCCTTATTAATTTTACATTATATTAAAGGTTGGGAAATATTCTTATACTCATAAATTGTTACGTTTTGGCGGGAAGAGGAATTATAAGTTACAGCGATTTTTAAGATGACTTTGGCCTAGGATGTAATTACTAAGAAAAGTAATTCAAATCGAAGGGGAAACGTCTTAAATTGTCTTTTTTTTATTTTCAATAAGGTCTGCTAAATGCATGTATGAAACAAATTCTACAATAAGGCCTAGTTTAATCATGCATTCACTTGTGAAGTATTCGTATAGTTAGACTCTGTTCACTTAGCAATTTTCACCGCAGATGCCTTTTTTCTATGGCTTGTTCTTGTAATATTGTCTCTACAAAACTAAAAAGAAAACTCCTCTAATTAAGAGGAGTTTTCTTTTTAGCGGTAGTTAATGAACTGTACGTCGATTGGTAAATCAGCGCTACGAACAGCTGCAATTACTGCTTGTAAGTCATCGCGGCTTTTCGCCGTAACACGTACTTGGTCATCTTGTACTTGTGTTTTTACTTTTAACTTCATTTCTTTAATGATGTTGTTAATTTTTTTCGCGTTATCTTTATCGATACCTTGTTGAAGTGTTGCGCGTTGGCGAACAGTGTTCCCAGTTGCAGCTTCAACTTTTCCGTAATCTAAGTTCTTAATTGGAACGTTACGTTTTACAAGTTTAGAAATTAAAACATCTTTTACTTGGTCTAATTTGAACTCGTCATCAGAAGTTAAAACTAGTACTTCTTTTTCTAATTTAATATCACTTTTACTTCCTTTAAAGTCATATCGGTTTTGGATTTCCTTTAATGCGATATTAATTGCGTTTGTTACTTCAGGTAATTCTACTTTCGAAACGATGTCAAAAGAACTATCTTTTGCCATAGTTAGCACCTCCAAATAAATTTCTAATCTTTTTATGTACTGTACATACTAAAGTATAGCTGAAAACGAGTCTAGACTTAAGTGTTTTCGTATTTATATTCATGTAACCTCATTTTATTATAGTGAATTTTGGGCAGTTGGACAAATACAGGAAAAATCATGTTATAATTAACTTTTGTTTGGAATGATAAAAAAGATAATTTTATATATATAGAAGGGAATTAAAAAATATGTATTTGCAAATAGGATCGATTGAACAGGTAACTGTTTTACGCGAAACGGAAATTGGATATATGGTTGGGAATGAAGAAGAAGAAATTTTCCTACATAAAAACGAAGTAGCTGGAGAAATTGAAGAAGGCGATACGATTGATGTATTCTTATACCTTGATCACCAAAATCGTATTTCAGCAACAATGAAGGAGCCAATTATTACAACGTATGATTGGAACTGGGTAAAGGTTGTAGAAGTCATTCCTAGTTTAGGTGTGTTTGTTGATATTGGTGTATCAAAAGATATACTAATTCCAGCTGATGAGTTCCCGATTTATATGCCGGTATGGCCAGAAGTAGGCGACGAATTATATTGTACGTTAAAATTAACGAATCGTGATCGTTTAATTGCTCTTCCGGCAAGAGACAGTGATATGCAAGAAATTATCGTAGATGCAACGCCATCTATGCGTAATAAAAACGTAAATGGACGTGTATATCGTTCTCTTCAAGTTGGTTCATTCGTACTAACTGATGAGCATTTCCGTGCTTTCTTACACCATACAGAAAGAAAAGAACAAGTCCGCATCGGGGAGCGTGTAACGGGCCGTATTATTGACGTGAAAGATGATGGTACAATTAACATTTCACTTCTTCCTCGTAAAGAAGAAGGAATGGAAGACGATGCGGCAGTAATTTATGCATATATGGAAGAACGAGGCGGAGCAATGCCGTTTTGGGATAAGAGCCATCCAGAAGATATTAAAGAACGCTTTAACATGAGTAAAGCTGCATTTAAGCGCGCACTTGGTAAGTTGATGAAAGAAGAAAAAGTTTACCAAGAAGAAGGTTGGACTTACTTTAAGAAATAAGATAGAAGATTAAAAAGCACAACCTTATTTTTAAAAAAATAAGGTTGTGCTTTTTTAATTTCCTTGTGGAGAAACAAGAGTAAATGTATCTTTCAAATCACTATCGTTTATTTTAATATTTGCCTTTTTTAATTCCTCTTGTAACAATTTTTTGCTGAATATAGGGTCAGCGATACGTTCTTCTTCTAAGTTTTTGCGAATAGATTTTTTTACTTCATCGTAAGGTTTTAAATCTTTTTTATCAGTTAATTTAATAACGTGATAACCGTTTGATGATTTTACGGGGTTGCTAATTTGTCCAACATTTAGTTTGTAGGCAGCCGTTTCAAATTCAGGAGCCATTGTACCTGAATTGAAGTATCCAAGGTCTCCACCTTTATCTTTTGATAGTAGATCTTGTGATTCTTGTTTTGCTAATTCTTCAAATGAAGCACCAGCATCTAGTTTACTCTTTATTTCTTTCGCTTCATTTTCGTCACTTACTAAAATGTGACTCGCTTTAATTTCTGGCTTATAGTGGTCTTTTACGTCTTTCTCTGTAATGCTTTTCTTAATTGCTTCATTCATAGCAAGTTTGAACTTAATTTGATTTTTGAAATCCTCTTCATCTTTTAAACCATTATTTTCTAATACTTTTTTGAATTGATCTCCATATTGTTTTTTTACTTTTTCTACTTCTTTATTTACCTCTTCATCAGATACTTTATATTTTTTGGTGATGACGTCTTGTGCCATCATTTCGTATAGCATGTCTTTTCCGTAACGATCTTTCAACTGTTTTTCGAAGTCGTCCTTCGTAACGGTTGAGTCTGTTGCTGTGGCGACTGTAGCTGATTCGTTTTTTTGTCCGCAAGCAGATAGCATCAATATACTTATTAGTGCAGTAATAATGAAAATTTGTTTCCCTCTCATGCCAACACCTCATCCGAATATGTTATCGCTATTGTAGAATATAGAAGTGAACATGAAGTGAATTTTTAATGTTTTTTCCTGTGAAATGTAAAAAAAGTACATCAACATAATTGCTGATGTACGGTGGAATCAAAGGTGATCGGTCTTTTTAGAGTATGCACGTTTACCTTGCTCTATATTTTTTTGTTCTTGCTCATTTTTTTGTGCGCGTTTTGCATTATTATCGCGTGCTTTTTTGTCGTTATCACTCGTATGTGGCATATGTATCAACTCCATTTCTAAACGTTGTACGTTTATCATTTCCTTTTTCGTAAAGACTATGTATAGCGGTGCATTTATGAAGGGTAAAGGTGGATTCGAAATGGATTTAAAGTTGAATTATACTGAACTTATAAAGAAGTTAATCGTTGTAATCATCGCAGGTTTATTAAACGCGATTGGGATGAATTTATTTTTAACGCCAGCGAAAGTGTATGCGAGCGGCTTTGCTGGATTGTCTCAATTATTATCACAAATATTAGGTGATTTTTTATCGATTCACGTATCTACGGGTGTGTTGTTTAGTTTATTTAATATTCCTGTCGTTATTTTAGCATGGAAAAAGGTTGGAAAGGCCTTCACTTTTTTTAGTTTTCTTTGTGTTATATTTATGACTTTGTTTCTAGAAATCATCCCTGTTAGAGCAGTTTCGAACGATATCATATTAAATGCGATTTTTGGCGGGATTATTTCGGCAATTGGGGTAGGGATTGCTTTAAAGTGGGGTGCTTCTACAGGCGGATTAGATATTATTGCCATGATTTTATCAAAAATAAAAGATAAGCCTGTCGGTACATACTTTTTCTTTTTTAATGCAATTATTATTATCGCTGCTGGCTATGTATATGGATGGGAAAAAGCGTTATATACATTAGTGACTTTATATGTGTCAACGCGAATTATTGATGCAATTCATACTCGTCATGTAAAGATTACAGCATTAATTGTTACGAAGAATGGGGCAGATGTACGAAAGGCGATTCACTCGCGATTAGTAAGAGGGATTACAACAATACCAGCAACAGGTGCTTATACGAATGAAAATAAAGAAATGCTAATGATGGTTATTACCCGTTACGAGTTATACGAATTAGAGAGGATTATTAAACAAGTGGACCCAGGGGCATTTACAAATATACTGCAAACAGTTGGGGTGTTCGGATTGTTTCGGAAAGATTAAAGAGGACCAAAACTGGTCCTCGTTTTTAATGTACATTCGTAATGTTTTGCAATTGCTCTTGCATTTCACGTAGCTGAACTTTTTCAGCAGTTGAAGAGTTTGCGTAAGCGGATTGCAAAGCATTTTTTGCTCTATACACGAGATCTTGTTGCTCAGTACCGCTTGAACAAGATACGGCATTTTCAACAGCATCTCTGGCTTGTTGGAATAGTAAGTTCCCCATTTAAACCCCTCCAAAAGAAGAGTTACTTCTTGCTTTTTCTGCCTCAGCTAATGTACCTCTGTACGGGAATCTTGCATCATGCTTCATAACAGCATCGGCTCCTTGTTGGATAAAACGTTTTGATTTGTTCTTTTTACCCATTCGAAAAACCCCCTTTATTTAGCTGAAAACAATCGACGCTATGTGTTATGCGTCTACTTATAGTATGGACATTTGGCAGGAAACTATAAGCAGGGAATTTTTAGATTACAACCCAAGAACCTCTTCTAAATATAAAGCAATACCATCTTCTTCGTTCGTTAACGTAGTATGGTTTGCGAGTGATTTTAATTCAGGGATGGCATTTCCCATTGCGATGCCGTGACCAGCAAATTCAATCATTTCAAAATCATTATCTTCGTCACCGAAAGCAATAATTCGCTCTTGTGGAATGTTGTAATGACTAGAAATTTTTTGTAATCCGACCGCTTTATTTAATCCGCTTTTTACAATTTCAATAATCGGCCAAGGTGCACCCCATTTTCTATGGTCGATTACTTCCGCATGCATATCAGTTAAATGTTGACGAATTGCAGTAGAATGCTCGTCATGTGCGTCAATTAATAAGCAAGTTGGATGGTCATTTAAAATATTTAATAAGTCTCCTGTAAAAATCTTAGGAGAACCGAATTCGAAAATGTGTTTTTTATCTTCATCAATTTCACGAACATACACATCATCCATAACTTCAGCGTATATATTTTTTACGCCGAAATCAAAACAAGCTCGTACAATTTCTTGCGCTGTTGCTAGCTCAAGAGGAGAGTGATGTATACCCCAGTTTGAATCCAGAGGATGGTGCACGTACGCACCGTTAAAGTTTACGATAGGTGTATTCAGACCTAGTTCTTTATAGTAATCATAACTAGCGCGGAATGGACGTCCTGTTGAAATAACGACAACGTGTCCTTGTTCCTTTGCTTTTGCAATTGTATGTTTCGTTCGAGTCGAAATTATTTTGTTGTCTGTTAATAAAGTGCCGTCTAAGTCTAATGCGATTAAATGTTGTTTGTTCATAATTTCACCTCTTATAATAATTTTTTTGTTTCTATCTGTATTTCCGTTTTTAATATGCAGAAATAAGAGGTTAGACTGGGTGAGACCACCATAGATGGAGATTTCACTATATATCCATCTTACGTCGCGAAGTACTACGGTGTCTACTATTTCTCGTTGGAAATTAAGAAAAGTCAACATCTTTTTAGAAAGTTCAAATAATGTTTCTTTCATTATGTACAAAATGTGAAAAGGGTTACATTGCTCGTATGATGAGGCATATAATGAACATGTAATCTTCTCGTATATGTTTGACTCTCCTTTGAAACTAGCCTAGAGTAGGTTGGTTTCTTTTTTTCTACAGATAGGAAAGGAATTCCTTCCTAAGCTTGTGTCATTCATGTATATGTACAAGAATGAGATGTAGTACTTGTTTCCTAAACATGACAGAAAACCTTTCTTTTAAAATGGATATACTAATGAGGCAAGACGTCATGGAAGGAGAATGAAGATGGGACAAAATCGCAGGTTTCGTTCTGGACAAAAAGCGCCAAATGATGGCATTTACGTAGAAATTGGTGAAACGGGAAGTATGGTAAAAAATCCGCAAATGGTACAATTAACTGCCGGTGAAAAGTTTCCAGACAACACAAATCATAACCGCCAGTGGACATATAAAAGAAAACCGTAACAGAAGCCGCAATCTTTATTGCGGCTTTTTTGTTGTTACATAATGTAGTTTCATTTATCGTACTTTTTTAAATAGCATAATGAATGCTCCTTTTTTCTTTTTCCAATAATAAGTTTGAAAATGCATAGGCGAATTTATTGTATAAAAAAGTCAGTTGGCGTATAATTAAATCAAAGGTCAAAGAAAGTCAAACATTTGGAGGGCTGTAAAGATGGACTTAAATCAAATGACAACAAAAACACAAGAGGCGATTATGAGTGCCCAATCTTTAGCGGTATCTCATCATCATCAAGAAGTAGATACTGTTCATCTCTTGTTTACATTATTAGAAGAGCAAGATGGGTTAGCAGTGCGTATTTTTCAAAAAATGAATGTCGATATAGAAGCGTTAAAGCAAGGCGCCGAAAGTTTAATTAAGAAAAAACCTTCTGTAACGGGAAGCGGTGCAGAAGTAGGCAAATTATATATAACAGGTGCTCTGCAACAACTACTTGTAAGAGCAGGAAAAGAAGCAGAGAAATTGCAAGATGACTACATTTCAGTGGAACATGTATTGCTTGCTTTTTCTGAAGAAAAAGGCGATATCAATCAATTATTTACAAGATTTCATATTACGAAAGATAACTTATTACAGTCTTTAATGACAGTTCGGGGGAATCAAAGAGTGACTAGTCAAAATCCAGAAGCAACTTATGAAGCGTTAGAAAAATATGGCCGTGATTTAGTGGCAGAAGTGAGAGCAGGGAAAATTGATCCTGTTATTGGCCGGGATAGTGAAATTCGACGTGTCATTCGCATTCTTTCACGTAAAACGAAAAACAACCCTGTTTTAATTGGTGAGCCAGGTGTTGGTAAAACAGCAATCGTTGAAGGGTTAGCGCAGCGTATTGTGAAAAAAGATGTACCTGAAGGGCTAAAAGATAGAACGATCTTCGCGTTAGATATGAGTGCGCTCGTAGCTGGTGCGAAATTCCGTGGTGAGTTCGAAGAGCGTCTGCAAGCTGTATTAAATGAAATTAAAAAGAGTGAAGGGCGTATTTTATTATTTATTGATGAACTTCATACAATCGTTGGCGCCGGTAAAACAGAAGGTGCGATGGATGCAGGGAATATGTTAAAACCGATGCTTGCTCGCGGTGAACTACACTGTATTGGGGCGACGACATTAGATGAATATCGTAAATATATTGAGAAAGACCCGGCGTTAGAAAGACGTTTCCAACAAGTATTAGCAGAAGAACCAACTGTTGAAGATACAATTTCCATTTTACGTGGTTTAAAAGAGCGTTTTGAAATTTATCACGGTGTAAATATTCATGACCGCGCGATTGTAGCAGCATCAGTTTTATCAGATCGATATATTTCGGACCGTTTCTTACCAGATAAAGCAATTGATCTTGTCGATGAAGCGTGTGCAACAATTCGTACAGAAATCGATTCTATGCCGACAGAATTAGATGAAGTAACGCGTCGTATTATGCAGTTAGAAATTGAGGAAGCAGCTCTTGGAAAAGAAACAGATCGTGGTAGCCAAGAACGTCTTAAAACGTTGCAACGTGAACTATCAGATTTAAAAGAAGTTGCAAGTGGTATGAGAGCGAAATGGGAGAAAGAAAAAGAAGACATTCACAAAGTTCGTGACTTACGTGAACATTTAGAACGTCTGCGCCGTGAATTAGAAGAAGCAGAAGGTAATTACGATTTAAATAAAGCAGCCGAACTTCGTCACGGGAAAATTCCAGCAATTGAAAAAGAGTTAAAAGAAGCGGAAGAAATGGGCGCGCATAATAAACAAGAAAATCGTTTATTACGTGAGGAAGTAAGTGAAGAAGAAATTGCAGATATTGTTTCACGCTGGACTGGTATTCCTGTTGCTAAACTCGTTGAAGGTGAACGCGAGAAATTACTACGCTTAGAGCAAATCTTATCAGAGCGTGTCATCGGACAAGAGGAAGCAGTAAGCTTAGTATCAGACGCGGTTCTTCGTGCTCGCGCTGGTATTAAAGATCCGAACCGCCCGATTGGTTCCTTCATTTTCTTAGGCCCTACGGGTGTTGGTAAAACAGAACTTGCAAAAACGTTAGCGCAGTCTTTATTTGATAGTGAAGAGCAAATGATTCGTATTGATATGTCTGAGTATATGGAGAAACACGCAGTGTCACGCTTAATTGGTGCACCTCCTGGATATGTAGGATATGAAGAAGGCGGTCAATTAACAGAAGCGGTAAGACGTAAACCATATTCCGTTATTTTATTAGATGAAATTGAAAAAGCACATCCAGAAGTATTCAACATTTTATTACAAATGTTAGATGATGGACGCATTACAGATTCGCAAGGACGTACAGTGGACTTTAAAAACACAGTTATTATTATGACTTCAAATATTGGATCTGCTCATTTACTAGATGGATTAGAAGAAGATGGCTCGATTAAAGAGGAATCAAGAGACCTTGTAATGGGGCAATTAAGAGGACATTTCCGCTCTGAATTTTTAAACCGTGTTGATGAAATTATTTTATTTAAACCTCTTACAACGAATGAAATTAAAGGTATTGTTGATAAAATTGTAAAAGAATTACAAGGGCGTTTAGCTGACCGTCACATTACAGTAGAATTAACAGACGCAGCAAAAGAATTTGTTGTAGAAGCTGGCTTTGATCCGATGTATGGAGCTCGTCCATTAAAACGATACGTACAACGTCAAGTGGAAACGAAATTAGCGCGAGAATTAATTGCAGGAACAATTACTGACAATATTCACGTAGTTGTCGATGTAGAAAATAACGAATTAGTTGTTCATGTGAAATAAAAATAAAAAAGAGTTCGGATAAAATCCGGACTCTTTTTTTAGTGTTGTTCTACTGGCTCGTTTGGAATTGCAGCTGAAATCGCTAGTACTAATACAGCAAGAACAACTGAGAAAATAGACGCTTGGTTAAAGTCGTATGTACCGCCAGTCATAGAGCCGATTACATAGCTCATCATATGTACAAGTAAGAACGACCAAATTAATGCCCAAATGAAACGCATATTTTACACCTCTATTCGTTCAATCTGTCCTTATTGTAACACAATTGAAAAAAGAATATAGAAAAATATTTGTAGATTTTTCAACGCAAATTTGCATTCCGTTCATACATTATAAAAGAGTGGTTTTATATGTTTAGAAAATAAGGCGGGGGAAAAATGAGTATTACGGAACGTTTTTTTTACTTAGAAAAAGAACCATGTGTCATTTATTTACCGGAGAAGCCAAATGGATTTTCGGTTATGCTCCTCGGTGATTACAACTACTTTATTGAGAATGGTACAAGTTTATGGACACAGCATGCGGGAAGATCTTATTTTTTACATGGCCTTATTGAGGAAGGCTACACGGTCTTTTCTTCTAATTTATACGGAAGGCACTGGGGAAACGACCAATCTGTTCGTCTAGCAAAACGTTTATATGATGTTGTTTTGAGAAAAGAGACGTTAAATGCGAAAATGCACATAATGGCAGATGGTATGGGTGCGCTTGTAGCACTTGAAATGATGAACAAATACCCTGAATGTATTCGTTCTGTCATTATGTTGAATCCATGTTTAGATTTACCAGAATATGTGGAATTTGAGAAAGAGCATAAGTTTTTTTACAAAAGATTAGTGAAGGAATTAAGTTTGGCGTATGATGCCAAAGAAGAAGAGTTAGATTTAAAAATAAATAAGAAATCATTTACGCTTCTGCCATCTTGTGTACCTGTCAAAGTTTTCGTATCAACACAAGAAAAAAGAGGAAGAAAACAACAGTTGCGTAAATATGAGAAAATGAGGCAATTAAATCAATGCGATACGTCTGTCTTGTTCCATCTGCAAGATGTGAAATATAAAATGGTTAGGCAAACGACTGATTTCTTTAAAAAATATGAAGAAGAATTGTGAAGCTCCCATATACATAAATGAGGAGCTATTTGTTTCAAGGAGAAAGGGTTGGTGGTATGGAACGCGTGCTGATAATAGGTGCACTTACGTTTGTAGGTTATCACCTTGTGAATAAAATGATCGCAGAAGAAGTAGAAGTGTATGGTCTTGATTTTGATGAATTCAATAGTATGACCAAAATTAATGAAGAGAAGTTATTGTTAATTGGGCGAAATGCGTTATTTACGTATTATTCGATAAGAGATGAAGATGGATGGAGATCAGTAGAGGAAGAGAGATTCGATACTGTTTACTTTTGCTTATATGAGCCAAATCAGCAATGTGGATTTCGGAATGAAAGAGTCATATTACAATATTTAAAGCGAATTATAAGAATGTGTGAAGAACAAAAATTGAAGTTAAATTTAATTTCTTCTATTGAAGTAGGTAGTACAGATGAATCGGAAAATAAGCGCATATTTTTGAAAGTAGAAGAAGGATTGAAAAAAGGGGATTTACAATATAGTGTATTTCGAGTTCCTACATTATATGGACCGTGGCAACCGTCTTTTATGATGTATCATCAGCTCATTTTATCAGAACTGGATGAGAAAGAGTGCTATTATGCGAGTGAGGAAAACGGAAGTGATCTACTGTACGTGGAAGATGTATGTGAATACTTATGGGAAAATGGAATGAACGAGCAGCATCTCGGTATATACAATTTGCTTAGTGGTAAAAAGTCATTATGGAAAAAAGGTATGAACCTTTTACGCGCGGATGATAAAGTAAATAAAAATAATAACGAAGTAAGAGATGAGGCTATCGAGGTAATTTCGATAAAAAGAAATACTCCGTTAGAATACGGTTTAAATAAGCAACTGGCACACATGAAAAAATATAAAGAGTTATACGAAGGGTAGCACGCGTGTTACACTATTGTATGTGAAAGTTTTAATGGAGAGGAAGAGTATAATATGAACGAAAAAAGCATGCAGTTTTTACAAATCGCAATGAAGCATTTACCAGAAGCAAAGGCCATTTTAGATGATAATGGAATTGCGCTTGATATGGAGAAAGCACAACCAGTATTAGAGTTATTGATGAAAGTTATGAACGAAGCATATGAGCTTGGGAAAGCAGATCAACAATAAAACCCTTTCTTTTTGAGGAGAAAGAGGCTCGAACCGTCGAGAGAAGCGGTTCGAGCCTTTTTATATTTCAAAAGAAACAGGGAAGGTATGTTTCTGTTTCTTTTAATAAACAATAAAGTGAATAATGCCTAGCTTTATGTTTTAGCTGAAATATATTCTAGACAAAAATACATTTATGTTTTAAAATTAGTACCAAGTCATAATAATTGATATAAAACGGAGGGCTGCGATGTGAACGTGGGCATTTTAGGGATCGGAAGATATGTGCCGGAAAAAGTAGTCACAAATCACGATTTAGAGAAGATAATGGATACATCCGATGAATGGATTCGTACGAGAACGGGAATTGCCGAAAGACGCATTGCCGATGATACAATAGATACTTCGTATATGGCCGTAGAGGCTGCTAAAAAAGCACTTGAAGATGCAGGGGTTAGCGGAGAAGATATCGATCTTATTTTGGTGGCGACAGTAACACCAGATCGTGCGTTTCCAGCAGTAGCTTGTGTCATTCAAGAAGCGATTGGAGCGAAACATGCAGCTGCAATGGATGTAGGTGCAGCATGTGCTGGTTTTATGTACGGAATGATTACAGCGCAGCAATTTATTCAAACGGGAACTTATAAAAATGTATTAGTAGTTGGTAGTGATAAACTATCTAAAATTGTAGACTGGAATGATCGAAATACAGCGGTACTATTTGGAGACGGAGCTGGTGCTATCGTAATGGGAGCTGTTTCAGAAGGAAGAGGCGTTCTATCTTTCGAATTAGGAGCAGACGGAAGTGGCGGTAAGCATCTTTATCAAGACGAGTATGTTATGATGAATGGCAGAGAAGTGTTTAAATTTGCCGTTCGTCAACTTGGTGAATCTTGTCTTCGCGTGCTGGATAAAGCTGGTCTTACGAAAGAGGATGTGGATTTCTTAGTACCGCATCAAGCGAACATTCGTATTATGGAATCTGCAAGAGAGAGATTAAATTTACCACAAGAAAAAATGAGTATGACAATTGAAAAGTTTGGTAATACATCAGCTTCTTCAATTCCAATTGCAATGGTAGAGGAATTGCAAAATGGACGTATTCAAGATGGTGATTTAATTATACTTGTTGGTTTTGGCGGCGGATTAACATGGGGAGCAGTTGCTCTTCGTTGGGGTAAATAAGGACTGAGAGAAAAAAAGGAGTGTATTTTGTATGGAAAAAAAGAGGGTCGTAATTACAGGGCTAGGAGCTGTTACACCGATCGGTACAGATGTTGAAACAGCGTGGGAAAACATTAAAAAAGGTGTATCTGGAATCGGACGACTTACAAGAATTGATCCGGAACTATTTCCAGCAAAAGTAGCAGCAGAAATTAACGACTTTGAAGTCGAGAAATATATTGATAAAAAAGAAGCGCGCCGTATGGATCGCTTTACACAATATGCAGTAGCAGCAGCGAAAATGGCAGTTGCAGATGCAAAGCTTGAAATTACAGAAGAAAACGGACCTCGAATTGGTGTATGGATTGGATCTGGTATTGGCGGTATGGAGACATACGAAGAACAATTTAAGATTTTTACTGAGAAAGGTCCGCGCCGTGTGAGCCCATTCTTCGTGCCGATGATGATTCCAGATATGGCAGCAGGTCAAGTATCAATCGCAACAGGAGCGAAAGGAATTAACACTTGCTCTGTAACGGCTTGTGCATCTGGTGCAAACTCAATTGGTGATGCATTTAAAGCAATTCAGCGTGGTGATGCTGATGCAATGATAACAGGCGGAGCTGAAGCGCCGTTAACAAGTATGGCATTCGCAGGATTTAGCTCAGCGAAAGCATTAACATTTAATGAAGACCCAGCAACGGCTTGCCGTCCATTTGATAAAAACCGTAGCGGTTTCGTAATGGGTGAAGGTTCAGGTATTTTAATTCTTGAAGAATTAGAGCACGCATTAGCTCGTGGTGCTCACATTTATGCGGAAATCGCTGGTTACGGTGCAACTGGTGATGCATTCCATATTACAATGCCGGCTCCTGGTGGTGAAGGCGGCGTGCGTGCAATGCGTCAAGCTTTAGCAGATGCAGGTCTACAGCCAGAAGATATTGATTACATTAATGCGCACGGTACAAGTACGGATGCGAATGAAAAGTATGAAACGATGGCAATTAAAGAAACGTTCGGTGAGCACGCGTACAAAGTAGCAATTAGCTCAACGAAATCAATGACAGGTCACTTATTAGGAGCAGCTGGTGCTGTTGAAGCGATCTTCTCAATTAAATCAATTACAGACGGAGTAATCCCTCCAACAATTAACTATGAAACACCAGATCCAGAATGTGACTTAGATTACGTACCGAATCAAGCGAGACAACAAGAAGTAAATGCAGTATTAAGTAACTCACTAGGATTCGGTGGTCATAACGCAGTATTAGTATTTAAATCGTATAAATAATAGATGAAATAAGGAGTTTTTTCGTAGCATATTACGAAAAAACTCCTTATTTATTTTTACGTCTTTTTCTCTTGTAGCATATACATAAGAAAAAAGGAGGGATAAAGATGGGGGTTATTGAAACAGCTGAATGGCTACATTTATATTATGGACGGCCAGAAAAACTTTGTGAGAAATTTACGAAGTATATTCCGTTGCCAAAAGAAAGGTTGTATCGCTTTTTAATTTCAAAAGGGATGTATCGTCCGGTCATGCATGGGGAAAAGGAAATTAAAGAATTAGAGGAAAAGGAAATTTGGAAAGAGTTGAGCTTGGAGTATGATAAATTGAAAAATTGGTTGAAAGGTCCGGATGTCCCTGTCTTTATTTTATTATCAGATGCCTATAATCGAACTGTACAAGAAGAGTATAACGGTAGAGCTGGATTATCTATGCGTCATGTTATTTTCTTATTTGTATGTGGACGGAATTCGGTGGAAGAATTAAAGGTGTTATTGGCGCATGAATATCATCACATATGCAGGTTACATCAAATTGAGACGAAAGAAACAGAATATACATTACTTGATACGATGATTATGGAAGGGCTAGCTGAGCAAGCGGTAACGGAAAGATATTCAGAAAAAAACAATGCACCGTGGACGATGTATCTTTCAAAAGAAGAGGCTATTTATTATTGGAAAAATGTTGTACATGAAAGAATAAGTATAAAACGAGGAACAAGGGAGCACGACATCTTATTAAATGGATTTCACTCTTATCCAAAGATGCTTGGCTATGCGCTTGGATTTCATATTGTCAAAGATTGTGTAACATTGGAAGGAGAAGATACACTTTCTTTATTATCTATAGATGCAAAAGAAATATTGAATAAAGCAAATACATTTCATATATAAAAAAACAGGAGCTCTATTTCCTGTTTTTTTAGTATTAATAGAAGAAAAAATAATAATTAGAATATATTTCCTTAGGTGGAATAAAGTTAAGAAAAATTGAACATAATGATTGATACAAACAGTAGTGAAGTGAGGGGTAGTGAATGTTATATCTACATGATGTATGGGTAAATTGGTTTGAAGGTGAAGAGAATGGGTATAACGTTTGTCATTTTTACGAATGGCGGAAAGATGATACGATTGAGCTATTAGATCAAGTGCCATTATTAAAAGTAGATGCCACATTATATCATTACATCGAGGACGAATTGTTAGAGCTTCCGCAAAAATTGTTGGAAGACGTACATCATAAGGCTTATATTCGTAAAAATCATGAACGTTTGCAGCAAGAGTATTGCTTTGTTGTTACAGATGGAAAAGGAATTATTGCGATTGATACAATTGGTTACAATGTACCTATTCGTAAAAGCAGACTTATACCACGGCAAGAGCAGATGGTATATGAGATGGTAGAAAACGTACAAGCAGAAAAGTATGAGTTCCAAGTAGAAGAAACAGAAAAAGAACACCACATTTTATCACCATCGCCTTTCATTATGAATGGCTTGACTCGTAAAGAAAGACAACTAAAACAATTATTATTTATGGCGTTAGATCAATTACATACAACGAAAAATACAGCGGAAATTCGCTATTGGTACACAGAGTGGGATCCGTCAGCATATGGAACGGTCCAACATATGGAATTTGAAGATATTTGGGCAAGACTATATGATGAAGCGAAATCAGGCTGGTCTGAGAAGCACGAACAATTATGCGAGCACCTTGTAAAAGGACAGCCGTTTTTTGAAAAGTTATGGGAAATGGAAAATGAGCAAAAGGTAAATTAAAAAACCGCCAATTGGCGGTTTTTTAATTTGGTGAAATCCAGCTCCAGCGGCAAGAATGTTCGGTGGCTTCGCGCCTTCCTGCGAGGCAAAAAGCGCCTTTACGTCAGGAGCTCCATCCCCCTCACATTCTAAACGAGCCGCTTCCACTTTATATGTAATTTAGCTCCGGCTCCTAGCCCTTCGCGTCTAAGAACCTTCCCCACGAGAAGGTAAAAAGCACCTTCTGTGGGAAAGAACTTTAGCCGTCAGGGCTAAGCAGTCGCCTCCGCTTTTTATGTTACCTACGTTTTCTGCTTAGTCCCATTGCGTTTTCTACTTTGCGTAGTTGTTTGAATGCAACGCGGTTTGCTTTTTCGGCACCTTTGTCTAGAATTTCGTCTAGTTCTGGGGAGCTGATTAGTTCGTTATATTTGTCTTGGATTGGGCGAATTGCTTCTACGACTACTTGTGCTAAGTCGCCTTTGAAGTCGCCGTATCCTTTTCCTTCGTACATTGCTTCTATCTCTTCAACTGTTTTTCCTGAGAATGAAGAGTAAATTGTTAATAGGTTAGAGATTCCAGGTTTATTTTCTTTATCGAATTTCACGATACCTTCTGAATCTGTTACAGCACTTTTAATTTTCTTTTCAATTGTTTTTGGTTCATCAAGCATACTGATCATTGATTTTGGATTCGGATCAGATTTACTCATTTTTTTCGTAGGTTCGGTTAATGACATAACGCGAGCTCCTACTTTTGGAATACGAATTTCAGGAACTATGAACACTTCACGGAAGCGTTTGTTGAAACGCTCTGCTAGATCACGTGTTAATTCCATATGTTGTTTTTGGTCATCACCAACAGGTACGATTTCTGTGTTATAAAGTAAAATATCAGCAGCCATTAATGGTGGATACGTAAGTAATCCAGCTGGAACTGAATCTCTACCTGAAGCTTTATCTTTATATTGTGTCATACGCTCTAATTCTCCAACGTAAGCAACAGATTGCATGATCCATCCTAGTTGAGCGTGTGCAGGTACTTCTGATTGTACAAATAAAGTAGCTTTTTCAGGATCGATGCCGCATGCTACATAAAGTGCAGCAAGACTACGAATGTTTTTGCGAAGTTGTATAGGATCTTGAGGTACTGTAATGGCATGTTGGTTTACAATACAGAAATAGCAATCGTGTTCGTTTTGAAGCTCTGTAAATTGCTTCATAGCCCCTAAATAGTTTCCAAGTGTAATCGTTCCGCTTGGCTGAATACCAGAAAAGATAACTGACATAATTATTTCCTCCTAAATTTGAATGCGTGATAGGGAAGAGAAGGCAAACAAAAAAGCCCATTCATCCCAAAAAACTATAGGGACGAATGGACCGCGGTACCACCCTAATTATTTCACTACTGTGAAATCTCTCTAATCCATAGTAACGTCTGGATATAACGCCAAGGCCTACTACTTTCGGTTCGGTTTGGTGCTCAAAAGCCCATTCCACATTGTACAATTACTTGTTCACACCAGCCACAAGCTCTCTGAAATTGTTTCAATATGTACTCTTCTTTATCATCGCATACATATAAATTTATTTATTGTTAACTGAGCTCTTTTAATATGAAAGAACTAAAGTTTTATAACAAAATGTTTTGCTGATAATTATATCATATGGGATAGTGTTTGCAAACTACATCAAAATAGTAAAGCTAATGAGGGTCGAGAACAACCCAAGAACGATACCTGTAATACAAATTGGATATGTCCATTTGAATGAATATGTTTTATAAATACGTTCTTTCTTATCTGTAGGTTCCTCGACTTCTTCAATTAAAGAGTCAATCTTTTTGTTCGTGCCAAATACTCTCTGGAAAGCGTAAAGAGTTACATTGAAAAATCCATTTTGAAATATGAATAAAAAACCACCTATCAGAATAAAAAATAGCGCGATATAAAACGAGATGTTGACAAAGTTCAACAAAAATTGAGATGAAATGAGGAATGCACCAATACTAGAAGCAATCATCGCTATAAAAATTAGTATACAAGTATGAAAAAAAACTTTATTCAAAATATTCCCCTCCGTCAAAATATTACTAGAATTATTATACTATAAAAGCTATAATAAGTACTAGAAATAATTTTTTGAAAATTATACACAATTAAAGGTCTGATTTTAAGATGATGGTAGCAATGTTAACGTATCCCTTTACGAAAAATTAAAAATATAAACATTTTATTAAAAATTTTAACAAAAAAACAAAAAACTATATTCACAATCGTCGTATTATATGTATAATGAAAATTGTAGAAACTTGGAGATTATTCTTTCAATTCTACTTTTTAACAAGTGAGGGTACAGGAAGTGCAATTAGGGGAGGCAACACAACATGAAGAAAAAGATACCGTTATTACTTGCATCAACTTTAACTGCAAGTATGTTGCTTGGCGCGTGTAGCTACCAAAAAGATGATGCAAAAGCAAAAGGGAAAGAGAACGCTACGAGTAGTAGTAACGGAAAACAGATTCTTAATTTAACAGAGTTATCTGAAATTCCGTCAATGGATGCATCATTAGCATCTGACTCTTCATCTTCTACAGCATTAAATAATACGATGGAAGGTTTATATCGTATTGGCAAAGATCAAAAGAGAATGCCTGGCGTTGCAGAAGATGTCGAAAAGCTAGATGATGGGAAGAAATACATATTTAAATTAAGAAAAGATGCGAAATGGTCAAATGGGGAACCTGTAACAGCTAAAGACTTTGTGTATTCATGGAAAAGAGCCGTAAATCCAGATACAAAAGCAACGTATTCGTACATTATGTTCGATATTAAAAATGCAGAGAAAATTCATAAAAAAGAATTACCTGCTGACCAATTAGGTGTAAAAGCGATTGATGATTATACATTAGAAGTGGAATTAGACAATCCCGTTCCTTACTTTATCGATTTAACAGTTTATCCAGTATTTTACCCGCTAAATGAAAACTTTGTAAAAGCACAAGGTGATAAGTTTGGTTTAGAGGCAAATACAACATTATATAACGGTCCATTCGTTATGAGTGATTGGAAACATGAACAAAGTTTCCAATTCAAGAAGAATCCTTCATATTGGGATAATAAAACGGTTAAAATCGAAGAAATCAACTTTAATATTGTAAAAAATACAGCAACTGATGTAAATTTATATGAGACAAACGCGATTGATCGTGCGGCTTTAACGTCTGAATTTGTTGATAAGTTTAGACAAAGCCCAGAGTTCCAAACAAGAAAAGAAGCAGGGGTTGCTTACTTAAGATTTAATCAAAGTAATCAGTACTTAAGTAATAAAAACTTAAGAAAAGCAATTTCAATGTCCTTTGACCGTGATAACATTGCGAAAGTTATTTTAAATAACGGTGCAATTGGAGCTTACGGATTTGTTGGAAAAGATTTCGCTGAAGGTCCGAATAAAAAAGATTTCCGAGCTGAAAATGGAAAGCTAGTTGAAACAAATCCAAAAGAAGCGAAAAAGCTTTGGGAAACAGCGAAGAAAGAGCTTGGAACTGATAAAATCGAACTAGAATTCTTAAACTTTGATAATGAAGATGCTAAAAAAGTTGGTGAATTCTTAAAAGGTGAGATAGAAAAGAACTTACCAGGTTTATCAATTAAAATTAAACAGCAACCATTCGCACAAAAAAATAAATTAGAAGATTCTCAGCAATATGATATTGCGTTTGGTATTTGGGGACCAGATTTCCCAGATCCAATCTCATATTTAGATATGTTTGTTACGAATGGTTCTCAAAATAAAACAGGGTATTCTAATCAGAAGTATGATGAGTTAATCCTAAAAGCTAAAACAGATACAAAAGATTTACAAGCTCGCTGGAACAACCTTCTAGAAGTAGAGAAGATGTTAATTAAAGAGGATGCAGTTATCACTCCAATCTTCCAAAAAGGTTCAGCGTATGTAGTAAAAGGTGCCGTAAAAGATATTATCCCAATTAACTATGGTGGTAAATTAACTTACAAATGGGCATCTGTTGAACAAAAATAATCTTTTTTTCCATCGTTTACAAGGGTATATGCCTATGATGGGCATATGCTCTTATTTTAAAAAAATAAAAGTAAGAATATTTTAAACTATCTTATTGCTTTTGAGAAAAACGGGGAGGTGCTTGACTATGGGACGTTATGTATTAAAACGTTTCGTGTACATGGCTTTGACATTATTTTTAATTACTACACTGACTTTCTTTTTGATGAAATTACTTCCGGGTTCTCCGCTTAAAAACCAGGAGAAGCTATCACCGGCACAAAAAGAAATCATTCTTGAAAAATACGGATTAAATGATCCGGTACCAGTTCAATACGCACGTTACTTAGGTAACTTAGCAAAAGGTGATTTAGGGGTATCATTCCAATATGATAACCGCCCAGTAACAGACATGATTGTGGATCGTATTGGACCATCAGCCCAATTAGGTTTACAAGCGATTATATTAGGGACATTTATCGGTTTAATTTTAGGTATTGTTGCCGCACTTCGTAATAATACGTGGGTGGATTATAGTGCAACAGTTATTTCGGTACTCGGAATGTCGGTACCATCATTCGTATTCGCCGCATTACTACAATATTTCGTAGGGGTAAAACTTGGTTGGTTCCCGGTAGCATTCTGGAAAGGACCAGAGTTTACTGTAATGCCTACAATTGCATTATCGATGGGAGTTATCGCAACAATCGCACGTTTCTCTCGTGCAGAATTAATTGAAGTTATGCAGTCAGACTATATTTTAACAGCGAAAGCAAAAGGAATTAGTCAAGGCGTTATCATTGTAAAACACGCACTTCGTAACGCGTTAATTCCAGTTGTAACAATTTTAGGACCAATGGTTGCGGCATTAATTACAGGAACACTTGTTATCGAGCAAATTTATGCTGTACCAGGACTTGGGGAACAATTCGTTAAATCGATTACTTTAAATGACTATACAGTTATTATGGGAACTACGATTTTCTATAGTGCAATCTTCATTTTAGTTATTTTCATTGTCGATATTTTATACGGAATTATTGATCCTCGTATTCGTTTAGCGGGAGGGAAAAAATGATGAAAGATGTACAAAAATTATCTCCAGATTTATTTCAACAAGCCAATCAAAATAATGTTGATAATGAAGTCATTGCCCGTCCAAGCTTAACGTTTTGGCAAGATGTAAGAAGACGTTTGTTCCAACATAAAGGTGCGATGCTTGGCCTTGTATTATTAGTAATCATTGCGCTATTAGCGATTTTTGGACCGATGGTAAGTAAACACTCGTATAAAGAGCAAGATTTAGGTCGTGCGAAATTACCACCAAAAATTCCAGTTATTGAAAATGTTCATTGGTTACCATTTGACGGTACAGATCAATATGGTGTTGACCAATATGAAAAACGTGATATTAAAGAGTACTTCTGGTTTGGTACAGATGATCTTGGCCGTGACTTATGGACAAGAACATGGGAAGGTACACGCGTATCATTATATATCGCTCTTTTAGCAGCAGCAATTGACTTAGTAATTGGGGTTGCATACGGAGGTATTTCAGCATTCTACGGCGGTAGAGTAGATAATATTATGCAACGTATTATGGAGATTATTAACGGTATTCCATACTTAATCATCGTTATTTTAATGGTAATCATTATGGGATCTGGTATTTGGTCAATTACACTCGCGATGGCGATTACGGGTTGGATAGGGATGTCGCGGATTGTTCGTGGACAAATCCTAAAGTTAAAAAACCAAGAATATGTATTAGCATCTCGTACATTAGGTGCAACAAATACACAATTAATTGTGAAACATTTAATTCCAAACGTAATGGGACCTATTATCGTAATGACAATGTTCACAATTCCATCAGCGGTGTTTGGTGAAGCGTTCTTAAGTTTCATTGGTTTAGGAATTCAGCCACCATTCGCGTCACTTGGTTCTCTTGTAAATGATGGTTATAAATCTATTCAAACGTATCCACACATGATGTTCATCCCTGCGGTTGTCATCAGTATGTTAATTCTAGCATTCAACTTAATGGCAGATGGATTACGCGATGCGTTAGATCCAAAAATGCGTAAGTAAATGAGGAGGGAGAAGTAAAAATGAAAACATTGTTAGAGGTAAAAGATTTACAAGTCTCCTTTGATACACATGCAGGTGAAGTACAAGCAGTGCGCGGAGTTACTTTTGATTTGAAAAAAGGGGAAACATTAGCGATTGTAGGAGAGTCTGGTTCTGGGAAATCAGTTACTTCTAAAGCGCTAATGGGGTTAATCCCAAATCCTCCAGGCCGTATTAAAAATGGAGAGATTGTATTTGACGGTCGTGATTTAACGAAATTAACGGAAAAAGAAATGCAGCAAGTTCGTGGTAAAGATATCGCGATGATTTTCCAAGATCCAATGACATCATTAAATCCAACGATGACAATTGGGAATCAAATTATGGAAGGTCTTATTAAACACCAAGGGATGAGTAGAGGAGACGCACGTAAAGTTGCGTTAGAATTAATCGACCTTGTAGGTATTCCAAATCCAGAAGCACGTTTAAAACAATATCCTCACCAATTCTCAGGTGGTATGAGACAGCGTGTAGTTATTGCGATGGCGTTAGCTTGTAACCCGAAATTATTAATTGCCGATGAGCCGACAACAGCGCTAGACGTTACGATTCAGGCACAAATTTTAGAACTTATGAAAGACATTCAGCAAAAAACAGAAGCGGCAATTATTTTCATTACGCATGACTTAGGTGTAGTAGCAAACGTTGCTGACCGAGTGGCAGTTATGTATGCTGGTAAAGTTGTTGAAATTGGAACTGTAGATGAAATTTTCTATAATCCGAAACATCCATATACTTGGGGCTTAATCGCATCTATGCCAAGTTTAGATGGTTCAGAGGAAGAGTTATACGCAATTCCTGGAACGCCTCCGGATTTATTGAAGCCGCCAAAGGGTGATGCTTTTGCACCACGTAACCCACAGGCGCTGAAAATTGATTTTGAAATGGAACCGCCTTTATTTAAAGTAAGTGATACACACTATGCGGCAACTTGGTTACTTCACGAGCAAGCTCCAGAAGTAAAACCGCCGGCAGTTGTTGAAAAACGTATTCTTCAAATGAAAGCAGGTGAACAACATGACTAAACAACGTGAGAAATTAATTGAAGTAAAAAATGTAAAGCAGCACTTCGACGTGAGTGGTGGTGTTGTCAAAGCGGTTAATGATATTTCATTTGATATTTACCGCGGAGAAACATTTGGTCTTGTAGGAGAATCAGGTTGTGGTAAATCAACAACTGGAAGAACGATTATTCGTTTATATGATGCAACTGCTGGTGAAGTATTATTCGATGGTGAAAACGTACATGGTAAGAAATCACGCACAGAATTGAAGAAATTCAACCGTAAAATGCAAATGATTTTCCAAGATCCATACGCATCACTAAATCCTCGTATGACAGTAGGGGATATTATCGCAGAAGGTATTGATATTCACGGATTAGCGAAAAGTAAAAAAGAGCGCATGGACCGTGTTCATGAACTACTAAACACAGTTGGTTTAAATAAAGAGCACGCAAACCGTTTCCCACACGAATTCTCAGGTGGACAACGTCAGCGTATCGGTATCGCTCGAGCGCTTGCTGTAGAACCAGAATTTATCATTGCCGATGAGCCGATCTCAGCACTTGACGTATCGATTCAGGCGCAAGTTGTAAACTTACTGAAAAAGTTACAAAAAGAAAAAGGCTTAACATACTTATTCATTGCCCATGATTTATCGATGGTAAAATACATTAGTGACCGCATCGGCGTAATGTACCGTGGTCAAATTGTAGAACTGACAACAAGTGAAGAGTTATATGCGAATCCAGTTCATCCATATACGAAATCACTATTATCAGCAATTCCGCTACCAGATCCAGATTATGAGCGTAATCGTAAACGTATCGTATACGATCCATCGCAGCATGATTACGGTAGCGAAGTGCCAACAATGCGTGAAATTCGTCCAGGACATTTCGTACTATGTTCTGAAGCAGAGTATAAGAAATATAAAGAAATCTATCAATAAAAAAAGAGCCATTCTTCCATTGCGGAAGGAGGGCTCTTTTTTCTACTATATAAAATTACTAAACTTGAACAGAAATACTCTCTTCTTGTTCTTCAGGTTTAACTAGTGCGTAACGTTCCCAAGCTCTACTTTTCCAGCGGAAGAACATAATAATGGCACGTGTCCATTCGTCGATGGCGATCGCTAGCCAAATACCCACGAGCCCCATATCTAAATGAAAGGCGAAAAAGTAACCTAGTGGTAAACTCATTAACACCATAGAAAATGCACCGATTAAAACAGGATATTTTGCATCACCAGCTGCACGAAGCGAATTAATGATGACGATGTTCATCGTACGTCCCGTTTCAAGTAGTACACTTAGTAAAAGAACACTTGCGCCTAACCCGATAATGTGCGGATTATCTGTAAACAGTCCCATTAATTGTGTACGGAATGTAATAACGAGAGCGACCATACATAAAGTTACACCAATCGCCCATTTTACACTTTTCCACAAACGTTCGTATGCTTCATCCTTTTCGCCACCACCAACAAGGCGGCCAATAATAATGGCTGTTCCCATACCAATCGCAATTGCAAATAAATAAGTGAACATGGAAATGTTAGTAGCGTATTGTCTAGCCGCTAATGATTCCGTTCCTAAGTACGTTGCGTAATAAAGGAAGACGATTTGACAAGCTTGATACATCACTTGTTCAAATGCAGATGGAATGCCGATTTTTAAAATTTTTCCAATGTATTCTTTGGATAAAGTGAAGTAATATTGTAATTTCACACGATATTCCATAACGCGATATAGTAACCAGAAGAAAACAATAAGTGCGATCAATCGACTGATAGCGGAAGAAATTGCAGCCCCTTGTACACCGAGCTCAGGGAAACCAAATTTCCCGAAAATGAGTACGTAGTTTCCAGCGATATGAATAATATTCATTCCGAGTGAAATAAACATCGCTTGCTTTGTAAAACCGTGTACACGGATAATTGCGGCTAATGAGTTAATGATAGCTTGCAGGAAGATTGCCCCTCCGACGATAGATAAGTAGTTTTGCGCATACGTTAGTACATCGCCTTGTAAGTTCATTGCAAGCATCATATGTTTCGAAAATAAAAGAAAACCAGCGCTTATAACGAGCCCAACTATTAAATTTAATGTGA
Source organism: Bacillus sp. NEAU-Y102 (assembly GCF_054788175.1). NCBI lineage: Bacteria > Bacillati > Bacillota > Bacilli > Caryophanales > Bacillaceae > Bacillus > Bacillus sp. NEAU-Y102. The sequence goes on along the minus strand of NZ_JBTWFK010000002.1, from coordinate 334,753 downwards.
CGGCTAATGCTGATATTTTAGATGCTTCCATAAAGCGTCTGGAACCGAGGTATTGAGATACAACGATAGCAGCGCCGTTCCCGATGACTTCTAATACCAAAATCGCAATATGGAGATATTGATTCGCTGCACCAACCCCAGATACAGCATCGTCTGATAATGCACTTAACATGAAAGTATCAGCGATCCCCATCAACATAAAAAGAAAAACTTCTAGAAAAATAGGCCATGTTAATAAGAATAAACTTAATTTCTCTGTCGGCCCATTTTTTGCCTGAATTGCTGTCATGTCCGTCCCCTCTTTACCGATATCTATTTTTAGCAAAATGTATCGTAACATACTTTCTTATCCTTTGCACTCATTTTAGCCTATATATTTTTAATATGAAGGGCCTGCTATTTTATGTTGAAAAGGGTGGGATAATTATACATAAAATATTATAAAATATAAAATTTATTTTTCTCTGATAATTTATAATAATATAAAAATAATTATTTTTGGCACTTTAGTAAGGAAAATAGACAATATAAAACGTTTACAAAGATATATTTTTTAACAGAAAATTTTAATGAAATAGAAATATAAATATACAAAAAATATATTTGTGTGTATAATATGAATTATTAGAACATATATATATTTCTTTCTGTTTGAAAATGAAAGGGCTAACATTTTTTGGAGGGTGGAAGTATGAAAAAAAAGATACCAGTTTTTGTAGTATCAACAGTAGCAATGAGCATGATATTAGGGGCATGTAGCTACCAAAAAGATGAACCGCAAGCAAACGCAAAAGGGGATAGCGGGAAAAGCGGTGCGAAGCAAGTTCTTAATTTAATTGAAACACAAGAAATTCCAACGATGGACCCAGCATTATCAGCTGACGCAGTTTCTTCAAAAGTAATGAACAACACGATGGAAGGTCTATACCGCCTTGGAAAAGATGATAAGTTAGTTCCAGGTGTAGCAAAAGAATTTAAAAAGTCAGAAGACGGTAAAAAATATACATTTAAATTACGTGAAGACGCGAAATGGTCAAACGGTGAGCCTTTAACGGCGAAAGATTTTGTATACGCATGGCAAAGAGCAATCAATCCAGACACAGCTGCGAAATCAGCATACATTATGTATGATATAAAAAATGCAGAGAAAATTAATAAAAAAGAGATGAGTCCTGATCAATTAGGTGTAAAAGCAATTGATGATTACACATTAGAAGTAGAATTAGACAATTCTATTCCATATCTTGTAGATTTAATGGTATATCCAATCTTTTATCCTGTAAATGAGAAATTTGTGAAAGAGCAAGGTGCGAAGTTTGGTTTGGAAGCGAACACAACGCTTTACAACGGACCATTTACATTAAGTGATTGGCAACATGAACGCAGTTTTAAAATGACAAAGAGCTCATCATATTGGGACAATAAAGAAGTGAAGCTTGAAGAAGTAAACTTTAATATTGTAAAAGATACATCTACGCCAATTAACTTATATGAAACAAATGCAATCGATCGAGCGACGTTATTAGCAGAGTTCATCGATAAATATAAAGGAAAACCAGATTTCAAAACAGTAGAAGAGACATCTGTATTTTTCCTACGCTTAAATCAAAAAGATCCAGCTTTAGCAAATAAAAATATTCGTAAAGCAATTTCCCTTGCTTTTGATCGTAAGCCGTTCGTTGATACATTATTAAATAACGGTTCTAAGCCAGCAACAGGATTAATTCCTGATAACTTCATTAAAGGTCCGGATAAAAAGGATTTCCGTGCTGAAAATGGTGATATTGTAAAACCAAATGTGAAAGAAGCAAAAAAATATTGGGAAGCTGGTACGAAAGAGCTTGGAAAAAATGAAATTGAATTAGAGTTATTAAATGAAGATGTTGAATTATCTAAGAAAACTGGTGAATATTTAAAAGGTGAACTGGAAAAGAATTTACCAGGCTTAACAGTGAAAATTAAACAACAACCATTCGCACAAAAGTTGAAATTAGAAGATGCGGGTGATTATGTCATGTCATTCTCTGGATGGGGGGCAGACTTCCCAGATCCGATCACATATCTTGATATGTTTGTAACAGATGGGTCACAAAATAAGATGAAGTACTCTAATCCGAAATACGATGAAATCATTATGAAAGCGAAAAAAGATGGAAGCGATGTAAATGCTCGCTGGAAAAACTTACTTGAGGCAGAAAAAATGTTACTTGATGACGCTGCGATTGTTCCAGTATACCAACGTGGTAGAGCATACTTACAAAGAGAAACAATTAAAGATATGTACAACCATAAATATGGCCCTGATGTGAGCTTCAAATGGGCATCCGTAGGGAAATAAAAAAAGCAGGCTAACCACCTGCTTTTTTTAATACGTGCGTTTCTTATAAATGCCTTTTCCGCCAACTTGATTCCAGCCGGATTGTACATCCAAACTTTTGTTAACAAACTTCATTTTTTCTTTTCCGCCAAAGAGCTTTTCGCCAATGCTATTTGTAATGACACCAATCAATGCTGTTATTCCGATGATGAGGGCAGCAACCGTAATAAAATCAACAAAAAAAGCAATCATTTGCAAACTCCCCCTTTGCCTGTCTGTATGTTTATTGTATGAGATAAAAAATAAAAAAGAAAGAAATGTCAGAAAAAAATAATTTACTTTAGAAATCGTGTGGACAGGAGGGAGAATATTTGTTAAAATAAGAACAAATGTTCCTTTTCATTCTCATTTGTATAGTCTTACATTTCTTAATTGATTTATCAGGAAAAAGTAAGAAAACGTTCTCTTTTTCATAGGGAAGATTATAGATAAATAACTATATATTATATGAAAAATCTAGGGGGAATGAGTATTGAAAGGGTTGAAAGTTATTGTTCAAGTACAGATAAATTGAGCGTAATCATGTTACATAGCAGTGGAATACACGGAAGAGTTTTCTCAACTAGCAGGAAATTTACTGTATATTTCTTGCAAAATCTATTGTATAATGATTATAGAAGTTACTTATTAAAAGTAATTGTTGTTTATTATAAGTTGTTGCTTACATGAAATGCGATTTTTGTACTTTTCAATAAGACAAGTTATCGCGAAAAATTGCTGAAGTTAGAAATTAAAACTGTATTTAGTACAGAATTTGTACTCTTTAAGGAGAGTGAGCTTTGTATGGTAACATTATATAGTTCTCCAAGCTGTACGTCTTGTAGAAAGGCGAAATTATGGCTAGAGGAAAATCATATTCCCTATACAGAACGTAATATTTTCTCAGATCCATTAACAATTGAGGAAATTAAAGAGATTTTACGTATGACAGAAAGCGGAACGGATGAGATTATTTCTACTCGTTCGAAAGTTTTCCAAGAATTGAATGTAAACTTAGAATCTTTACCACTTCAAGATTTATATAAGATGATTCGTGACTATCCAGGGATTTTACGTCGTCCAATTATGATTGACGAGAAACGCCTTCAAGTTGGTTACAACGAAGACGAAATTCGCCGTTTCTTACCACGTACAGTAAGAACGTTCCAATTACGTGAAGCACAACGTCTTGTAAATTAATTATAATAATATGAAAACCTTCTACCTATTATATAGTAGAAGGTTTTTTTTAATGTTTCACATTGCGTAATCGAACTTGTTGTACGATAAAGCCGATGCATAAAATAGTGAAAATGAACAAATAAGGAATGCTTGCAGTGAAACTTGGGTTGTTATGAAAAAAGGTGGCAAGTCTGTCTTCATGTGTAACCATTTTTCCTGCAGTATAGGCAAGAATCGCTGCACCGCAATAAATGAGGAATGGAAATCGTTCCATAAGTATTAAAATAAGTTTGCTACCCCAAATAATAATAGGGATAGAAATGAGTAAGCCAATTATGACGAGTAAAAATCTCCCGTGAGCTGCACCTGCAATGGCAATAACATTATCAAACCCCATAACGAGATCCGCGAAAACAATTGTCCGCACAGCTTGGAATAAAGTTGTTTTTCCTTGAATAGCAGAAAGATCGTTGTTATTATCAGTTAATAAATTGACTGCAATTAATGTAAGTAAAACCCCGCCAATCAGTTGTAGAAATGGAATGTCGAGTAAATAGACAGCTAATATAGTAAGGGCAATTCTTAGTACGATTGCTAAAAGAGTACCAATCAAAATAGCTTTATTTCGTTTCGATTCAGGTAAATTTCGGCTAGCTAGTGCGATGACAATTGCATTGTCACCACCTAATACAACATCGATACCGACAATCATTAGTACGGATGTTAAAAACTCTAAGTCCATTCGTCTGCCTCCATTTATGATGTTTTAATAAGCGAACTGTATGTATGTGATGAAGAAAGTTGTTGTTAAATAATCTCTTCCAATAGAAGTTTCACTTTATTAAAGTGTACGGGGGAATGTGGAAATGTATGTCCAAATTTTTTGTAAGTAAGAAATCGCTATAATAATATATTTATGTAGTTGATCGAGTAAAGATAGGCATATAACTATTTTTGTAAAATAAATCGATTTTATTTCCATTCTGGAGAATCTTATCATAAAATGAGAGTACAAGAATCTATTGATTTGTCATATGAGTGGGGAATCCCTTCATAACAATTCTAAGCAGGAAGGGAGAGTTGTATTTTGGATATTGAAAGAATTAATGATCATACGATGAAATTTTTTATTACGTACATTGATATAGAGGATAGAGGATTTAATCGTGAAGAAATTTGGTATGATCGCGAACGAAGTGAAGAGCTCTTTTGGGAGATGATGGACGAAGCTCGTGATCATGACGATTTCTTTATTGATGGGCCGTTATGGATTCAAGTGCAAGCAGTCGATAAAGGGATTGAAGTACTTGTCACGAAAGCAGAGCTTTCAAAGGACGGACAAAAGCTGGAACTACCGATAGGGGTAGACAAAATTATAGATATTCCTCTAGATGAAGGCATCGAATCATTATTCCAACAAGAGTTAGTCGAAGAGGTAGAAGAACAAACAGGAACAAACTTTAATGAAGATGGTACGTTTGGCTTTTTAATTAAATTTAATGATTTTGAAGATGTCATTTCATTAAGTCATCGTCTTATCTTTGAAGATATAAAAGATGAGCTGTATTCATTTGAGAACCGCTATTATGTATATGTGGAATTCGATGAAGTGCTACATGATGAAGAAGAAATCGATCGTATTTTAAGTATTATTTTAGAATATGGGGAAGAATCAACTTTAACAATTCATCGTGTAAGTGAGTATGGAAAACAAATTGTGAAAGAGCATGCGCTTGAAACGATTCGCAATAATTTTCCTGCTAAAACGTAGGCCGATTTCTGTAGTATGAAATCGGCTTTTTATATGAAGAATAGGAAAGCTTTCTTAGTTAGGAGGTAAGAGATGAAAAATACGTTAAAGCTGATTTTCTTTATCCTGCTATTGTTCGCATTATTTGTTTCGTTACGTATGTTTATTGATGTAGCATTTTATTCAGATGTGATTGGGATAAAAGATGTTTCGATTTTAGGTATTATTAGTATTTTATTTACAGTATCTGCGTTTTTAATTGGTTGCGTTATTTTCTTAGAAAATCGCCATCCATCTAAAACACTTACATGGTTAATTGTGTTAGGGATTTTTCCAGTATTTGGCTTCTTTGCTTATTTATTATTTGGACAAAATTTTCGGAGAAAAAGAATGTTTCAAAAGAAGGCGTTACTTGATGAACAGGCGTTTTTACAATATAAAGGGCATGAAGATTACGAAGAAAGAATTTTACGCAATCATAAGCATCAAGAGCTGTTATTTCGTTTAGCGGATCGCTTAGGCGCTTTAAATATTTCATTTCAAACTGAAACGAGGACATTAACAAATGGAGATGAAACGTTTCAGGCCATTTTAGATGGATTAAAACGAGCAAAACATCACATTCATATGGAATATTACATTGTGCGTGATGATAAATTAGGAACAGAAATTAAAGATATTTTAATACAAAAATCAAAAGAAGGCGTTGTTGTTCGTTTTTTATATGATGCGGTTGGAAGTTTTAAGTTATCAAAATCGTATATTGAAGAATTAAACGATGCAGGTGTTGAAATGATTCCGTTTTTTCCTGTGCGCTTTCCGATTTTAAACGATAAGATTAATTATCGAAATCATAGGAAAATTGTTGTGATTGATGGGAACGAAGGGTTTGTAGGCGGATTAAATATCGGTGATGAGTATTTAGGGAAAAGTAAATATTTTGGCTTTTGGCGAGACACGCATTTGTATTTACGTGGTGAAGCGGTTCAAAGTTTACAGCTTATTTTCCTTCAAGATTGGTTTTATATGACTGGAGAGGCTGTGCTAGCTCCTGAATATTTACAAGCAAAAGCAGTTGAGGGTGATCATTGGGGAGGCGTGCAGCTCGTTGCAGGCGGCCCTGATAATAAGTGGGAAACGATTAAGCATTTATATTTCGCAATGATCGCTTCTGCTCGGAAATCTATTTGGATTGCAACGCCGTATTTCATTCCGGATGATGATATTTTATCCGCATTAAAGGTAGCTGCGCTTGCTGGTATTGATGTTCGTTTGTTAATGCCGAGTAAGCCTGATAAGCGTACTGTCTTTTACGCATCGAGATCGTACTTCCCAGAGCTTTTAGATGCAGGGGTAAAGATATATGAGTATGAAAAAGGTTTTCTCCATAGTAAAGTTGTCATTGTCGATTCTGATTTAGCTTCAATTGGGACAGCTAATATGGATATGAGAAGTTTTCATTTGAATTTTGAAGTAAATGCCTTTTTATATGATACAGATAGCATTAAAAGACTTGTTCAAGACTTTAAAGATGATTTAGAAGAATCAAGTGAAATTCATGTCGATCATTTTCATAAAAGGCGTCTTCATAGACGAATTGTTGAATCAACGTACCGGTTATTATCCCCTTTATTATAAAAAGAGATGTCCGAAATTGGGACATCTCTTTTTTTAAAGGAATTTGTAATAAATTGTAGAATGTAAAGAGCTGAAAGGATGTGATTACGATATTTATAGCTAAAAGAGAAAACGGAGAAAAAATTCATTTACTCTACAATTGTAATGAAGAGCTTTTGCGCCGTATGCGTCAACAGGAACGATTCTTTTGTGTAGCTTGTGGAAAGGAAGTACAAATGAAATTAGGGAAACAAAAAAGTTGGCATTTTGCTCATAAAAAAGTGGATTCATGTCTTGCCTTTTATGAAGCGGAATCTATGTATCATAGGCACGGTAAAGAATTGTTATATAGATGGTTCGAACGTCAAAACTTTCATGTAGATATAGAGCATTATCTGCCCCAGATTCAGCAACGACCAGATATTTTTATAGAGAGAGCAGGGAGAAAAATTGCGATTGAATACCAATGCGCAAATCTTTCTATAGAGCAGCTGTACAAACGAACCTATTCGTATTGGCGAGCGGGTATACAGGTCATTTGGATCATTGGTGGAAATCAATTGAAAAAGCAATCTGCATATTGGATGAAATTTTCCTCACTTATGGCTTTCTCCTTACAATCTTATCCTCAACCATTTCTTATTTTCTTCTGTTCCAAACAAAAATCATTTATGAAATGCGCGTTTCTCACTTCTTTTTCTACAAGCGTCTCTTTCTCACATACTATATATTTACCAACTGAAACTACTACTTTTGAACTACTCTTTTCCCCTGTTCCTTTCCAAAAAGAAATATTAGACCGAGAATGGAAGCAACGAAAGGACTATTTTCGAAAAAATGCTTTGCCTATTTGGAATTATAATTATAAGTCACTATTACGCCTCTTATATCAATTTAAATGTACCCCAGCGAGCTTTCCTTCTGAAATTGGTGTTCCACTCCCTTCTGGATTTGCTTTTCAAACAAACCCATTTATATGGCAAGCTTTTCTATATATGAAGTGTATAGGGGAGCTTGCAGTAGGAGAGTGTATTTCTCTTCAATATGTGTGTAGTTATGTAAAAAAGTATACGAAAAGGCGTATGCTCCCGTACTTTTCAAAGCATATATGGAAAGTAGCAGTTACTGAATATATGACATTCTTATGTTATACAGGTGTATTACGTAAAGTGGAGACTTATAAGTACCGGAAAATAAGGGGGATCGTTATGTTAAAAACAGAGGAGGAAGTTATGAAATATGATGAAACTTGTTTAGCGTATGCCTTATCTTTATTTGAGGCAAAGTACAACATGAGAGAAGGAAAAGGGGATATAATAAAGACTGATTGTGAAGGAATTACATAAGAAAAAAACGAATTGTACTTAAGTAGAGATAATTAAAGGAGGGCTTAAAGAATGTCTGAACAAAACAAAGCGAAAACATTACCAGATCGCAATGAGATTGAAGAAGCAAGTACGTGGCGATTAGAAGATATTTTCCAAACAGATGCAGAATGGGAAAAAGAATTCCAAGCTATTAAAGAGCTATTACCGAAGTTAACTGAATTTAAAGGGAAACTTGGTGACTCTGCGGACAATTTACTTGAGGCATTGCAATATGAAGACGAAATTTCAATGCGATTAGGTAAGCTATATACATATGCTCATATGCGTTACGATCAAGATACAACAAACTCTGTATATCAAGCATTAAATGATCGCGCAACAAATTTATATTCACAAGTATCTAGTAGCACAGCGTATATTGTACCTGAAATTTTGTCGGTTTCAGAAGATACACTGCAAACATTCTTGAAGGAAAATAGAGATTTAAGTGTATATGAACATGCATTAGAAGAAATTACACGTCAACGCCCGCACGTATTATCAGAAGCTGAGGAGGCTTTATTAGCGGAAGCATCTGAAGTAATGAGTTCATCAAGCAATACATTTGGTATGTTGAATAACGCGGATTTAAAATTCCCATCTATTAAAGGTGAAGACGGAGAAGAAATAGAAATTACACATGGTCGTTACATTCAGTTTTTAGAAAGTGATGATGGCCGTGTTCGCGAAGATGCATTTAAAGCTGTATATGAAACGTACGGGAAATTTAAAAATACATTCGCAAGTACGTTAAGCGGAGCAGTAAAACGTAATAATTTCAATGCGCGTGTTCGTAAATATGATTCTGCTCGCCAAGCTGCACTAAGCAATAATAATATTCCGGAAGCAGTATATGATCAACTTGTTGAAACGGTAAATGACAACTTACATTTATTACACCGTTACATCGATATTCGTAAGCGTGCATTAGGACTTGATGAGCTTCATATGTATGATTTATATACACCACTTGTACCAGAAGTGAAAATGAATGTGAAATACGAAGAAGCGCAAGACCTTTTATTAAAATCTTTAAACGTACTTGGTGATGAATATGTTGATATTTTGAAAGAAGCATATGAAAATCGCTGGGTAGATGTGTATGAGAATAAAGGAAAACGAAGCGGGGCATATTCATCTGGTGCATATGGAACAAATCCGTATATTTTAATGAACTGGCATGATAATGTAAATAATTTATTTACACTTGCTCATGAGTTTGGTCATTCGGTGCATAGTTACTATACAAGAAAAACACAACCGCACGTATATGGTGATTATTCCATCTTCGTAGCAGAAGTGGCATCAACTTGTAATGAAGCGCTTCTAAATGATTATTTATTAAAAACGACAGAAGATAAGAAAGAGCGTCTATATTTATTAAATCATTATTTAGAAGGATTCCGTGGTACTGTATTCCGTCAAACGATGTTTGCAGAGTTTGAACATATTATTCATAAGAAAGTACAAGAAGGACATGCTGTTACGCCAGACATGCTAACGGAAATCTACTACGATTTAAATAAGAAATATTTCGGTGACGCTTTAGTAATCGACGAAGAGATTGGTTTAGAATGGTCTCGTATTCCGCACTTCTACTACAACTATTACGTATATCAATACGCAACAGGATTTAGTGCAGCGACAGCTCTATCTAAACAGATTTTAGAAGAAGGACAACCAGCAGTAGAACGTTATATTAACGAGTTCTTAAAAGCAGGAAGCTCTGATTATCCAATTGAAGTGCTGAAAAAAGCAGGAGTAGATATGGTATCTCCTGAACCAGTAAAAGAGGCACTACAAGTATTTGAAGAGAAATTAAATGAATTAGAAGCATTATTATTTGAAGAAAAGTAATGAAAAAAGACGAGAGATTGTATCCTCGTCTTTTTTGTTGAATAAATTCAATGTCGATATTTGTCGAAAAAATAAGGTGAATTTCTTTGTTTTTCTAACTGAAAGGATAGTTTTACAGCTGATTTTTGAAATTAAAACCCTTTGAATCTTTTTTTATGATTGAAATAAGAGAGAGTGATAACGATGATTCCAAATAAAAGAGGTAAGGCAATAATTTTAGGAAAAGCTTGTAGTAGAGAGAGGATGTACAAGAAAAAAGAAACGATGACAGCTAGAAAGAGAAGAGCAATATAAGATTTTTTCATAAATAACCCCCCTAAATGACCTTTTTTATAGCTTATTCAAAAATGAAAACGTTTAGAATGTGACAAAAGTGTGAATTTCGACAAAAGGGGTTGTCATCTGGCGTCGAATCTTGTAATATAATAAGCGTGAACGAATTCACATACAAACATATACCCCTTTGTTTGAACGTGAAAATTTCTCCCATCCCCTTTAATATTTTTATAAGCCGTAAAGAAAAAGACCTGGTGTTTACACCAGGTCTTTTTCTTTTGCTATCCATTTCCAATAACGTTCGCATTTTACTTCAATCATTTGTACTTTTCGTTTCAGTTGTAATTTTTTAAGTTCGCGCTCAATTTCTTGCTGCGGACAGTCATAAATAAATGCTACTTCTTTTGAAGATATAAATTGTGTTGCTTCTAGTAATGCTTCTAAAGGTGGTAATGGTTCTGGCTCAATTTCACATTTTACAAGTTCTTTCAATAATTGTACGTATACATCGTAGGAATAATTTCCAGCGATTTTAATACCTTCTTCATCTGAGTTCGCATGAAAAAAGACGAGGGAGGGTATTTCTGTAATATGCATCTCATTCGTGAATTTCAAGTCACATTGGAAAGCTTTTTTTGCACTAGCAGAATGTAGATCTTTTTTAAATTCTTCTACATCAATATTGCTATCTTTCGCACATGCAAGTAATAGTTCGCAGTCAGGGTTTGATACATTTTCAAGGAAAATGTATTCTTGGAGTTTTCGCAAAAACTTCGAACCTGCTTTTCGGCCTTGCAACTCCGCCGCCTTAATTGCCATCGAAACTAAATATGGTGTTGACGATGCTTCTTGCATATGTACCTTTCCATCACATGAAAAACCTTGTAAACTTGTTGTCTTTTCCCACACAAATCGAATATTAGCAGGTTTATTCCATTTGTGTGAGGAAGCGTTCGTTCCATCCACTTTTCCTGTTACGATATGACGAATAGAGAAGTATTTCCCGTATTCAAGCCATAGTTTAATAATAAAAGGCTCAATTTCCCAGCAATCTTTACAAAGTGGATCAATAAATAAATATGCTTCTACAGACTTATGCTCGCATGCGGAAGGAGATGGCATATTTATATGCTTTGCTTCCTGCTTATCCATTACACTTCACCTGTTTCGTTTGGAGTATTAACCATATGCTGAGCGGTTAATGCTAAACGTTCAAAAACAAACTCTCTTATATGACCATGCACTCCAGTATCATCCATTGCTTGCTCCATACATGATAGCCAAGCCTCTGCTCGTTTTGGAGTAATCTCAAACGGAAGATGGCGTGCCCTTAACATAGGATGACCATGTTCTTCAGTGTACAAATTAGGACCACCTAAATATTGTGTTAGAAATTGCTTCTGCTTCCTAGCGGTTTCTGTTAAATCTTCCGGGAAGATGGGAGATAAGTCAGGGTGTTTACTGACATAGGAATAAAATGTATCTACTAATATTGCAATGCATTGTTCACCGCCAATTGCTTCAAATGGTGTCATCGGTTGCTTGCTCATCCTTTATAAACTCCTTTTTCCATGAAATGTATATCTATTGTAGCAATGGAATGTTCGAGAGGGCAAATAAACAGCCTTCTCAAACATTCTTTGCTTATTCTACGGGTGTAAACTTTTTTAGTAAGATGTATCCACTAGTGAAACATATTCACTAGTGGAATTTTCACTTTAGCGTGCTTTGTTTTGTTTGGCAAGGAAAAAGCGTTTTACTTTGTTATTTGTATGACGAACAGGTATGTTATGTTGCGTTAATAAATGAATAAATGCAGCTTTTCCTGTTTCTTCATCTTGCACTTCAAATTCAATTTCATAATCATCGTGATTGTAATAGAAACTATGATCAAAGACAAGCGTTCCGCCTTTAAATAATGCTTCGGCTCTTTCAGTTGTTAAACTACCCATATAAGTTAAAGTGGAAACAGGAATTTGTAATTTGTGTAGTTGATCCATTACAGCCCCTGGAATGATTACGTTTGTTTCCATCATCATTCTTGCTTCGTCTTCTGTTACGACTTGATGCGTTTCTAACAAGCCGACTTCTGCAGGTTGTTTCAATGTTAATGTATAAATTTCTCCTTTATGACGAATACGAAGTGCAGAGCCGGCTTCTTTTAACGAGAAGCCCGGTGTTTCAAAGTAGTGATTCACCTGTTTCGTAAATGCTTCAATAGAGAATGATTTACATAATGTATCGAATTCTTCTTCTGTAACAATATTTTTAAATTCAATTTCAATTTCTTGTGTCATTGTATGCGCGCTCCTTTTAAAAAATAATTCTTTACACATTATCGCTTTTTCATAAATTTGGTTCAATGTTTTATTTGTTTGCGTCCATGTTATGATACAATAATACTGTTAAGTAAGACAGGAAGTTGAGATGGAGGAGTTAGAGCATGCAAAATAAAATTCAAGTTAAGAGCGTAGAAAAGAGAGAGAATGCGCTTATTTTTTGTGCGGAAAATAATGAAATAGAGGTAAAGGAGTTAAGTGCGCGTAATCACGTACTTGTAGACTCAGACAATTTATCATTTTTATATATTTTAGAAAACGAATCATCTTTCATTTATGTAAGTATTCCGCACACATGCTGGGAAGCAATGCATGAAGCGATGAATAAAGATATAGTAATGTTCGTTCGTGTGAATGACGTTGAAATGGAATTAGAAAATTTAAAAGAAGAAGTAGAATATTTAGTTGAAAATATTGAAGGTAATGCAAATTACGGAGAAGAACTAGTAACTGCTGTAGAAAAAGTATTTCTATAAGCAAATGGATTGATTTTGGTGGTGGTTGAAATGAATCGAAATTGGGAAGAATTTTTAGCACCTTACCATCAAGCGGTGGCAGAGCTGAAAGTGAAACTAAAAGGAATGCGTACTCAATTTGCAATGTTGACAGAGCATTCTCCAATTGAGTTTGTAACAGGAAGGGTAAAGTCGGTTGCTAGTATTATTGATAAAGCGGAGAAGAGAAATGTACCGCTAGATCGGCTGAGAGAAGATATGCAAGACATCGCGGGCCTTCGAATGATGTGTCAATTTGTTGATGAGATTAAGCCTGTTGTAGAATATCTTCGAAAACGAAATGACTTTGAAATCGTGGAAGAACGTGATTATGTCACGCAAAAGAAAGATAGCGGCTATCGCTCTTATCACGTTGTCATTAGTTACCCCGTTCAAACGATTCAGGGAGAAAAAAAAGTATTGGTAGAAATCCAAATACGCACGTTAGCAATGAACTTTTGGGCAACAATTGAGCATTCTTTAAATTATAAATATAGTGGACGTTTTCCTGAAGATATTAAAATACGCTTGCAACGTGCAGCGGAAGCGGCGTTTTTATTAGATGAAGAAATGTCTTCTATTCGTCTTGAGATTCAAGAAGCGCAGAAGGCTTTTTCAAGAAAGCAAGAAACGAAAGATTCCGAATCATAAACTAAAGGGTGTTGGGCGATGAAATTTACAATTATGTCAAAGGGAGATCAATCATCAGATACACTGGCAAGCACGATGAAAGAGTACTTGTTAGATTTTGGATTTACAATGGATGAAAAGGAACCCGATATTGTAATTTCTGTTGGGGGAGATGGAACGCTTTTATATGCGTTTCATCGTTATTATAATCGATTGGATGAAACAGCATTTGTTGGTGTACATACAGGACATTTAGGTTTCTATGCAGATTGGTTACCGACAGAAGTAGAGAAATTAGTAATTGCGATTGCGAAAACACCATTCCAAGTGGTGGAATATCCGCTTTTAGAAGTGATTATTCGCTATGTGAATGGAAGTAAAGAGTCACAGTATTTGGCGATGAATGAGGCGACTGTAAAAAGTGCAGAAGGTACATTAGTAACAGAAGTAGAAATACGCGGAGAATATTTTGAAACATTCCGCGGGGACGGCCTTTGTATTTCTACTCCTTCAGGAAGTACTGCATATAATAAAGCGCTTGGCGGAGCAATTATTCACCCTTCTATTGAAGCGATTCAAATTGCAGAAATGGCGTCCATTAACAATCGTGTGTTTCGTACTGTGGGATCGCCACTCGTATTGCCGAAGCACCATACATGTGTGTTAAAGCCAGCTGCAGGAATGAACTTACAAATTACAGTGGATCATTTAACGATGGTTCATCAAGATGTGAAATCAATCCAGTATCGCGTCGCAAACGAGAAAGTACGATTTGTTCGTTTCCGCCCGTTCCCGTTCTGGAAACGAGTTCGTGACTCGTTTGTTGCAGATAAATAGAAAGGGTTATAAATTTGAACAGATTTACATTGAAATGGGATATAGGACTGGCTGAAGAGAGTACTTTAGTTAGGGAATTTTTGAAAACGAAAGGTATTTCTAAAGCCGCTTTAACGGATATAAAGTTTCACGGCGGGGCAATTGAAGTAAATGGTCAACATGCGAGTGTTCGTCATCAGTTGCGCGCTAGTGAAGAATTACGCATCTTTTTTCCAGTGGAGGAAAGAAGTGAAGGGATGATTGCAGAAGATATCCCTTTATGCATTGTATATGAAGATGATGCGGTTCTTATCATTAATAAAGAGGCGAACATGTCAACGATTCCATCTAGGGAACATCCGACAGGGAGTGTTGCCAATGCGCTTTTATCTCATTATGATAAGCAGCATCTTGCAAGTACAGTACACATTGTAACACGGTTAGATCGTGATACTTCAGGGCTTATGCTTATTGCAAAAAATCGTTTCGTGCATCATCTTTTATCGAAGCAGCATCAACAAAAAGCTGTGAAACGAACGTATGAAGCAATTGTTCACGGTGAGATGGTAGAACGAGAAGGAATGATTGATGCACCAATTGGTCGGAAATCTGATAGCATTATTGAGCGAACGGTTTGTGAGGATGGACAAAGGGCAGTTACTCATTTTAAAGTAATTGATAGTACATATCATAAGACACATGTAGCGCTGGAGCTTGAGACAGGAAGAACGCATCAAATTCGTGTGCATATGGCTCATATAGGACATCCATTACTTGGTGATAACTTATATGGAGGAAGAAGGGATGAAATGAAACGGCAAGCACTTCATAGTAAATCTTTGACGTTTTATCATCCTATTTTAGAGAAAGAAATGTCTTTCACTATAAAGATTCCAAGCGATATGCAAGAGTTACTTAGGAATGCTTAAAAAGGGAACAAAATTCTTATGTTATAAAGAATTTTGTTCCCTTTTTTCTTAGCGGAATAATATTAAAATTTGGTTCTCACCCGTACGCTTTATAACGAAAAATCCACTTTCGGCTTTTGTAGCAATGCCATTGTCATTTGGACGACAATATCCATGCGTTTCGCAAGTGCCGTCATCACGTACTAACATTTGCCCAATTAATCCGACAGGAAGCCACTCGGCGCGATCTTTTCTTGCTACATATTTGCAAGCTGGATCCCATTCTGTATTTAAAAGAGGTTGTATTTCTTCTGATTCCGTCCATACATATTGGCGTTTTCCAAAGTTGTCTGTTTTATAGCGTTTTTGCCAACTTAAAGCCCCGCTATTTCCTATAAGTGCAGGGGTTGCACTAGATATTCCTAAAATGAACGAATCGTGTGAAGTAGCTATCCGAATTTTTTCTTCGCTACTAAATGTAACGAAATAACCGACATCAATAGGTTTATGACCTTCTGTTTCAAACATTTGTGCAAAATCCGTTCCGCTTGCATTGTAAGACGCGCCCTCAATATACATTTCTCCATTATGGGCAAGCCATTTAGCACCGATATTATGGTCGGTGTCGTTTGCACCATTTGCAATAAACCAGGAATAAGCTTCTTCTGCAGTGCCGAAGCGCCCCATAATATGGCTACCTGCAAAATGAGCTGTTGATGTATGATGACCTTCCGCATGAGAAGAGAAGCCGTTAGCGATAGTTGCGGTTCCTTCTGCGTGTGCTGCTTCGCCTAAAGCAGTCGTCTGTTTACCCTCCGCATGAGAATAAGCACCGCCTGCTGTCGTTTCACTTCCCTCACTATGCGAACTATGTCCAGTTGCTTTTGAGTTGGATCCTTCTGCATGAGAGAAAGAACCTTTTGCGTGTGTTAATAAGCCTTCCGCATGTGCTGCCATGCCCTCCGCATGAGAGTGAAGCCCCTCCGCATATGCATATCGGCCGCCCCTTTTAACTTTTGTATTTTCAGGTGTAGGTGTCTCAATTATGAGTGGTTTTTCAGTTTGTATATCATTCGATGAAGCTAATGCTTCTTTTATTTTTTTTACTTTGTTTATAATAGCAGCTGGAATTTCTGGTTCCACTTTTTTATTTATTGCTACAGAATTATTTTCTTCCGCGGTTTCTTCTGTTTGGTTAGAACGTAGTACCTGTTCATCTTGATTTGAGAGCTGTTTATTTTTTTGTTGCATCTTTATTTTTCTGCGATCGATTATGTGGTTCATCACAGCATTTTCTAAAGAGACATATGTTGGTTTTACTTTGCTTTTTTTTGATGACTCTTGTTCTTCTAGTTCTTCTATGGCTGCAGCCCGAATGCTACACCAGTTGTTAATTCCGTACATGGGCAGATATAAAGGGGGAAATTTTCTTTTTTGTTTAGAAGATTTTTTCTTCATTCTGTCACCTCCTGCGACATTATATGTAAAGCAATTAAAAAAAGATGCACTTTATTGCATCTTTTTTTAATTACTTTACCTAGTTTTATATGAGATCTGCCTAAATAATACGGTAATCTCTCGCTAAGTAAGGTAGTTATGAAATTGGACGGAACTTCTCAGTGACAAAAGGTAAAGAAGAAGGGACAGAGATAGTCTCCATTTCAGGATAACGTAATCCGGTTAATTTGCCACCAAATACAGCACCAGTATCAATATTGACTGTCTGATTGACGAATCGAGGTTCTTTTACTGGTGTATGTCCATATACAATCCAAGCTTGCCCCTTGTATTCTTGCGCCCAATCGCGACGGACAGGTGAGCCATCGGCATGCTTTTCTCCTGTAATATCACCATATAATACAAAGGTTTGTACTTTTTTATCTCGTCTTCCTATGTAATCTTGCCGAATCCCAGCGTGACATACGATTACTTTTTTTTCATCTAGTATGTGGTAGAGTGGTGATTGTTCATAAAGAGTGATAAACTTTTCTTTTATAATGTTTTGCTTATGAGAAGGAAGTGCCTCATATTCAGCGACAGTTGTTTCAAGTCCGTGAGCGATTGTTACATTACGTCCAAGGAAAAATCGATATAATTTATTACAGTGATTTCCAGGAGCGTAATAAGCTTCTTTTTTATGTATGACAAGTTCCCATACAATTTCGATCATACGTAATGAATGAGGACCACGGTCTGTAATATCACCAACGAATGCAAGTTTACGTTGTTCAGGGTGGATCGGTAGACCGCTACTCCAGTTATACCCTAGCTTCTCTGTTAAATTTTGAAACTCTTGGAAGCATCCATGAATATCTCCTATAATGTCATATTTCATATTTAAACCTCCATCGTATTTTTCATTAGTATATCTAAAAAAGGATAGAGATAAAAATATAGCGTTTTTGTGTTGTTCATTTAAACATAAAGCTTTTCGTTCTTGAGCGAATATTTAAAATGAATCCAATCGCAATCATGTATGTAAGCAGTGAACTTCCTCCGTAGCTCATAAGAGGTAATGTTATCCCTGTAATGGGAAGTAATCCGATTGTCATCCCGATATTTTGGAATACTTGGAAAGTAAACATTCCGATTGTACCAGCGCAAATGTAACTACCGAAAGGGTCATTACTTTCTAAAGCGATATGAATCATTCGAAAAATGAGTAAGAAAAAAAGTGAAATAATGACACTTGCACCTAGAAATCCAAATTGTTCAGCGACATTAGTGAAAATAAAATCTGTATGTGGTTCTGGAAAATATACTTGTCCATTTTCCCATCCCTTTCCTTGCATTTCTCCGGATCCAGTCGCTAAGAATGCTTGTCTTAATTGATAGCCTTGCGCATCATATTTGTAAGGTGCCAACCATCCGTAGAAGCGATTTAATTGATATTCTTTTAAAATGTGTGCTTTAAAGAAATCTGTGTGAGTAAAAAAAATATATATTAATGTAGATCCAGCCACGAAAGTACCTGAAACTAATCCGAAAACAAAACGCCATCGTATGCCAGAAACTAGTATCATTGCTGCAAGCATCGCTGAAATGACCATTGTGTTTCCTAAATCTGGTTCTTTTGCAATAAGTAGTAGTGGTGGCAAGCTTGTCGCAAATATTTTTCCAAGTAATAAAAAATCGTCACGCATTGTTTGGGAAAAATATTTCTCATTATGATTTGCTATAATTCGTCCAATGACGATAATTAAAAACAATTTCATAATTTCAGAAGGCTGAAAATTTCCGATGCCTGGGAGCCTGTACCAAGCGGTAGCGCCTTTAATTGTAACGGCACCTGGTACTTGAAGTTCTAGTCCAATAAGTAGTACCATTGCAAAGCTATACAAATACCAAGCAATTTTTTGATAACGATCGAAATCGATAATCATAATAACACCAATGGCTATAAATCCAATGAAGTACCATTGGATTTGCTTGAGTACAAAATTGACATTTTGTAAAAATGGCGGTAAGGAGGCTTGCGCACTTGCAATAGCACAACAACTAACAATCCCAATGGCAAATAAAATAAATAGTAATACGTAGTCTATTTGATATTGAGAATTTGAATCTTTCAATGTAGGTATTCCTTTCTACTGCTCTTTATAGTAATGGATTTTATAGTATGAGAAAGAATGTATGAACTATACGAATGATTCACATATAGTCCATACACTTTTGATTTTGCAGAGTAGTTTAATTGTTTAACTCTTTAATAATTATATCCAAACAATGGGCAAGACGTACATGTGCGTCAGGAAAAATATCTAGTTGATGAAGGTAGTATTTTAAGGAACTTTTACACCATTTGTAAGCACTAAGTAGAGCTGTTCTATAGTCTATAGTATTTTGTAAAAATCCATATTCTTTTGCTGTTATAACGAGGTGTGTGAAATCTTCGCAACCTTGAAGTAGTTTATTGTGTATTTGTTGTCCAGCATGGTAGCGAAATTGACTTAAAGGCTCAGAAATGTATATTGCATTTCCTTTAGAAAGTAAAGAAATCCATGAGGCCATATCAACACTACAAGAATATTGTCGCTCTTTAAGGGTGCCAAAAGGTTCAGTGAGCAAGTTCTTTCGAAACAAAGTAGTTGTAGGTTCGCCGATAATGTTGTGGCCGGCCTTTAGCATCCAGTCGCCTAAAAATATTCCGTTTAATGGGGTATCTTCGCTATATAACTTTTGTGTTGGATGGGCATCGCCGATTAGATTTCCATGATCATCAATACGTACTCGATAAGAAGTAACAAGAGCAAGATCTTTATTGGAATCTTGCTCAAAATAGGCCATCATTTTTTGTATTTTATGCTTATAAAACACGTCATCGTCCATTAAAAAATTTATATACTCACCATTTGATTTTTCTATGAGCATAAGGTCATTGTGAAATTGTCCTAGAGTAGAGATATTTCGAATGTATGTTATATTTTTATAATTTGGTAAGTATTGTTCATGGATTAGAGTTGCTGTTTCATCATTTGTACTATCATCTCCGATGATGATTTCAATATTTGAATAAGTTTGTGCCAATGCACTTTCTAGAGCGATTTTGAAATAATGGGGTCGATTATAAGTGGGAATAAGGATAGAAACGAGAGGTAGATTTTTTTCACTCGCCATACATAACTTCCTTTCAGAAGCTTTTTTTTGTAAGAACAATATCTTGGTAACTTGTATATTCTGGTCTGCCGCACCATAAACCATAATGTGGTTTATTGATTATTTCTAGACCATACTTATTCAATAGATTGCAAATATCTGTCTCAGGATAAGCAACTGCAAAATTGGGAATATCTTTATTTACAACGTAGCAATTTTCAATTCGATGATAAAAACCTAATGTACTTTGTCCTGCATTTAAATAATAGGACGATTCAGGATTTATTAGAAAGAATGTAATGAAACATCTCCCGTCTTTTTTTAATACACGTACAATTTCAGATACGTAATGTTCTAATTCTTTTGGAAGAAGATGTGTAAATACAGAAGTTAAAAAGATAAAATCGAATGTTTCGTCTTCATAGGGAAAACGATATTGAGAGGCATCTTCTTTTCCTTCTGGATTATAGAATTGATTGTATATGTCAACATGTTCAAAGTGAAAATTATTACGCATAGTTGAAATGTTATTTTGACACCAAGTAATTCCATCTTTAAACAAATCAAATCCATAATATGCTCCATCATCATTTAAGTAATTCATTAATGGTACAGCCATTCGGCCGACGCCGCAGCCTACATCTAATACTTTTTCATTTGATTTTAAAGCGCCAATTTGAATAAAATGCTTTAGGAACTCTTTTCCAACCTTTTTGAAGTCGCCACCTACATATTGGACGAGTTCAGGAGGGGGGAGTAAAGTCATTTCTTTGTTAAGTTCGCTCATGAGTATACCCCTTTCTTGTTTGAGAATATGCAGTCACTCTATTAATAAAATTTTCAATTTGTAGTGAGAGAACAAAGGAAAACAATTGTTATATGTAAGGAGATTCCACAAAAGAAATACTTAATTGGATTAGAAGTGAGAGAAGAATGAGTGAAAATGGAATCTCCTATAGATTAAATCTTGTTTATTCTTTTCTCCAATAAACGCCAAATACATCAATTTTAGTAATAGGGGCTTTTAAATTTCGTTGCTTTCTAAAGTCTGTCACAGCCTCAGCGCATGGCGGTAGCCCGTAGTCATCGATAATTATATAGCCACCTTTAGAAACTTTATCATATAAGTTCATGAGACCATCCATGGTGGATTCGTACATATCACCATCAAGCCGTGCAATTGCTATTTTTTCAATTGGTGCTGTTGGTAAAGTATCTTTAAACCAACCTTTTAAAAATTTCACTTGATCATTTAGTAAATCATATTTTTTAAAATTCTCTTGTACTTGTTCTAAAGAGACGCGTAAGTAATCGAATGTGTGTAAATAATCACCGTAATCTTTTGGATATTGTTCTAGATTCGGTGCTGGCAAACCTTCAAATGAATCTGCGACCCACACAGTACGATTCGTAATGTTGTTTGCTTGTAAAAAACCATTCATAAAAATGCATGATCCTCCGCGCCATACACCTGTTTCAATAAAATCTCCCTCTATATTTTCACGAACAACGGTTTCCATTGCCTCTTGTAATTGGTTCATACGTTCTCGACCAATCATGCTATGTGCTGCTCTTGGCCAATCCATTCCATCATGACGTTCACTTTTTGAAACATTTGGTTTTACAATTTTTAAGTTATGGTTTTCGGCATATTGCTTAATGAATAAAGGGAGGGGGACTGTAACGGGTTCGAATTCTAGTTCTTTCGAAATATGTAGAGATGCGGGTAAGTATGCCTCATATTCCAACCATATTTCAAATAAAATTGTTTTCTTTAGCAATTCGAGATAAAGCTGAACAGCAGATTTACTTTCCATATTTGTGCCTCCTGCAAAATGTCATACAACAATATGATTATGTAGCTAACGAATGTTTCATGATTGAATTTGAAATTGAAAAAGCAGTAAAACTGATATCAGTTTTACTGCTAAGTAAAAAATTAAGCAACTTTTTCAATAATAATGGATGCACTCGTACCAAGAGCTAATGATAGCCCAAGTCCTGTAACAATTACTTCAACCAATGATGGAGTTGTCGTAATTTGCGTAATTGCTTGAATAACGATAGGTGCTCCAAGTGAGATTAAACTTGATCCAGTACCTGGTACAGGTACTCCATTCACTTGGATTGTAAGACCTCCTAATAAGCTTACTGTTGCAGTATTAGCGATAACAGTAATTTTATAGAATCCAGTTTCACTAATTACGAAAGTATCAGCATCTAATTGAGAAATTGCTGTACCAAACTGAGATCCAACAGTATTAAATGGTACTGGATCATTAATTCCTAGATCTAAAGAAATCCCACCGGAGTTAAATGCATATAATCCTGCTGGAAGTCCTAATCCGGATGGTCCAGTCGGTCCAGTAGCCCCCGTAGGTCCAGTAGCTCCCGTAGGTCCGGTAGCCCCAGTGTCACCAGTAGGCCCGGTAGGTCCAGTAGCCCCAGTGTCACCAGTAGGCCCCGTAAGTCCAGTAGCCCCAGTGTCACCAGTAGGCCCGGTAGGTCCAGTAGCTCCAGTGTCACCAGTAGGCCCAGTAGGTCCAGTAGCCCCAGTGTCACCAGTAGGCCCCGTAAGTCCAGTAGCCCCAGTGTCACCAGTAGGCCCGGTAGGTCCAGTAGCCCCAGTGTCACCAGTAGGCCCCGTAGGTCCAGTTATTCCAGTTCCACCCCCAGTAGGCCCGGTAGGTCCAGTAGGTCCAGTAGGTCCGGTAGGCCCCGTAGGTACAGTAGGCCCGGTAGGTCCGGTAGGTCCAGTAGGCCCGGTAGGCCCAGTTGGAAGGGTAAACGGTGGTATCGGTGGTAATGTTGGTCCTACAAGATTAGGGTCAAATGCACTAGCTGATAAAGATTCATCGGGATTTAATCCATTTGAATAATTATTATTTGACATAAATTCACCTCCATAAAGCGTTCATTATATAGTAGATGCAAAACCGAAAGAAAATGACACGGACATTTGAATTATTGAAAAGAAATCTTAAACTACTTGAACAATTAAAAAAAATGGAAAGTTTAGTATATGTATAACATATGATTGATTTGGAAGAGGGTGATTATGTTGAACAAGCAAGGAATTACAATTAGTTTATGTATGATTGTTCGAGATGAGGAGGAGACAATAGCCCGTTGTTTAGAGACAGTTGAGAAAATTGTGGATGAAATTATAGTAGTGGATACAGGTTCCGTCGATCGAACGAAAGAAATCGTAGAGAAATACACTTCTAACATATATGATTTCCAGTGGATTGATGATTTTGCGGCAGCAAGAAATTTTTCTTTTTCAAAAGCGACGCAAGAGTATATATTGTGGCTAGATGCAGATGACGTATTATTAGAAGATGCTCAAGAAGCATTGAAACTCTTAAAAATAGAATTAGATCCTAAATTTGATGCTGTTTCGATGCCTTATCATCTTGCGATGGATTCTAACGGGAAACCTTTATATTGTACAAAAAGAAATCGACTTGTAAAGCGTGAAAAACAATTTCAATGGTTTGGAAAGGTTCATGAGTATTTAGCTATTGCTGGTGAGACTTTTAGTAGTAAAGTTGCTATTACACATAAAAAAGAAAAAAAAGTAACAAATCGTAATTTGAAAATTTTTCAAAATACTGTAGCAGCAGGGGAAGAATTGAGTTCGAGGGATTTATTTTATTACGCAAATGAATCTATGGATAACCAAAAATATGATGATGCAGTTCTTCTTTATGAAACATTTCTTAATCAAGACGAAGGATGGTATGAAGAGAAAATTTATGCATGTGGTAAGTTAGGAGATTGCTATGCGAAGCTCGGAATGTGGGAGAAGGCAATCGAATCTTGTGTGAAGTCGTTTCGGTATGACGTCCCTAGAGGAGAGAATTGTACAAGAATAGGATATATATATATGGAACAAGAAAAATATAATGAAGCGATATTTTGGTTTAAACTTGCAACGGAAGTACCAATGGCAACGGAAAGTCCTTTTCATAGTCCAGCTAGCTACACATGGCTACCCTATTTACAAATGTGTATTTGTTATAGCAGGTTAGGGGAGCAGGATAAAGCGTATTATTACAATGAATTAGCAGCTTCTTATGTTCCGAATAATGCTGCAATTGAATATAACCGTAAATATTTTCGGGGAGTTTTTGATAAACCATATAAAGCGTAATAGGTTTCGTTTTTTAGAAATGATTTATCGTTATTCTAACTCTAATAGATTGGTTATATATTAGAGTATCAGTAACGAAACCAATATAGATAAAAAATTTTATAAAGCTATTTGCGGGCTAATAATCAGTGGGGGATGAACAAAATCTGCACTTTATAGAATTCATATGAGATTTATATTTCTAATTCAATTTGCATAAGGAGTGTGTGAAATGAATCGCGAAAAAAGTTCTTTATATGAAGAAAAATCCGAGCATTATTATAATGCAGCGAATCCGAATTTATTAAAGCATATAAAAAAGGAATGGAAAGAAGTTCTTGATATTGGTTGCTCGAGCGGTACATTGGGAGCAGCGATTAAAGAAAATGGTACACGTGTATCAGGAATCGAGGCATTTCCAGAGGCTGCAGAAAAAGCGAAAGAAAGACTAGATCATGTTATTTTAGGGGATATAGAAAAAATAGATCTTCCTTATGAGGAGGAGCAATTTGATTGCATCCTATTTGGAGATGTATTAGAGCATTTATTTGATCCGTGGGCTGTGATTGAAAAGGTTAAGCCATATATAAAGCAAAATGGTGTGATTTTAGCAAGTATACCAAACGTTGCTCATATTTCAGTATTAGCTCCCTTACTTGCCGGAAATTGGACGTATACAGAATATGGTTTATTAGATAAAACACATATTCGTTTCTTTACATTTAATGAAATGCTAAGAATGTTTTTAAAAGCAGGATATGTTATTAGTAAAGTAGATCGTGTATATGTTGATCATAAAATGTATGAACCACTTATTGAGGAGTTATATGGAATTTGTAAAAAATATCGTCTTGGAAGTGGCTTCATGGCTGAGACAGTTGTATTTCAGTATATTATTGAAGCTGAAAAATCACAATTATGAGTGCTGCAGACAAAACAATATTATTTGTTACATGTATAAATGATCGGAAATTGTATGCAAACTGCGTGCGACATATATTGCAATTGTTAGTACCACCAGGGTATATTGTCCAATTTATGCCGATTCGAAATGCGAAAAGTATGACGAGTGGATACAATCAAGCCATTTCGCATCCAGCGAAGTATAAAGTGTATTTACATCAAGATGTTTTTATTATAAATAGAGCTTTTTTATACGGATTACTTCAATTATTTGAGGAACATGAACACCTTGGTATGATTGGGATGGTTGGAGCGCAATATGTTCCTCCAACTGGTGTATGGAACGAAGGGCGTGGAATTGTAGGAAAGGTCATTGGTTATATGAATGATTTGTTTTATATGGCAAGTTTAGAACAACCGTATCACGAATCAAAAACATTTATTCCTGTAGAATGTATTGACGGTTTATTAATGGCGACACAATATGATGTTCTGTGGCGAGAAGACTTATTTGACGGATTTGACTTTTATGATGTATCTCAATCATTTGAATTTAAAAAAGCAGGATATACAGTCGGTGTACCTGTACAGCGCGATGCTTGGTGTATCCATTATCATTTTGATGTGAATATGACGAACTATGAGAAGTATCGGGAAATATTTGTGGAACACTATATGTCAGAGGTAAATAAGGAAGAATAAAAGGGGGGACAAAAATGAAAGATCATACAATATTAGTTGTTGTTTGTGTAAATAATGAAGAGCTTTTCAAACAATGTGAGAGCCAAATCAGAAACATTTTTGTTCCCCCTGGCTATGTCGTACAAATTTTTCCGATACGAGATGCACAAAGTATGGCAAGTGCATACAACCGAGCCCTTTCATATCCAGCGAAATACAAAGTGTATATACATCAAGATACATATCTTATTAATCGAGACATGTTTTCTACACTTATATCTCTTTTTAAAGAAAATGAAAAGCTTGGTTTAATAGGAGTCGCTGGGGCTCAGTTTTTACCGAATAACGGGATATGGTGGGAAGGAAAAAATTTAGTAGGGAAAGTGATTGAATACAGAAGACAGAATTATCAATTATTAAATTTAGATCAGGTTTTTTATGGTAATCAACCATTTTTGTCAGTTCAGGCAATTGATGGTTTATTCATGGCAACGCAGTATGATATTCCGTGGCGAGAAGATTTGTTTCAAGGGTTTCACTTTTATGATGTGTCACAGTCTTTAGAGTTTCAAAGGGCTGGTTATTTAATCGGTATCCCAAATCAAGCAAATTTATGGTGTATTCATTACAACGGGGATGAGTTTGATGCGGATACATATGAGAAGTACCGGCAAGTGTTTATAGAACATTACAAAGATATATTATCTCCATCATAAAGGAGAGATGCAGAGTGAAAGGAATTATTTTAGCAGGTGGTACTGGATCGAGATTATATCCAATAACGAAAGTAACGAATAAACATTTACTTCCTGTTGGTCGGTATCCGATGATTTATCATGCGGTATATAAGCTAAAACAATGCGATATTACAGACATTATGATTATTACAGGTAAAGAGCATATGGGGGATGTTGTTAGCTTCTTAGGGAGTGGTCATGAATTTGGCGTGTCCTTTACGTATCGTGTGCAAGATAAAGCGGGCGGTATCGCACAGGCGTTAGGGCTTTGTGAAGATTTCGTCGGGAATGATCGTATGGTAGTTATATTGGGGGATAATATTTTTTCAGATGATATTCTTCCGTATGTTGAAGAGTTTGCAAATCAAAAAGAAGGTGCGAAAGTGCTCTTGCAATCTGTAGAAGATCCCGAAAGATTTGGCGTAGCACATATTCAAAACCGAAAAATAGTTGAAATTGAAGAAAAGCCGAAAGAGCCGAAAAGTTCTTATGCTGTTACGGGAATTTATTTGTATGATTCGAAAGTTTTTTCTTATATTAAAGAATTAAAACCTTCTGCACGGGGAGAACTTGAAATTACAGATATAAATAATTGGTATTTAAAACGAGGGGTACTTACTTATAATGAAATGAGCGGCTGGTGGACTGATGCGGGAACTCATGCTTCTCTTCAAAAGGCGAATACGTTAGCACGGGATATTGATTTTGGGAAACAGTTTAACGGAGAATAGGTGAGAATATGAAAGTCGTAGAAACAAATTTTATCGATGCAAAATTGTTAGAACCGAGGTTGTTTGGAGACGAGCGTGGCTTTTTTTCAGAAAGCTATAATAAGCAGGTGCTAGAAACATTAGGGATTACGTATTCATTTGTACAGGATAACGTATCTTATTCGGCTAAGGCAGGAACGATTCGGGGACTACACTTTCAAAAAAAACCGAAAGCACAAACGAAACTCATTCAAGTTATGCAAGGGGCAATTTATGATGTTATCGTTGATTTACGAAAAAAATCACCAACATTTAAACAATGGAAAGGGTATATTTTAAGTGCAGATAACCATCGACAATTACTAGTGCCAAAAGGGTTTGCGCATGGATTTTGCACCCTTGTTCCGCATACTATCGTTATGTATAAAGTAGATGAATATTATAGCGCAGAGCATGACTCAGGATTACTTTGGGAAGATAAAGATTTAGCAATTCCTTGGCCAGTAACCGATCCTATATTGTCCGATAAGGATCAGATATTACCATTACTAGAGGAATATGAAGATAGTTTTTAAGTAGGAGCGTTGTTTATGAATATATTAGTAACAGGTGGGGCTGGATTTATTGGAAGTAATTTCGTTCATTATATGCTACAAAGTTATGAAACATATAAAATTATTAATTACGATGCATTAACATATAGCGGGAATTTAAATAACGTAAAATCTCTTCAGAATCACCCGAATTACTCTTTTGTAAAAGGAGAAATTCAAAATGGAGAGCTATTAGAACATATTATAAAAGAGCGAGACGTACAAGTGATTGTAAATTTTGCAGCTGAATCACATGTGGACCGTAGTATTGAAAATCCGATTCCTTTTTATGATACAAATGTAATTGGGACGGTCACTTTATTAGAACTAGTTAAAAAATATTCGCATATAAAACTTGTGCAAGTATCAACGGATGAAGTGTATGGCTCTTTAGGGAAAATAGGGAAATTCACAGAGAAAACGCCGTTAGCTCCAAATAGTCCATATTCTTCAAGTAAGGCGAGCGCGGACCTGATAGCTCTATCTTACTATAAAACATATCACTTACCGGTTATAGTAACGCGTTGTTCTAACAATTATGGGCCGTACCAGTATCCCGAGAAATTAATTCCGTTAATGGTTACGAATGCACTGGAAGGAAAAAAACTACCGTTATATGGTGATGGTTTAAATGTAAGAGATTGGTTACATGTAACGGATCATTGTAGTGCGATTGACGTTGTTCTGCATAAGGGACGTGTAGGAGAAGTATATAATATAGGTGGAAATAATGAAAAAACAAATGTAGAAGTTGTGGAACAAATTATTACTCTTTTAGGAAAAACAAAAAAAGATATCGAATATGTTACAGATCGTTTAGGGCACGATCGTCGTTATGCGATTGATGCAGAGAAAATGAAGAATGAATTTGATTGGGAACCGAAATATACGTTTGAACAAGGATTACAAGAGACGGTGAAATGGTATGAAAAGAATAAGGAATGGTGGAAACTACTAAAAGACCAGTAAGGGGCATGTTAAATGAAAGAGAGGGTTATCATAACAGGAGCAAACGGCCAATTAGGAAAGCAACTATTTGAAGAGTTAAACTCTGAAGAATATGATATATATCCATTTGATAAAAAGTTATTAGATGTGACAAATATATCCCGAATACAACAAGTGGTACAAGAAATAAAACCACATATAATTATTCATTGTGCTGCCTATACGAAAGTAGATCATGCGGAGAAAGAACAGGATCTTGCATATAGAATAAATGCAATCGGAGCTCGAAATGTAGCGGTCGCTTCACAATTAGTAGGAGCGAAACTAGTTTATATTAGTACTGATTATGTATTTCAAGGCGCCAGACCAGAGGGATACGATGAATTTCATAGTCCAGCGCCGATAAATATATATGGAGCCTCTAAGTATGCGGGGGAGCAGTTCGTCAAAGAGTTACATAATAAATATTTTATCGTTCGCACATCGTGGCTATATGGTAAATATGGAAATAATTTTGTGAAAACGATGATGCGATTAGGAAAAGAAAGAGATGAAATATCTGTTGTAGCGGATCAAGTTGGCTCTCCTACGTATGTGGCGGATTTAAATATAGTTATTAATAAGCTCATTCATACTTCTTTATACGGTACATACCACGTATCAAACAGAGGCTCATGCTCTTGGTTTGAATTTGCAAAAAAGATATTTTCGTATACAAATATGAAAGTGAATGTGTTACCTGTTTCAACGGAAGAATTCGGGGCTGCGGCTGCGAGGCCCAAATATTCTATCTTTCAACATAACATGCTACGATTAAATGGTTTTTTACAAATGCCGTCTTGGGAAGAAGGATTAGAGCGCTTTTTTATAGAAACCAAAAGTCATTAACAAATTTCTGTTAATGACTTTTTTGTTTGCCTTTAAGCGGTTTTATGGTACTATAATTATAGTATCAGGTACTAATAACAAGTATAAGTATTTCTGGGAGGATATATCATGGAACTATTACAAGGGAAAACATTTGTTGTTATGGGCGTTGCGAACCAAAGAAGTATTGCATGGGGAATTGCTCGCTCTTTGCATAATGCAGGTGCAAAATTAATCTTCACATATGCAGGAGAACGTTTAGAAAGAAATGTTCGTGAATTAGCGGATACATTAGAAGGACAAGAATCACTTGTATTACCTTGTGATGTAACAAATGATGAGGAACTTACAGCTTGCTTTGAAACAATTAAACAAGAAGTAGGTACTATTCACGGTGTAGCACATTGTATTGCTTTTGCGAATCGCGATGACTTAAAAGGCGAATTTGTAGATACTTCTCGCGATGGATTTTTACTTGCACAAAATATTAGTGCATTCTCTTTAACAGCTGTAGCAAGAGAAGCGAAGAAAGTTATGACAGAAGGCGGAAATATTTTAACGTTAACATACCTTGGCGGCGAGCGTGTTGTGAAAAATTATAACGTTATGGGTGTTGCGAAAGCTTCATTAGAAGCGAGCGTGAAATATTTAGCGAACGATTTAGGTCAACATGGTATTCGTGTCAACGCTATTTCTGCAGGACCAATTCGTACGTTATCTGCAAAAGGTGTAGGCGATTTCAACTCAATCTTAAGAGAAATTGAGGAGCGCGCACCACTTCGTCGTACAACAACTCCAGAAGAAGTTGGCGATACAGCAGTATTCCTATTCAGTGATTTAGCTCGCGGTGTAACAGGAGAAAACATTCATGTTGATTCAGGGTATCATATCCTAGGATAAATATAATATTAATTTTTAAAGGACAATCTCTAAATGCTGAGATTGTCCTTTTTATTTGTTCTGAGAAAGAACGATTTTTAACGAAAGTTCTTACCACGTGATGAATATAACTATAATAGTACACAATTTATTCAGCTACGTATGGAAGTGGGAGGGACGAGTGTGAAGAATAAAAATAAAAGTTCAACAGTTGGAAAACCGTTGTTATATATTGCGCAAGTAAGTTTAGAACTTACTGCACCGAAAATAAAAAGGATTATCCTGACAAACTTTGGAAATGAAGATCAAAAAGAGCAAAGTAATAGAAATGAAAATATTGTAAGTAGTGCTGTGGAAGAGGTAACAGAACAAGAACAACAAGAAGAGCAGCAAGTGGAAGAAAAAATAGAAGAAGAGAAAAAAGAAGCACATGCAGAACAAGAACAACAAGAACAACAAGAACAGAAAGAACCAGTAAGAACTGTTCCGTATAATAAATCATTTAAGGATATGAATAATGATGAAAAAATTCATTTTTTATTAAACCGCCCTCATTACATTCCGAAAGTAAGGTGCAGAATAAAAACAGCTACAGTTTCTTATGTTGGATCGATCATATCGTATCGTAATGGTATTGTATCTATTATGCCGCAAAATAGCATGAGAGATATTAGGTTGTCTATAGATGATATCCAATCAATTAGTATGGCCGGCTTTTAAATATGTAAAGGTGGTAGAAAGCTTCTACCACCCCAATAGTTTTTTAGTTTACTTCACTTATTAGATAGTAACGTCGCGTAAGCATTGAATCGCACAGAAACAGCTTAAATCAACAGTAATGCAAGTAGATGTCGATACTAGTCTTGCATTTGGTACAGCTAAAAACGTACAAATTGGATCATCAGTAGGTGGTACAGGAGAACTATCACCTAATACTACACTTAATACACGTAGTACAGCACAGCTATCATCATCTACACTTTCCACACGGAAAATTGGAGATCGGCAGCCAACAAGGCTTGCAGATGGTGCAAATGCTTCAAAAGGTGCTCCAGCTTTTGTGTATAAAATAAAAGGACGTGTATTTGCTACTGATGCAGTATTATGTGCACCTAAAAATGGAATTTCACAACCAGATCCACACGTTGTTGTAGAACAATCTTGTAATTCATTGATGAATTTTACAACGTCAACTACACAATGAGAAGAGCCATGGTGTTTATTTTCGTTACAACTCATTAATGTCACTCCTTATCTTCTTGTTTGTATTTACATTAATAAGATATTGGAGTCGAGGAGATTTGGTCACAATCTCAAGACCTTTTTTTTTAAATAGGCGAAAGAAGATAAGGGAAGGTGGAATTATGCTGTTTACAAGCTGGCTTTTATTTTTTATTTTCGCGTTAGCAGCCTTTAGGCTCACTCGTTTAATTGTTTATGATAAAATTACAGCCTTTTTGCGAAGACCATTTATTGATGAATTAGAGATTACGGAGCCAGATGGAAGTGTATCAACGTTTACAAAAGTGAAAGGTAAAGGATTAAGAAAGTGGATTGGCGAATTATTAAGCTGTTATTGGTGTACAGGTGTATGGGTTAGTGCTTTTTTATTAGTTTTATATAATTGGATCCCTATCGTTGCGGAGCCGTTACTTGCATTATTAGCTATTGCAGGAGCAGCAGCAATCATTGAAACGATTACAGGATATTTTATGGGAGAATAATATATTTTCATAATAAGAGAAAAAGCGGAGTTTAAAAGAATGAGGGAACGGAAATAAAGAGTTGTTCATATAGTAAATAGACAGAATTGACAGTAGAGGAGATGTTTGCTGTGAGCAATAATCCTAGGCAAAATTCATATGACCTGCAGCAGTGGTATCAAATACAGCAACAGCACCATGCACAACAACAGGCATATCAAGAACAATTACAACAACAAGGATTTGTGAAGAAAAAGGGATGTAATTGTGGGAAAAAGAAGAACACAATAAAACACTATGAAGAATGAAACACTCATGTTACTGTGAGTGTTTTTTATTATACATATAAAAAGCGGTATTTCTGTATTAGAAATACCGCTTTTTACTAGCTAATTTGTGCAACTGTTAATGCTGCTGCACGGATGTCTACAGTTCCAATTAACTCAACTGGTACAATTTGAATTAAGTCACCAGGATTTAAGTTAATAAGAATAACACCGCTGGATACGTCTACTTCACCAGTACCAATAACGTTAGAACGAACCGCTGTGCCTGATCCAGGAATAATGTTAGCTGGTGTACCTAATGATAAGAAGAAACGACCAGCTTCTGGTGCTACAGGTGCGTTATCAAGACTAATCGTTAATGTATAACTAATTTGATAAATACCAGCTCGTAGAATTCGAATGCCATCTCCAACACTTACTGTATCATTTATTACAGGAACAGTAATATTTGGGTTTGGACTTACGCTAGGTAATAGTAGTGGTGTAAATAGTGAAGCGAACTGAGGTGCAGACGCGTTGAAAGCAAAACCGAAGGCAGGTAGTGTACTAGCTGGTTTTGCCTCGCAATCAATTTTAGTAAATTCGCAATCAGAAGAGAACATGTTTTTCACTCCTTTATCTGTTTCTACTTTCAGTTAATGAAAAGGACAGGTTCTATGTTCTAGACAAGTTCCCAATTTTAAGAAATTTACATAATAATACTCTTTAAGCATGGATTGGGTGGCAGAATTATCTGCCACCCAATCCATACTTAACTCATTATTTAGTTTTAAATTGTAACATCGCGTAAGCATTGAATCGCACAGAAGCAACTTAAATCAACAGTAATGCAAGTAGAGGTTGATACTAATCTTGCATTTGGTACAGCTAAAAACGTACAAACTGGGTTATCAGTAGGTGGTACAGGGGAGCTATCACCTAATACTACAGTTAATACACGTAATACAGCACAGTCATCATCATCTATACTTTCTACGCGGAAAATTGGAGATAGGCAGCTAGTAAGGCTTGCAGATGGTGCAAATGCTTCAAAAGGTGCTCCGGCTTTTGTGTATAAAATAAAAGGACGTGTATTAGCTACTGATGCAGTGTTATGTGCTCCTAAAAATGGAACTTCGCAACCAGATCCACATGTTGTGGTTGCACAGTCTTGCAGTTCATGTATAAAGCGAACGACATTAGATACACAGTTGAAATCACAATCATGGTCATGATGGTCTTCATTACAATTGCAGCTCATTATGTTCACTCCTTATCGTGAGTTCTGACATACACTATTACAATATGAGTGGGATATGGCTGATATTACGTTAATTCTCACGATAAAAACAAGGAATTTATATAGGAGGGATGTACATAACGTGATATAAAAAAAGACATCCTTATTTAGTGGATGTCTTTTCAGGTAAATCTTTTCGCACAGTATATAAAAAACGAGATATATCTAATTTCTTTCCTCTGAAAAATTGCGGAGAAGAAATGTAAAGTTCTTCTTTCGCACGTGTAATGGCGACATACAGTAATCGGCGTTCTTCTTCTAACGCTTCAGAAGTTTCCGTAATACGATCATTTGCATCTTTTAAAGAAGAAGTATGGGGCAGGATTCCATCACTCGCTCCAAGTAAAAAGACACATGGGAATTCAAGGCCTTTTGCGTTATGAATTGACATAAGTGAAACGGCATCTTTTTGCGGCATTGTTTTTAATGCTTCCATTTCTTTTTGGCCTTGAATCGCCTCGTCAATAAATTGTAAATAAGCTGGAATATCGGTGAAACGAGTTGCAGACTCCATTAATTCTTCCAACATTTCTTCTTGTATGTCTTTATGCATCGTAAAGGAAGAACGATCGTTACTTTGTAAGTACTCTAAATATTTTCCTTTACCATGTATGATTTCTTTTAATGCTTTTTTCGGTTCTAATTCTTTAATAAATTTAATAAAATCGATGCGCTCATTTATCTTTTTCACTTGAAAAGGTTTTAAGCTTGGATTTAATAGTAAGAAATGAAGAAGAGAGGGGAAGCGACCCTCACCATATTTCCATTGTTCACGTTCAATAAATGAAATACAATCATCACGTCCGATATACATCGTCGGCAATATGTTTGAAAGTGATTCTAGTCGAAACGGCTCAATTACGAGTCGTAAATGATCTAATACAGGCTTAATTAAAGAATGCTCATAAAATGATTGGCTTGCCCCGTGTTTAATAAACGGGATTTTATGAATGGTAAGCTGATCAAGTAACGAACGACTTACAGAATGTGTGCGATACAGTAAACAAAAATCTTTATAGTTTCGTTCACCGCTATCTACTTTCTCTTGAATGAGCTGTAAAATTTGATTTGCTTCATCAAGAGTCGTAGCAGGTCTTGCATAAAAAGGTTGTACACCTTCCTCACGAACGGAGTATAGCTCTTTATCAAAACGTTCTTGATTTAATTTTATAACTTCATTTCCAAGCCCAACGATAAAGGGATTGGATCGATAATTCGTATTTAGTGCAATGATTGTTGTGTTATCAAATTCTTTTGGAAAAGATAAAATAATTTGGTGACTTGCCCCTCGCCAGCCATAAATTGCTTGATCATCATCACCTGCGATGAACAAATTATTTCTTGGCGTGGCTAACAATTTTACAATTTCATATTGTGCATAGGATGTATCTTGAAACTCATCTACTTCAATGTAGTGAAAACGTTGTTGTAATTGAGTTAGTAAAGGAGCATTATTTTCTAACATATAATATGTTTCCAATAAGATGTCATCGAAATCAATATAATTGTATCGTTGTTTTACCTCTTCAAAACGTTCATATACTTCTTTAAATTCTTGTTCGACTGGCGTTTTCGCCTTTACATCTTTCGGACGATTTAATTTGTTTTTCTCAAGTGAAATCATCGCGAGGATCGTTTCCGAATCATAATCGTCTTTTAAACGCAATTCTTTTAAGATTTTCTTTATCATAATTTGTTTATGTTTTTCATTTGCTAAAATTTGCTGATTATACCCTTGACTACGAAGCAATTTTAAGAAAACAGAGTGGAATGTACCAGCAACAACGTAGCTACTTGCTGCATGATTCATACCTGGTAACTTTGCAACACGACTGCGGATTTCTTCAGCTGCTTTTTGTGTAAATGTAAGTAATAAAATATTTCTTGGATGAACTTGTTTTACATTTACTAAATAACCAACGCGAGTTGTTAAAACAGATGTTTTCCCGCTTCCAGCACCAGCTAGTGTAAGAACAGGACCTTCTGTTGTGCGCACGGCTTCTAATTGTTTTTCGTTTAAAAAAACATTTTGTTGTTCGAGAGCGCGGAAATAAGCCGCATCTACATCTTCTTCCATAATTAAATGGGTAGATGTTTTCGGAGTATGATATGTCGCACGCGGAATATCAGCGTGTGTTAACGATTTTTGTGAAAATTTTTCTTGTGTCATATATTCACCTTCAAAACTATAGCATCAACATTTAACTTTAGCGGAAGAAAAAGAAAATAGCAATGTAAAAAAACAGGAGGGGTCACCTCCTGCTTTCAAATCACAATTCTTTTATCATTACGACGTGCGGGATATTTGCTTCCATAAATACATCAGAACTCGTTACATATCCAAGTTTTTTATAGAAATCTTCAGCATGTGTTTGAGCATGAAGTTTCAATTTTGGTAGCGAATTTTCCTTTGCATACGCTTCAAGCGCATCCATAACAATTTTTCCGATGCCTTTTTTTCGATGGGAACCTAGCACGCAAATGCGTTCCACTTTTCCTATACCATCAAGGGTGCGAAAACGCCCAGCACCAACTGGAACATCATTGTCATATATAACAACGTGTGTTGAAGTTTCTTCAAACTCATCGTACTCTTCTTCAGCAGAGACACGTTGTTCATTTACAAACACTTGTTTACGTACAGAGAATGCATCTCTTAGTTGTTCGTCCGTTTGTACAATCTGTGCGTGCAAATTAGTTGTTCCCCTTTCCAAGATGGAATGTTTCGTGTACAGTCCATGTTCCATTTTCTAATTGATATAGAAGATGGAAACGATCAATTGGTTGTTCATAATAGAAATCTTTCATACGTAATCGCCCCAATACATCAGCATGCTCTGCATCTGATAAGCCTTGTCCGATTGTTAAGTGAGGTACGAAAGCATATTCGCGTTCTTGCGTGAATAACCCGCCATGCATTTCTTCATTTAAGAAAGTAAGTTCAGGTGTTTTTTCTACTTTAAAATAAAGGACGTTATTAACAGGTGCGAATGAACCGACTTTCCCAACATGAAGGGTGAAAGGGTTCGTTTTACCTGCGATTGTATGTAGCTCGTTTACAATCGATTCTAATTGTTCATCTTGCGTCTCAAAGGGTGTTTTCAATGTAATATGTGGCGGAACTAATGCGTAGTGTGGGTCATAACGCTTACGCAATCCGTTCGCTTTATCTTGAATCATTTTAGATGGAAAAATTACAATGCCTAATTTCATGTTCCAATTCCTCCCTTTGTAAGTCTAGTTAGATTTTGAGATAAATAGATCTCTTTGTCTATTATATCAAATTATTCTGAATACTGCTCTCTATTATTTCATTGATAGAATATGAGAGAAGGCTTTTGGTAAATCAGTTTGCCAATATTTCCAAGTATGATTACCTTCAAACTCTTCGTAATGCGTAATGAAATTTCTATCTGTAAGAAGTGTATTTAACTCACGGTTCGGTTCTACGAAATCAGATACTTGTCCATCAGTACGCTTTACAGCCGTTTCTTCTGTGCCGATGACGTGATACAGTTCTAATGCTTGTGGATCTTTGAAGTCTTTTGCTAAGTTCATTACTGTCTCATCCACAAATGGTGATTGCATAACGACTTTACCGAATGTATGCGGATACATAAGTGCAGTCATAAAGGAAACTGTTCCGCCAAGAGAATCACCAATTAAAACACGACCTTTTCCCATTTGGTACGTTGGATAATTTTCATCAATATATGGTGCAAGTTCATGAGCAAGGAAACGTATATATGCAGCATTTTTTACTTCATTTGGGAAATATTTTTCTTTACGATCATGTACATTTTTATATGGAATACCGACAATAATTGTACGGTCAATTTCTTCAGTTTCACGAAGGCGCTCAATTACACGATGCGCTTTACCGAGCTGAAAATAATCTCTACCATCTTGTGCAATTACAACTGTATGTTTGTGCAGTGGTGTGTAATTTACTGGTAAATAAACGAGAAGTGTAACGTCTTCTTGAAGTGATGCGCTATAAAATGAAATTTCTTCAATTCTCCCTATTGTTTGACTCATGTAGATCCCCCTAAATAAAAATTTACTGTAACGATTGTAAGAGCGACGCTTGTAGTGAAAAAGGAAATAAATATTCACTAATTGGTGCCTTAATTTCTATTTTACCATAATGGTACGAAGAATCTAAAAAATTAGTATTTAAGTCACGAAAGAAAACGGATATAATGAAGTGGGATTTTTGACAGGTGAGAGGGGAGACAGGATTTGAAACAAGAAAAGTCAATCGCACTACCATTAGCTATTTCTATAATTGCCATTTCTTTTGCAGCAGTTTTTGTAAAGATGTCCTCAGCACCATCTTCTATTTTAAGTATGTACCGCTTATGGATTATCGTACTTATTATGCTGCCTATCGTATGGAAAAAACGGGAAGAGTTTAGTAAGATTCAAATAAAAGATTGGGGATTTTTAATTGGATCTGGTTTCTTTTTAGCACTTCATTTTCTATTATGGTTTGAATCTTTAAAGCATACGACAGTTGCGAGTTCGACGATTATTTTAGCGCTTCAACCAATCGTATCTTTAATTGGAGGTTTTTTCTTATTTAAAGAAAGAACAACATACTCAGCTATTGCAACGATGGGAATTGCGATATTAGGCGTAATGTGTATTGGTTGGGGAGATTTAGGGCTAAGTGAACAAGCAATTTATGGAGATATATTATCCTTTTTAAGTGTAATAGCGGTTGTCGGTTATTTATTTATCGGGCAAACGACAGTAAAGAAAGTATCACACTGGATTTACAGCTTTACAGTTTTTGCATTCGCAGGTATTTTTATGGGAATTTATAATATAGTATTGCAAGTGCCTTTTACAGGTTATACGAAGTGGGATTGGACCGTTTTTCTTTTACTTGCGGTTGTCCCGACAGTGTCACACGTCATTAATAATTGGTTATTAAACTACGTAAATGCAACAACAATTTCAATGAGTATTTTAGGAGAACCCGTTGGAGCATCTATACTAGCGTTCTTCTTACTCGGTGAAAGACTAAATGCCATGCAAATTATCGGTAGCATGCTCGTATTATTTGGTGTATCTGTTTTCTTACTACAGCAACAAAAACGAACAGCAAAAAATGTAGTAAACGAGCCGGCGTATACACAGGAATTATAATGTTAGAGGAGAAAAGAGAAGTTGTGATACTTCTCTTTTTGTTTTATATAAATACGGGTGTGGAAGGGGGAAGGAAATGGAATTCCCATCAAAAAAAGATGTATGGCTATATCCGATTTTTTTCGTTGTCATTGGAGCGTGTTTTGCTCCCCTATTTGCAGGTAGAGAATATTTTCTTTTATTTTTTACAATTTCATTAGCGATATTATTTATTTGGAGTTGGTTTTCGACAAAATACATCGTCGGAGAAGAAACAATTACAATTAGATCAGGTTTCGTTAAAAAGCGCATATTTATACGAGATATAAAACAAGTTTTAAATACAAAAAATCCAATAGCAGCCCATGCATTGTCATTTGATCGACTTGAAATTGTTTATGGTGCACATCAAACAGAAATTATTTCTCCTAAAGATAAAGAGCAATTCATCAATCTTGTTAAAAGTAAAAATCCACACATTGAAATAAAGTAAAAGAGTGGCTTCGTAGCCACTCTTTTACTTTGGATTTGTCATATAAGGTTGTACGTGAATGATACATAGGTCACGGAACTTTCCTTCAGCAGTTGTGACAATTACGACTGCTCTACCTGCACTTTTTCCAGTAATCGTTACCGTGTCCCCCTTTGGATACAGTGTGATAACATCAGCATTCATATTCGTCCAAAGAAGTTCTTTATTTGTTGCCTGCATTGGCAAAACGGAAGCTGATAACTCAGTGCTTTGGCCAGTTCTTACTTTTAACTTATTTTTTTCCATATGAACACCGATGACTGAAATAACAGAAGGAGCAATTGTAATTTTAGGTGGATTAGGTTGTATGTTCAAACAAGACGCAGAAGTATTGGTGATAGGTGAAAATTTTCGTGTTTGTTGTTGCTGGAAAGCTGCTAACATATTGGAGTCCCCTTTCTGTATAAGTGCTGATAGTAATACTATAAAGGAGTAGTGTTACGTTTAATTTAACGAAACATAAAGAAATTGTTAAATTCGAGCAGAAGATCGTCGAACTTTGATATAAAGAAAGCTCTGCTGATACGATAACAGCAGAGCTTTCCCTTTATAGATTATGACTATGTTGTTTTTCGAAATTCTCAAATTGCTCTTCAACTTCTTTTGAAGGTTGTGTTAGTAAACTAACAATTACGATAGCTAGTAAACTAATAGCGAAACCTGGAATCATTTCATATAAGAAATCTTTTAAGAATTTGAATTGAGTCCATATAATAACAGTAGCGGCACCAGAAACCATACCAGCAAGCGCGCCCCATTTCGTCATACGTTTCCAATATAAGCTTAATAAAATAGCAGGTCCGAATGAAGAACCGAACCCAGCCCAAGCATATCCAACAAGAGCTAAAATCGTATCATTTTGTTTAAGTGCTAATGCACATCCAATTAAAGCAATAACAAGAACAGCCATACGACCGACAAATACAAGTTCTTTATCAGAAGCATCACGCTTAAAGAATGTTCTATATAAGTCTTCTGTTACTGCACTCGAAGTAACGAGAAGTTGAGAAGAAATTGTACTCATAATAGCTGCTAAAATAGCTGCTAATAAAAATCCAGTAATAAGTGGATGGAATAAAATAGTGCCAAGTTCAACGAAAATCGTTTCTGGATCAGAAAGTTTTAAACCTGCTTTTGAATAGTATGCAATACCGATAAGGCCAGTAAACATAGCTCCAGCAACAGAGAAAATCATCCAGCTCATACCAATACGTCGTGCACTTTTAATTTCTTTTACAGAAGAAATCGCCATAAAGCGTACAATAATATGTGGTTGTCCAACATAACCAAGGCCCCATGCGAATAATGAAATAATTCCTAATACAGAAGTACCTTTAAAAATATCTAATAATGCCGGATCGATAGATTTAATTGTTTCAAATGCTGGACCAAGTCCATTTACGTGCATAATTGTTACGACTGGAACAAGAATAAGAGCGACTACCATAATGATTCCTTGCACGAAGTCTGTCCAACTTACAGCTAAAAATCCACCAAATAATGTGTAAGCTACGACAACTCCACCAACGATAAGAAGACCAACATGGTAATTGAGTCCAAATGAATTTTCGAATAATACAGCACCAGAGACAAATCCTGAAGCTACATAAAACGTGAAAAATATCATAATAACAAGTCCAGATACTAAACGTAGCATATGGGATTTGTCGTGGAAACGGTGTTCCAAAAATTCTGGGATAGTAATAGAGTTATTTGCAATTTCAGAGTAGGTACGTAAGCGAGGAGCGACATAAAGCCAGTTTGCATATGCGCCTAATGTTAGGCCAATCGCAATCCAGCTACTACTTAATCCAACGCTAAACATTGCACCGGGTAAGCCCATTAAAAGCCAACCACTCATATCAGCTGCTCCAGCACTTAATGCTGTTACTGCGGGGCCTAGTGTACGCCCGCCAAGCATATAAT
This sequence comes from Bacillus sp. NEAU-Y102, assembly GCF_054788175.1. NCBI lineage: Bacteria > Bacillati > Bacillota > Bacilli > Caryophanales > Bacillaceae > Bacillus > Bacillus sp. NEAU-Y102. Next base: position 293,252 of record NZ_JBTWFK010000002.1, on the reverse strand, counting down.
CTGTTAAGTTGGATGTTTGCTTATAAGCGAAATAGCCGATAATTAGCATCCCGAGCATGTAAATAGAGATAGAAGTTAAAATTAACATCTGCGTACTCATGTAGTTCCCCTTTCTTTTGTCATGTCTTTTGATGCGTTATGCATATTTATCCCGCATGAACGGGCAGTAAAACTCCCACCTTAAAATTGGATGGGCAAGGAAGTTAGGTGGGAGATCAACTGCCCGTAAATGCCCGATTAGTTCAACTAATAATAAGTGGGGGATGAACAAAACCCCCACTTATTAAAGTTTCACTTTATAATCTATCATGATTATTCTGAAAAATCCATATAGAAATATGAATTTTCAGAAATGTAAGCGTTTTTTGATGTGATTTTACTTTTTTAATATATAATATTCATACAAAAAACCTTATTTTTAATAGAGTATTTATTATATTTACATAAAAAGAGGTTGTTTTGTCAATATAATATTGAAAGGAAAGAAAAATAATTTTTTTAAAAAAGTATTGACTTGTGAAAAAAGTCAGGTCTATAATGAGTGCAACTTAAAAAAATGCAAGCGTTGATGAAGAAGAGTACACATGATGAACATGTCAGAGAGCTGATGGTTGGTGCGAATCAGTATGGAATTGATGTGGAATGGGCTTCGGAGCTTCCAAACCGAAACGAAAGAAGTAGGCTTTGGCGACATGATCTCATCGATACAAGAGACACGTATTGTTTTTGATACGGTAAAGTGCGTTACATTTGTAACGAATTAAGGTGGCACCACGGGAGTACCCGTCCTTTCTATAGGATGAGTACTCCCTTTTTGTGTATAAAAAATTAAATAAATGAAATCGTTTAAGTAAGAAGAGTACGTATATTGGAGACGTTACAGAGAGCCGGGAATAGGTGGGAGCCCGGTACGGTGCCATATACGGAATGGGCTTACGAGAGGTATGCTGAACAATTATTTTCAGTAGGCAACCCGGGTTCCGCCGTTACAAGGATAAGGTATAAATTTTGTACCTGAACAAAGCGGGATGCTTTTGCATCCAACACGAGGTGGTACCGCGGTATATTTATCGTCCTCTACATATTTTCGATATGTAGGGGACTTTTTTATTTTTCAGAGTGAGGTGAAGGACATGATGACGAAAGAAGAATTTATAAAACAAAAAAGAGAGAGAAAGACATTTTTAGTAATCACTGAAGAAGAAGGAGATAGCATTACGCCAATTTCTTTATATAGACGTATGAAAGGGAAGAAGAAATTTTTATTAGAAAGTTCACAGCTTCATCAAGATAAAGGGCGTTATTCTTACTTAGGATGTAATCCTTATGGAGAGGTGACAAGCGTTGGTACGGAAGTAGAAAGAATGATATATGGGCAAACAGAAAAGTTAAAAGGTAACGTACTACAAGTGTTAGAAGAAGTAATCGCATCATCACAAGTAGATAGCCCATTTCCATTTTGCGGAGGAGCAGTTGGTTATATTGGATATGATGTCATTCGGCAGTATGAAAACATTGGAGCGGATTTACACGACCCATTAAATATTCCGGAAGTACACCTTTTACTATATCGTGAGTTTATCGTTTACGATCATTTACGCCAAAAGTTGTCGTTTGTATATGTATGCAGGGAAGATGATTCAGCAGATTATGAGGAAGTATACGAAAGGCTACGAGTATACAAAGAGGAAGTGCTACAAGGAGAAGAAGCTGAAGTAAATGCAATACAATCCACATTATCATTCACTTCTTCTATAACGGAAAAAGAGTTTTGTGAGATGGTAGAAATGGCGAAAGAACATATAAGAGCTGGGGACATATTCCAAGTCGTACTGTCACAGCGTTTGCAAAGTGAATGTATTGGTGATCCATTCGCGTTATACCGAAAACTTCGAATTGCAAATCCATCACCATATATGTTCTATATCGATTTTCAAGATTATGTTGTACTCGGTTCTTCACCGGAAAGTTTGCTATCAGTAAGGGAGAATAAAGTGATGACGAATCCAATTGCTGGTACGAGGCCGAGGGGGAAAACGAAGAGGGAAGATGAGGAAATCGAAAAAGAACTGTTGGAAGATGAGAAAGAACGAGCGGAGCATATGATGCTTGTAGATCTTGGGCGAAATGATATTGGCAGAGTGAGTGAAATTGGATCCGTGACGATAGATAAATATATGAAAGTAGAAAAATATTCTCACGTTATGCACATTGTATCTGAAGTTTACGGAACATTGCGAAAACAAACGAGCGGATTTGATGCGTTAGCGTATTGCTTACCAGCAGGGACAGTTTCTGGGGCTCCGAAAATTAGAGCGATGGAAATTATAAATGAGCTAGAGAATGAAAAAAGAAACGTATACGCCGGAGCAGTTGGATACGTTAGTTTTTCAGGGAATCTTGATATGGCACTTGCCATTCGAACGATGGTCGTAAAGGATGAAAAAGCATACGTTCAGGCCGGAGCAGGAGTCGTTTACGATTCAGATCCAGTAGCTGAATATGAAGAAACATTAAATAAAGCGAGAGCGCTATTGGAGGTAATGAAATGATTGTACTAATTGATAATTATGATTCATTTACTTATAACTTGTATCAACTGTTAGGTGAATACGAAGAAGATATTGTAGTCGTAAGAAATGATCAAATAACGATAGAACAGCTAGAAGAGATGAATCCAACAGGAATTGTGCTTTCACCAGGACCAGGAAAACCAGAGGATGCTGGTATTTGTATCGAAGTGATTCGTCATTTTTATAAGAACGTTCCCATATTAGGGATTTGTCTTGGCCACCAAGCGATCATAGCCGCATTTGGAGGAGACATTGTTAGAGCAGAACGTATTAAACACGGAAAAACATCGCGTGTGAAACATAACGGAACGTCAATCTTTTCATACGTTACACAGCCGCTGACGGCGATGCGCTATCATTCCCTTGTTGCAGAGCAAACGAGCTTGCCAGATTGTTTTGACATATTAGCGACAGCGATGGACGACGGAGAAATAATGGCAGTCCGTCACAATTATTATCCGCTCTTCGGATTACAGTTTCATCCGGAATCAATCGCAACAGAAGAAGGCGGAAAGTTAATACGTGCCTTTTTAACAGAAGTAAAAGAGGAGGAAAGAGTATGAATAACTATCTTCGTAAATTAGTGGAGGGTCAACATTTAACAGAAGAGGAAATGTATAAAGCAGGACTACTTTTATTAAGTGAAAACATATTAGAAAGTGAAATTGCAGCTTTCTTAGTCTTACTGAAAGCGAAAGGTGAAACTGCAGAAGAAATATACGGTCTCGTTCGAGCTCTTCGCGAAAAGGCATTGCCGTTTTCGAACCATATACAAGGAGCAATGGACAATTGCGGGACGGGTGGTGACGGTGCTCAAACGTTTAATATTAGCACAACATCAGCATTCGTACTGGCAGGAGCAGGTGTAAAGGTTGCAAAACATGGTAATCGTGCCGTTTCTAGTAAAACAGGAAGTGCAGACTTATTAGAAGAACTAGGTGTAAATATTAGTAGTACGCCAAACGAGATTGATTATTTACTAGAGCATGTGGGCATTGCCTTCTTATTTGCACCAGCAATGCATCCAGCACTAAGGCGCATTATGAAAATAAGAAAAGAGTTAAACGTGCCGACAATCTTTAATTTAATTGGTCCTTTAACAAATCCAGTGAATTTAGAAACACAATTTGTCGGTATTTATAAACGAGATATGTTATTACCAGTTGCACAAGTATTACAAAAGTTAGGCCGGAAACAAGCGCTTGTCGTAAATGGAAGTGGTTTTTTAGATGAAGCGTCATTACAAGGGGAAAATCAAGTAGTCCTTTTAAAAGATAATGAAATAGTAGAAATGAATATTGATCCAGAAAATTATGGTTTTTCAAGAGTGAAAAATGAAGAAATTAGAGGGGGGAATTCACAAGAAAATGCAAAGATTACAGTCGGCGTATTGAGTGGAGAAAAGAGTGTTTACCGCGATACAGTGTTATTAAATGCAGGTCTAGCCCTTTTTGCAAATGGAAAAACAGAAACGATTGAAGAAGGAATTAAACTAGCAACACATAGCATTGACTCTGGAAAAGCATTAACCAAATTAAACTTATTAATTGCAGCAAGCAACGAAAAATTAGAAAGGGTGAACTAAAGTGGGGACGATTTTAGATAAAATTGTAGAACAGAAGAAAAAGGAAGTTGCGGAGTTATATGAAACGTATACACCAGTCAAAACAAAAAGAAAGACACATTCACTTGTAGAAGCGTTACAGCAGTTTACTGTCATTGCAGAAGTAAAGCGAGCATCACCATCAAAAGGAGATATCAATTTACACGTTGACGTACGAAAACAAGTGGGAACATATGAAGACTGCGGGGCAGGAGCAGTATCTGTTTTAACAGATGGTCAATTTTTTAAAGGATCGTTTCACGATTTACAAACAGCAAGAGAAGAAAGTAACATTCCGCTTTTATGTAAAGATTTCATAATCGATAAGATTCAAATCGATAGAGCGTATGAAACGGGAGCAGATATTATTTTACTAATCGTAGCAGCGTTAACGAAAGAAAAGTTAAAAGAGTTGTATAGCTACGTGTTAGAAAAAGGATTGGAAGCGATTGTTGAAGTTCATGATGAACAGGAATTAGAAACTGCGATCCAACTAAATCCACATGTTATTGGCATTAATAATCGTAATTTAAAAACGTTCGAAGTAGATTTAAGCCAAACTGAAAAGTTAGGAAAACGATTGAATGAGGAGAAATTACTTTGGATTAGTGAAAGTGGCATTCATTCAAAAGAAGATATTACCCGCGTTAAAAGAGCTGGAGCAAAAGGTGTATTAGTTGGAGAGGCACTTATGACATCATCTTCTATTAGTAGCTTTTTTGAAGATTGTAAGGTGAATATATGAAAGTGAAAATTTGTGGTATTACTGATGTTGAAACAGCAAAATGTGCTTGCGAATACGGAGCAGATGCAATCGGATTTGTTTTTGCAGAAAGTAAGCGGAAAATTACTCTGGGGCTAGCGAAAGAAATTATTGGGGAGCTTCCAGCACACGTATTAAAAATCGGGGTTTTCGTAAATGAATCAGTTGAAGTGATTCAGAAGATTGCAGATGAGTGCGGGTTAACGCATGTGCAACTACATGGGGATGAAGAGAATCATCAAATTAGAAGATTGAATATTCCGTCTATAAAATCGCTAGGAGTAACTTCAGAGAGTGATATGAAAAGCGCTCAAGCATATGAAACGGATTATATATTGTTTGATAGCCCGAAAGAAAAGTTTCATGGAGGAAATGGAAAGACATTTTCATGGGAATTACTTGAGCATATGCCAAAAGAGTTGCGAAAGAAAACGATATTAGCTGGTGGATTAAACATCCTTAACATAGAAGAAGCAATTCGAACTGTTCGGCCATATATGGTCGATGTAAGTAGCGGAGTAGAGACAGAAGGAAAGAAAGATCTAAAGAAAATAAAACAATTTATTATAAAATCGAAGGAGTGTTCCAAATGAACTACGCATATCCAGATGAAAAAGGTCACTACGGTATATACGGAGGACGATACGTTCCAGAAACGTTAATGCAATCTGTATTAGAACTAGAAGAAGCATATAAAGAAGCGATGCAAGATGAAGCGTTTCAAAAGGAATTAAATCATTATTTAAAAACGTACGTTGGAAGGGAAACACCGCTTTATTTCGCTGAAAATATGACGAAGTATTGCGGTGGTGCAAAGATTTATTTAAAACGTGAAGATTTGAACCATACAGGAGCTCATAAAATTAACAATACAATCGGTCAGGCACTACTTGCAGTACGAATGGGCAAGAAAAAAGTTGTCGCTGAAACAGGAGCAGGACAACACGGAGTGGCAACTGCTACTGTATGTGCCCTACTCGGATTAGAATGCGTCATCTTTATGGGAGAGGAAGATGTGAGACGTCAAAAATTAAATGTGTTCCGAATGGAATTACTCGGAGCGAAAGTAGAAAGTGTAGCGGCAGGTAGCGGCACATTAAAAGATGCAGTGAACGAGGCGCTTCGCTACTGGGTTTCACACGTGCACGATACACACTACATTATGGGATCCGTTCTCGGGCCACATCCATTCCCGCAAATTGTCCGTGATTTCCAAAGTGTAATTGGAAATGAAACGAAAAAACAATATGAGGCGTTAGAAGGAAAGTTACCAGAAGCAGTCGTTGCTTGTATTGGCGGTGGTAGTAATGCGATGGGCATGTTTTATCCGTTCGTACACGATGAAGAGGTCGCTCTTTACGGCGTAGAAGCAGCAGGGAAAGGCGTTCATACAGAAAAGCATGCAGCAACTTTAACGAAAGGAAGCGTCGGTGTTTTACACGGATCAATGATGTATCTTCTGCAAAACGAAGAAGGGCAAATTCAAGAAGCGCACTCTATTTCAGCAGGACTCGATTATCCAGGTGTTGGTCCAGAACATAGCTTGCTAAAAGATATTGGCCGCGTTTCTTATCATTCAATTACTGATGATGAAGCGTTAGAAGCATTTCAATTATTAACGAAAAAAGAAGGAATTATTCCGGCTTTAGAAAGCTCACATGCTGTCGCATATGCATTAAAATTAGCGCCGCAAATGAAGAAAGACGAAGGACTTGTCATTTGCTTATCAGGCCGCGGTGATAAAGATGTAGAGAGTATAAAACGTTATATGGAAGAGGTGTGAAAAATGGGAGTAGAAAAAATTAAAGCAGCGTTTGAAAATGGTAAGAAAGCATTTATTCCGTACGTAATGGGCGGAGATGGTGGACTTGAGAAATTAAAAGAAAGAATTCGTTTTCTAGACGAAGCAGGAGCAAGCATCGTTGAAATTGGTATCCCGTTTTCAGATCCAGTTGCAGATGGCCCAACGATTCAAAGAGCAGGGAAGCGAGCGCTAGATAGCGGTATAACAGTAAAAGGAATTTTTCAAGCATTAATAGAGGTAAGGGAAGAAGTGCAAATTCCGTTTGTACTCATGACATATTTAAATCCAGTACTCGCATTTGGAAAAGAACGATTCATCGAAAACTGCATAGAAGCAGGTGTAGACGGCATCATCATTCCAGACTTACCATATGAAGAACAAAATATTATTGCGCCGTTACTTCGAGAGGCAAACATTGCGCTAATTCCACTCGTTACCGTAACGAGCCCAATTGAGCGAATCGAAAAAATTACGAGTGAATCAGAAGGATTCGTTTATGCTGTTACAGTAGCGGGCGTAACGGGAGTACGTCAAAACTTTAAAGAGGAGATTCATAGTTACTTAGAAAAAGTAAAATCACACGTCAACTTACCAGTAGTCGCTGGATTCGGCATTTCAACAAAAGAACATATAGAAGAAATGGTTACAATATGTGACGGTGTTGTCGTTGGAAGTAAAGTGATTGAGCTGTTAGAAAATGAAAAACGAGAAGAAATATGTGAATTAATACAGGCAACAAAACAAAAAGAAGAGGCGTAGTCTCTTCTTTTTGTTTTGCGTAATAAATGTTAAAATATACAGAAAATACATATAATTTAGAGGGTGAGAAGACATGCTAAGACGGAAATTACTATATCTTCTTTTAACTGTACCACTATACGCTTGGCTCATTAGCATGACGAAAATAGAGTTGATGGCTCTATTTTTAGGATATGTATTTATCTTTTCCAACTTAAATCGCATTCAAGTACAGTCTATTTTAGAAATATGTCTATTTTCAATTAGTATAGAATTATTTAGTATCGTTTCGATTGTATTATTAAACGAATTATTTCTACGGATTCATTCATTTACATTAATGAAATTTTGGAATATTGTATTGCAAGCAATATGTACTTACATTGTGTTTGTTGTGTTGAAAAAAATAATCGGACAGCAGACAGTTTTTCAGGATAATAGAAAATGGGAGTGAATGAAAAGGGGCTGTTTGGCTCCTTTTTTAAATCTGTTTTAAAAACAATTGAAAATCACAACATCTGTTATATAATAGTTAAAAATTGTATTTTAAACGAAATGAGATGATAACATGGCCATATTGTTGGCACTTATCCCAATTATGATGATTTTCATTTGTTTATTTTTATTTAAACAAACGTCATTAAGGTCTTCGTTAATTTCTTATGCTGTATGTGTTGGAATCGTTTTACTCTCGTCAACGTTTCAATTAGGGATAAGTGAAACTGTGCACGCAACGATTAAAGGATGGTTAATTTGTTTTATTGTCGGGTACGTTTTATTTTTCGGTATTTTTTTATTTCACCTCATGAACAAAATGGGATACATCGATCAAGTAGCACGTTTTTTAGAAGAAATCACACATGATCGCTTATTACAAATGCTGCTTATGTGTTTTGGCATTTGTCCGCTTATTGAATCAGTAAGTGGATTTGGTATTGGATTCATGGTTGCAGCACCTATTTTTCTTTCGCTAGGCTATAAACCATTTCAAGCTGTACTGCTCTCATTCATCGGCTTACTAGCTAGTTCATGGGGCGCAATGGCAACGGGTACGATTATCGGTTCGCAGCTAATAAATATGCCTCTTACAACACTTGGTACAAATACAGCGCTATTAAGTATTCCGATGTTTGCTTACTTCGTTATTCTTTCTTTACACGTTGTTGGCGGCTGGCAAGCGGTTATAGAAAAGTGGAAAGAAGGAGTAGGGTTCTTTCTATTATTTTCTCTCGGAATCTATCTTTCTAATGCGTACGTAAGTGTTGAACTAGCCGGGATATTAAGTTCTATCGTTACGATTACATTTGGCTTTCTTATCATTAAATTAAAAGGAAAAAGTGGGCAAAATCTTATAACAGAACATGCGGCTGCAACGGAGAGAGAAGTATCCATTATAAAAATTATTAGCCCTTATATATTTCTAACAGTTTGTATTTTACTTTCTCGCCTCGTTCCAGCATTACATGATTTGTTCAGATCATATGCGGTTCTTGATTTGAAATCATACTCTTACAAACTAGAGTTACTATATTCACCAGGATTTTGGCTCGGTATGACTTGCTTATTTACTATTATTTTCTTCCGCATCCCGTCTAATATTATTAAACAATCATTCTCACAAACGATCAAACAATGGATTCCATTTGCTATTACGACGACAATGTTTATCGCCATTTCAGAACTAATGGGTGCATCTGGCATGCATTCATTACTTGCAAAGACAGCTGGTGAAACATTTGGAACCTTTTTCGTTTTCGTAGCTCCGTTTATTGGCGCTATTGGTGGATTTTTAACAGGTAGTAACGCAGGATCAAATGCAATGTTTATAAAACTACAAATGCAAACCGCACAAAACGTAGCACTCCCGTGGCAATACGTCACAACACTGCAAAACACCGCATCATCAGTGGCGACAATCGCTTGCCCGTCACGGATTACACTAGGTGCGTACTTATGTAATATCCCGTATCGTGAAAATGAACTATTAAAGAAGACGACGTTAATGATCTTTGGTGCGGTTTTACTTGTAGTGGTAGAGGTTATTGTTTGGTATATGTTGAGAAATTAAAAATCCTGCTAACATAGGAGGATTTTTTTTATGATTGGATAATGTTTTAAATATGTAAAGCTTCTACTAAATGAATAGGAGATGAAATGTATGCCCCTAAAAAACTACGGTGTGTTAAAAGGTACAGTTATACAATCAAAGATTGGAAAAGGGAAAACACCTCATTATCAAGTTCATTTACAGGGAGAGACAGGAGTAGATTATCGTATTGCAATTAACGTAAAATCGCAAAGTTATCCGTCAGAAGTTTTATATTTTGCGAGTAACAATATTAAGTCAGAGGCGATTCATATTTTACCGACATTACCATTCGGTTTTACAGAAATAAAAAACAATGAACCGAAAGTAGCTTTAGATTATGTAAGAGGAAATCTATTTGACTCAAATCAAATGATTCCTTTGCCTCCCGAAAAAGCAGGAGCAGATAATGATTTAAATGAAAAAATAGAGCGTTATATAAAACGAGCGGTAGAAGAAAAAGCAATTATTTATGCGTTCGGTGAAAGATGGGGACCAGAAGAAAATACACCTGATTCTTACTTTCATTTCGAGCCAGGAAACGGTATACACGATATTCATATGAATCAAGGGAATGTAGAGAAATGGAAAGGTGATAATGGTATATGGCAAGACGGGGGAATACTTATTCACTTTGAAAAGGAAGAAGAATGGATCGGTATTTTTCTTGCCTTCCAATCACAGTCATGGTGTACCGATGAAGAAGGACATGCTCGTGTTCCGGTTGAGCATTGTGATTATAAGAACAATAAGTGATGAGAAGAGCTAGTTCGTAATGAACTAGCTCTTCTCATTGTAAACAACATGAATGGTATATAGTGGTAAGATTATGTATGCAATATTAAAAATCGTGATAGAGTTATTGATTTTTATTCGTATTAGAAAGTAGGTATCAATTAGCAGTACAAGGAGGTCTAGCTTTGAAGATAACGGAAGAAAATGTTGTGCAACAAATAAAAAAACGTAATGAGAAAAGCATTACGTTTATTATTCAAACATACGGCAGTTTACTCAGCGCTATCATTAAAAGATATGTACAGAGTAATCAACAAGATTATGAAGAATGTTTAGATGATGTATTACTAGCTATCTGGTTTCATATCGACTCATTCGATCCAAGTAAAAATACGTTTAAACAATGGATAGCAGCCATTGCTAAATATCGAGCAATTGATTATCAGCGGAAAAATACGAGAAATCGGCAACAAACTGTCTGTACGGAGATTAATGATCGTCTGTATCAAGAACAAAGAAGACAAAACGATTTCTTAGACGTACAAGAATTGCTCAGTGAACTGTCAGCAACGGAGCGGAACATTTTTGAAAAGTATTATCTAGAAGGTGTACCGTCTCGTGAAATTGCATCTCACCTTAATGTGAAAGAGTCATGGATTCATAACAAACTGTCACGTGGAAGAAAAAAGCTCAAACAGATTTTTATTTTTAAAAATGGAGTGTGAGGGCATGTCTATTTATAAAGAGTTAAATGATATTCAGCTGGACATCACAGAGTTTGAAGAGATTCCCTTAACCAAAGTAGAGGAAAAGAAGTGGGGAAAACGTGTGAAAAATAAGCTCCGGAAAAACAAACAGTCAAAAAAATGGTTCGGAGTTGCAGCAGCTTGCATGTTAATCGTCAGTATTACAGTCCCACTTGGACAATCTTCTTTAGCAAATACTCCATTTATTGCTGGATTGATTGAAAAATATCTTGATGAACAGCAACCGCGTGACTATTCTCCCTATAAAACAGCTATTGGAAAAACTGCTGAAAATAAATACGGTAAACTGACTTTAAACGAGGTACTAGTTGATGATAATAAACTACTCATCAGTTCAACATTTGAGCCAGCGAAGGGTGTGGAATTTGATTATCAAACATATTTAATCCCACAGGTACGAATAAATGGCCGTGACTTTTCTAGTACAAAGGATGCACAATCAATTGAAGTAAATCATTCTATGTATACAATCTACGGTGGTGTCGAGTTAAGTGAAATGCCAAAAACTGACGAACTTCAAATCGAAATTACTTATGATACATTCAACAGGGATACTGTAATTGAGCAACCATGGATATTTAATATTGAAGTATCGCAAGCTCAGTTGATGAAAGAGAAGCAGACGTTTGATTTAAATGAAACAATTGTTTTATCCGATGGCAATAAAGTAAATGTTAAAAAAGTAGTTTCAACGCCGATTTCTACAACAATTTATTATGATGTAACACAAAGTACAAATGAAGATATTTATTTTAAAATTGAATCAGAATCTGGAAAAACATATATATGTAAAGAGGCATTTGCATCGAATAAAGAAGGAGACATTTCTTTTAGTAGATTCGATGGAATTAATGTATCGGTAGGAAAATATTTACTTGTACCGTATTCGGGGAAAGAAAACGAAGTAATTGGGCCATCTATTCCAATTCAATAACTTATTAAATCGGATAAATAGTCATCTGAAAATAGAAGAGAGCGTTCAAAACGAACGCCCTCCTCTTATTTTATAAAATCCAAAACTAACAAGTGTAGAAATACAAGAAAATAGTAGTGCCACACTAGAAAACGCAATGAGATACATATTATACTTCATCATTTTGCCAATTAAATGGTTACTGTCGTACTGAAATAGTCCTGCTATTATGTTGAATAAAAATAACACGATAAACATGACGATAACACCGTCTATTGATCCTTTAATATCTGGTTTACTTAAAGCGATATGTGCAGAAATACAAATGGCGATAAATAAAAATAACCAAAAAGAAGGATTTAATAAATTACTTATTGTAAATAAGCTTTTTAATAATACAAACGTCGATAAGAGCATGTTTTGAACCATTTCTACATTAATAGAAGTAGAAGCGATTGTTTTTTCGAGAGTTGTATTAAATAAGAAATATGAATTTGGTACGAAATAGCGCATTAAAAGGATTAACGCAGTAATACCGGAAATAATAGGACCGATTCCAATGAAGAAGTTCCCAATTCGTTGATATACACTTTTTTGATTGTATTGATGTTGTACGTAGCCTAAAGCACCTTGACTTGTATCTGTTGGGAAAAACTGTGTTGCTACAATTTTATGACGAAATAGTACACACATAATGGCATGTCCAAGTTCGTGAATAGGAACACCAATCCATGCAGTCAAAAGGAAGCCTTTTCTTCCGAAAGCCCTCGACCAATACATGCGTGTGAGAGATTCTAAATAGCCTAATAGAAATCCAATTACAATGATAACGCCAATTAAGGAAAATAATTGGATTACGCTTGTAAGGAGTATTTGAAAAATTGAGTTTACCAATTCCATTGTCTTTCATCCAATCTGTTAAAAATGTTATTTGTTCTGTTTCATAATAGCATTATTTTTCAAGATTGCTAGCATATATAATTTCTTTTGAAAGAAGGATTTCAGAATCTTTTTCTTGTAGTCATGTTTTATGTACAAAGTCATATATTGAATTTGTAACACCCTATATGGTATATGCTTAAGGAGGGATGAGAGAATGAAATGTCCGTCATGTCATACAGAAAATGCAGCAGAGGCAAAGTTTTGCAGGAATTGTGGACATTCGTTAACGGAAGAAGTAGTGGCAAGTAGTGTTCAAGAAGAAGGGCCGGAACAAGCACGCGCGGCACAAGTAAAGGAAACTCGGCCAAATGAAACGGTAGAGCAAGCGAAGCGGTTTGCGAGCGGCTATTTTCAATTTTTTAAACATGCATTACAAGCACCGACAGCGATTATGAAAAGCGGCACGATTGAAGTAAGAAATGGAATTGTAAGTCTTGTTCTTATTTGTTTTTTAGGAGCATGTATTTTTTATAGAATGATGAGTGCAGCATCAGCAGTTACGAGAACATTTGCACCAGATATATCTACTCCCACATTTTTTGTAGAATCTATAACGGTCTTTTTCTTTTTATTAATTTTAACTTTATTTGTCGGATTTATTATTTTTGTAAGTGGTAAGATGATGAAATCATCTTTTTCGTTTCTTGAAGTATTCGGTATATGGGGAACGCTAGCGACGCCGGCTATTGCTATATTAGTCCTTTCTTTTCTTTTTAGTTTCTTATTAATCTTTTTCTTACCGATATTATTATCGGTAGCTGCAACTTATATAGGGATTAGTATAACTGTAGCCATATTAAAGCTAGACAATGGCGGATTAGATCTCGTGTACACACTTATTATTGCAAATGTTTTAATTGGAATTGCAACATTCATTGTACTTTGGTCTTACATTAGCACGATAATTCAAGCCTTAACACAGGGAATAACTGGCTTCTAATGAAAAGGTGGTTGACTGGATGAATGTATGTACAAAGTGCGGAATTCAATTTGAAGATGGTGTGCAATTTTGTCAAAACTGCGGGACGAAGAGGGGAAGTCCTGTAGTAAAGAAGAACATGAGCGGTGGTGCAAAGGTTGGCATTACACTGTTAGCACTATTTGTTATAGCGATTATTGGATTATATTTGTACGGATCATCGTATTATACGCAGGTGGCACAAGTAGATCGGATGATTACGATTTTACAAGAGAGGGACGGAGAGAAATTAGCTGAGATCATTACGGCAGATGATCAATCGGTTATGATAACAAAAGAGAGTTTAACGCCTCTATTTTCATATATAAAAGAAAATCCATCGTATGTGAATGAATTAAAAGAATATTTGAGACAAGGTGAAAAACAACGGGACGGAATAGAAAGAGCTGATTTTTCGTTAACGAAAGACGGAAAGTATTTCTTTATATTTGATCGGTATAAATTGAAAGTGAAGACGTACTATACCACTTTGCTTACAAATGAAAAAGGCGTATCGTTAAAAATGAACGGAAAAGAAATTGATAAGACAGATGACAAAAAGTTTGAGAAGCAATATGGGCCGTTTCTTCCGGGCAATCAAGTGTTTCAATCAGAATATAAAAATGATTATGTAAAACTATCGCGTGAGGAAAAGGTTGTACTTATGAAACAAAGCCAAAATAACGTAACGATAGATTTAACGTTGCAAGGTCAATATATTACAGTTCAAACGAACGCGCCTGGTGCAACATTGTACGTAAATCAAAAACCAGTTACAGCACTGGCAGGAGAAGAAATTACATGGGGGCCTATAGCGACTGATGGAAGTACGACGATTTATTTAGAACGAAATGGAGAAAATGGAAGGGAAACGACGAAGGTAGAAACGGTAACGGCACTTCCGTCTTATAATCTTCCATTTCAAAAGAAAAGTACAGAAAAAACAGTTGTTTATAATGTTACTCCGCCATCTACCACTCCGTATGTATATAATGGTTTCATTTTCCCAGATAGTGATATTCGAAAATTAACGAGTACAGATTTAGCATATTTATCGAAAGAACAGTTGAAAATTGCTAGAAATGAAATATATGCAAGGCATGGACATATTTTTCAGACGAAAGATATGCAAACGTATTTTTCAAAACAATCTTGGTATAGAGAAAATCCATATTTTACAGGAAAGCTAACAGATATTGAAACTTATAATGTTGAACTCATCAAATCAAGAGAATAAACATGTGAAAAAGGTACAGTGCATAACTGTACCTTTTTTATGGTTATTTATCTGAACCAGGATCCCTTGAGAAAAAGATGTGAAAGAGAAATGTGACTTTACTTGATCCTCCTGATGTACTAGCTTGTATATGTGATAAAGGACCAGATGTTAGGGCTGCCTCGGAATGGGGGGGTACGACTATTTTGAGCGCATGATCTGATTCTGGTGAAGCAGTAACGGTTATTGTATCGTCAGAGAAGTTCAGAATTTTAACGGAACCGACTGGAAAGATAGACTTGCCAGCATGTGATGCTGAAGCGAATTGGGTAGCTTTCCAAATATCTTGCGCAAACGTATCATCGTTAGATAACCAGGCACGAGCGCTGTATATTGTCGCATTAATGGAAAATTCTTGGTCAAGTAAGAGGGCGGGTTTCGGTTCTTTTGGTTCTTGCGGTTCATCTGGAAGCTGGGCGAGAAGGCCGGCGCACATATATTTCACCTACTTTCAATAGTAACTGTTATAGCATATTAAACATGTTGTTTATAAGACACGACGGCTACCTATTAAAGCATAGGTTTGTGCACCAAATTTGAAGATGGAATTCTCTTTCTTTACAATGGAAATAGGTGTTATTTCTATAAAATATGGAAAACGTAAAGAGTATGTAAAAAAGAAGGAGTGGTAAAGTGAACTATGTCATTATTGGCGGAGATGCAGCTGGTATGAGTGCAGCTATGCAAATTGTTAGAAACGATGAAAATGCAACTGTTGTAACGTTAGAAAAAGGTAAAATTTATTCGTACGCGCAGTGTGGGTTACCATATGTCATTAGTGGTGCTATCGCTTCAACGGAAAAATTAATTGCGCGTAATGTGAAGACGTTTCGTGATAAATATGGAATTGATGCGAAAGTACGACATGAAGTAACGAAAGTAGATACGGAAAAGAAAGTGGTGTACGCAGAGCATACGAAGACGAAAGATATTTTTGAATTTCCGTACGATCGTTTATTAATTGCAACTGGCGTACGTCCTGTTATGCCAGAGTGGGAAGGTCGAGATTTGCAAGGTGTTCATCTTTTAAAAACAATTCCAGATGCTGAGCGTATATTAAAAACGCTAGAAACGAATAAAGTTGAAGATGTAACCATTATTGGCGGTGGTGCGATTGGACTGGAGATGGCAGAAACATTCGTCGAACTTGGTAAGAAAGTAAGAATGATTGAGCGAAATGATCATATCGGTACGATTTATGATGCAGATATGGCTGAATATATACATAAAGAAGCAGATAAACACAATATTGAAATTTTAACGAATGAAAATGTGAAAGCATTTAAAGGAAATGAAAGAGTGGAACAAATTGAAACGGATAAAGGTACGTATAAAGCAGATCTTGTTTTAGTATCGGTTGGAGTGAAGCCGAATACTGATTTTCTTGAAGGAACAAATATACGTACAAATTATAAAGGGGCAATCGAAGTAAATGCATATATGCAAACGAATGTGCAAGACGTATATGCAGCCGGTGATTGCGCAACACATTACCACGTTATAAAGGAAATTCATGATCATATCCCGCTCGGAACGACTGCTAATAAACAAGGGCGACTTGCTGGACTGAATATGCTTGATAAACGAAGAGCATTTAAAGGTACGTTAGGCACAGGTATTATTAAATTTATGGATTTGACGCTCGCAAGAACAGGCTTAAATGAAAAAGAAGCAAAAGGGCTACATATCCCGTATAAAACGGTCAAAGTAGATTCTACAAATATGGCGGGCTATTATCCAAATGCAAAACCACTTTACTTGAAAATACTATATCGCTCTGATACGAAACAATTGTTGGGCGGGCAAGTAATTGGAGAAGAAGGCGTAGATAAACGGATTGATGTGATCGCAATGGCACTTTTCAATAAAATGAGCATTCACGATTTAGAAGATGTCGACTTAAGTTACGCACCACCATATAACAGCGTGTGGGACCCAATTCAGCAAGCGGCAAGGAGAGCGGAATAGCACTTTTTAAAGTGCTATTTTTTTTGCAAAGGTAGGTAAACTTTTTTAGCGAATAATAAAGAGGAAGAAACAGTTACATATAGGGAAGGGGATCTTTAAAAATGTTTGTAACACTTCAAATAGTTCAAGAATCAGAAAAAGAAATATTGCGTAATTTGTATGCACTATATCTTCATGACCTCTCTACATTCACTCCTAATATAACGATTGAGGCAAATGGATTTTTCGAATACGAAGATTTGCACATGTTTTGGGAAAATGACGGAATCACTCCGTATTTTATTAAAAGTGATAATGATATTGTAGGATTTTTGTTACTACTGGAACGTCCTTTTTTGAAGAAGGAAAACGACTTTGGTATAAATGACATTTTCATATTGAATCAGTACAAAGGGAAAGGAATCGGTAAACAAGTTATTGCGAATGTACTAAAAGAGAAACGAGGGCAGTATTTCGTTATCGAACTTGTGAAAAATATACCAGCAGTTTCTTTTTGGAAGAAAGTATATGGGGAGCTAAACATCGAATTTGATGAGAAAACACAGTTAATTGATGATGAAGAATGTCTCGTTCAAACGTTTGAAATATAATGAAATCGATGCACCTAGTATATTACTTTGAAATTTAACTTTATTTCGAATATACCGTTTACCCTTGAAAACATAGTACTTATCGCTTATATTTTCATATAGTATTTATTTTTAAATAAAGCAATGAACGAACCAGGGGGCGCAGTATGGCAATTAACATGAAAACAATCGAAGAATGGATTGCTGAATCAAACGCAAGACATGAAGAAGACTTTGGAAACGTTGTTGAAGAGATGAAAGAAGTATGCATCGGACTTGATAACGCGACATTAATCTATACGAAAAATGTATTTTGTTTCGGTAAAAAAGTAGAAGTCTTTTTCTTCTTCCAAGACCATGTCGTGATTGGACAAGAAAAAGACGAATGTATTGAGATTGAAAAATTAAAGTATGATGCTATTACACATAGTAACTTAAAAACAAATGATAAAAATACAATGCTAGAATTAAAGTTTGCTAACGGACAATCTATCAATTTAGATAGTTTAAATGATAACTACGGTACGAAAAATTGGTTATTTGCTAGACAAATTAAGAGTATTTTTAAGTTAATCTAGTAAAAAAGCACGCCGTCCATCGGCGTGCTTTTAACTATGCAAAACCCCTTTTAACCAATTCCGCGCTCGATACGCCCCAACAGGAATTTGAATAAGAGACGTTTCATTCCCAGCATCAATACCGTACAATTGATCACATGAATTTGTATCAAAACTAAGTAATGGATGCCCGCCCATCCCCATCGCGGTCGCTGCAAAAACGAGTTTATGAACGAGTATACCAGCTTCCATTTGGTGAATACGATATCCTCTATAGCCTAATGCACGTGTATAGTAATCTTTCTTTCCGACTACATGTAAGCAAAGTGGTACTTGAAAAAGGTTAACGTTATCCATCGTCATACTAGATTGAAGAGGGTAACGAAGGTCTCCATACCGAATTGGTTGTATCGAATGTGTTTTACTATTATAAGCGTAAGCCCCGTTTTCAATATTTTTCACGTTATAAAAACATCCATATAAGAAGACGCGTGCATTTTCATTTGCATACTTACCGTCAAGGTCGTTGTAATAGGGGAAGGAGAGGCTCGCTTCTTGTAGTAAAGTAGCGAGCTCGGCTGCATCCCATTTCGTTAAAATAAAGTCCGCATCAGGAGAATATCGTTTTTTACAAAGTTGTAGGAAATCATACGATAACCGTTCTACTTTTGGTAGCTGTACAGCGTACGCATTATGTTGATAGTGCTCTTCATGATGTAGTGTTTGGAAGTGTGCTGTCGATTCGATCATAGAAGCTTCATTTATTTTTGTTATCATCGGATATTCACCTACATGTTTTGAGCGAACGAAATGTTCATGTGCTAACGGCGGAATTTGTTGCAACAACTCATGAGAAGTAACTGTTTTATTTTCACGGTAATCATTGTGAAACCAATTAGTTTCTGGCTCTGTACTTAAAGGAATAACGGCATACACACTTTCTTCACCTTCTGACAATCCGACTAAGTGATTCATTGCCCGGTCTAGAAATTGAAAATATACGCCATTTGTGTAGCCAAACTGTTTTGCACTTTCTAGTAATTGTCCAATAAGGACCCCGCTATCTAATCCTTGAAGACGATATGAAAAATTATTGTATTTAAAGAAATTTTTCCAAAACATAGTAGATATAAATGCAGCACCGAAACAAGACTGTATGTTACAGCGATTACCGAGTGCGTCTGCTAAATAAGAATCGAAATTTCCTTCGCGAAGTAAAATAAGCCGGTGATGCGCGGCGTCATAATGGTAAATGCCGTCTGGATAATCGTCGATCTTTAAATAGATATACAATTCATTCGGATATAAAGCGCCGCCTGAAGGAATAGATCTTCGTAATACATTTCTCTCGCTATTTAGCTGACATAATTGTGTTACACCAAATGAATACCAAAGGTAGTGACCAATTTCATCTAAAGTAGGTGTAGTAGAAGAGTTCGGTAAAGATAATGGGATTTCTAAGGAGAGCGGGATGGTAGGTACATTTCGATATAATTTATAAGGAAGCGGTGCGTCTTTCCAGTCCACCTCATGATTCGGCATAATTTCATCGATAGAGAAATGGAGATGATGTAAAAAAGTATCTAGCTGCATGAAATCCCTCCTTTACTATGGAAACGGATGTGGATGTGGATTTAATCTTTCATTCGTTAAAGGTTCGTCTGTATATCCAAGTGTCATCGGTACGGTATATACCCGGTCCAGTCCTGTAATCCGACTAAGATGGTGTCCGAAAGTCATCGGTAACATGCCTGGAATAATAACTTTTACACAGTGTAGTCCGTTCTTTTCTATAAGGGGAGCGGTTTGATCTACAACGATTATTTCAAGATTAGATTGATGCAAACGATTTAAAAGTTGGTGGAGATCGGATGTTAAATCCATATCAAATGATTGTGATACATTCATTTCTTGGAACGTTTGCACCGGTGCATCTTCTCGTAAAAGGAAGTGAAGACGTTCTTCCGTTTCTTTCAATCCGTACAGCATACTATGGTCTTCCATTTTATTAACGAAATAAGGATCTTGTAAGCATTTTTCGTAGTATTCTCTTTTGTGCTCGAGCTCATCGTCTGTTATAAGTAACATGCCTGCTATTTCTTGAATGGCACTTTTTAAAGCTCGAATAGAATCTAAATGAGCGCCTCCCGCACAAACAACGTTCATTCCATTTTCACGTGTATTCTTTGCAATTACCCATAAGCTCGGGATGCCGTTTTCCATCGTCGCGTTAAAAGCGTGTAATTCATATCCAGTAATCGTACGTAACCGCTGGATCATTAATTGTAATTCTGTATCATTTGCTGAACTAAGATCAAGGCGGGGAAGAGGTAATTCGGCATACCAAGTGAGTAAGAAGGCATCACGCTCTACAATTTCTAAAATGCCGTGAAAAATCGCTTCTTCTAAACTACCGCCAATTGCACATCCATTTGATGTTTCATACACGAAAGCATCTCGATGACCAAGGCTATAATAAGCAATTGATTCAGGAACTAAAAGCGGTCTGTTTTGTGATAAAGAATATCCCCATACCCAGTTTTGCTCATAATCAGGATCAAACGGCTTAAATGGAAAATTATCACGATTGTAGTGTTCATTTGTATGCACACCGAGTGTAAGGGGATTTAGTGCATGTTCCTCTAAATCATGAAAACTACCATGCACATTTGTCTTTTTCCCGCGAGGCGACATACCGCAATATCGTTCTAAACCTTCTAAAATAGCAGTTGCTTCACTCACTGCAAATGAATGAGTTCGGCCTGCAACACCTTCATTTCCAAACATTAATGGCATGTTTATAATGACGTCAGCGAATGGCAATAAAGAATGCTGCATTTTGCCGTTCAACATACCGATCCGATAATCTAAATAGTCTTTCGTTAAAAATGTGTTTAATTCATGAATGGAACGGCAGCGATACGTTTCGGTGCTTACTTTTAAACTCGGTTGTAAAGAAACTTCCGCCGCATCCGCAGTATCATCAGGTAAACTACTACATACAGGACAGAGAGGATCTGGAAGAAAAGAATGCCGCGTACATTGTAATGTTTGTAAGTTTAGTAAAATAAGTTCATTTTCTAAAGAAGAATGGTTATGAGTTAATATTTTTTCTGTTTCTGCGCAAATAAGATGGCACATTTGTAACATGCCATTTTGGGTGGCACGTACATCACGCCTCGTTCCATTTTCGGCTTTAAAGGCATATTTCCGCTGTAGTTCCCACATTTCTTTTTGATCAAAGCCAGCGATAAAACGGCGTCCATCAGAACAATGGGAACATCCGGGCGTAAGAGGATGAATGTAAGGACCGATAATACCTTCGCCAAATGAAGTGAAACCACGAAGCCACGGAATATGATTTGAGCGAAAAATTAGCTCAGCATCATGATGAATAGTAGAAGGAGATCCATCATGTAATACGAGAGCGAGATAAATATTTTCAGGAAGTTCTTCTGTAAGGGTATGCTGACGAATGATGGAATATTGTTTGCATAATTGATCATGTACATAGTCTGCAAGAAGGCCATCCCCTATAAGCAATATATTTTGAGTCATAGACCGTCCTCCTTTGCAATTAATACCCCATACACACCGTCTAAGTTTTCTTTCAAAAATGGTTCGATTGCTAAATCAAACACGAAGGGATAAAAATTATGTTCTTCTAAATGCTGTAAGGCAAGCTGTAAAGATTGCACACTTGGAATTTCTTCTTCCGCTTGTATTTCCACCCTAAAAGAATCCGTGTCATATAAAATAATAGATGATTCAGGCAAGATATTAGCTCTGTAAGGAGTCTCTTCACTTTGAATGTGGAGCAGTGATAGTTGTAGTGCGCTCCGTAACGCTAACGTCATATTAATATTAGATGCACCGTACCATTTATCATTTATACCAGCCCAAACGACTGGAAAACTGAGAATCTCTTCACTCATTGCGATTTTAGGTGTTTCATGAATTGTAGCAAGGGCATCGTAATAAAATCTACAATGTTTATCGTGAATATCAGTTAAATCAATCGTTGTAAGTTCTTCTAGCATATGTGACTGCCGTTCATACAATTTATTATTTAAATGTTGTTGTAGTGCCCGGTAAAATCCTTCTGTCATCGTTTCTCCAGCGCCAATACCGATATCGTTATGTTCAGGAATAAGGCGGTGAATGATTTCTGCTACATATGTTTCAATTCCTGTTAAACCAGCTTCTCGGCGTGCTTCATTATGAGTTAATCCACTGCGAGTCATAAGAGGCAGAAGGGGAGCTGGGCCATCTGATAATGGATTGGCTACTTGAATATAGCATTGTGATAACGGTAATTGATATGAATCTTGTTCATCCCATACATGGAATATACCGGCTTCTTTAGAAGTTAATGAGTCGAAAAAGCGGAATACATCAGTTGAAGTATGTTGGTTGGACCGATGCTCAAGTTTTTCAGAAAGATTTTCTATCGTATCAATTGTAAAACTTTCATCAGTTGCAAGAGGGTGTTTTATAAAAGGATGCCACGTTCCTTCAAGTGTTTCATAGTTTAATAAAAAGAATTGTAATTCTTTTTCACAATATAAATCATCCGCGACATGTTTAAACAATTCAAAAACGATTACATTTGCTAACATTGCAGATGTAATTGGTGAGAAGGAATCTGATGAATTTTCATTTTGCAAAGTCGTTTCATGTAGCCGATGCCATGCGGATTCCCAGCATTCATCACGATTTTCCGTTACGACAGGTCCAGCTATACCGAGTGTTGATAAACAAATAGCTGGTATAAAATTCTTTTTCGTTTCTCTACAAATAGTGTGAACTGTTTTTAAACCGTCAATGTCTCCATTTTGAGAAACATATAAAATCCAATCAAAAGGTTCGAATACTTCATGCAAGGGACGGTCAATTGTAGTATCGATTTCTTGAATGAGTACACCGTTATCAACTTCATATGCACGTTCTATTAGCTCATGTATTCTGTCATAGTTTGTTTCATCTCGATCTGTAACGAGGTAATGAAATGTAGGTAAACCAGATTCTAATAAAGAAGAAACTAAAGAAGTAAGCATATCTCCGGAGCCAAGTACAAGGACATTTGCTCCGCGGTACGTTTCAAATTTTAAAGCACCTGAATGAGAATCAGCTTCTAAAAATTCAATTTGTGAAGCATATCTGTCGAGTAATGTACTGTTTAATTCATGAGGTGCATCTTGATTTGCATCGCGAACGAAACCATTTTCATATAAAACCTCTCCAATTTCAAATACACGATTTTGATAGGGGAGAGGGAGACCATCAGTTATTTCTGCTAAAGAATGATTACCGTTAAACATTGGCATTAATTTTTCAATCCAGTCATAAATTCCATCACCGTCCATGCGAAATGAACTGGCGTTATTTCGAAAATAGACACCCCCGTTTGAATCGGGCAGGAAGAAAGTATCCTTATTTACTTTAAGTTTTGCATGAATTGGAAGGTTATTCATTTTAATCCTCCTTACGTTTAGGCATACATTATTATCTTATGTCATGAAATTTGTCCCGTATGAACGCAAAAAAAGGCTGTAGAATGATGTATTCTACAGCCTTTATATATTAGATTATTAATCTATCAACCTTCTAATAATAATGATTTTGGATCTTCAAGCATATCTTTAACAGCAACAAGGAAGCTAACTGCTTCTTTACCATCAACAATACGGTGATCGTAAGATAAAGCAATGTACATCATTGGGCGGTTTTCCATACGCTCGTTATCAATTGCAACTGGGCGTACTTGGATTTTATGCATTCCTAAAATACCAACTTGAGGGCTATTTAGGATTGGTGTTGACATTAGAGAACCGAATACACCACCGTTTGTAATTGTAAATGTACCACCTTGTAGTTCTTTTAATGAAAGTTTGTTATCGCGTGCTTTCATACCTAAATTACGAATTTCACTTTCGATTTCAGCGAAGTTTAATTGGTTAGCATCGCGTACAACTGGAACAACTAATCCATCTGGAGCTGCTACTGCAATACCGATATCATAGAATTTTTTGATGATAAGCTCGTCACCTTGAATTTCAGCATTTAATAATGGGAATTGTTTTAATGCTGCAACAACTGCTTTTGTGAAGAATGACATGAAGCCAAGACGTACATCATGTTTTTTCTCGAAAGCGTCTTTACGCTCTTTACGTAATTCCATGATCGCACTCATATCAACTTCGTTAAATGTTGTTAACATTGCAGATGTTTGTTGAACTTCTACAAGACGTTTTGCAATTGTTTGACGGCGGCGGGACATTTTCACGCGCTCAACTGGTTTTTCGAATTCCGTTTTTGCAACTGGAGCAGGAGCTGGGCTCTTTGGAGCAGCTGGTGCTTCTTTTGGTGCTGCAGCATGAGCTTGTACATCATGTGGTCTCACGCGTCCAAGTGGATCTGTGCTACGTACGTCGTTTAAGTCGATTCCTAATTCACGAGCCATTTTTCTAGCAGCTGGTGATGCGATAGGACGGTTCGTATTTGGTAAGCCTTGTAGACTCGTAGTTTGTTCAGCATTTGGAGCCGCAGCTTTCGGTGCTTCAGCTGTTTCTTGTTTTGCTTGCTCAGCAGGTGGTGCAGGTGTACTTACTGCAACTGGTGCTCCATTAGCATCTAAAATTGCGATAGTTGCGCCAACTTCAACTGTATCCCCAGGTTCGCCTAGTAACTTCGATACAATACCTGAATCTTCTGCAATGATTTCTACATTGACTTTATCAGTTTCAAGCTCAACAACGCTGCCGCCTTTCTCAACTTTGTCGCCTACGTTGATAAGCCATTGTGAAATAGTTCCTTCGGTAATAGATTCTGCAAGCTCAGGTACTTTAATTTCGATCATTTTAAATGTCCTCCCCTTATTTGCCTAACGGTGTGTTTTTTCTTCTTTTGTCTTCGGTAATCTCCATTTGTTAGCCTGGCCTTGGGCAGAATATCTGCCCAGGGAACAAGCTAGAAACCTTCATTATTACTTTTTAGTTGCTGAAAACTTCAATTTCTTGTTTATCTTGACGGAAGTTATACTTCACATCTAAAGCGTGTGCAACAATTAGTTCTTGCTCGGCTTTGTGAGCGAATGGATCGCCGCCAGATGGACTAGAGCGATCAGGACGTCCAATGTAACCTGTTTTCACTTTATCTCCAGCAAGTTCGAACAGAATTGGAGCCATGTAATGCCATGCGCCCATATTACGAGGTTCTTCTTGAACCCAAATGATTTCTTCTAAGTTTTTAAATCGTTTAATAATAGATTGAACTTTCTCAGCAGGGAATGGGTACAATTGCTCGATACGAACGACATGAACTTCGTCTAAGTTGTACTCATGTTTACCAGACTCGATTTCTGCTGCTAAGTCAATCGCCATTTTACCTGTGCTTAAAACAAGACGTTTTACTTTATTTGGTTTCGTGCCAAGGTTTTCTTGTTCTAAAGCAGGTTGGAAACGTCCTTCGCTTAACTGACTAGCAGTTGAAAGCGTAAGTGGGTGACGTAATAAACTCTTCGGCGTCATCAGTACTAATGGTCGAACAGCTTCTGTTCCTAAGATAGATGCTTGACGACGCAGGATATGGAAGTACTGTGCCGCGCTCGTTAAGTTTGCAACTGTCCAGTTATTTTCAGCAGCTAACTGTAAGAAACGCTCTGGACGTGCACTAGAGTGCTCTGGTCCTTGACCTTCATAACCGTGTGGTAATAGAAGAACTAAACCAGATTTTTGACCCCATTTTGCTCTTCCAGCTGAAACATATTGATCAAATAATGCTTGCGCAGTATTTGAAAAGTCACCATATTGCGCTTCCCACATAACAAGAGTTTCTGGAGCGAATACGTTATAACCATATTCGTAACCAACAACAGCAGCCTCTGATAACGGACTGTTATGAACAGAGAATGATGCATTAATGTTTGGTAAGCGATGTAATGGTGAATATGTTTCATTTGTATCAGTATCGTGTAATACGATATGACGGTGCGCAAATGTACCACGCTGTGAATCTTGACCAGTTAAACGAATTGGCGTACCTTCTTGTAAAATAGAAGCGAATGCTAATGACTCAGCAAGTGCCCATTCAATTTTACCGTTCTCTTCTAAAGCATCTTTACGGCGCTCAAGAATTTTCTTCACTTTCGGATATACGTTAAAGCCTTCTGGCCAAGATAGTAGACCTTCATTAATTGCACGAAGTGAGTCAATCTCAACACCAGTATCAATTGGTTGAATGCCTTTTGCAACAACATCTGGCACTTTAACGTGAATTGTTGCATCGCTCGTATCAGCTGGCGGTACTTGTGCATAATCGGATTTTAATTGTTCTTGCGTAAACTGAGTAATTGTTTCAACCTCATCTGCATTTAGAACACCAGCAGCTTGTAATTGATCTGCATAAATTGCTCTTACAGTTGGGTGATTTTTAATTTTTTTGTACACTTGTGGTTGCGTAACCGCTGGGTCATCCATTTCGTTATGACCATATCGACGGTAACCGATTAAATCGATTAAGAAGTCTTTTTTGAACAACATGCGATATTGAATCGCAAGGTTAGCAGCTGCAAGACAAGCTTCTGGATCATCAGCGTTCACGTGAACAATCGGAATATCGAAACCTTTTGCAAGGTCACTTGAATATTTCGTAGAACGAGAATCATAGCTATCAGTTGTAAAACCAACTGCATTGTTTGCGATAACATGAATCGTTCCGCCTGTTTGATACGCGTTCAATCTGCTTAAGTTGAGCGTTTCAGATACAATACCTTGACCAGGGAATGCAGCATCACCATGAACTAAAATTACGAATGATTTTGAAATATCTTGATCTGGAAGACCAGATTTTTTACGATTCTCTTGAGCAGCACGTGCGAAACCTTCTACTACAGGATTCACGAACTCAAGATGACTCGGGTTATTTGCTAATGTCACGCGAGTGCTAACTTCTTCGTTACTAACGACTTGTTCTCTACCTAGGTGGTATTTTACGTCGCCAGTCCAGCCAGAATTGGCTACTGCGCCTTCTATTTTTGCATGTTTGAACTCAGCAAACATGTGACTATATGGTTTTTCTAATACGTGAGCAAGTACGCTTAGACGACCGCGGTGAGCCATACCAATCATGACATCCTCTACACCGTTCTTAGCACCTTCTAGAACAATTTCATCTAAAACAGGCACAAGCATATCAACGCCCTCGATAGAGAAACGTTTTTGCCCAACGAATGTTTTATGCAAGAATTGCTCGAAACCTTCAACAGCTGTTAAACGTTTTAAAAGAGCAGTTCGTTTTTTATTTGATAGTGGTTGACGCAATGAATTTGATTCCACCATTTGATGCAACCACGTGCGTTCTTCACTATCTTGTATATGAGAAAATTCATAAGCTAAAGATTTTGTATAAACGTCTTTTAATCTATGAATTACATCAAGTGCAGTGTGAATACCTTCTGGTGCATCTTGCCATACTGTTTTCGCTGGAATCGCTTTCAAGTCAGCATCGCTCAGTTCGTTCATTGCTTTCTCAAGAAGAGATTGTCCATTTGCAGCATCTTCCATCGGGTTGATGTGAGCCAACGTGTGCCCGAAAGAACGAATCTGCTCAACAAGTTGAACGACTTTAAGAATTTTTTCAATGTTACCTGTGTTTTGAGGAGAAAAATGTGTTGCTGTGTTGTCCCCTGTTACGACATCATCTTGAAACGAAGGAGCTCCAAAAATTTCAAAAAGCTCTTGTAATTCCGGATCAACAGAACCTGCTCCAGTTACGTAAAGATCATACTGTTCAATCACATAACCAAGGTTCGGACCGTGGAACTTGGCCCAAGGGTTTGTCGTTGTATTCTTCCTCGTCATTTGTTTAAACCTCCCAATGCATATAATCCTTTTCCATACAAAAGGTGCATTTTGCTCTTTTCAATAATTGATGAACCAATAATCAATGTAAATGTTTTCTTTACTCTTATGTTATTACAATAATTTACATAATACCAAACACTATTACTTATCTGTTTTGTAAAAAAACATTCACAATAACTTATCACCCAAGTTAATCTTTCACTTTATAAAGTAATTTTACAGAAAAATGGGGTGGATATATTTGGTATACCTACATTGAAAACTAGAATTGTTACATGTAAATATAAGTATAATCATTGGAATGTTTTGATAAAAGTTGATTCGAATTATGTATATTGAAATAATAAGCGCTTTCATAGATATTATACAACAATATAACGGAATATAGTATAAAAAATAAAAAATTATGAATTTACCATAAACTTTATTTCGATAGTGTTAAATATCGAAAGGAAAATGAAGGATTTCTACAAAAAAAGTGGTTAAACATAAAAAATGCTTTATAACCCGTTAGTTTCTATAAATATGCCAAAAAACACCGTAAAACAAATAACACATTGCATCTAATAAAGCAGAGAATGAAATATTTTAAAAGGATAAAACAAATATGAAGATATTAAATTTTTAAAAAAGTGAGGAGGAAATATAGTAACGATTACATACAGTGTTCCATGTTTTATTACAAAATAGACGTGCTGAAATCGAACAAGTTTCTTCTATATAAATAGAACGAAAACTGATTGAAATAAATGTAAAGGAACCTTGACGTAAAGTTTACTTTACATATATACTCGATATATGGAAGGAGGGAGAAATTTCCTTGGAAAATAAAATGGTCGAATACCGAAAGAAATTTGGACTATCTCAAGAAAAACTGGCCGAGAAACTCGGGGTTTCCAGACAAACCATTATCTCAATTGAAAAAGGGAAATACGATCCATCACTTCCGCTAGCATTTGAAATAGCAAAAACATTTCAGACAACGATAGAACATGTATTTATTTATGAAGGAAAAGAAGGGGAGGAGTAAGAATGAACTATTCACAAAAGTACTTTGTAATCATGGGAATTATCTTTCTATTTATGAGTGGATTTATGATATTAACAGGTATAATGACGCATTCTGCACCGCCGGCTATAACGTATCCATTGCTTGGGATGATGATTATGAGTTTCTGCCTAAGCTACTTACACCCACAATTTAAAGAAAAAGATGAGCGAATGAAACTCATTCGTTATAAAGGAATGTTTGTAACCTTTTTTGCATTAACAGTATATTATCTTCTTTTCTCTATTGGCTTAAACTTAAAAATACTTACACTATCTGCTACTGAATTATTGAATATACTTATGGCACTTACGATGAGTACCGTCTTTATCTCATTTGTTGTTTTGGCAAAAAGATATTAAGATGGAAGAGAGAAAGGAAGATTAACATATGCAAATGATGTATGCTTTTGGCATTGGGCTTGTATTATTTTTAGCCGTATTCTTATTTATTCGTAAAGATGTTCAAGGTGGGACATTAACGAAGCGAGGATTTTATAAATTAATCGGCTGTTTAGTTGTTATGCTTATAGCGA
This sequence comes from Bacillus sp. NEAU-Y102, assembly GCF_054788175.1. Taxonomy (NCBI): domain Bacteria; kingdom Bacillati; phylum Bacillota; class Bacilli; order Caryophanales; family Bacillaceae; genus Bacillus; species Bacillus sp. NEAU-Y102. Next base: position 263,554 of record NZ_JBTWFK010000002.1, on the reverse strand, counting down.
TTATTGTAATGATCGTATTAATTAATCAGTCACTATAGAATGTAAAAACGGAACTTTACTTCGGTAAGGTTTTTCTTTATTATTAAACCTAAAAATTACCGATAAATCCATTTATTGTAAATAAATTGTGTTATATAATCCAATGAACTGATAGATAAGGAGTGTAGTATATGAATAAAAAAACTATCTTCTATTTATTAACTTGTATACTACTTGTAGCTAGTACTACTTATATAATATGTAACAAAAGAGAACAAGTGCCACCTATATTAGTATGGGACGAACAAGAATACTATGTTACGAATGAACCTGCCAAAGTAGAAGAAGTTGGGCAAAAACTTGGCGAAGTAACAAAGAAAATTAAAACAAGTAAAAACCCTACTAAAAATAGAGAATCTAATACATTACAAGAGAAAACAGAAGTGTTTACAATGATTGAGGAAGAAAAAAGTGAATATCCGCCTTTAATCATAAAGGAAGCTTATAGTGATGAATATAGGGTAGTGAGGCCGATGTTGAAGCAAGTATTATGATGAAAAGGGGATTCATATGCAGAAAGAAACTGCGTATCTATGGTTGTTAAGAAAAACTTTTTCCTTTGCTTTATTTTGCCTCCTATCGGTGCAATTTACATTGTAATGAATAGAGGGGCACTACAAAAGAGAGACTTCATTTTATATTTATTATTTGCTGCTATTAATATATCACTTTGGTTATCGCTTATGATCTTTGATTGGAGTATGTGGATGGTGGCGGGGCATTATATAATTGGAGCAATTGTTATTGTTTTTTTTAATATAAATAAGAGATAATCCAGCAACCTTAAAGTTGCTGGGTTTTATTTTGCTATTTATAATGAAGAAACAAATTTTGAATAGAGAGTAGTGGGCGTTATGAGATGGAAAGTAGGAACGTTTGAAAAAATAGAAACGAATGACTCATCTATTGAGAAACTCATACATACATTTAAGGAACAAAACGTAAATGGCGGAGCGGTTATAAGCTGTTTTAAAGTACATAACGAAAATTTTTTCAAAGAAATACCATATTGGAAAGATGGACACGAGCACTTCTTTAGAAGAATCTTTAACTCTTTAGATATAATCAATAGCTTAGAAGAGTTAAAAATACATACGTCAGAAAAATATAAGTTGCATTTTAAAGAGAAATGGGCAGTCATGCTTGATGGTAGCATTGCCGCTCAAATTTTGTCGGGCGGAGCATATGAAGGATTTAAGGAACGACCAGTTATCGCAAAACAATTAGCAGTGAATGTATGTCAATATATGTTCCAAGATCGCTATGAAGATATTAAAGTGTTCGAAAGCTATTGCCCTTGGACAGATTGGTTTTACGATGTTGCATGGGATGTTACTTGGGTGGTGTTAGATAGTAGGGAGCGTAAAATGTGGTTCATTTGTGCTACGGATACGGATTGATAGATAAAGAGCCTTGTAGGAATGCTGCAAGGCTCTTTATCTATTGGGATTGAATAGAAAAAGAATCATATAAATGATATACTAAAAAATGTTTGTAATGTCAGTTTCATACTATTATATAATGCTGACTTACTAGAAAAGATAAGAGGAGAATGAGCGTGCAAAAGATAAAGAAATTATTACTGTTAATGATGGTAGTAGGATTAACAGTAGGTGTTTTAGCAGGGTGTGCAAATCCGAAAGATACGACAGAAGAATTTTTAACAGCGATACAAAAAGGTGATATAGAAAAGGCTCGTACATTTGTTGAGAGTGACAAGGAATTTAATAAACTAAATGAAAAAACAGATGATGCTGAGGCAAAAGCAATGCTGAGTGCAATTACGAAAAACTTTAAATTTGAAAAGCTAGAAGAAGTATCGAAAAAGGATGACAAAGCAGAAGTGAAAGTGAAAATTACATCTGCAGATCTATCCGTTGCTGTAACAAAAGCAGTGGGAGAAGTTATGCCAATGGCGTTCGCTAGTGCCTTTAGTGAAGACAAAGAACAATCTGAAAAAGCAATCGAAAAAACAATGACATCAACTATCGTCAAAAACTTAGCAGATAAAGATGCAGCAATGGCAACTCGCGAAGTTACATTGAACTTAAAGAAAGACAAAGATGGCGACTATAAAATCGTTGCTGACGATAACTTGAAAGAAGTATTGTTTGCAAATGCGAAGTCTTTGGAGAAGATGTTTGGTGGGAAGTAATTGAATTAGATAAAAAAGAGACGCCATATCACGTAGAAGGTTGATATGGTGTCTCTTTTTTTATGACCCCGGAGAGGTTCGAACTCACGACCTCCACCCTGTCAAGGTGGCACTCTCCCTGCTGAGCTACGGGATCCCAACTATAAATATTACCACCAGCAATGTGTTTTCATTTCATTCGTGTAATCGGAGAATTTGTATAATTTGTTGAATATTGTAACATTTAATGTATTCTTATAATAACAATAAATTTCAATAGTGTAAAGATGTAATTTTCTGAATATTATCATTCCAATTTTTATATAAAAAAATAAGCCCCGAAGAGCTTATTTTAATAATAATATCACCGCAATTATCAATGATATTATCAAAAATAAAATCATAAATAATGGAACTCAGTCATGAGCTATCGCCCTGTAACTGTCATTCCTGCTGTGTAAATTGTATCAATAGAACCGTCAGCGTCTTTTATTTCGACTTTATAACGATATGTTCCATCCTCATAAATATCATCGCCATATCCTGTGAAAGTTGCAATTTCATCATTGCTTCCAGCTGGGACCCATTGATTTTGCCAACGGAAGTTGGTTTCAAATTCTCCCCATCTATCGCCATATTTCTTTTCAAGGCTGACATTGTAATGAATTTCTTCCGCTCGGTCATTTGTAATTCTTGCAATTACGCTGTTACCAAAAGTAACTTGTGTAGAGTGTACCTGAACTGTAACACCGTTCACCGTTTCGCTAGGACCACAAATATAACGACAGAACTCGCTTGCTCCGTCAGCATGTGCCTTTGGTGTATCAATGTTCATAGCTGTTAAACCGCCTAAAGCTAAAGCTCCTGTTAATAATACTTTACTAAATGCTTTCACTTGAAATTCCCCCTAAGTTTATTCTCAATTCGTTCGATAGACGTCACATTAAGCAGTTTTATAACATTAATCTAATCGAACGCTTTTGTTCTCGAGTGTATTCGCTATGAATCTTTCATCCTGTAGTAATCTAATCTCTACATAAAATTTCATAGTTTTGATTCCATATATGTATCATAATTTACATAGAACAAATCTGTTAATAAGTTTTGGTTATTTACTTATCATACTTTTCTCTATTACCTTTTATTGGTAAAACGTTGGTTTTATTATATACCATTATTATCTATTTACAAGAGAAAATAATCCTGTATGCAAAAATGCATAATAAAAACCACTGCTTGTATTCTGAATTACAGAATACAAGCGGTGCTGAGTTTCAATTAATATTTGATTGGAACCTAATGCTAATTTTTTATGTTTAACAGTATACATATATCACTGTTTTTTAGTCATAATTGATAAATCTTGTTCAGAGGACGCTATTCCTGCTGGGCTACGGAATCTTCAAAAGGGAAAGTATAAGCGATTATGCTAGTAATGTATGAAGGGATAATGATAAGAAGAAAATTCAGTAAAAAGTAGTTTTTGAATGTAGCCGTTATATTATTTCCGGTATTTATCTAAAGGATTTTCATCGCTTAAATCAACAATTAAAGGGCATAAAAATAACAGTGGTAAAGCAGCGTTAGCTTGATGAAAAGTATCATTAGACATATATTGTCTTCCAAAACAATACGGACAATCTTTTTCAAATGTTATGAGAAGCGACCATACGTCTTTTACTTTCCACTTCGTTTTACAATACGTACAACGCGCCATTGAGTTCCTCCTCATTTTAAGGTGTTTTCTAATATATTCTACTTTATTGTACGAAAGTCATTTGAATTTGATGTGGAAAATTTCTGCATTCTCTTTAATAAGTGGACCAGTTAAATCTCTGCTATTCCAAACAAGTGCAACATTTGCTTTTTGTTTTAAAATTCGTTGGCATTCGATTTTGAAAGCTTCTTTATCAAACCAATGAAATGCTTGGGCAACAGTTACTAAATCTACACTATTTTCTTTTAAAGTGGTATTTTCAGCAGTTGCTTTTATGGATTGAAAACGAGAATATAGTTTTAACGATTGCTCAGCCACTTTCCTCATATCATCATTTGGCTCAACTCCAATAACATGTAAATCACTTTCAAGCAGCTGGCGGCTAAATATCCCCGTACCTGAACCAATATCGGCCTTGTCAGTAAAATTTTCTGTTATTTTCACACTACTACCTTCTTTCTTACAATATTATGTACAGAAATAGAAATTAAATATGAATTCCGGCATCAGTCTCTAAGCCTACAACTTAAGAGTCCAGCTAAATAAAAAGCCTCAGTTTCTTTATTCAAATATCCTTTATCCGTTTAGTATACTATTTTAGATAATATCTTCCAAAACACTAGAATGGCTTACTCAATTATGTTTTAAACTGTATGTTTTTATGAATTTATTTAATAATTTATGAGCAATTGTATGCCGTATTACGTTTACGTAGGTAAGAGATTTTCATTTTTACTATTTAAATTGGCCAATATATCCTTTTTACAATTTACTGAAAATCATGTATAACAGAGATACAAGATTATTTTATAAATATTCAGGAGTAGAGGGAGAAAAGTTGTAATGGTAAGAAAAACGTTCAAGATGCGCGTGTCTAGAAATAGAACGATTTCGATTAATGGATCGATTCTTGATGTGGATGTTACACATGATGAATTTTTACAAGAGTTTGTTGAGTGGGTTGATTCTAAAGGTTGGTCGTTTATGGGGATAACGGATGAGATTACGCCCGAGGAAGCTAGTCAAAAGTTAATAGATTCGTTGATTGATGAGAAGGATAAGAAAGAGTAATTCCTTCTTATTTTTATTGTATATTTATGTTCTTTATCGTAAAAATATGATATAGTAAAAAATAGTGAAAATTCTTCCAGTTTAATACAAATTACATATGATTGGTAGATATATTATTTTGTTAAGGGATTAAATGGAAAAGGGAGAGTCATATGGTAAATTTTAAGAAAATTTTGGTTTTTATTACAGTTATTTGTTTGTTTTTGTTGACACCTATGACATTGCGTGCTGAGACGAATATTGGAGTAAATCCAGAACAAGTTGCACCACCACCTGCGGAAGGACCAAATGTTTTTAGTCAGTTTGCAACGACAATTGATGCGAAAACAGGAGATGTTTTGTATGACAAAAACGCATATCACCGCGCATATCCTGCTAGTACGACGAAAGTGTTAACAGCGATTCTACTCATGGAGCATACAAAGCCAGAGGATCAATTTACATTTTCACAATTAGCATTAGATCAAGAGAAGAGTAATTATCAAATTGAGTTTCAACCTGGAGAGACAATTAATAGAAATACTGCGCTTATGATTTTAATGGTGCTGAGTGCGAATGATGTGTCGTATGCGATTGCGGAGCGGATTGGCGGGAGTGTTGAAAATTTCGCCAATATGATGAATGAGAAAGCGAAGCAATTAGGAGCGAGAGATAGTCACTTTGTAACACCGAATGGATTGCATGATCCGAATCATTATACGACGCCATATGATATGGCTATGATTACGAAAGGTGTGCAAAATTATCCTGAAATTTTACAAGCGATGAATACGAAAAGAACGACAGTTACGACGTCTAGGCAGACGGTGTCTATTTTTAATAAATCTAATTTTTTTGAAAATCCATATAGCATTGGCGGTAAGACAGGGTTTACGAATGAAGCGCGTAATACACTTGTTTTATTAAATGAGAAAGATGGAAATCGTATTATAAATGTAGTAATGGCTTCTCAAAGACCTGAAATTTATGAAGATTTGAAGCAGATGGCGGACTATTCTTTTGGTCAATTTGTGAAGCAAACTGTACTAGATAAACATAGTTGGCATCAAAAAACAACATATTTAAATAAAGATATTAATAGTGAACTTGAAAAAAGTGCAGAACTTATGCTTAAGAAAGATGAAGGGAAAAATGTGAAAACTATTTTCCGGGCAGCTTCATTAGATAAAGAATCTTTGTATCATAAAGGAATTCATCGTGGTGAGGTAGTTGGTGCAGTTGATATTACGAAAAATAATCAAACAATTGCGACGGTAAATGTTCTTTCAACAGAAGATGTCACTTTTGCGATGCCTAAAAAAGATACAATTGTATCAGAAGAAAAAGAGCCAAATGTGAAAGTAATAAGTGTTGGGGTAGGCGCACTTGTACTATTTGGAGCCATTTTATATGTAGTGCTACGCCGAAATACAAAAGGAATGAAAACAGAAGAAAAATAACGTATTAGTAAAAAAGGCTGTGGAGATTTTATCACAGTCTTTTTCTATGCTAAAAATACTTTTAACTAATAATTGTAAATTTTCTTATTGCAATAACCTAAAGTTCGTTATATCATTTACTTGTGTTCTTGTTAAAGAACAAAATGAACATTGCATACTTCAAATAATATAAAACAACGGAGAGGGAGAGAGACGATGAAATTAATTTGGAAGGTAATTAGCAACGCGATCTCATTTGTTTTATTTGCATTGATGGTTTTTTTAGCTTTTGTAGTTATTTCTTCAAAAGCGAGCGGTGGTGATCCCGCAGTGATGGGATATCAATTTAAGAGCGTTCTTTCAGGATCAATGGAGCCGACGTTTTTAACAGGATCAATCATTGCAATAGAACCAAACAAAGATGGTTCTAAATATCAAAAAGGTGATGTTATTACCTTTAAAGAGAAAGATCAAAAAATTATCACTCACCGTATTATCGGTGTAAAAGATACAAATGGAAAAGTAGTGTATGAAACAAAAGGGGATAACAACAACGGACCAGATTTAGAGCCAGTACTTGCAGAAAATGTAGTTGGAAAGTATGCAGATATTACAGTTCCGTATGTTGGGTATTTACTGAATTATGCGAATTCAAAAACGGGAGCAGCATTACTTCTTATTATTCCAGGAGTCTTTTTACTTGGTTATTCCGCGATTTCTATTTTTGGCGCTATTCGTAGCATTGACGGAGAAAAGAAAGATAAAAAAGTAGAACAATCCGTCTAGTTCGTTTGGTTATACTTTCCGTTTAGGAAGTTAACAAATATATATTAAGGGGATATGGACATGACTTTAAAGAAAAAATTAGGAATGGGTATTACATCAGCAGTACTAGGAGCAGCGTTAGTTGGTGGAGGAACATTTGCGTTTTTCAGTGATAAAGAAGTGTCAAACAATACATTTGCGGCTGGGACACTGGATTTAGCATTAAATCCATCAACAGTTGTTAACGTATCGAATTTAAAACCTGGGGATACAATTGAAAAAGAATTTAAACTAGAAAATAAAGGCTCTTTATATATTAAAAAGGTTCTACTGAAAACAGATTATAATGTAGAAGATGTAAAGAAAGATAATAAAGATGATTTTGGTAAACATATTAAAGTAACATTCTTAAAAAATGTAGATAAGCATGAGACAATTGTGAAACAAACTACTTTAGATAAATTAAAAGGTGACACACTTACAGCTGTAGATAATGATTTATCGGCTTGGTTCTGGGATGAAAAAGGTATTTCAGCAGGTAAATCTGATAAATTCAAAGTGAAATTTGAGTTCGTTGATAATGGAAAAGATCAAAATCAATTCCAAGGCGATAAGTTACAATTAAATTGGACGTTTGATGCACAACAAACAGCAGGTGAAGAAAGATAATAACAAAAAGGGCTATCACATGGATAGCCCTTTTTCTATTTTTCTAGTATTTGTCTATCAATTTTAATAGTTCTTTACTATAATATAGATAATGTTCTGTATAAAGAACGTAATGTTCGATGGGGGAGATTAAGATGCTGAAAAGACCGCGGAATTTTAAAAAGATGCTTATATTGCCGTGTATGTGTTCTATTACGTTTTATTTAGGATCTCAAATTATGACGTATACAGAAGCGGCGTTCATTCATGAAACGAAAGTGGAAGCGACGCTTTCTACAGCAATTATATTTCCGAAAACAGTTAATACGTTAAAAGAGCAATCTGAGAAACATAAACAGTTTATTGAGCGTGAGTATGGAACGATGAAGGGGAAATCGAAAGCAACTTCTATTGAAGAAATAAAACAGGCGATTTCTGTATGGCAACAAGGGCGTGAGAAAATTGTTGCTGAGAAGGAAGCTCTGCAAAATGTATATACTGAAATAGAGGCTCCTTACAATCAAATACAAGAAGAATTAAAGGTAAATAAAGATGAGTCGATGCAGCAAGTGTCCGTATATGTAAATGAAGGCTTTCGCAGTATCAAAGAGAAACATGACTATATTGAGAAAGAAATTAGCTTGAAAGCTATTGATGAGCAAATTCAGGCTCTTCAGCAACAATTAAAAGTTGCAATTGAAGCGGAAGGACAAAAGAAAGCAGAAGAACAAAAGAAAGTAGAAGAACAGAAGAAAGCGGAAGAACAGAAGAAAGCGGAAGAACAGAAGAAAGTAGAAGAACAGAAGAAAGCAGAAGAACAGAAGAAAGCAGAAGAACAAAAGAAAGTAGAAGAACAGAAGAAAGCGGAAGAACAAAAGAAAGCAGAAGAACAAAAGAAAGTAGAAGAACAGAAGAAAGCAGAAGAACAGAAGAAAGTAGAGGAACAGAAGAAAATAGAAGAGCAAAAGAAAGTAGAAGAGCAAAAGAAAGCAGAAGAACAGAAAAAAGCGGAGTAACTGCTGTAGTGAAACGGCTGGAAAACAAGAATGTGGTGCAAGAGATAATGAACGAATAAGCAAAACTAGTAATATTTATATGAGTGTGAGGGAACGTTAGCCCTCACCCCTTTGTTTTTCTTTTTTCTTATAGTATTAAATGCATTTGAGTGTGAAAAAAGTTATAAATCATCATTCTTTTTTTCTGAAAAATCTAAATAATATTGAGAAATAAAAATAACTGAAAATATTAATAAATATGTGTTGTGTTTATATAGGATTGTTCGTTATAATGAACATAAGGTTTTTAAAAAAGAACACATATTAGCTAAGCTAATATAGTTTTCTTTACATCTCTTATTGAAAAATAAGTGATAAAAATATAAAAAAAAGCTAGGGGGAATTGATTGTGAGTCTGAAAAAGAAATTAGGTATGGGAGTTGCATCAGCAGCATTGGGGTTAGCTTTAATTGGTGGAGGAACATTTGCATTCTTTAGCGATAAAGAAGTATCAAACAATACATTTGCAGCTGGGACGTTAGACCTTACATTAAACCCTAAGACGCTTGTAGATATTAAAGATTTAAAACCAGGGGATTCTGTTAAGAAAGAGTTCTTATTACAAAACAGCGGTTCGTTAACTATTAAAGACGTTAAATTAGCAACAAAGTATACTGTTAAAGATGCAAAAGGTGATAATGCTGGTGAAGACTTTGGTAAGCACGTTAAAGTAAAATTCCTTTGGAACTGGGATAAACAAAGTGAGCCTGTATACGAAACAACTTTAGCAGACTTACAAAAAGTTGATCCAGATCTTTTAGCTAAAGACATCTTTGCTCCTGAGTGGGGAGAAAAGGGTGGATTAGCAGCTGGTACAGAGGATTATCTATGGGTACAATTTGAATTTGTAGATGATGGAAAAGACCAGAATATCTTCCAAGGTGATACATTGAATTTAGAATGGACATTCAATGCTAACCAAGAAGCTGGGGAAGAAAAATAATAAAAAAGCGGGTATTCCCGCTTTTTTTTATAAAGAAAAAGAAGTGCTGGTTGTAAGCACTTCTTTCTATTATTATTTTTGATTTTGCTTCCACTTTGTAAATTCAAGAAATTCACGAAATTGTTCTTTGGAGACACCAGAGTTCATTGCATCTTTAACGAGTTGTGTCCATTCGGAGTCTAGGTTAGTTGCCTTTGTTGTTTCATCATGAAGTAAAGTATCAACTGGAATTTGTAGAACTGCTGCGATCTTTTCAAGAAACTGAATGGAAGGGTTTTTTTGTAAATTTCGTTCTATAGAACTAATGTAAGATTTAGCAACGCCAGCTTTTTCGGCAAGTTCAGTTAATGAAATACCTTTTTGTAAACGAAGGCGTTTTATACGTTCTCCAATCATATTTGCGCACCTTTCTATCAATATGTAGTTGTCTTATGATGTCATTATTATAACATAAACTTCGTTAAAAAGAACAAACCTATTGAGCCTGACTGGATGGCTTCATACGTTGGAAAAATTGCTCGATGTCTTGCATGGCGATACCAGCATCTAGAGCTTCAAGTATTAAATCAATCCATTCTTGATCCAGTGCGTCTGTCTTATCTTTGTACAAATGTAATTCCTCCCTAATTATCGGTCATAATTGCTGCTACAGAATACATGATAATGCAATCGGACTTTGTGTTTTATATAGTGAATTATCAAATACTTTGTAGATGAAACAAAGATAAAATCCCCATTAAACTCCCTCTATGGAAATTATAAATTGTTCGATAAAAACTTTCAATATTTTCAGAAAACATTGTTGAATTGTGATATATCCGTATGCTAACTATGAAATTTTTACAAATATATTAAAAACATTACATAATATGACTAAATATTGAAAAAATATTGAATTTTTAATAAAATTTAATTTGTAATACATATTATTTATTAGGGGAGGAAATAAGGGATGAACAAGAAACCGTTCAAAGTTTTGTCATCAATCGCTTTGACAGCTGTATTAGGCCTTTCATTCGGAGCTGGCACTCAATCGGCATATGCTGAAACACCTGTGAATAAAACAGCTACGAGCCCAGTGGATGATCATTTAATTCCAGAAGAGCGTTTAGCAGATGCACTGAAAAAACGTGGGGTAATTGATTCTTCAGCTTCAGAGAAAGAAACAAAGAAAGCTGTTGAAAAGTATGTAGAGGACAAAAAGGGTGAAAATCCTGGGAAAGAAGCAACAAATGGGGATCAACTTACGAAAGAAGCATCTGACTTTTTAAAGAAAGTGAAAGATGCGAAAGCAGATACGAAAGAAAAACTAAATCAGCCAGCAACAGGGACACCTGCAGCGACAGGACCAATTAAAGGCGGACTAAATGGTAAAGTACCAACTTCTCCAGCAAAACAAAAAGCATATAACGGCGATGTTCGTAAAGATAAGGTACTTGTTTTACTTGTAGAGTACGCTGATTTTAAACATAACAACATCGATAAAGAACCTGGTTATATGTATTCGGAAGACTTTAACAAAGAACACTATGAAAAAATGTTATTCGGTGATGAGCCATTCGCGTTAGAGGATGGAAGCAAAATCGAAACATTTAAACAATATTACGAAGAGCAATCCGGTGGTAGTTACACAGTGGACGGAACAGTTACAAAATGGTTAACAGTTCCTGGTAAAGCTGCTGATTATGGTGCAGATGCTGCTACAGGTCATGATAATAAAGGACCAAAAGGACCACGTGATCTAGTAAAAGATGCATTAAAAGCAGCTGTAGATAGCGGTCTTGATTTATCACAGTTTGATCAGTTCGATCAATACGATGTAAATGGTGATGGAAATCAAAATCAACCAGACGGTTTAATCGATCACTTAATGATTATTCATGCGGGTGTTGGACAAGAAGCTGGCGGTGGTAAATTAGGTGATGATGCAATTTGGTCACATCGCTGGACAGTTGGACCAAAACCATTCGCAATTGAAGGCACACAAGCGAAAGTTCCATATTGGGGCGGAAAGATGGCAGCATTCGACTACACAATTGAACCAGAAGATGGCGCAGTTGGTGTATTCGCGCATGAATATGGCCATGATTTAGGTTTACCAGATGAGTATGATACAGACTATACGGGTCATGGTGAGCCAATTCAAGCTTGGTCTGTTATGAGTGGCGGCAGCTGGGCTGGTAAAATCGCTGGAACAACACCAACGAGTTTCTCACCACAAAATAAAGAGTTTTTCCAAAAAACAATTGGTGGTAACTGGGCAAATATCGTAGAAGTAGATTACGAGAAATTAAATAAAGGTATCGGTCTAGCAACATATTTAGACCAAAGTGTTACGAAATCTAACCGTCCAGGTATGATTCGTGTTAACTTACCAGATAAAGATGTAAAAACAATTGCACCAGCATTTGGTAAGCAGTATTACTACAGCACAAAAGGTGATAATCTTCATACAACGTTAGAAACACCACTGTTCGATTTAACGAATGCAACGAATGCGAAATTTGATTTCAAATCGTTATATGAAATCGAAGCAGAGTATGATTTCCTTGAAGTACATGCTGTAACAGAAGATGGTCAAAAAACGTTAATTGAAAGACTTGGCGAGAAAGCAAATAGTGGAAATGCAGATTCGACAAATGGAAAATGGATTGACAAATCATATGATTTAAGTCAATTCAAAGGTAAAAAAGTAAAATTAACGTTTGAGTACATTACGGATGGTGGTTTAGCATTAAATGGTTTCCTACTTGATAATGCGTCATTAACAGTAGATGGTAAAGTTACATTCTCAGATGATGCTGAAGGTACACCACAATTAAAATTAGATGGTTTCGTTGTATCTAGCGGAACAGAGAAGAAAAAACATAACTACTACGTAGAGTGGAGAAACCATACTGGATCAGATAGCGCATTGAAATTTGCTCGCGGTCCAGAATATAACTCAGGTATGGTTGTATGGTATGCAGACTCAGCTTACGCAGATAACTGGGTTGGTTTACATCCAGGACATGGTTTCCTTGGTGTAGTTGATTCTCATCCAGAAGCAATTGTAGGAACTTTAAATGGTAAACCAACAATTGATAGTAGTACACGATTCCAAATCGCTGATGCGGCATTCTCATTCGATAAAACGCCAGCTTGGAAAGTTGTATCTCCAACGCGTGGAACGTATACGTATGATGGCTTAGCGGGTGTAGCGAAGTTTGATGATTCGAAAACGTATATTAATCAACAGATTCCAGATGCAGGACGTATTTTACCGAAGCTTGGTCTGAAGTTTGAAGTAGTAGGACAAGCTGATGATAATTCTGCAGGTGCTGTTCGTTTATATCGTTAATACTGTGAAACTACCGAGAGATTTTCTTTCGGTAGTTTTTTTGTGAGCAATGAATTTTATATAGTTGAAAAAGTCATATATAATGTAACTTTAAGAATAGAAATTTATTATATATGAAGTCTATATAAATAATGAAAGAACTGGATAAAAATAGTGGGAGAAGGTGAGTGAATGAGTATTTCCTCTATTGTAAGTAGGCAAAAGGAATATTTTTTAAAAGGGCATACGAGAAGCATCGAAATGAGAAAGAATAATTTGAAGAGGCTTTATGAAGGCATTCAGCGTTTTGAAGAAGAAATATTTCAGGCATTGAAATTAGATTTAAATAAGTCAGTTCACGAGTCGTTTACAACGGAAGTTGGATATGTATTAAAAGAAATTTCTTTTCAATTGAAACATATGTCATCGTGGAGTAAACCAAAGCGAGTTCGAACAGCACTGACTCATTTTGGATCAAAAGGAAAAGTAGTGCCAGAACCGTATGGTGTTACGCTTATTATTGCACCGTGGAACTATCCGTTCCAATTAGCAATTGCACCACTTGTAGGAGCACTGGCAGCTGGAAATACAATCGTTTTAAAGCCGTCAGAGTTAACGCCAAGCGTTTCAAAAGTGCTTAAGAGAATGTTAGGTGAGTTATTCCCAGAAGAGCTTGTAGCGGTAGTAGAAGGTGGCGTTGAAGAGAGTACATCTTTGCTGAGGGAACCGATTGATTATATTTTCTTTACTGGTAGTGTTGGCGTTGGAAAAGTTGTAATGGAAGCAGCAGCGAAACAGTTGACGCCGCTTACGTTAGAACTTGGCGGGAAAAGTCCTTGTATTGTACATAAAGATGCAAAGATAGAGATGACAGCAAGAAGAATTGTTTGGGGTAAGTTTTTAAATGCAGGGCAGACGTGTGTAGCGCCTGATTATATGTACGTGCATTCTTCCGTGAAAGAAAAGCTAATTGAGGCAATGCGACATGAAATTACAGAGCAGTATAGTAAAGAACCTTTGCAAAATGAAAATTACGTGCGTATTGTAAGTGAGCGTCATTTTGAACGATTATGTCGATTTTTACAAGATGGTCAAGTCGTAATTGGTGGAAACTATAAGAAAGATACATTACATATTGAGCCGACAGTACTAGCGGATACTACATGGCAAGATGCTGTTATGGAAGATGAAATTTTTGGCCCGATTTTACCAATCATAGAGTACGACAATATAGAAGATGTAATTGGCACAATTCAGCAACATCCGAAGCCGTTAGCGTTATATGTATTTTCTGAAGATAAAGAAGTACAAAAGAAAGTGACGAGTAATATTTCATATGGTGGAGGCTGTATTAATGATGTTGTCTATCATCTTGCCACGCCATATTTACCTTTTGGGGGTGTTGGAAGTAGTGGATTAGGGGGTTATCATGGGAAAGAAAGTTTTCGGACTTTTTCACATTATAAAAGCATTTTAGCCCAATCTACAGCATTCGACATGAAAATTCGTTACTCTTCTACAAAAAGTGCTTTAAAATTCATACGAAAGTTGTTAAAATGATGATGGTGTTTATCAGTAGGCGCAGCCGTATGATAATAGCCCCTTCGCAATGGAAGGGGTTTTTCTGTTCGACGTTATGTATCATGCGAAAATGAATCAAACATACTACATAAAGAATAGAAACGAACGCTTGCTGAATAACCATTTTTGTTTGGATCGAAACAAAAAATAGTCTATAGAACATAAATATTTATTCATGAATATAAAAATTTAAAATTTAAGGTAGATAGGACGGGAAAATGAAAAAGATTATTAAAGTTGAAGCAGTTGAAAAACATTTTGGAAATCAAGTGATTATCCCACCTCTTTCTTTAGATATTAAAGAGGGAGAGTTTTTAACAATTTTAGGGCCGAGTGGCTGCGGGAAAACGACTTTACTTCGTATGATCGCAGGATTTGAAACTCCAACTAAAGGGAATCTTTTATTAGATGATGAAAGAATTAACGATTTGCCGCCATATAAGCGTCATATGAACCTAGTGTTCCAACATTACGCACTATTCCCACATATGACAGTGGAGAAGAATATTTGTTTTGGTATGAAAATGCAGAAAGTATCAGCAGCAGAGCAGAAAGAGCGTGCTGAAGAGGCAATGCGTTTAACGCAGTTACTTGAGTTCCGTAATCGTAAACCTGCGAAGCTTTCTGGTGGACAACAGCAGCGTGTTGCAATTGCAAGAGCAATTGTAAATAATCCGCGTGTATTACTATTAGATGAGCCACTTGGAGCGCTTGACTTTAAGTTACGAAAAGACTTGCAACGTGAATTGAAAAACTTACAACGTAATTTAGGAATTACGTTCATATACGTAACGCACGATCAAGAAGAAGCAATGAGCATGAGCGATCGTATCGTGGTTATGAATAAAGGACATATCGAACAAATCGGAACGCCGAAAGAAATTTATAATAAGCCGAAAACATTGTTCGTTGCGACATTCATCGGTGAAAATAATATTGTGAAAAACGGGGAAGGCTATGTAGCAATTCGCCCTGAAAATGTAAAAGTACGTTCGGTTGAAGAACCAATTTTAAAAGAATACCATCTTGGACATATTGAAGATATAGAGTTTGTCGGAAATATGGAGAAGCTTTATGTACGTGATGAGAAAACATCAGAATTACTAATGGCATATCAAACTGCTGAAGAGGCAGCGCAGTGGAGCATTGGAGATAATGTATATGTAGGCTGGGAGCAAGAGGACGAGGTGACCTTAAATTGAAAAAAGGGAAATTACTCGCACTACCTACAGTCGCGTGGTTATTAATTTTCTTCCTAATCCCGCTCGTATTCGTATTAGGATTCGCCTTCATGCAGCGCGGAGCTTACGGGACAGTAGAAATGCAATTTACGCTGGAGAATATATCCCGTGTGTTTGATCCATTGTACTTAGGGACATTATGGGAAACTGTTAAAATCGCAGTTATTACTACAGTAATATGTTTATTAATTGGTTATCCATTTGCGTATACAATTACAATTGTTGACCGCAAATATCGTTCTATTCTTTTATTATTGGCAACGATCCCGTTTTGGATTAACTTTCTTGTTCGTTCATACGCATGGATTGTTATTTTACGTTCACAAGGCCTTGTGAATACGTTGTTATTAAAGCTTGGTATTATTAGTGAACCGTTAAATTTATTATATAATACTCCTTCTGTAATACTCGGAATGGTCTATTCTTTATTACCATTTATGATCTTACCAGTGTATGCAGCAATTGAGCAGCTAGATAAGCGTAAGCTAGAAGCGGCTTATGATTTAGGAGCAACACCAATAAAGGCATTTTGGAATATAACAGTGCCGATGACAATGTCAGGAATTGCGACTGGTTCTATTTTAGTATTCGTTTCTTCTATCGGAATGTTTGTTGTATCAGACGTGATGGGCGGATCGAAAGTAGCATTAATCGGAAACGTTATTCAAAACCAATTCTTAGGTGCACGTGACTGGCCGTTTGGATCTGCGTTATCGATTATCGTTGTTCTATTCTCTGTTCTGTTAATTTACTTATATTATCGTGCAACGAAAGTATATAAATATAATGAGAACGGAGGGGAATAGGCAAAGATGAAGAAGTTTTTAGTTTCTTATTCTTGGTTAATTTTGTTATTCTTGTATTTTCCAATGATGGTTTTAATGGTCTATTCTTTCAACGACTCTCGCATTAATGCGGAGTGGGAAGGTTTTACATTCCATTGGTATACAGATTTATTTCAAAAACAAGATGTTATTGATGCATTTGTAAATAGTATTACGATTGCAGTTATAACAACGATTGTGACAACGGTACTTGGCGTATTCTTTGCGATTGCTTTACATCGTTATAAATATCGTTTCGAAGGGGCTATTAATGGCCTTGTATATTTACCAATTTTAATTCCTGATATTTTAATGGGATTATCTTTACTAATTCTTTTCAGTCAGTTAGGAATGGAACTTGGACAAACAACGATTATTATTGCACATATTACATTTAGTATTTCGTTTGTTGTTGTTATTTTAGCTGCGCGTCTTTCAAGTATGGGACGTGACTTAGAAGAAGCTGCAAATGATTTAGGAGCAACGCCTTGGCAAACGTTTCGTTATGTAACGTTCCCAGCAATTGCACCGGGAGTTATTTCGGCAGCATTATTAACATTCACATTATCAATTGATGATTTTGTAATTAGTTTCTTCGTATCAGGACCAGGATCAACAACATTGCCATTATACATTTACAGTATGGTTAAGCGCGGAGTATCACCAGAAATTAATGCTCTTTCTACAATTTTAATTGTTGCTATCGTAGGATTAATGGTTCTATCTGAAATCTTCCGTAACAAAGGTGCAGATGGTGAAGAAAACTCTGGAGGACACCTTCCTTTATAATACGAACGATATAGAAAGTACGAGGGGGTAATAAACCGATGAAATTAATGAAAAGAATAGCTGGCGCAGCAATTAGCTTTAGCCTTGTTGCTGGTGTACTTGCTGGTTGTGGTGAAAAAAAAGAAGAATTAAATATTTATAGCTGGGCTGACAATTTTGATGAGCAAGTGCTAAGAGATTTTGAAAAGAAATATAATGTGAAAATTAACTATGATAAGTACGCAAGTAACGAAGAAATGCTTGCGAAATTACAAGCTGGTGGCGCAAAGTATGATTTAATTCAGCCATCTGATTACATGGTTAAAACAATGGCGAAAATGGATTTATTAGCGCCGTTAGATAAAAAGAATATCCCAAATATCGAAAACATGGTTTCTAATTTCAAAACACCGGCGTTTGATCCAGAGAATAAATATTCTTTAGTGTACACTTGGGGTGTAACAGGGATTGCATACAATAAAAAGTATGTGAAAGAAGCACCTACAAGCTGGGCTGACTTATGGAATGAGAAATATAAAGGACATGTAACGTTACTAAACGATTCTCGTGAAGTATTAGGAATGGGTCTTAAGAAGCACGGTTTCTCAAACAGTACGAAAGAAGATGCAGAGTTAAAGACAGCAGCAGATGATTTAAAGAAGCTGCTTCCAAACTTATTAGCATTTGATACAGACAACATTAAACAAAAATTCATTACAGAAGATGCTTGGATCGGAACAGTTTGGTCTGGAGATGCAGCATTTATCGCAAAAGATAATAAAGATGTAGAATACGTTGTACCAAAAGAAGGCGGCACAATTTGGGCTGATACGTTAGCAATTCCAAAAGGTGCAAAACATAAAGAGCTTGCTGAGAAATTTATGAACTACTTACTAGATGAAAAAGTAAGTGTGAAAAACTACGAGTCAATTGGTTACAGTAATCCAAATGAAAAAGCTCATCCTCTTCATAGTAAAGAATACCGTGATAATCACATGATTTTCTTAACGAAAGAAGAGTTAGATCGTACAGAATGGCTTGTTGATGTAGATGATAAGTTAAAAGACTATGATCGTTACTGGACAGAGCTAAAAACAAAAGGTAAATAAGTAAGGAAATGCGGTTTCTAAAGTAGAAATCGCATTTTTTCATAGTAGGAGGAAATCGTTTGAAGAAGAAGTTACATCAATATGAGATAATGTGTATTGCTTTATTATTTGCTGTATTTGGTATTGTTGCTTGGCGCGTACATGCAGGTGGCGTTACCGTGATGGATACATATGTCCGTGGATTAGTAAAAGGGCTACAAACGGAGAGTTCCCTTACATTTTTCTCGTACTTTACAAAATTGGGATCAGCAATTGGGATAGTCGCTACGCTCGTTATAAGTTTGCTTGTTTTTTGGAAGAAGCGTTATTATGCTACGATGATTGTGTATCCACTGGGAATTTTAATAACACATCTTGTGAATAAAGGGATAAAAGAGATTGTACAGAGAGAACGTCCGTCATTAAATGAAGCGCTAGATGCACTTGGATATAGTTTTCCTAGTGGACATGCAATGCTATCAATTATGACATTTGGATTTCTTGCTTATATCATTGCTGCTAATTTGAAAAGCATAGCTGGGAAATGTGTCACAACGATTTTGATGGGCACAGTAATTCTATCGATTGGATTAAGTAGAGTCATTTTAAATGTACATTACCCAACTGATATTTTAGCTGGTTACTGCGTAGGTGGTATTTTGTTAGTTATCGCTATTTACTATCATCGTTTACTTACTGAGAGATTGGGGTTTAATAAAGAGAGATAGAAAAAACGCCTGGAAAAACTATCATTATAGTGTTCCTAGGCGTTTTTTGTTTGTATAAAGATATGATACAGTATAAGTGACAATTGAATTATTTAAAGTAGGTGAAAATGTGTGAAGACAAATGTTCATAAAGTTGATAAGTGGGGCAAGTTAGGAGCTTTTTTGTATCAATTTCGTTATACAGTAATTGTAGCGTTACTGTTGCTCGCAATCGCACTTGGGATTTTTGCTCCAAAGCTACCGGGAGTATTAGGTGGTGACGGTTTCCAAACGGAAGGCGACTATCAAAAAACAAAAGAAATTTTAGATAAAGATTTTAAGAGGTCTCAAGATACGCTTCTGCTCGTTTTTGAGAAAAATAAAGATGCTTCGCATGAGGAATTTAAAAAACGAATAGATGAAATTGTAAAGAATGTTCAAGAGAAAGAGAACTATGAATCTTTCCATCACCCAATCCAAAATAAAGAAATGCTACAAGGTGATATCGGTTATGCGACAATTTTATTTTCCGGGAAAACAAATAAAGAAAGAATGGAAAAGACATTACAATTTGCTGATGAGATTGAGAAAGAAAGTAATGTAGCATTAAAAGTAACACCTACAGGATTTCCGAAAATTAATCAAGAGATTAATGAAAGAACGCAAAATGATTTAAAAGTAGCAGAAATGATTGGATTACCAATTGCGTTTCTTGTATTACTATTTTCGTTTGGTAGCCTTTTGGCATCAATTTTACCGATTTTGAATGGGGCGCTTAGTGTTATTAGCACGATGGGTATATTGTATTTTATCGGTGTGGATAAAGAACTTTCTATTTTCGTGTTAAACGTTGCACCGATGATTGGACTTGCACTATCTATTGATTTTGCGCTATTATTTGTGAACCGTTTTCGAGAGGAAGTTGCTAAACGAACGGTAAAAGAAGCGATAGCAATTACATATCAGACGGCAGGACGTGCAATTGTATTTTCAGGATTATGCGTATTTGTTGGGTTGTCAGGTTTGTTTTTCTTTAAGATAGATTATATTCAATCTGTCGCGATTAGCGGAATGATTGTTGTGATTATGAGTATTTTATTCTCACTCACACTTCTTCCAGCGCTATTATCGTTAATAGGTAAAAGAATATTAAAAAAGAATCAAGTAGCACATACGCGGGCAAAAGCATGGCGTAAATTTGCACAATTTGTAATGAAACATCCAATCGCAATGATTATTGTTGTTACAACATTTATTGTTATTTGCTTATTGCCGTTACGTACAGCTAATTTGCAGTTCCCTGGTGTTGAAGCTTTACCTGAAAAGAGTGATACAAGGATTGCATATGAAAAGTATGAAGAAGCATTTAATGAAACTGTCAAAACACACGCTGATGTTATGTTAGTTGTAGAGACGAAAGAAGATATGAAAGAAAAAGAAAGTCTACAAAAGATAGAAGAAGTCGTTCAAAAGTTAAAAGATGATAAGAAAGTACATGAAGTAAGAAGTTTATACGACGGGTTAACTGGAATGAAAGCAGATCAAGTTGTTGGAATATTGCAGTCGCCAGAGTCAGCGAAACTAACTCCTGTATTTGAAGCATACACGAAAGGGAATAAGACGACGATAGAAGTCTTTTTGAAAACAAAACCACGTACAGAGACTGCAAAACAGTGGGTGCGTGACTTTAAAAAGAACTATAAAGAAACGGATGTTACGTATTATCTAGGCGGAATGACGACGTTTCAACAAGAATTAGAAGATGAAATTAAAGATAAAGTTGTAATTGGTATGTCTGTTATATTTGGATCGACCTTTGTTATATTATTATTTGCATTCCGATCTATACTCATTCCAATTAAGGCAATTATTATGAATATACTTAGTTTAAGTGCAACTATTGGAATTGTTGTTTGGTTATTTGAAGGTGGTCATTTCGGTTTAGAAGCGAGTCCGGTTCTGTTTGTCTTACCAATCTTCATTTTTGGCCTCGTATTTGGGCTTAGTATGGATTATGAAATATTTCTTATTTCACGCATTTATGAGCTCTATGAAGAAACAGGAGATAACGATCAAGCAACGTTAGAAGGGCTCGTTTCAACAAGTAGAATCATTACATCAGCTGCTTTAATAATGATTGTTGTAACGGGTGCATTCGCATTTACTGATATTTTACCAGTAAAGCAGATGGGGCTAGGCGTCGCATTAGCAATATTTCTTGATGCAACAATTATTCGTCTTATGCTCGTACCAAGCTTAATGAAGTTATTTGGAGACTGGAACTGGTGGTTGCCATTTCGAAAAAAACGAGAAAAATCATCATAAAAAAATGCTCATCATATTGATGAGCATTTTTTTATGAATAGCAAGACCTACATTTTGCAAATAGTATGTGATAAGAACATTACATACAAGTAGGTGAAGGCAATGTTTCGTTATTTTAAGTTTAAGTTAAATGATACAGTACAGTTTGCAGAAAACGATGGGCATATGTATCGCATTGTCGGTTATCGGTTAGAAAAGGGATTTTATCCAAAAGATGAATGGACTCATATCATTTATGAACTACTTAGAGAATTTGACGGGTATACGATGGATGCAGAGGAGGAAGAACTTGTAAAGGTCGTTCAAGTAGAGGATGAGTATTACAAAATACAAGAAGTATCAGGTTATCGTTATCCAGTAAAAATGAAACAAAAACAACAAGTGATGAAAATAGAAAGGATGGACGATTTATTAGATGCTTACAATGATTATAAAAGGTTGGCAGATTTCTTTAAAGATTTATCGTATGAACAAAAAGCTGAAGAAGTATTGTTAGAAATGAAAAGGCTTAGAGCTTGAGGGGCAGTCTATTATAAGACTGTCCTCTATTTTTGACGGTGCATCAAAGTGTGTTTTCCGTTACAATGAGAGAATCAATAGAAATAAGGTGATAAACAGTATGGAAACAAAGAAAAAGGGCGAATGGTGTGAAATTACCATTCCAGCTAAATGGAATGGTATAAGTATTGAATCGGTATTAAAAGTAGAATGGGAAATACCGAAAAAGCTATTACATCAGCTTCGTATGGAAAAAGGTGTTACGGTTAACGGGGAACAAAGAAGATGGAATGAGCTTTTAAAAGAGAACGATAAGTTACAAGTTCATATGTTTGCGGAGGAAGAGTACGGTGTAGATCCAGAATATGGTGAATTACATGTAGTATACGAAGATGATCACGTACTCATCGTAAATAAACCAGAGCAAATGGACACACATCCTGCTGAAAAAGGTGGAAACGGGACGCTTGCAAATCTTGTTGCTTTTCATTTTCAAATGCAAGGTTTAGAGACGAAGGTTCGTCATATTCATCGTTTAGATAAAGATACGACAGGTGGTGTCGTGTTTGCTAAGCATAGAATTGCTGGTGCAATTATGGATCGTTTATTAATGGAACGAAAAATTAAAAGAACGTACGCAGCGCTCGTTGAAGGGAAAGTAAAGAAGAAACAAGGAACGATTGATGCTGCTATCGGAAGGGATCGCCATCATGCTACAAGGCGTCGTATTTCTCCAAAAGGTGACCAAGCTATCACATATTATAAAGTAGAAAAGTATTTTAAGAAGCAAAACACGACTTTCGTAACGTTACAATTAGAAACGGGTAGAACGCATCAAATTCGTGTTCATATGAGTCATAATGGTAATCCACTAGTTGGGGATGTATTATATGGTGGGCAAACAAAATATATGTCCAGTCAAGCATTACATGCGATGAAGATAAATTTCTTGCATCCAATTACGAAAGAAGCGATTGAAGTTGATGTGCCGTTTCCTACAAAATTAAATAATAAAATAAAAGAATTTCAAAAAGAAAATGCGTAAAGTATAAGTTTTAATTTGAAAAAAGTAGATTTTTGCAGGGATTTCTCTAAAAGAAGCGAAGCCGTTAAGAGAAAAGAGAGGTGAGAATTACTTGATCAAATATAAGTATGTACTTGGGATATTTTTCGCTTGTCTTTTAGTTACTCTATGTCTTTACCCCTATTTACCAAATCGTATGGCAGTACATTGGAACGTAAATGGTGAGCCAAACGAGTTTATGAGTAAACAAGTTGTTGTAGCATTTATTCCTTGTTTTATTATTTTTTCATATGGATTTTTGTATATTATTTCACATAATATATTTAAGTTTAATGAAAGAGAGCATTGTATTATAGGCGGATTTATAAAGAAAATTACATTATTTATGTTGTTTATTCATATGCTTATTCTCTTGATTAATTTTGGAGATTTTATATTCTTTCAAACAGGATTAACGATTGGGATTAGTATGTTTCTTTTTATGCTGAGTAAAGAATTTAAGAAAATAAAAGGCAAAGAAAAAGATCCAATTAAATTACAAAAAATTCGTTTAGTAAGTAGACGGATTTTTCAAGTGATGGCATGTGGCATATTGTTTTCATTGTTTTTGAACTTAGAGTGGGGATTTTATATATTGCTTAGTGTAATAAGCTGTGGATCTATGTTGTTTATGTTTTATATTTTCTATTCATACATAATAGAAAGCTATGAAACTTGAAAAAGAGTCTTCTCATTATGAGAAGACTCTTTTAATCTATTTACTTTGTAATAAATTGTTGTGTCCAGTAGTTGCCGCTTTCTACATAACCAACACCGATGTGAGTGAAGCCGTTATTTAAGATGTTTGCACGGTGTCCAGCGCTGTTCATCCAAGCTTGTACTACTTCTTCAGGTGTACGTTGGCCTTGAGCGATGTTTTCACCTGCAGATGTATAAGAAATACCAAATTTCTTCATCATGTCAAACGGAGACCCGTATGTAGGGCTGTTATGATCAAAGTAGTTGTTTTTTTGCATGTCTTCAGACTTAATACGTGCTACTTTGCTTAATTCAGTATCGATTTTTAGTGCTGGTAAGCCTTGCTTTGTACGCTCAGCGTTTGTTAATTCAACAACACGTTGTTCGAACTCGCTTAAAGATTTTGCTTCTTCAGCAGGCTTTTGCTCAGCAGGTTTTTGTTCAGCAGGTTTTTGAGTATTGTTGTTTTCAGCAGGCTTTTGAGCTTCTGGTTTTTGAACTTCTTCAGCAGGCTTTTGCTCGGCAGGTTTTTGCTCAGCAGGCTTTTGAGTTTCTGGCTTAGCTGTTGGTTGCTCAGTTACAACATTTTCAGTAGGTTGTTGACCAGGAATAATGCAATTTGGTTGGAAGTTTCCTTGTTGCCATTGCGCTAATGACTCAACGCCCATAGATTGTAAGAATGCCTGTAATTCTTGTTGGTTCATTTGTTTCATCATTACTTTTGAATGCTGAATATTTTGAACCTTAATGTTAGATGGTTGTACTGTTGCAGCTTGTGCATCTAGAGAAGATACTCCTAAAGTAAGAGCTGTTGCAGCAGCTACAGATAATAAAACACGCTTTTTCATGATGTGTGTCCCCCTATATAAAGTTTTAATTTGTTTTCACACGATTTGTTTTTGACAGCCTGTCTGACTGACAAATTCATCGTAGCATACAATTTGCGAGAAAAAAGATGGAAAAAAATTCATAGACTTTAAAATTACCTAATTTATCCTAAGAGAAGAAGTGAGCAAAAATAAGAGAAATATAGAGTATAAAAGGAATTTATAGTGTTTTTATACTTGATTTTAAGAGGGTTTTTTGGATAAATTTACCTAAAAAGAAAATAAAGAATCCTATTGTATCAATGGTTTGAG
This sequence comes from Bacillus sp. NEAU-Y102, assembly GCF_054788175.1. Classification (NCBI taxonomy): domain Bacteria; kingdom Bacillati; phylum Bacillota; class Bacilli; order Caryophanales; family Bacillaceae; genus Bacillus; species Bacillus sp. NEAU-Y102. Next base: position 238,512 of record NZ_JBTWFK010000002.1, on the reverse strand, counting down.
CGATTTTTTGAGGAATATAATGGATTGATTTTTACAAAACTGTAATGTTTCTGTTGTTCTTTTTTATAATAAAGTAACATATTTTTAATGTTGTAGCAGACAAAAAAGCGGCTATCTCTTTACATAGACGAAGGAGATAGCCGTTTTCCTATTATTACGTATGTTACGAGTTAGTTTCAATTGCTTCTAATAATAAATCTACAATGTGAATTCCTCTCATTTTATGAGAAAGCCCTTCTCGCTCAATTCCTAATTTCATTTGTAATAAACAACCTGGATTTGCAGTAACAATGGTTGCTGCGTCTGTTTCATGCACACGGTCCATTTTGTAATCTAGAAATTCCATTGATAACTCTGAATGAACAATATTGTAAATACCAGCAGAGCCACAGCAGCGGTCCGCATCTTTCATTTCACGATATGTTGCACCTTGGATAGCCTCTAGTAACATACGAGGTTCAGAAGCTGTGCGCATAACATTGCGTAAATGACAAGAGTCTTGATACGTAATAATTTGCTGCGTGAGTCGTAAATCAGTTCGCTTATGGAAGTCTAGTTCTACTAGTATAGCAGTAATATCTTTAATCTTAGAAACAAACTGCTTAGCACGTTCAGCCCACTCTGGATCATCCTTTAAAAGATAATCATAGTCTACGAGGTAAGCTCCGCAACCACCTGCATTCGTAATAATATAGTCGATGTTTAAATCTTCGAATGCCTTTATATTTCGCTTTGCTAATTCTTTTGCTCCACTCTTTTCACCAGCATGTCCATGCAATGCACCGCAGCAACTTTGTGTTTTCGGAATAACGATATCACAACCAGCTAATTGAAGAAGTTTCATCGTTGCGTTATTTGTTTCTAAAAACATAGTATCCATTAAGCAGCCTGTGAAGAATGCAACTTGTTTTTTCTTTGTACTTTCTGCAGGTAAAAATGAAGGACGATCTTTCATTGCTTTCATTTTTGGCACTTTTGGCAAAATGAGATCCATCGTTGCAAGTGTTTCAGGGAATAACTTCATAATACCTGTTTTATGTGTTAGTGTTTGTAAACCAGAACGTTGATAAAATCCAATTAGTCCTGTTAATGTTCTCATTCGATTTTGATGGGGGAACAATCCTTCAAAAACGACTTTTCGAACAGCTTTCACTGGCATTGAGAATTTTTTATTTTGATTAATAATATCACGAGCTTCTTCTAATAAATGTCCATAATTTACACCAGATGGACAAACAGGCTCACAAGCACGGCAACCAAGACAAACGTTTAATGTATTTTCAACATCTTCATCTGGTTCGATTAAACCATCAACGATAGCTTTCATTAATGCGATACGTCCGCGCGGTGAATGTGACTCTTTATATCCGGATTGAATGTAGGTAGGACAAGTAGGTAAACAAAAACCGCATCGCATACAGTTTAGTAATTCATCTTCACTTAATCGTTCTTTAAATTCTTTTTGAATATTTTCTTTATTTAATGTGGTCATCGCTCAACCACCACTCTTTTTCGAGTGTCTTTCGCGAACATTTTTCCAGGATTCATAATGTTATTTGGATCGAAAGCTTGCTTTATTCCTTGCATAGCTGCAATACCTTCTTTACCTAATTTCATTTCTAAATATGGAGCTTTCATCGCACCAACACCATGTTCACCAGTAATTGTGCCACCAAGTTCAATTGCTTTCGTAAATATTTCAGCAAAAGCTTGTTCAGCTCGGTGCATTTCTTCTGCATTACGAGCGTCTGTCATACAAGTTGGATGTAAGTTACCGTCACCAGCGTGTCCAAACGTACAAATAGGAATATTATATTTTTTTGCAATGGCATTAATAGCTTCAACCATCGGAGCGATTTGTGAACGTGGTACAGTTGCATCTTCTAATATTGTAGTAGGTTTTAATCGTGCGAGCGCTGATAGTGCACTACGGCGAGCGGTACGAAGTGCATCTGCTTCCGTTTCATCTTTTGCAATGCGAACATCAACTGCATTCATAGAGCGGCAAACGTTAGCCATGTTTTCAATATCTCGATTGACTACTTCGGGCGGGCCGTCTTGTTCGATTAATAAAATTGCTTTTACATCTGTAGGTAAACCGATTTGTGCAAACTCTTCTACTACTTCAATTGTCGGTTGGTCTAAAAATTCCAGAGTTGCTGGAATAATTTTATTTGCAATAATAGAAGAAACAGCACGTGCAGCTTCATTAATATCTTCATAGAGTGCAAGCATTGTTTTCTTTGTTTCAGGCATAGGAACAAGTTTTAATATCGCTTCTGTTACCACGCCAAGTGTTCCTTCAGAGCCGATAAATAAACGAGTTAAATCGTAACCAGCTACATCTTTTGCTAATTTGCCGCCAGTACGAATAATATCACCATTTGGTAAGACAAGTTCAAGCCCCATTACATAATCACGTGTTACGCCATATTTCAAGCCGCGTAACCCACCTGAATTTTCATTAATATTGCCGCCGATTGTAGAAATCTTCATCGAACTTGGATCTGGCGGATAAAATAAACCTTTTTCTTCTACTGCTTTAATAATATCAAGTGTAATGACACCAGCTTGTACAGTAATTGTTAAGTTTTCTTCATCAATTTCTAAAATATTGTTCATATGGCGGAAAATAAGGACGATACCGCCTTCAAGTGGACATGTTCCTGCGCAAAGATTTGTTCCAGACCCACGAACATACACAGGAATTTTGTGAGTGTTACATACCTTTAACAATTCAGCTACTTCATTTGTATTACGTGGAGCAATGACTGCATCAGGCATTGCTTGGAAGTTTGGAGTGGCATCATAACTATAAGTTAAACGCCCCATATTGGATGTATCTACATTATCTTCGCCAACAATAGATACGAATGAATGAATAATTTGCTTTTCTAACATTGGAAATCCCCCTCAAACTGTTAACGTGTTTAGTTATAATAAACAACGTGGTAACAGTGCTTTCATTATAATGATAAAAAAGTAAAGGGATTCTTTCTATGTGTAATCATCTAAAGATTAATCTGTTTTATCGTTCTTTTTTGTATGATTATCTAATAGGAGGAGTGCGAAGTATAAAACGTTTAAGTCTTTGAATTGTTTTGGATCAAGTCCTGTATGCTCTTCAATCTTTTTTAGCCTGTAATGTAATGTGTTAATGTGTATATGTAATTGTTTAGCTGTCTGTTTATAAGATTGGTTATAATCGATAAATAAGCGTAAGGTGTGCATAAGCTCAGGAGATGATAGTAAGTTTTCGATGGTACGCTCTAGAAATTGTTCACGCGTTTCGGCAGAAATATCTTGTAAACACATTTCTAAACGTAAATCTTCATTAAATACAATTTGTTTCGTTTCTAATGATACAGAAAGAGCACGTAATGCTTGTTCGTAAGATATGTTCATATTGTTTGGGGTAACTGTTTGTCCAATCCCGATATATAAAGGAATAGAAAATAAAGCTTCGCAGTCTTGTTTTAATCGTTTTAAAAATTGGTATGTTTGCTCGTTGGAGCTCATCGCTGTAAATAAAATAAAACGATCATTTCCCCACCGAACAAATAGATGCTCTTTTGTTAATATATTGCGTATATGTTGCCATATTTTACGCTGGAGCATCGTGTCATTTTTTCCAATAGAAAACAAAATAAGTTGTTTCTTCTTATATAAATCAATGCCAAGTGTTTTGGCGCGATCGAGAAAACTTGGAGACCATTCTGTATTTTGAAGCCAATCAAAGACGAAAGCTTCATAAGAACGGTGCTCAAGTTCTAGTTGCTCTAAAAAGTAGTTTTCATGAATTAATAACTCGGTCATCTTACGCAATATTTCTCCATAGCGTGAAATATTTTCAGGTTCTCCTGTAATTCCAATAACACCAATTACTTCGTCATGAAATAATAAAGGAAGATTCATTCCAGCCTTTACACCTTGCAACTGCCTTTCATCTTCTGTTGTAATGATGACAGTTTTCTTTTGGTTAGCGCAGCGGAGTGCACCTTCATGAAATTGACCAATTCTTTCTGTATCTGTACTTGCAATAATAACGCCTTGTATATTAATAATAATAATATTCTCTGTAATTAGTCTGCGTACTTCTCGTACAATTTTATTCGCTAAATCAGGAAATAGCATAATTGACACACCTCAAATTCTATTTGTTGTACATTATATATGTAAATTGAGTAAGAAAGGAAAATTTCACACTTTCCACACATTTATTTGTTATTTTACAATTATAACGAAATCATCCGAAGATGGAGGGAATCTTTTGAGAAAGTATGTTTTTCTTCTCTGTTTTTTATTTCTATTAGTAGGGTGTCAAGGAAGTTCATATACACCAATTGCTAAAGATAAAAATGTTATTATAACAACGAATATAAAAGAAGGCAGCATTAGTTTTATTGATAAAAAAAATAAAAAGTTAATCACGACATGGGAACTAAATGAGCCAATGGCCGGAATCACACTGCTTCCAAACGGTGAGGAAATCCTTGTATACGGTAAGCAATTAGAATATATGTATGTATATTCATTGGCGGAAGGAAGGCAAGTGGAAAAATATAAAACTGGAAAGGGCATTGTAAATGTGGTCGTATCAGAAGATAAAAAGCAATTATTTGCTGCCGATCAAAATGTTCAAAAGGTAAGGTTCTTTACGATAAATGGGAAAGAGACAGGAAATGTTTCAACAGGAAAAGGTCCTATAACGATGGTAGAGTATCATAATCGGTTATCTGTACTAAACTTTTATGATACGAAACTAACGACAATTGATACGAAGAAAAAAGAAGTTGTTCAATCCTTTATGATTCCGCCAGCATCAACCGGAGCAACGATTAGTCCTGATGGGAAAGAAATATGGATTGGCGGACATGGTGATGGAAATCAAGTAAATGAGAAAGTGTTAGTGTATTCTTTACAGGGGGGAGAAATGGTGCGCTCTTTACACGCTCCATTTATGCCTGTGAATATAACGAAGGATAGTAAGTACGTATATGCACTAAGTCATGGTTCGAACACACTTAGAAAGTTTGATATTAGCACATATAAAGAAATAGCTTCTGTAGAAGTAGGATCGAATCCATTTGCATTTTTGGAGAGCGGAGCAGAAGGATATGTAGCAAGTTATGATAGTGATGAAGTGTGCGTTATGGATATGAAGAATTTGAAAATAAAACAAACAATTAAAGTCGGAAAAGGACCGTTTCAACTCATAGAGAGGGAAGGGAAGGATAATGAATAAATATAGAGTGCTAGTTGTAGATGATGAAAGTGATATGAGGCAGCTTGTTGGAATGTATTTGGACAACTTCGGATATGAGTGGGGAGAAGCTGAAAATGGAAAAGAGGCTCTTAAAAAACTAGAAACAGATCATTATGATTTCGTTGTATTAGATATTATGATGCCAGAAATGGATGGACTTTCAGTTTGTAAAGAAATTAGAAAAACGTCAGATGTGCCGATTATATTTTTAACCGCAAAAGGTGAAGAGTGGAATAGGGTGAACGGCTTACGTATGGGAGCGGATGATTATATTGTAAAACCGTTTAGTCCTGGTGAATTGGTTGCCCGTATGGAAGCTGTGTTAAGAAGATATACAAAGCAAGAACAGCAAGAAGAGATTCAATTTGGACCAATTCTTATCAATGAAAAAAGTAGACGAATAGAGGCGGATGGTGAGCCGATTTCTCTTACAGTAAAAGAGTTTGATTTACTATATTTTCTTTGTCAGCATACAGGACAAGTATTTAGCCGGGAACAATTACTTGAAAAGGTATGGGGATATGATTATGCGGGAAGTACAAGAACAGTAGATACGCACGTGAAAACGATGCGCTTGAAGCTTGGAGAAAGTGGAAACTACATTCAAACTGTTTGGGGTGTAGGCTATAAATTCGAGGTGTAACGTATGTTTACGATGGTACAAAAACTTTGGCTTACAGTAGTGTGTGCAGTATGTGTAACAGTGTCCTTTCTTTATTTCGTATCTTTATACTCATATGAAAAACTATACGTTGATAATTTAAAAGGTTCATTAGTAATGGAAGGGAAAAATCTTGCTGCTCAGTATGATAAGCGCGAAGGAATATCAATTTTTGAAGAGAAAGTAAGATCATTTGATCAAATATCTAGTTCAGACGTTCTTTTCGTGTCTAATCCGCGTGATTTAAGTGCATGTTTACCTTTTGATGTGCATCATCATTCTCTTATAAGTGAAGGAGATAGGCAAACGCTATTAGATGGGAAAACTGTGACAAAGATAGGATATGAAGAACATTTTGAACGTAATATTATGGGGGTTGTCATCCCTGTATTGGAAAATAAAAAATTAGTCGGAATTGTATATTCTTATATTCCTTTAAAAAGTATAAAAGACTTAATATATGATATGGGTCTTATTTTAGCACCACTAGCAATTGCGATGATTTTAATTACGATATGGGTTGGAAGAAAAATTATAATTGCAATAACGAAGCCGCTTTCGCAAATGGAGCGGGTTGCAAACCATTTGGCTACGGGAGATTTCTCGGAGCGGATTACCGTTTCTTCAGAGGATGAAATTGGACGACTAGGAAAAGCATTTAATAAAATGGCAAATTCATTGGAAACAGAAGATGTAAAGCGTAAGGAATTTTTAGCAAATGTTTCGCATGAACTTAGAACACCACTTAGTTATATAAAAGGGTATAGCGAGGCTATTTTAGATGGCGTTGCAAAGGGACCACAGCAGGAAAAAGTAACGCAGCTAATTCATAAAGAAGCAGGTCGTATGCAGCGTCTCGTTCATGACTTGTTAGACTTAGCGCAATTAGAAGGTGAGCACTTTCCGTTAAAGAAGCAACCTATCGTTTTTTCACAGCTGATTGAAGACGTATTAGATACGTATGAGATTAAGTTTATAGAAAAGGAAATTCATATTTCAACCAATTTAAATCCAGAGGTCATTGTCATGATTGATGAGGATCGTATGCAACAAGTGCTTCATAATGTGTTAGATAATGCGATACGGTATACAAATCAAAATGGAAATATCGTTATAACTTTAGAGCAAATCGATGATTACTGTGAATTAAAAATAAAAGATACAGGAATTGGCATTGATATAGAGCATTTAGAAAATCTTGGCGAGCGCTTTTACCGAGTTGATAAAGCGAGAAGTCGTCAACATGGTGGAACAGGTTTAGGCCTTGCTATTGTGAGACAAATTGTTCATATACATGGTGGACAGTGGAAAATTAAAAGTGAAAAAGATAAGGGAACAACGGTTATTATTAAACTGAATGTACAGGATGAGGTGGGCATGTTCTAATTTTTAGGACATGTTCTTTATATTGAAGGGAATATTTATCTCGCTATTTGCCGGGCAGTAAGCCCCCCACCTCAAAATTCAGCGGAAGCAAAGAAGTTAGGTGGGGGATGAAAAAAAAACCTACTGATTAAAGTTTCACTTTATACGTAAAAATATAAATTAATATGTAATAAATATCGGAAATTTGACTATTTTATGAACAAAACATTTGTACTTCTTATCAATTCGGTCTAAAATAGTTATGATGCAAAGTTCTTATAAATCGTTTCAATTGTTGTTTGGAAGATACTGAGGTGATTTAACTGGAGTACAAATCTATTAAACCGAAAAAAATTTACGAAGAAGTATCTGAAGCTATTTTAACAATGATTAAAAATGGTACGTTAAAACCTGGTGACAAACTACTCCCTGTGCATCAATTAGCTGAGCAGTTTCAAGTTGGCAGATCTGCTGTTCGTGAAGCGCTAAGTGCGCTAAGAGCGATGGGCTTAATTGAGATGAAACAAGGAGAAGGTACATATGTGAAGAACTTCGATTCTTCTTCATTAACAAAATCATTAAACAATAGATTATTAATGAAGAAAGAAGATATTTTGAATTTATTAGAAGTACGAAAGGTGCTTGAAGTGGGGGCAGTTCGAGTAGCGGCGGCAAAACGTACGGAAGATAATTTACAAAATATGAAACATTGGTTAGATGAAATGGCAAAGAGCATTGGAGATGAAAAGGCTGGCGAAAAAGCTGATTTTCAATTTCATATGGGAATTGCAGAGTCTTCGCATAATAACATTTTGCTTGAACTCATGAATCATGTTTCAGAGATGATTGCTGAAACAATTGGTGAATCAAGACGCATTATTTTATATGGTGAACAAACGACATCAGAACGACTTATAGAAGAGCATCAAGTTATATATGATGCGGTGTTAAAACAAGATGTAGAATTAGCGCAGCAAGCAATGCTAGATCATTTAACAAATGTAGAACATATTGTCACAGGTAAAAACGATATAAATTCGTAATTTAATCTTTTAAAAATTTAATTTTCTGATAAAATAGAGAGAGATTAAGTAAGCGTTTTCTTTAGGAGAGGGAGAGGATAGGCCATGGTTGAGCCTATTTCTTCTCTACTCAATCATCTGATGACCATATGTTTGTTGGCGAAGTTGTAAAAAGGGGGAGTAATAGTTATGAAAGTTACTTTATTTGTTACTTGTTTAGTCGATATGTTTGAAACAAATGTCGGTAAAGCAACAGTTGAAGTGTTGGAGCGTTTAGGTTGTGAAATTGAATTTCCAGAAGCACAAGTTTGTTGTGGTCAGCCTGCTTATAATAGCGGCCATGTAGAAGCAGCAAAAGAAGCGATGAAACATATGATTGAAACTTTTGAAGATGCAGAATATATTGTTACACCATCTGGCTCGTGTGCGACAATGTTTCATGAGTATCCGCATGTTTTCAAAGATGATCCAAAGTGGGCTAAACGTGCACAAAAAGTTGCTGATAAAACTTATGAATTTACACAGTTTATTGTAGATGTTTTAAAAGTTACAGATGTTGGTGCAAGTTTATCAGGGATAGCTACTATTCATAAATCATGTCATATGACACGTATGCTCGGAGTAAAAGAAGCACCAGGGATTTTATTATCAAATGTAAAAGGATTAACTGTGAGAGATTTGCCAAACGTGCAAAATTGTTGTGGGTTTGGGGGAACGTTTTCAGTTAAGATGACTCCAATCTCTGAGCAAATGGTAGATGAAAAAGTAGATAGTGTAATGGAAACAGGTGCAGATTATTTAATCGGTGCAGATTGTGGGTGTTTGTTAAACATTGGCGGACGTATTGAGCGTTTAGGAAAAGAAGTAAAAGTAATGCATATTGCTGAGGTACTGAATAGTCGCTCATGAAGGGGGAACATAAGCTATGTCTATGAAAATCAGTGAGAAAAAATTTAATGATCGCGTTGGTGATGGAATTCAAGATTCGTTTATGCGCGGAGCAGTATCTTCGGCACAAACGCGCTTATATACGAATCGCTTAAAAGCCGCAGATGAATTAGGAAACTGGGAAGAGTGGCGTGAACTAGGTGAACAAATCCGTCAACATACGTTAGAAAATCTTGATTATTACTTAATGCAGTTAAGTGAAAATGTATCAAAAAGAGGCGGACACGTGTACTTTGCGAAGACGAAAGAGGAAGCAGCAAAGTATATTCAAGACGTCGCCAAAAAGAAACAAGCGAAAAAAGTAGTAAAATCAAAGTCGATGGTAACAGAAGAAATCAGTATGAACCATGCGCTTGAAGAGATTGGCTGTGAAGTGTTAGAGAGTGATTTAGGAGAGTATATCTTGCAAGTAGATAACGATCCACCTTCACATATTATTGCACCTGCACTTCATAAAAATAGAACGCAAATTCGCGATGTATTTAAAGAAAAGCTAGGCTATGAAAATTCTGATGACCCGTATGAAATGACAAAGTTTGTTCGTAAACAACTTCGTGAGAAATTTATGGATGCAGAAATTGGTGTAACTGGTTGTAACTTTGCTGTTGCAAATACGGGCTCCCTTTGTTTAGTAACGAATGAAGGTAATGCAGATCTTGTTATGTCAATTCCGAAAACACAAATTGCAGTAATGGGTATGGAACGTATGGTTCCGACAATGGAAGAATTAGATGTTTTAGTTGGTTTACTATGTCGTAGTGCAGTAGGTCAAAAATTAACAAGTTATGTAACAGTAGCAGGACCAATTCAAGAAGAGGAAGTTGATGGACCTGAAGAATTCCATTTAGTTGTTGTTGATAATGGTCGCTCTCAAATTCTTGGATCTGAATTCCGTTCAGTATTACAATGTATTCGTTGCGCTGCTTGTGTTAACGTATGTCCTGTATATCGTCACGTTGGTGGACATTCATATGGATCGATTTATTCAGGACCAATCGGCGCGGTATTAACACCGCTTCTAGGTGGATATGATGATTATAAAGAGCTTCCTTATGCATCTAGTTTATGCGGAGCATGTACAGAAGCTTGTCCAGTAAAAATTCCATTGCATGATTTATTATTAAAACATCGTCAAGTCATCGTTGAGCAAGAAGGTCGTGCACCACTTGCAGAAAAACTAGCGATGAAAATGTTTAGTATGGGTGCTTCTTCAGCTGCTTTATATAAAATGGGTTCAAAAATGGCACCAGCGGCAATGAGTCCATTTACATCTGGTAATCGTGTATCAAAAGGTGTTGGCCCACTTAAAAACTGGACGGATATTCGTGAATTCCCAGCTCCAAGTAAAGAACGATTCCGTGATTGGTATAAAGATCATAAGAAAGGCGGGGATAAATAATGACAGGATTAATTCAAAACCGTGATGCCTTTCTAGATAACATTGCAAAAGAACTTGGGCGCGCGCGTAAAACAGAAGGTGTAGAGCGTCCAGTATGGAAAAGTAATGTGAATATAGAAACGTTAAAAGATTATTCACAAGAAGAATTACTAGAAGTGTTTAAAAATCAATGTACAAACATTCATACAACTGTAGTAGAAACGACAAATGAACGTTTACGTGAAGACCTTCAACAAGTAATCATGGAAAACGGCGGAGGACCTATTTTATTATCAGCGGATGAGCGTTTTGATGCATATGGTTTAACATCTTTATTTAAAGAAGAACTTCCAAAGCGAGACGTTGAAGTAAACGTATGGGATCCAGAGAGAAAAGACGGAAATATGCGTTTAGCTGAAAAAGCGAATATTGGTATTGCATTTAGTGATTATACATTAGCTGAATCTGGTACAATTGTTGTACAAAGTCATAAAGGACAAGGACGTTCTTTACATTTTTTACCGACTGTATATTTAGCTATTATTCCACGTGAAACACTTGTGCCTCGTATTACACAAGCAGTTCAGGATATGAACTCACGTGTAGAAGATGGCGAGACAGCGGCATCTTGTATTAACTTTATTACAGGACCAAGTAACTCGGCTGACATTGAGATGAATCTTGTTGTCGGAGTACATGGACCATTAAAAGTAATATATTTCATCGTATAAAAGAGGGGAAAGCAGGCCAGAAAATGGCCTGCTTTTTTAGTAGAATAATGGATAATATGAAGTAGAAGTTCTCTCCTTTTTTTGCTATGTTTTTTGGGAAAGGAGAGGAAGGGATGTTCACTTATTTATATGCACTGTTAGCAGGAATGGTGTTTGGGTCTTTTTTTATGTTAGTTGCGATGAGGGTTCCATTAGGGGAGTCTATCATTACCCCGCGTTCACATTGTCATTATTGTAAATATGTGCTAAGGCCAAAAGAACTAATCCCCATCATTTCATTTTATATACAAAGAGGCTGTTGTACGAATTGTAAGAGGCAAATTCCGATTATGTATGTAGCATTTGAATGTATAACAGGAAGTATATTTCTTCTTACCGTGTATATGATTGGAATAGAACGAGAGCTTATTATCATTTTATCCCTTTTTTCGCTACTTCTTATTATTTCACTTACAGATTACTTATATATGTTAATTCCTGATCGTATTTTAATTTCATTTGCCGTTTTACTCATTCTCGAAAGTGTTTTTGTACAATTAGTTACTTGGACAGATAGTATAGTTGGTAGTGGTGTTATATTCATTTTGTTATATTGCATGCAAAAGATATATCCAGAAGGGCTTGGCGGTGGAGATATAAAACTACTTTCGTTGCTTGGGTTTATAGTAGGAGTGAAGGGAGTTTTTATCATTTTATTTTTAGCATCTTGTTTTAGTCTTTGTTTTTTCGGGATTGGGATCGTATTAAAGCGTATAGAAGTACGAAAGCCCATTCCATTTGGTCCTTTTATTAGCCTTGGGGCAATATGTTATGTATTGGTCGCATATTCAAAGTAGAGAGGGAATAGAAAATGAACGTATATATGGATGATCAAAGAAGTTGTCCGTTCGGGTATGTGCCGGCAACTACAGTAGAATGTACCTTACAAATGGTTCGGGATTATGGTGTGAATATTCTTTCCCTTGATTTTAATATGGGATGGGGAGAAAAAAGTGGACTAGATTTTGTAGAAGCCTTTTGTACAGAAGGGTTATATGTAAATGAAATTCACCTTCATACGAATGATATCATCGGTATGCATAAGATGAAACAAAGATTGGATAAGGGAAAGGAAGAAGGAGAAATTAATCCTCACCTTGTTGTTAAATATGTGGGAAGCTAAAAACTCCAAAGTAAAACTTTGGAGTTTTTAATGTTTCATATGTGCTTGTAAAGGAATAATCTCTTCTTGTTGAGCTGCTGCGATTTCAGTTTCTTCCTGTTGAACGTCAGGTGTTTTCTTAGTTAAGTAGTGGTATACCATACCGACAAATACTGATCCGCCAATAATGTTACCGATTGTAACAGGAATTAAGTTATGAATAGCACCTGAAAAAGAAATTGTCTCAGGATGCGGTGAAACTAAAGATAAAGCAAAGAGTGATAAGTTTGCAATACTATGTTCGTAACCAGATAAGAAGAATGTGAAAACAAGTAGCATCATGACCATTATTTTTGCTGTGTCACCTTTGACCTGAGAAGGTAAGAAGCAAGCAAGACATACGAGCCAGTTACATAAAATGGCTTTAAAGAATAACTGCATTGTAGGTGTGTTCATCTTTCCTTCAACGACTTTACTCATTAAGTGACCGTGATCAATTGCTTCAAAAATTCCAGTTGCGTAAAATAGTAAGGCAAAGAATAACGCGCCACCTAAGTTACCTGCGTAACAAGCAACCCAGTTACGCAGTGTATCAGAAATCGTTGTTTCCTTTCTTAAAGTTGCTACAGTAAAGTACATTGTGTTTCCAGTAAACAATTCAGCACCGCCATATATAATAAGTACGAGAGCAATCCCGAAAAACATAGAAGCAGCTAAATAAGTTGCTGGTGAATCTGCAATGTGAAAAAAATTACCTAATTTAAAACATAGTACAATAATAAAACCGATATAAATACCCGCAAGTGCAGCACGAATGAAATATTGCATTGGGTTTGTATCTAGCATTTTCTTTTTGCTTTTAGCCAGTTTGACAACATAATCTAGTCCTTGTTCTAGCATGAGTAATACGCTCCTTTAGTAAATCTTCTATAAATACTCCTTATATGAATAAAGTACATGGAATTGTTCTCACTTTCAATAAGTTTGTGCAATGTTTCACAAAAAGGACATACATATATTGAGAAAGCGTTTACAAAAGATAGTATAATGGAATTTTTTCTGGATATTGAGAGGAAGAAAGCAAAAAGAAAAAGCGCTGTAATTACAGCGCTTTTTCGTCTAAATTCTTTTCTACTTTTACTTCTACTTCTTTTGAGAAGAACCAACCACCAACTGCGATTCCGACTAATACAATCCAGAATGTAAGCTTCCACGGAGTGGATTCTGGGAATGAATGTGGAATTACATTTAATGCAGGGTGTGCTAATGTATAAACTGCTAGCTTTACACCAACCCAACCTACAATTAAGAATGCTGCAGTTTCAAGTCCTGGTTTACGTTTTAAGATTTGTACGAAAGCAGTTGCTGCAAATCGCATAATGATTAATCCGATAAGTCCACCCACAAAGATAACAACGAATTGCCCAGTATCAAGACTACCAATTGTACCTAATCCTGTTTTTGGTAAAGTCATTGCTAGTGCAACAGCAGCTAAAATTGAATCAACTGCGAAGGCGATATCAGCAACCTCAACTTTAAATACAGTCCACCAAAAGTTCTCTTGTTTTTTCTTTGCTTCTTTTTCTTCAGTTTCTTCATCCGTATTCTTTTTAACATACGTTTTAAATAAGTGATTACCAGCGATAAACATAAGGTAGATGGCACCGATTGCTTGCACTTGCCATACATCGACTAAGAACGAAATCATAAATAACGATCCGAATCGGAAAACAAATGCCCCCGCTAATCCATAAAATAGTGCTTTCTTTCGTTTTTCTTCTGGTAAATGTTTTACCATAATTGCAAGAACAAGAGCGTTATCAGCCGCTAAAATTCCTTCAAGTGCAATTAGGATGAGTAATACCCAACCATACTCCAATAATAATGATACATCCATGTACATTCTCCTCTCATTTCTATAAGTTCTAAATAAGTGAAGAATTTCCCCACTATTTAGTTTCCCCATACTCCTGCCTATTAACTTTGGAAGAATCTGGAAATGAATACAAAAAAGACCTCTGCCGTTAATAGGCAAAGGTCTTGCTAGACATATGTAATGAAAATGCCAACAAAGCCGGAAGAACTAAGTTCTACGTAATGACGACTTTGTTTCCAAGAAATTTTCTTGGACGCTACTCCCCTTTGGAGATATGCTATTGTATTCTCATTATATGGATAATTTCTACGGTTGTCAACCTGTTAAAATATCTTCATTCGGATATTTTATTTTCCGGTTCTTTTTACGAGCAAATGAAAAAGCCAATGTTAAAGGACCCATTTTCCCAAAAAACATCATAAAGATAATAATAGCTTTTCCGATTATAGTTAAGTGGGGTGTTAAGTTCATACTGAGGCCAACAGTCCCAAATGCTGAAAATACTTCGAAAGCACTCATCAATAGAGGAACTAGCTCAGTAATACTCAAAATTAAAATAGCAAAAAAGATAAATGAAATGGAAATAATAGTAATAGTTAATGATTTGACAATGAGAGTATCTTTAATGGACTTTTTAAATACGACAATATCCTCTTGTTCTTGTAGAAATTTAAATACGCCAAAAAATATGATTAAAAATGTTGTTAACTTAATCCCACCACCCGTTGAAGCGCTACCAGCACCAATAAACATAAGGAGCATCATTAATAGGAGGGAAGGTTTTGACAATGTAGAAATATCAACTGTATTAAACCCGGCAGTTCGCGTTGAAATTGCTTGAAAATAAGAGGCTATTCCTTCTTCAAATGGGGTAAAACCTCTCATAGAAAGGGAGTTATGGAACTCGAATATAAAAATAAAAAGGGTAGCAATAATGTTGACGATTAGAGTAGAAGAAAGCATAAGTTTTGAATGTAGTGTAAGGTTTTTAAAGTTTTTCTTTCTTTTTATGTCTACGATTACTGTAAAACCTATTCCACCTAAAATGATGAGAGAGGAAATGACGAAATTGACAAGAATGCTATGAGAATGGGACATTAAATTATCGCTCCACACAGAAAAACCAGCATTGTTAAAGGCTGAGATTGAATGGAAAAAACTATAATAGATCCCTTTGGTAACCCCATATTTTGGTACCCACTCAAAAGAAAGAATTAAAGTAGCGATACATTCGACTGTAAAAGAGAATAAAAATAACGATTTGGCAAGACGGATGACGCCGCCGATATTCGTTTGATTTAATGCTTGTTGTAATAAAATACGGTTTTGAAGACCGATTTTTCTTCCGAGCATAATCGCAATTAAGACAGCAAAGCTCATAATGCCAAGCCCGCCAACTTGTATAAGCGTTAAAATGACACATTGTCCAAATAAAGTAAACATTTTTCCGGTATCTACAACACCAAGCCCAGTAACAGTACAAGCGGAAACGGTTGTAAATAAGGCATCGAGCCATGAAATGGACGTTGTCGTAGCAATGGGCAGTTTTAATAAGCATGTGCCGACAACTGATAATAGAAGAAAAGATAAAGTAAGAACGCGGGGAGGGCTCATGCTAATATTAATCCGTTTCATTTCACATATCGCTCCTTTCATTTTGCTTTGATTAGTATGTGAAAAAGCACTATTATGTATGTTGAAAATAGAAAGAGGCAGAGAATATCTGCCTCTAAGCCATATGTTATATTATTATCCACGTAATTGTTGTTGTGCTAAAGCAACAAGACGTTTTGTTACTTCACCGCCAACTGAACCGTTAGAACGAGATGCTGTATTAGACCCTAAGCTTACACCAAATTCTTGTGCAATCTCATATTTAAATTGTTCAAGCGCTTGCTCTGCACCTGGAACTAATAATTTGTTTGTTTTTACCATGTTGATACACATCCTTATGAGTAGTCCAGTTCAGCTAAGTTCTTATCTAAACTGGTAACGTTATTTTATGTGGAAATGACGTAGTCATACGCGGAAGTAATCGGTGCGATTAGAAGTTCTTGGATAGAAAAAAGAGTAGCAAATTTGCTACTCTTTTTTTAGTATTGTCGCCGTTCCTTCCACGACAATATCATCTGATTGATTATATATGTTTGTTTGCAACGTAATGATTTTTTTATCGTCACGCTTCTTAATAACCTCTGCCACAACACGAAGTGTATCACCGATTTTGACAGGGGCACGGAATGAAACATTTTGGGATAAATAAATCGTATTTTTGCCTGGGAGTTTCGTTCCAAGGATGGTAGAAATAAAACTCGAAACGAGCATACCGTGAGCAATACGTTCTTTAAACATTGTTGTTTTTGCAAAAGAATCTAAAATATGAATAGGATTCACATCTCCAGTCAATTTTGCAAAATTGATAACATCTTCATCCGTAATTGTTTTTGTAAGGGATGCTTGATCACCGACTTGAATCTCATCATAACGAAGCTCCGGAACAGTTTGTGCTTCTTGAAATGGATTCATTTTGTCCTCCTTCTTTTCCATATCGAAAAATGCTAGCCATCTTGATGTAGTAGGAGGAAGAAAGAGTTTTGTTTGTGCTGCAGTTAGCTCCCACATTTTTCTTACTTGATGGAAGTAAATAGATTTTTTGAATTTTCCTCGAACTTTTTTGCGAGTTCCAACTGTTTTGACTTGAACTCTTCCAAAAAACCCTCTAACTGTTTTTGAGCCTCTTCACGTTGTAATTGTTGTTGCTCAATAAATTGTTTTGTTGTTTCTTCAAATTGACCGCTTGTTTGTGTAAGGATTGACAAAGATGTTTTTGTAGGAGAAACAGTAAGTTGCTGCATATGAGCAGAAAGTTCCTTCCACTTGTCTTGCCACTCGTTAATTTGATCATTTAAGGAGTTTCCAGTTAATTGTTTCACGTAATCTGTATATTGGTTATTGAACTGAGCAGTGAGTTGTTGTAGTTCTTTTTCTAGTTCATCTACTCCTGATGTTAATTTATGCAAAGCGTCTTGTTGTTGTTTTAATGTTTCTAAAGTAAGTTGCTCTAATTGTTTCCCAGCTGAAGAGAAAAGGGAAAGTGATTGAGACCAGTTTTTCCAAAATGCATCGACTAATTCGTATGGTTTAGTTTCCATTGTTTGACCCCCAAATGTTTTTTTGCATATTGTGAACGCAGATTACTCTGCTGTACCACCAGGTGAAGATGAAGAATCCTTTTCATCCTTTTCTGGAGAAGTAGAAAATGGAAAGAATGCATTGGTGTATAACGTGAAAAACGTTCGCAACATATTTTGATAATGTTCAAAAGAAGTCGCACATGTTGTTAAATATTGCTCTCCATATTCAGTTAAAGAATAAATTCTTTTTGCCGGCCCTCCATCGCTTGTATCCCAAGTAGAAGAAATAAGGTTTTCTTTTTCTAATTTGCGTAGTGTTCTATAAACATTACCTTGGTCAACAGAAGAAAAGCCGATATCCATTAGCATTTGAATAAGTTTGTAACCATGAAGACTCCAGTCTTTTAGACAGAGAAGTAAGAAGGGAACTAAGAAGTTTTTTGGCATGGAGTTTGGTTGTTTCGCTTGGTTGTTCTCCAAACTTTCGCGTTGTTCTGGTTCATTTTGTAGCATGATTGTGCATCACCTCATGAATCAGTTAGATGGAATTTTTTGCTTATAAGTGCAATTTACACCTATCTGTTTTTAAAGTCAACACATTTGTTAGAAAATAGAAAAAATAAAATATAGACTTGAAGTTTTATTCAGAATATTAGAAAATAGTGAATAGGTTGAATTGTTTCAAAAACGAAAAAGGGAGTGTAGGTAAAGTGATTGATCAAAAATTCGATCCACTACAAGCATGGAAAAATGCTTATGAACAAACCGAAACATTTTGGGGAAAAGCGCTCAATGAAACAATTAAAACAGAAGAATATTCTGCTTGGATGGGCAGCGTTCTAGATTTGAATTTGTTTTATCAAAAAGCATTAAATGATACGACAAAAAACTATTTAGAACAAGTAAATGTGCCGACGAAAGAGGATATCGCAAGAGTGGCTACGCTTGTTATTAACTTAGAAAATAAAGTAGATAACATTGAGGAGTTTCTAGAGGAGAAAGTAGATTCTTTAGGACAAGCTCCTACATTAAAGCGTGATGTGACGAAAGTGAAACAAGATATTCGTACGCTTGAAACAAAAGTAGATCAAATTTTAGAATTGCTAGAAAAGCAAAATGCAGTACTAGCTAAACTACAAGTACCTGTAAAAGAAGAGATAAAGCCTGCGAATAAGCCGGAAAATAAAAAATGATAAAAGCGCTTGTTTATAACAGGTAAAAGAGAGAGGGAGAATCTCTTTCACGTGTAAACGGCGAAACATAATTATATAGGGACTCTACAGTATGAGTACCAAAATGATTCATAACAATCGTTCACAAATTCATTTAAGGGGGAAAAGAAATGGTTCAATTAAATGGCAAAGTAGCAATCGTAACAGGTGGAGCAAAAGGGATTGGAAAAGCAATTACAGTAGCATTAGCACAAGAGGGAGCGAAAGTAGTTATTAACTATAATAGCAGTAAAGAAGCAGCTGAAAATTTAGTAAATGAACTAGGAAAAGATGGACATGACGTTTATGCAGTGCAAGCGGATGTTTCTAAAGTAGAAGATGCAAACCGACTTGTAGAAGAAGCTGTGAATCATTTTGGTAAAGTTGATATTCTTGTTAATAATGCTGGTATTACAAGAGATCGTACATTCAAAAAGTTAAATCGTGAAGATTGGGAGCGCGTAATTGACGTGAATTTAAGTAGCGTATTTAATACGACAAGCGCGGTTCTTCCATACATAACGGAAGCGGAAGAAGGAAGAATTATTAGCATTTCTTCTATTATTGGCCAAGCAGGTGGATTTGGCCAAACAAACTACTCAGCAGCAAAAGCGGGTATGTTAGGATTTACAAAATCATTAGCGTTAGAACTTGCAAAAACAAATGTCACTGTAAATGCAATTTGCCCTGGATTTATTGATACTGAAATGGTAGCAGAAGTACCAGAAGAAGTACGTCAAAAAATCGTTGCAAAAATCCCGAAAAAACGTTTTGGTCAAGCTGATGAAATTGCAAAAGGTGTAGTATACCTATGCCGTGACGGTGCGTATATCACAGGTCAGCAATTAAACATTAACGGCGGATTATATATGTAATGAAGTAAGAAAAAAGTGCATATCCATAGCAGGAATGCACTTCTTTTTTTAGAAGGAAATCGACCAAAAAGGAGATAGGAAAATGACTACATTCGCAACAGAATGGGAAAAGCAATTAGAGCTATACCCAGAAGAGTACCGAAAAGCATACCGCCGAGTGAAAAGGGCGAGTGAAATTTTATTACGTGAACCAGAGCCGCAAGTAGGATTAACGCCGAAAGAGGTTATTTGGACGAAGAATAAGACGAAGCTTTATCGCTACATTCCAAAACAAGAAAAAACACAAAGAGTTCCAATTCTGTTAATATATGCTCTTATTAATAAACCATATATTATGGATTTAACTCCTGGAAATAGTTTAGTGGAATATCTAGTGGATCGTGGTTTTGATGTGTATATGCTTGATTGGGGCACATTTGGTTTAGAAGATAGTCATTTGAAATTTGATGATTTCGTGTTTGATTATATTGCAAAAGCAGTAAAAAAAGTAATGCGAACTGCAAAAGCGGACGAGATTTCTTTACTTGGTTATTGCATGGGTGGAACGCTAACTTCCATTTATGCAGCACTTCATCCGCACATGCCAATTCGTAATTTAATTTTCATGACAAGTCCTTTTGATTTCTCTGAAACAGGATTGTATGGTCCTTTATTAGATGAGAAATACTTCAATTTAGATAAAGCGGTTGATACATTTGGAAATATTCCGCCAGAAATGATTGATTTCGGAAACAAAATGTTAAAACCAATTACGAACTTTGTTGGTCCATATGTTGCTTTAGTAGATCGTTCAGAGAATGAGCGCTTCGTCGAAAGCTGGAGATTGGTTCAAAAGTGGGTTGGTGATGGTATTCCGTTCCCAGGTGAATCATACAGACAGTGGATTCGTGATTTTTATCAAAATAATAAACTGGTTAAGGGTGAACTTGTTATTCGCGGACAAAAGGTAGACCTTGCAAATATTAAGGCGAATGTCTTAAATATTTCCGGGAAACGTGATCATATCGCTTTGCCATGTCAAGTAGAAGCGTTACTAGACCATATTTCTAGCACAGATAAACAATATGTATGTTTACCGACAGGGCATATGTCTATTGTTTACGGTGGAACAGCTGTAAAACAAACATATCCGACGATTGGAAATTGGCTTGAAGAGCGTTCTAATTAAAAATAAAAAAATCCAACTAGCCTATGTTAGTTGGATTTTTTTATGGAAAATAACAAAACATAGAAAGGAGAAATTTATATTTTAGGAGTATGATTATGAAACTTATGACCGGTAAGTTGTTTTGGAATACAGGAGTTTCTGTACCTTGTTATCCACCGTTAGAAAGTGATATGATATGTGATGTACTTGTAGTCGGAAGTGGCGAAGCAGGTGCTCATATAGCGCATTCGTTAGCGAAAATTGGTATGAGTGTTACTCTTATTGAAAAAAGAGCAATTGCGTGTGGTAGCACAGCTGCTAATACAGGTTTACTACAATTTCTTCATGATAAATCGTTAACTTCTCTTATTCATACATTTGGTAAAGAAAAAGGGGTACGAGCATATAAGCTTTGTTATGAAGCGCTAAGAACAATGGAAGAGGTTATACCGACTCTTGATATTGATCCCCATTTTATTCCGCGAAATAGTTTATATTATGCAAGTAAAAGTGAGGATGTCTCATTTTTACAAGAGGAATATAATACGTTACAGAATTATGGATTTCCAGTTGAATATTTTACAGAAGCTGATATTAAGAAACGTTATTCTTTTGCAAAACAAGCAGCGTTATATATGCAAGGTGATGCTGAGGTGAATCCGTATTTACTAGCGCATAGTTTTTTGCATAAAGCAAACCAAATGGGAGCTAATATATATGAACATACAGAGGCAATACATATAAAAAAACACCAAAATGATTTAATTTGTTACACGAAAACAGGAAATCAAATTGTAGCAAAGAATATTATTATGGCGACAGGTTATGAAGCGCTTTTTGGAAAGAAAGAAAAGAATACAACAGTAGAAACTTCTTATGCAATTGTAACAAATGAAATAGATCAGTTTGAAGGCTGGCATGAGCGATCGTTAATTTGGGAAACGGCACGGCTCTACTTATATTTTCGAACGTATCGAAACCGCATTATTGTAGGCGGATTAGATGAAGCGATGCAAATTCAAACAATCGGTGATACGAAATTATTGCATAAGCGTGATATCCTTATTAATATTGTAAAAGAACTGTTCCCGCAGTATAAAAATATACAGGCAGACTACTATTGGGCAGCCGCATTTGGTGGTACTCATGATGGTCTCCCCATTTTAAAAGAAGACGAAAAGATACATAATTTGTTTTACGCATTGCCGTATGGAGGTAATGGAACTGTATATGGAATGGTCTTTGCCAAATTATTTGAGCAGTTATTTACAAATAAAGAAAGTAAAGATTTTTCTTTATTTAATCGATAGAAAAAAGGTAGCGAAGTGATGGAATGAGAGATATAAAAAAGTTTTTACAAAAATTACGTCCTGTACAACTCATCGTTTTGTTTTATTTATTAGCGGTAGTTGTATCGGTAATATTGCTTAGTTTCCCGTTTGTTACGAAGGCTGGTGTGAAATGGACATTTATAGATGCCCTCTTTACATCTGTTAGTGCGGTAAGTGTTACGGGACTGTCTGTTGTTACGATTTCAGATACATTTACTACGGCAGGAATTATTATGTTAGCCCTTATTTTACAATTAGGCGGCTTAGGGATTATGGCACTTGGTACGTTTGTTTGGATTATAACGGGGAAAAAAATCGGTTTGCAGAGAAGAAGACTCATTATGGCAGATCATAATCAAGGGAATTTATCAGGCCTTGTAGAATTGATGCGTTCTATTTTAATTGTAATTATTTCGATAGAACTTATTGGAGCAATACTATTAGGTACAAGATTTCTACTTTATTTTCCAACTTGGCAAGAAGCTTATTTCCACGGTTTCTTTGCCGCTGTTAGTGCAACTACGAACGGAGGATTTGATTTAACTGGACAATCACTAATTCCGTACAAAAAAGATTATATTGTGCAAATGATTCATATGTTGCTTATTATTTTAGGAGCGATTGGCTTCCCGGTGTTAATGGAAGTAAAACAATTCTTTAGTAAAAGGCGACAGCAACTATTCCGCTTTTCGTTATTTACAAAATTGACGACAACGACATTTTTTGCACTCGTTATCGTTGGAACAATTATGATTTTTCTACTAGAACGAAATCAGTTTTTAGCAGGAAAGTCATGGCATGAAACAGTTTTCTATACATTATTCCAATCTGTGACGACGCGAAGTGGTGGACTGGCTACAATGGATATACGTGAATTGTCACAACCGACGCTTTTATTTATGAGTATATTAATGTTTATAGGGGCATCTCCAAGTTCGGTTGGGGGCGGAATACGTACAACAACATTTGCTGTTAGTATATTGTCACTATACACCTTTGCAAGGGGCGGTAGAACAGTTAGAGTCTTCAAACGTCAGTTACATGAAGAGGATGTACTGAAAGCATCTGTCGTTATGACGATGGGGATTTTGTTATGTGCTACTGCGCTATTCGTTTTATCTATTACGGAAAATGTACCGCTTATGAGCTTAATTGTTGAGGTTTGTTCTGCTTTCGGAACGACAGGACTATCAACAGGTGTTACGCCTGATTTAACAACTATTGGGAAACTTGTACTCATTGTGCTTATGTTTATCGGACGCGTTGGTATTTTAACATTTATTTTAGCTAGTGGTGGAAGGGAACAACCACCTCGCTATAAATACCCGAAAGAACGGATTATTATTGGATAGTATGAAACCATTCTACCTATGTTAGGTAGAATGGTTTTTTAGTCGTTAATGCCAAATTGTGGATGCATAAAAGCTTCATTTTTATTATCTGATTCGTTTTTTAGCAACTCTTGATTTTCTTCTGAAATCCACCCAATATCATTTGTAGGATGGATCCACTCATCACCAGCCATAATGGCAGGATCTACTTCATCACTCCAATTGTTAAGTGGACTGTTCTCGGAATTATATTTACTGTCTCCAATTACAACATCATATGGATTCACAAAAGGTTGTTGCATCGTTTTTCCTGTTCCTTTAAAAGATGGAAAATTCATTTGATGCGGGAGCGTTTCGTCTAAAATTGGTGATTGAATCTTTTCTTTTTTCTTCAAAATCATCGCTCCTTTTTATAATGATTTCTTCATACGTAGTATTTCCATCGAACGCCTCTTATGTACTTGTTAACACTTGCCAGTAATAATTATTTTAAATTGTTTCAAACTAGAGTAGAAAGTGATTTCTTGAGAGCAGGTGAATGTATTGGTAAAAAGAAAAGTAAAACAAAATGCGGCAATCAATAATAATAAAACTCCGAAAGAAAGCTTACCAGATGCAGAATTTGCATTAGAGTATGAAGGAGAAAATAGCGCAAAGTATGCTAATCGTAATTCAAAAAAAGGGAAACAAAAATGAGGCGTTTTTTACAAACGCCTCATTTTTTTGTGGGATTATAAAGGTTTTTTTAATTATTTGTAAATTTAGTGTTTTCTATTAGCAGAAAAATGCGAAAAAACATAGAAGTAGCAACGTATTACACAAAAACAAACAACAAACAAAAGATTAATGTTGGTTTAATACTGCTTTTACACTAGTTGTTTATATTTGAGTTGTACATAAGATTTGTAAAAGGAGAGAGAAACAGTGAAAAAAACAATCTTTAAAGCTGTAGCGACTGGAATGGTATTTTCGTTATTAATGGGGTGTGGTGCAAAGAAGGAAGAAAGTGCTGGAGCGAAAGTGAAAGATGAAAAATTATCTGGATCATTAACTGTTTACACAGCAATTGAAGAAGAGCTTGTACCAATTTATCTTGATTCCTTTAAAAAGAAATATCCTGATGTGAAATTAAACATTGTACGTGATTCAACAGGAGTTATTACTGCGAAATTGCTAGCTGAAGGGAAAAATACACAAGCAGATGTTGTATGGGGAACTGCGGCATCAAGTCTATTAGCTTTAGATAAAAAAGATATGTTAAAAGGATACTCTCCAAAAGGAACAGATCGTGTTCTTCCGCAATTTAAAGATGATAAGCAACCTGAAAAATGGGTAGGAAATACTGCATTTATGACGGGGATTGCTGTAAATAAAGAAGAATTAAAGAAGAAAAATTTACCGATGCCAGAATCATATGAAGATTTAACGAAACCAGAGTATAAAGGAACACTTGTTATGCCACATCCAGCATCATCTGGAACAGGGTTTTTAACAGTTTCTGCATGGCTACAAATCATGGGTGAAGATAAAGGCTGGGATTACATGAAGAAACTTCATGATAATATGGCAAGTTATACGCATTCAGGATCAAAACCAGCAAAATTAGCAGGAGCAGGTGAATATCCAGTCGGTGTATCAATGGTTTATAGTGCTTTAAAAGAGAAACAAAAAGGTGCCCCAGTTGAAGTTGTACTGCCGAAAGAAGGATTAGGATGGGAAGTAGAAGCGAACGCACTTATTAAGAAAGATAATGCGAAAAATGATAAATTAGCGCAAGCATTTTTAGATTGGGCAATTACTGATGATGTAATGAAGTTATACTTTGAGAAAAATGGATTTGCGACAATTAAAAATGACTATAAACTTCCAGAGGGATTCCCGAAAGATGTTACTGAAAAATTATATAAAAAGAATGACTTTAAATGGGCAGCAGAAAATCGTGACAAAATTTTAGAAAAATGGGAAAAAGAGTTTGGCCAAAAAGCAGAACCGAAAAAGTAAGTGAGTGGGAGAGAGAAAAATGAGCGAATATTTATCAATTCAACACATTCAAAAACAGTTTGATGCATTTACAGCGTTAAAAGATATTTCTTTTACTGTGAACAAAAATGAGTTTGTTTGTTTATTAGGCCCAAGTGGTTGTGGGAAAACGACGTTGCTTCGCATTTTAGCGGGACTAGAGGAACCAACGACTGGCAGTATAGCTGTGAATGGAAAAGATATTACAGCATTGCCTCCTGGAAAGAGAAACTTCGGAATGGTTTTCCAATCGTATGCTTTATTTCCGAATTTAACAGCACTTGAAAATATTGAATACGGCTTAAAGACAAAAAAATATGGGAAAGCAGAAGTGAAAGAGAAAGCGCTAGATGCGTTAAAACTTGTAGATTTGCTGAATGTAAAAGATAAATATCCTGCTCAAATGTCTGGTGGACAACAGCAGCGAGTAGCACTTGCACGTGCGCTCGCTCTGTCTCCAGATATTTTGTTACTCGATGAGCCGTTATCAGCTTTAGATGCAAAAGTGCGTGAAAAATTACGTAGAGAAATGCGTGATTTGCAAGAGGAAATAGGAATAACGACGATTATGGTAACGCATGATCAAGAAGAGGCATTAACGATGGCTGATAAAATTGTTGTAATGAATCATGCGGAAATTATGCAGATTGGAACACCAGAGGAGATTTATCAAAGACCAGCCAATCCGTTTGTGGCAGATTTTATTGGTTCTATTAATTTCTTTTCGAAAAATAACGAAGAACATGCAATTCGTCCTGAACATGTAACAATTGTACAAAAGGAAGGTATTAAAACAGTTGTGGAAAGTATGGAATTTCGCGGATCCGTATATCGGACGGAAGTGCGAGTCATAGAAGAAAACACACACCTTTATAATGAGAAAATTGTAGTGGATATATTAGCATCAGAAGTAGAAGCAACCGCTATTAGAAAAGGAAAGCCGATTCAAATCTCTTTCTCAGAAAATCATATGTTGTCATATGGAAAGAAGGTCATTGTATAGATGGAGATGTTAGAAAACTATAAGGTAGAAAGTACGAAAAAAAAGATTAAGAGAAGTATTGGGAAAGAGGAATGGATCCAAAGGCTCGTAATTATCGGTATGATCCTTTCCTTCCTTATCATACTTGTATTGCCGCTATTACAAATATTTACACAAGCTTTTTATAATAAAGATGGAGTTTTCATTGGTTTAGCGAATTTCAGTAAATATTTCACAACACCAACTTTAGTTCAGTCTTTACAAAATACAGTATGGATTTCGGGCGCAACAACAATTATTTCAGTTGCAATCGCATTCGTTTACGCATATGCAATTGCCCGTACGAATGTTTTTGGAAAGCGTGTATTTCAGTATGTAGCGTTATTACCATTGTTCGCACCAACGATGATGCACGGTATAGCACTTACATATTTATTTGGTAATCAAGGGCTAGTAACGAAAGGGATGTTTGGGTTATTTGAAGGTATACAAATCCCTTTATATGGACCAGTAGGAATTGTAATAGCTGAAGTTATGTATACATTTCCGCAAGCATTTCTTATATTGCTAATTGCCTTTCAAGGATCTGATTATCGATTATATGAAGCTTCTAATATGTTAGGGGCGAGTAAAACAAAGCAATTTTTCACGGTTACTTTACCTAGTGTAAAGTACGGATTAATTAGTGCAATGTTTGTTGTGTTTACACTTAGTTTTACTGATTTTGGGGCACCAAAAATTGTTGGTGGGCAATATAATGTGCTTGCTACTGACGTATACAAACAAGTAATTGGACAGCAAAATATGCCGATGGGTGCAACTGTCGGAATGATTTTATTAATCCCAGCTATATTCGCATTTGTAGTTGATCGTATTACGCAAAGAAAGCAGGCGAATTTCTTATCTTCAAAAGCAGTACCATACAGAATAATAGCTAATAAGAAAAGAGATGTAATCTCATTCATATATTGTAGTGTAATTACACTTATGATCATTCTATTATTTGTTGCAGTTGGTATTGCTGCAAGTGTGAAAGTATGGCCATATAATATGAGTTTTACATTTGAGCATTTTAATTTTTCGAGTTTAACAGGAGATGGACTTGAAGCATTTAAAAATAGCGTAATTGTTTCAGCAGTTACAGCAGTTATTGGGGCGATTTTAACATTTGTATTCGCATATGCAATTGAGAAAATAGACCAGCTACAATTTTTTAGAAAAACAGGTTACTTTTTCTCTATAGTGCCGTTAGCGATACCAGGTTTAGTACTCGGATTAGGATATGTCTTTTTCTTTAGTCAACCAACGATTCAAATTCTGGGACTATCAGTAACGAATCCATTTCATTCTTTATACGGAACAATCGCTGTGTTAGTACTAGTAAATATCATTCATTTTTATTCTGTAACATTTGTCACGGCAACGACTGCCTTAAAGAAATTAGACCGAGAGTTTGAGCTTGTTTCGCAGTCAATGGGTATTCCGTTTTATAAAACATTCTTTAGAGTAACAGTACCAATGTGTTTACCAGCAATTTTAGAAATGGTGATGTACTACTTCGTAAATTCGATGGTAACTGTGTCAGCAGTTGTATTCTTATATGCAGCTGATTTTAAACTAGCTGCCGTATCAATCGTAAATATGGATGATGCAGGAAATGTAGCGCCAGCAGCTGCAATGAGTGTACTTATTGTTATTACAAATATTGTAGTGAGAGTTGTATATGAATGGGGAACGAAAGCACTTCGTAACCGAACTTCGCAATGGCAAAAAAGATAAATAAGAAGGGTGATGGACAGAATGAAAATTGAAGCAGTTATTTTTGATTGGGCAGGTACGACAGTTGATTACGGATGTTTTGCACCACTAGAAGTATTCATGAAGATTTTTCATAAACGCGGCGTTGAAATTACAGTAGAAGAAGCACGTAAGCCAATGGGATTATTAAAAATAGATCATGTAAGGGCACTAACAGAAATGCCTCGTATTGCGGATGAGTGGAAGCGTGTCTTCGGTCAATTACCAACAGAAGTAGACATTCATGAGATGTATGAAGAGTTTGAAGAAATTCTCTTTTCTATTTTGCCAAGTTATGCTACGCCGATTGAGGGGGTAAAAGAAGTAATCGCTTCTTTACGTGAGAGAGGCATTAAAATCGGTTCAACAACTGGTTATACGAGAGAAATGATGGATATTGTTGCAAAGGAAGCAGCGTTACAAGGATATAAACCTGATTTTCTTGTTACGCCAGATGATGTTCCAGCAGGCCGTCCATATCCATGGATGTGCTATAAAAATGCAATGGAACTTGATGTGTATCCGATGAACCATATGATAAAAGTAGGGGACACAGTATCAGATATGAAAGAAGGTAGAAATGCTGGAATGTGGACAGTTGGTGTAATTCTTGGAAGTAGTGAGCTCGGTTTAACGGAAGAGGAAGTGGAGAGTATGGATTCGGTAGAGCTTCGTGAAAAAATAGAAGTAGTTCGTAATCGGTTTGTTGAAAATGGGGCTCATTTTACGATTGAAACGATGCAGGAGCTCGAAAACATAATAGAACATATCGAGAAACAAGAACTAATTATTTCATAAAAGGGGCACTGGATCATGAATGAAAATCACTATTTATTATTAACACCAGGACCATTAACGACAACAAAATCAGTAAAAGAAGTTATGCTATACGATTGGTGTACGTGGGATGTTGAATATAATACGATGGTGCAAGAAGTAAGAGCTAAACTTGTATCGTTAGCGACGAAGGAAGAAGAGAAATATACAACAGTGTTAATGCAAGGAAGCGGTACGTTTTCAGTTGAAGCAGTAATTGGTTCTGTTATTCCGGCAAATGGAAAGCTTCTCGTTTGTACAAATGGTGCGTACGGTAAGCGCATCGTGCAAATGGCAGAGATGTTACAGATTGATGTAGTGGTCAGTCAAACAGAAGAGTGGGAACCTACTAATATTGTAGAAGTAGAAAAGTTATTGCAAGAAGATAAAGAGATTACGCATATTGCAGTTGTTCATTGTGAAACAACGACAGGTATTATAAATCCAATTGTAGATGTATGTAAATTAGGAAAGCAGTATGGAAAGGTTACAATTGTTGATGCGATGAGTAGTTTCGGCGGGATTGAAATAGACATTGCTGATTTACAAATTGATTTTTTAATTAGTAGTGCAAATAAGTGTATTCAAGGGGTTCCTGGATTCGGATTTGTAATCGCAAAACGTGATGAATTATTGAAGTGTAAAGGAAAAGGACGTTCTTTATCTCTTGATTTATATGGTCAATGGGAAACGATGGAAAAACAAAATGGGAAATGGCGTTTTACTTCACCTACACATGTTGTACATGCTTTTTATCAAGCACTACTTGAACTAGAAAAAGAGGGGGGAGTGAGAGCGCGTTACAATCGATATTACAACAATCAAAAACTACTAGTGAATAGAATGGGAGAAATCGGATTTAAGCCACTAGTAGATGAGAAATATCAATCTCCTATTATTACATCTTTCATTTATCCAAAAGAGGGGTTCGAGTTTCAACAGTTATATAACGAATTAAAGCGTTATGGATTTGTTATTTACCCTGGAAAAATTTCGAAAGTAGATACGTTTCGCATTGGAAATATCGGTGATGTACATGAAGAAGATATTAATCGCTTAGTTGATAGTATTGCTAAAGGAGCTGTTATTGGATGAAAGTATTTTGCTTAGGTGGAGCAGGTAAAATTTGTCGTGAAGCTATTTTGGATTTAGTTCAATTTTCATCTTTTGAGACGATTACAGTAGCTGATTTTAACGAGGAAGAGGGCCGTAAAGTAGTAGAATGGCTCAACGATCCTCGTGTTGATTTTGTAAAAGTAGATGTAACGAATCACGAGGATACGGTTGCAAAAATGATTGGTTATGACATTGTAATGGACGGTACGACGATAAAGCTAAACGGATTGTCGACCCGCTGTATTGCAGAAGCAGGGTGTCACGGTGTGAACTTAAATGGATTTGGTGAAGAAAATGAATCGCATGCTATATTTGTTCAAAACGAAAAAACATGTTTACCTGGATTTGGCATGACGCCAGGTGTAACGCAAATGATGGCAATGCATGCAGCAAATCAACTGGATACTGTAGATACGATCCGCGTAAGTCACGGTTCGTATCGTCCGATTGCTTTTTCTGCATCAATTACAGAGACAACGACATATGAATATGATCCACATTTACCATCGCGTACAGTGTATGAAGATGGTGAATTTAAGCAAGTACTTCCGTTTGCGCGTCCAAGAGAAATAGAATTGCCAGCGCCTTATGGTAAGACAACGCAGTATATAATCCCGCATTCTGAAACAATTACGTTAGCAAAGGCACTAGAAAATAAAGGTATCAAACTGATAGAGACGAGAGGAACTTGGCCAAAGCAAAATATGCAACTTGTACATGCTTTATATGATTACGGCATATTGCGTAATGATCAGATTGAAATAAATGGGAAAGAAATTGGTATTATGGATTGTATTTCGCAGTATTTATTACAATCGAAAGAAGGACAAGAAACAGAGGTTTATGGTTATGCACTTCATGTAGAAGTAATAGGTATGAAAAATAATGAGAAGCAAAGACATGTATTATATCATACACATCCGTTATCTGATGGCTCTGTTGTAGGATGGGAAAAATTAAGAGCTTATACGAGAAACGTCGGTATTCCATTTGGGATTGCTGCAGAGTTAATTGCAAATGGAAATGTAAATAGGGTGGGTGTTGTTACGCCTGAAGAAGCTTTTGAAAATCCACAATTGATTTTTGATGAGCTAGCAAAGCGCGGTATTCATATTCATGAAAAAGTTTCTGCTTATAAAGAAAATTACAACCTTGTATAAATAAGGAAGTTTATGAGGGAGATATAAATGAGGTGAAGCTATGTCTGTAGTAGGAGAAGAAAGAAAGCGAACCATTCTTGAAAAGGTAGAATTTAAAGGGAAAGTAAAGGTTTCAGAATTAGCGAGAGAATTTGCTGTATCAACAGAAACGATTCGTCGATATTTAGAAGAATTAGATCGTGAAAAGAAGTTGAAAAAAGTGTATGGTGGAGCTGTTCAACTTCCAGGCGCTGGGGTAGAGGCACCAATGTTAGAAAGAGAAATGCTACATATAGAAGAGAAGAAAAGAATTGGTTATAAAGCAGCGACATTTGTAGAAGATGGTGATGTCATTGCAATTGATGATGGAAGTACACCGCTTCAAATGGTTCCATACCTTGTTCATCGTAAAAACTTAACGATTGTAACAAGTTCATTTCCAGTCGCAACACAATTAATTTCTTCTATTAATAAAAAGATGTTTCACGGTGAAGTTTTATTTATAGGTGGAAAAGTATCTCCAAAGCATTCGCGTGTATCAGGGTCTATTTCTCAGCAAGTAATACAGCAATTCCATTTTCATAAAGCGTTCGTTTCGATTGATGGGCTATTACCTAGTTTTGGAGTTTCCAGCTTTGAATTAGAGAAAGCGAAATTGTCAGAGGCGATGATGAAATTAGCTGAGAAAACATATATTTTATGTGATCATACGAAGGTAGGCGTGAAAGGGAATTATCGTATAGCAGCATTTTCACGTATTCAACATGTAATTTGTGATAAAAAAATGCCATATAGTTTTGAAGAAGAACTTATGAAGCATAATATTCAGTGGACAGTTTGTTAAATACAGTGAAAGTACCTAAACTCCCGCCTAATTTTTAGGAGGGAGTTTTATTGTCTGTAAATCGTAAAATAAAAGATTTGCATTTATGCAAAAAGTGGACACATTTTCTCATCTCTTTCATATAATTTACCAATACAAAAAAAGTTGGTCGAAGGAAAGAAGGGAGAACATGTCAGAACGAATATATAATAAACTTGTATTGTACGCGAATATTTTGCAAAAAATCGGTGTCATCAATGAGAAGGAAAAAAGTGAAATTCTTCATACGATAGGTAAAAAAGCCCTTTGAATAAAGGGCTTTTTATTATTTATCTTTAAAAATATAAATTTAATGTAATATTCTCATTGACAATGATAATGAGATTCATTATCATTTATTTGTGGATAATTGATAAGTATTATCAATTATAAAAATTATATATGATAGGGGATATTATTTTGAAAAAAAATTATATGAAGGCGCTAGTAGTAGCGACAACATTAGCAATTCCATTTGCTACGTACTCTACTCCAGCATTAGCAGCACTAAAAGTTGAAGCAAATCAATCGGTAGCAGCAGCGAGTGATCGCACGTATGATACTGAGATTAAAATATATAAGGATCAAAAAGACGAGCCATCTATGGTTTCTCAATATATAAAAGATCCTAAAGTAACAATTGCAGCTGGCAAAAAAATTGTCACTGTAACAATGCAAGATAGCGATTATTTTCAATATCTTAGAATAGAAGATAGAAACCAGCCTGGTGTATTTCATGATGTGAAAGTTTTGTCAGAAGATAAGAGGAAGAATGGAACGAAAGTAGTTCAATTTGAAATTGGCGAGTTTGAGAAGAAGCACAATATGCAAATGCATATACTTATTCCAGCTATTGGATATGATCACAAATATCAAGTTCAATTTGAAATTAAAGATCCAACTGTAGGTAACAAGGAAACAGAGAAACCAGATGATAACTCTAATTCAGGCAATACGGAAACGGATAATCCAGTTGATAATCAAAACATGATAACAGATAACAAATTAAGAGAACTTGTTAATAAAAAAGTATTTAATAGAAAAGATTTAAATACACCAATTACGAAAGAAGAGTTATTACAAGTAAAGGATTTGTTTTTAAATACAAACGAGATACTTGATTATAGTGCATTAAAATATATGCCAAATTTAAAATCTTTAACAGTTGCGAATGCAAAGATAAAAGATCCGTCGTTCTTTGCGAACCTAAAGCAATTAAATCATTTAGCTTTGCGTGGTAATGAATTTTCAGATGTAACGCCACTTGTTAAGATGAATAATTTAGAGTCTCTTGATTTAAGTAATAATAAAATTACAAATGTTGCACCACTAACTGAAATGAAAAATGTAAAAACTTTATATCTATCAGGCAACCAAATAGAAGATGTAACAGCATTAGCAAAAATGGAACAACTAGATTACTTGAATTTAGCAAATAATAAAATTAAGAACGTTGCTCCATTAAGTGCTTTAAAAAATGTAACATACTTAACTTTAGCAGGTAATCAAATTGAAGATATTAGACCGTTATATTCATTACCTTTAAAAGATTTAGTATTAACGCGTAATAATGTTAAAGATTTATCGGGTATTGATCAAATGAATCAATTAAATAAATTATTTGTCGGGAAAAATCAAATTAAAGATGTGACACCACTTGCTAAAATGACTCAACTTACAGAATTAGATTTACCTAATAATGAATTAAAAGATATTACTCCATTATCAAGTCTAGTAAACTTACAAAAGCTTGATTTAGAAGCGAATTATATTACAGACTTATCACCAGTGAGCAATTTGAAAAAATTAGTATTTCTAAGTTTTGTTGCAAATGAAATCCGTGATGTCCGACCAGTTATAGAACTAAGTAAGACGGCTTATATCAATGTCCAAAACCAAAAAGTATTTTTAGAGGAAACAGAAGTAAATAAAGAAGTAAAAGTACCTATATATGAAAAAGATGGTGAGATTTCTACGAAAATTCGTCTGAAGAGCGATAACGGTACGTATAGTAATGGTGTAGTGAAATGGAGTACACCAGGTGAGAAAGTATATGAATTTGGTGTGAAAGATCCATTTGCGGATACAGGAATCTTCTTTACAGGGTCTGTTATTCAAAATGTAGT
The DNA here is from genome assembly GCF_054788175.1 of Bacillus sp. NEAU-Y102. Classification (NCBI taxonomy): domain Bacteria; kingdom Bacillati; phylum Bacillota; class Bacilli; order Caryophanales; family Bacillaceae; genus Bacillus; species Bacillus sp. NEAU-Y102. The sequence continues at coordinate 204,238 of NZ_JBTWFK010000002.1, read as the reverse complement.
AGAAAGTAAAGACGGTAATACATCTAAAGAAGATGAGAAAACAGAAGTGGTAGAATTTAAAGATGTACCAAAGGGACATTGGTCAGAAAAAGCAATTAATTACTTAGCGAAAGAAAAGTTATTTATAGGCTATGGAAATGGTGAATTTGGATTTGGTGATAACATTACTCGTGGACAAGTAGCTCTTCTAATACAAAGGTATTTAAAATTAGAAAATAATCTAGAACCAAAAACGGCATTTACAGATACGAAAGGAAATATGTATGAAACGGCTATTGATGCAGTGGTTCAAGCTGGTATTATGACAGGGTATGGAAATGATATATTCCGTCCAGATGGAGTATTAACTCGATATGAAATGTCAGTAGTACTACAAAGAGTATTTCAGTTAAAAGAAAATGAAAATAGTGCAGAGAATTTCAAAGATATACCAAATGGCCATTGGGCGAAAGGATATGTGAAAGCTCTAGTAGATAATAAAATATCAAAAGGTGACGGGGAAGGGAATTTTTTAGGAGATAATTTCGTAACACGTGAACAATATGCACAGTTTTTATATAATGCAATAAAGAAATAAAATGAAACTTTAATCAGTGGGGGTTTTGTTTATCCCCCACTGATTATTAGCCCTCACCAATCGGGCTTTTACGGGCAGAGCCCGATCCCCGCCTAACTTCTTTGCTTTCGCTGCATTTTGAGGTGGGGGTCTTACTGCCCAGCAAATAGCGGGATAAAAAGTGAGGAAAATGCACTATTCTTTAATTAAAGAATAGTGCATTTTTTTATGTACAAAATGAAATAGGCAATAGATAGGAGTATAGACATATGAATAGCCTATTTTAAAGAAGAACCGCGAAACTATATTGACAAAAAAGCATTCTCATGTGATAATTCAATTAAATTTTTAGAATAATCAAAAAATATTCCTTTTACATAGAAAGGATTCGAACCTTATATGAATATTATGCCGGGGGTGACGAAATGTTATTTTTTCTGAAGAAATGGAATGAATTAAAAGATGTGAAATCTGAATTGGCACTTCGTGATTGGTTTTATGGTACCAAAATTAGTTTGTCGCTATGTACGTCAAAAGAGCCGTTAACATTTTTAGTAAATGTTGAGGGAAGAGATAAAGGGCTATTTTCGGAAGAAGATTTTATTGTCGTAAATTGCATGTGCGAGTCAGTATTTGAAAATGAAGAAAAACCAGCTGCAGAGTCATTTATGCATGCGGATATTTATAAAAAAAGTAGTGCAGGATGTATTTTACAAGTGCAGACTGTAGATAGTCATTTAATATCAGAGTTATATGGAGAAGAAGGAGAAGTAACGTTCGATAAACGCAGTGTGGAACGTGTTTTCGGAAAAGAAGGTATAACAGAAATGACCATTCCAATTGTAGAAGATGAAAAAAAATTCGCTGATTTATTAGAAAGCAATGTTCCGAATTTCATTGAAGGTGGAGGAGTAGTTCTTGTTCATAATTACGGCATGATTGTGTGGGGAAAAACGCCAGAAGAAGCGAAAAAATGGCTAGAGGGTATAGAATATTTAATGAACTATCATGTGAAATTATTAATGATTAAGGGCGCAAGAAGCTCTGTTATATAAAAATGAATGTGATATGGCCACAAGTTAATAAATAAATGAAAGCGTTTTAAAAAATAATTTCACTCATAAAATATAGGTCTCCTTATTATATATAGATTACATGTTGACATGTAAGGAGGAACATATTTTGCGAGTTAAATATCATTTTCTGCCAAAGCAGCAAGTAACATTTTGCAAAATAAATGATTCTGGTGAAGAGGCACTGCAAACGATGAACAAAACGGGATTTCGAGCCATCCCGGTATTAGCAGAAGATGAGAAGAAATTCACGGGTATTATTTATAAAGTAGATTTATTAGAAAAAAAATGCAATAGCGGATTAGAGCATGTAAGTGCAGGAGATATGCTTGACAATTCCAATGCATTTATTTTTGAAAAGGATTCCTTCTTCAGAGCCTTTTATGTGATTCGTCGGCTTCCGTTTTTAGCCGTGCTAAATGATTATAATGAATTTGTCGGTATGTTAACGCATTCGAATATATTTGATGTTATTGAAGATTCATTTGGTATGCGGACAGGTGGTTATATATTAACAATTGCAACACAAGATTGTAAGGGAACGATTAAAGAGCTTGGGACATTGTTAAAAGCATATAATATCGGTGGGTTGTTTACACTTGATAACGGTGATCAATATATCCGCCGCGTTATTGTAAATATATCAGATGAGTTAGATGAAACAAGATTAAAGCAATTAATCGGAAAAATAGAGAAAAAAGGATTCAGAGTGAGTCATGTAGATTATATTTAAGTTAAAAAGAAAAGTACCTATCTGTTATATATAGATAGGTACTTTTCTTTGTGAGTAATAAACTTTATTTTGAAACAGGAGGCGGGGATAATGCTAGATCAGATAAAAAAATAAAGTCTGCATGCTCACGAATTTTAGGGATAGAAGTTTCAATAACGCGTGATGTAATTTCACCTGGGGGGCCCACATGCCCGATAGCTACCATAATAGGTTTTTCTTGAATTTTTTTGATGAGTAATTGGGCTTGTTTTGAAATATGTCCTGCTGTATACACATCATCAAAAAATAGTTGGTTTTCAATAATAGGAACTCCTAATTCTTTTCCGATTTTTGGGACGACACTATTAGGATTAGTTTTACTATCTAAGTAAAATAAACCGTGTTTTTTACAAGCAGCAAGTATAAGGCGAACAATTCTTTCATCCGCTGTTACTTTTGACCCCATATGATTGTTCATTCCAATTGCATGCGGAACTTCTTGAATCGCTTGTTCAAGTCGGTTGTTTATTTCTTCATCGCTTAAATCGGTTGTAATTGCTTTCGGTCCAAGCCATTCTTTTTTACCTTTAATAGGTTCCATTGGCATATGTATAATAACTTCATGGCCTTTTTTATGGGCAGCTATTGCATCTTCTTTTGTGGAAGGAAGAAAAGGCATAACAGCAACAGTGAGCGGAATGGGAAGTGATAACATTTGATTAGTCCCCTTCATATTATTGCCGAAATCATCAATGACAATAGCAACTTTATTCGTATGAGCATTTGCTTGAATAGGAAATAAGAAGGACGGTAAAAACAAAACAATGATGAACAATGTAATCGTATATTTTCGCATATAAATATTTCCTTTCTATTGTTATCCCGCTATTTGTGGGTAGTAAGACTCCCACCTCAACATTGGGCTGGATAGGTGGGAGATTCACTGCCTATAAACGCACGATTGGTGAATGCTAATAATCAGTGGGGCTGAACAAAAAACACTGATTAAAGTTTCACTTTATCAATCATCATTATGTTTTGCTTTTTTATATAAATTAAACAAAAAATGTCGAAGAAAAGTAGGTGGAAAATTAAGAATCCCCGGTTTACGTAGAATTTGTAAAAAAAGAAGATGAAAAAAATGTCTATTATTGCGAATGTATTTACAAAGATAGAATAATTTGTAATAATTCTCAAAGTGAGGGTAAAGATTTGTAAATTACAGGGAGAAAATGTTAAAATTTCTGATTCTTCAAATTTGTATATGATTAAGTAGTTCAAAAGGTCAATGGAGAAGTGAAGTTGAGAGCATGGAAGTATAATAAGGGGGATATGGATGTTTACTGTAAAAAGGAAGTACACATTAGAAAAGCTTTCACGTGATATTCATATGAAACGTGAAGAAATGATTCAACTAGGATTAACAAGTGGGCTAAATAGTAGGGAGACAATTCAAGTTAGTCAAGAATTGGACAAGCTTATTTTACAATATCAGTGTTATAAAGAAAAACAAACACCGAAATGGTTTTCAATTATAAAAATACCAATTTTCCAAATCGGGTATGAAGGAAAATCAAATAATTTTTGGCGAATGCTTGTCGCTGGTTTTATGAAATAAGTATAATTACCCTTATAGGATAAGGATAATTATACTATGTGTAACGGAATTTCGATATGAACTGTCGTTCCTTCGTTTTCTGTACTGTCAATAAAAATATGCCCATTATACATCTCTACAATTCGTTTACATATGACAAGTCCAAGACCTGTTCCAGTATCTTTATTAGTAAAGAACGGATGAAAGAGGTGTTTTTGAATATGTTGTGGAATCCCTTTTCCAGTATCTGTAATCTGCAATTGTGCGTGTGTTTCATTGTTTTTTACTACAATGGTTAGTGTATCACTAGAAGTCATGGCCTCAATTGCATTTTTTGTAATGTTTAAAACCACTTGTTTCATATGGTCTTTCGAACAACGGATATGAACAGGATGGTCTGGCAAATGTAAATGGAATACAATGTTATGTAAATTCGCCTCAGATTGAATAATTAATGCTACCTCATTTAGAATTGTTCTTACGTCATATGTTTGTTCGATGATGGCGGTTGGCTTGCCGAGAATAAGAAATTCACTTACAATTTCATTGATTCGCTCTATTTCTTGTTCAATTACGGAAAAGTAGAACTGATCTTGTTCATCTTTATATTTCTCTTTTAATAGAGCGACGAGTCCTTTAATTCCAGTAAGAGGATTACGGATTTCGTGTGCTGTACTTGCTGCAAAAGTTCCAACTAATTCAATTTTCTGTAGTTCATTTTGTTGTCTTTCAAGTTTTGTTTGACGTTTTAACAACATATATTGAGCAAGTAAAAATAAAATAGACATTAAAAATAAAGTAGCGATACACTCTATTGCAACCCACTGGTATAAGTTTTTTTGATGAATAGGTAATGGTGAAACAGAGACCTTCCAATTTAATCTTTGGAGTGGAGTAGTAAGCATATTAGAATGCGTATCACTTGTTTCATTATTATCATCGGTTAGAAAAACTACATCATGTTTATCAGTTACCTCAAAATGGTATTGTGGTTTAATGGCATTTAAAGAAGATGAAATGTAATCAAAGCGTAAACTAGCTAATAATAATCCTGAGAGCTCCTTCTGTTTATTGAATATGGGGGCAGCAATCATAATAGCTTTATGTCCAAGAACGCGATCAGTAATGACTGATGATACAGTGGTTTTTTTAGTTTGTAGCACGTCTTGAATATATTTACGGTCTGAAACATCTACGGGCTTTGATTCATCTTCAGATGCGATTGTAATGACCCCTTTTGGTGTAGCGTAATATAGACCAGAAAAGCGTGCATCGTTTCCATCTGTATCATGTACAATTTGTTTAATGCCATTTATATTACCAGTCTCGGTGCCTACAACTTTTGCAAGCATGTCTAAAGCAGAAATTGCTTCACCAAGATGATGATCTAAATAATCTCTATATAAAAAGAGAACTGTATGAGCGGATAATTTGTTTTCCTGTTTCATTTTATATGTATGATACGAATAAAATGTAGCACCAATCCCTATTGTCGGTAGGATAACAAGCAATATATATATAATTATGCTTTGGAATTTGACTTTCAAATGTGGTACTCCTTCTTTTTTTATTATCATTATATATAAACTATGTTAAAATTGTCATGTTTTTATTCAAGAATGATTCTTAATATATTAGGGGAGAGGAAATGGATGAGTGAATGCTCATTCGGAATTCACATGAAGTATGAAGTGGCATTTTCTTTTTATTGCTGAGAATTTAAGTGAAGGGTTGAAAGTTGTATGACATCAAATAATGAACGAGAAGATATTTCTCAATCTTTAAAAGTATTTATTGCATTATCTCGTGTACATCGTTCTGTTATGGATACTACAAATAAATCTATACAAAGTAACGGGTTAAATCCAACGGAATTTGCTGTATTAGAACTGCTATATCATAAAGGCGGTCAACCACTCCAGCAAATTGGTGAGCGCATTTTAATAGCCAGTGGCAGCATTACATATGTTGTAGATAAGCTGGAGAAAAAGGGATTAGTAAAGAGAATCCCATGCCCGAATGACAGACGTGTTATTTACGCGCAATTAACTGAGTCTGGCGAGAACTTTATTGCTTCTATTTTTCCGGGGCATGAGAAAGTTATACATCAGTCTTTTGAAATGTTAACGAAAGATGAAAAAGATGAATTACTTGATCTATTAAAAAAAATTGGGAAGTATGAAAAATAATAATATGTTCCAAAGGAGCTTTGGATAAATAAATCCAAGGCTTTTTTATTTGCAATGAACTCAGGGTAGTAACTGCCGAATTTTGTTGAAAATTAAGAGGGAATTCGGGAATACGTATTGAATTATAGTAAAGGTATGTAATGGAGAGGAGGCTCGTTCATGTCATTTAAAGACTATGAATATAAACGCCCAAATATTGAAGAGTTAAAAGAGAAATTTACTGTTGCTTTAGAGAAGTTTGATAACGCAAAAACTGTAGAAGAACAAAAACAAGTCATTCATTCAATTAATGAAATTCGCAACGATTTTGGTACAATGGGAAACCTTTGTTACATTCGCCATTCTGTTGATACGACGGATGCTTTTTATAAGGAGGAGCAGGATTTCTTTGATGAATTCTCTCCAGTTGTACAAGGATATGGTACAAAATATTATAAGGCACTCATTAATTCTCCATTTCGTGAAGAATTAGAGGCGTATTATGAAAAACAATTATTTGCTCTAGCAGAATGTGATTTAAAAACATATTCAGATGAAGTCGTGAAAGATTTACAATTAGAAAATAAATTATCGTCGCAATATACACAGTTATTAGCATCTGCAAAAATTGACTTTGCTGGAGAAGAAAGAACGTTATCGCAACTGATTCCGTTTATGCAAGGAAAAGAAAGAAGCGAACGTAAAGCAGCAAGTGAAGCATACTACGGATTTTTAGCTGGAAATGAGGAAGAACTAGATCGTATTTATGATGAGCTTGTTAAAGTGAGAACGAAAATCGCAAAATCTTTAGGTTTCAAAAACTTTGTTGAACTTGGATATGCAAGAATGTACCGTACAGATTATAATGCGGAGATGGTGGCTAATTACCGTCAGCAAGTGCTGGATTATATCGTTCCCGTTACAACGGAATTAAGAAAGCGACAACAAGCACGTATCGGTGTAGGGAAGTTAGCTTATTACGACGAAAACTTTGAGTTTGCTACAGGGAACCCAACTCCAAAAGGAGATGCGGATTGGATTGTTGATCATGGAAAGACGATGTATAAAGAGTTATCGGCTGAGACAGATGAATTTTTCAATTTCATGCTAGATAATGATTTATTAGATTTAGTTGCGAAAAAAGGAAAAGCTGGTGGCGGATATTGTACATATATTGAGAATTATAAAGCGCCATTTATTTTCTCAAACTTCAATGGAACATCTGGTGACATTGATGTATTAACACATGAAGCAGGTCATGCTTTCCAAGTATATGAAAGTCGTAAATTTGAAATTCCAGAATATAATTGGCCAACATATGAAGCGTGTGAAATCCACTCTATGAGTATGGAATTTTTTACATGGCCATGGATGAAGCTATTCTTTGAAGAAGATGCAGATAAATATTACTTCTCTCACTTAAGTTCAGCACTTCTGTTTTTACCTTATGGCGTATCAGTTGATGAATATCAACATTATGTATATGAAAATCCTGAAGCATCACCTGAAGAGCGTAAGACAGCATGGCGTAACATAGAGAAGAAATACTTACCGCATCGTGATTATGAGGATAATGATTATTTAGAGCGCGGTGGTTTTTGGCAACGTCAAGGGCATATTTATAGTTCACCTTTCTATTATATTGATTACACGCTTGCTCAAATTTGTGCGCTACAATTTTGGAAACGTGCAAGAGATAATAGACAAGAGGCGTGGGAAGATTATGTGAATCTGTGCCAACAAGGTGGAAGTAAATCGTTCTTAGAATTAGTAGAAGTTGCAAATTTAACATCACCATTTGCTGAAGGCTGTGTGAAAAGTGTTATTACAGAAATTGAAGCATGGTTACATGCGATTGACGACACAAAATTGTAAAAAACATGCGCTTTTTTTCACATGTTTAACATCGACATAATGGGAAAATGATGAGATAATAAAAGAAAATTCAGAATACTAAAGAGGTGTTTCTAATAAGGAGCACCTCTTTTCACCAACAAAAGGGGGGAACAAGTATGCTTCAATCTAATATGGATGTGAGTTTAGAAAGTTTAGTAAACTCATTACAGTCTACCCGAAGCACGCTATTATCAGAAATTGAAATGTTAAATGATACAGAAGTGAATGTAAAGCCACGCCGTGATAAATGGAGTATTACTCAAATTTTACACCACTTGCATTTAGTTGAACAATCTGTCACGTCTGCCCTTGTATATGCTTTACAAAAAAACGAAAGAAACATGACTCCATTTAAAGACCTCCAACTTACGCTTGATCGCACACATAAACGAGAAGCTCCTCAGCAAATGCAACCAACAGAAACTTTAATGAAAAAACAGCAAGGAATTCAATTACTAGAACATTCACGACAAGAACTATTACACGCGCTTCATAGTGTTATAGATGAAAAAGATCTATTTGAAAATGGATTAAAGCATCCTGTTTTTAATGATCTGAATTTGTATCAATGGGTTCAATTTCTTGATTTGCATGAACAAAGACATCTTACGCAGTTAAAAGAGGCGAAACATGCAATTTTGCAACGCTAAAGTGGAAGAAGTGGGAAACCACTTCTTTTTTGATATGTGCATAGTTTTCTTTCTTATTTTGGAATACTACATGGAGAAAGAAAAGAAGGAGTTGAAAAAATATGTCTAAGAAGAAGCGAGAAGAGGAGCGCGCCTGGAAAGCGCGTAAAGAAAATCAACAACCGCACGGAAAAGTGAAAGCTTTTGCTGAATTAGTTGAAGGAACAGAAAAAACGTGATGATTATTTCATCACGTTTTTTGTATGAGTGGAAAAGTTAATAAAAAGGTTGTACCGATTCCTTTTTCACTTATAATATCAATTTTTCCGTTCATAGCTTGAACAACACTGAATACGACCATCATTCCAAGTCCAGTGCCTTTTTCTTTCGTTGAATAGAAAGGCGAACCAAGACGTTTTACTTGTTCTGAATCCATACCGATTCCTGTATCTTTTATATATAACTGAATATGCTTATGATCAGGAACTAATGTGAAATAAAGATCACCGCCTTTTGGCATAGCCTCAATGCAATTTTTTAAAATATTTAATAAACATTGATTTAGTTTTTGTTTTTCTCCAGCGATAAAAAAAGAAGTGCTTTGCTTTATATAATGAGTACGTACATTTGTTAAATTAGCAAGCGGTGTAATTAACGACAATGCATGTAGTAATTCTTCTTCTAACTGTAATGTTTGTTCTTTTTCAATGCTTGGTTTGGCAAAAGTTAAATAATCTGTAAGAACATGATTTGCTTGTTCGATGCCGTTAATGGCAATGTCGATATATAATTTTCGTTCCTGCTCAGTGCATGTATCTGATTGTAACAGTTGTAAAAACCCTTTCGTTGAAGTTAATGGATTGCGAATTTCATGAGAGATAGACGCTGCCATTTCACCAATTAAATGAAACTTTTCAGCATTTATAAGTTCGTTTTGGAGACGAACTTGAGTTTGTAATATGTGTAGTAAATATAAAATTAGGATCGTACCAAGCATTGAACATAACTCATATACAATAATATGCGGTATATAATCAGTCTTATTTGTAACCTTTGAAAGAAAGAAAGGTATCCAACTAAATCCGTATGTGAGACTGTAGATAATAGCAAGTGTTATTTTTATACGATTAGAAGTTCGATTGAAAAATTTATATGTTAATAGTAGAACAATAAATAGAAGAACAGAACCGATAAGAGATGGGAAAACACCTACCCCACCTAATAGTAAGCGATATATGTTTAATACAACTAAGATAGAACCACCAGCAATAGGCCCTCCCGTTAATGTACCGACAATTAATACAATATGGCGCATATCAAATTGAAAACCATTATTTGTTTTTGCTGCAAATGTAATACAGAGTACGGTAGCGAGGCAACACAATACAATAAATATAGCTGAATTTAATTTAGGAGAGCGTTTCCCTTTTTGATTCCAAAATAAATGATATACGAGCATTGTAATAAGGATGAATAATATATTTAAAAAGAGATAAATAATAAAGGATTTCAGTGGGATGCCTCCTCTCTTCTTATATTAAATTAATCATACTATAAAATGAAAGAAATGAAATAATAAATAGCGGAAAAATCAGAAATTTTTACGCTAGTATACAATATGTTACAATAAGCTGTGTCAATGAAAGAAGAAATTCCGTGCACCGCGCGGGAGAGGTTCGCGAACTCCCTCTATAAAAAACTATGGAAACAACAATATCCTTAGGTATTGTTTTGTTTTTTTATTGTGACAGTTCAAGAACGTTCTTTCTTCTTATTTATAGTAGAGAAGGAGAATGAGTGAAATGAAAAAAGAAAAAGCAGTTGTTGTTTTTAGTGGAGGACAAGATAGTACAACATGTTTATTTTGGGCAATAGAGCAGTTTGCAGAGGTAGAAGCTGTAACGTTTAATTACAATCAACGTCATAAGCTAGAAATTGATTGTGCAGCGAAAATTGCAAAAGAGCTAGGAATAAAGCATACGGTACTAGATATGAGTCTATTAAATCAACTTGCTCCAAATGCGTTAACGAGAACGGATATGGAGATTACACATGAAGAAGGTGAATTGCCATCGACATTTGTAGATGGACGAAATTTACTCTTCTTATCATTTGCTGCTGTATTAGCAAAACAAGTTGGAGCACGTCATATTGTAACGGGTGTATGTGAAACTGATTTCAGTGGTTATCCAGATTGCCGTGATGTGTTTGTGAAATCGTTAAACGTTACTTTAAATTTATCCATGGATTACCCGTTTGTCATTCACACGCCACTTATGTGGATTGATAAAGCTGAAACATGGAAATTATCAGATGAACTTGGAGCATTTGAGTTTGTTCGAGAAAAAACATTAACATGTTATAACGGAATCATTGGTGATGGTTGCGGTGAATGTCCAGCGTGCCAACTTCGTAAAGCAGGATTAGATACGTACCTACAAGAACGCGAAGGAGCGAACAACTAATGGATAATTTCTTTGGATTTCGCATCGTAGAAAATTTGCAAAAAATGGACAAGGATATTCAGCGTAAACAGCTCAAATACCATAATAAAAGAGTAATGGTCAGCAAGGAATTTACATTTGATGCAGCACACCATTTACACTGTTATGAAGGGAAATGTAAAAACTTACATGGTCACACATATAAAGTTGTATTTGGAATTAGTGGATATGTAAATGAAATAGGACTTGCAATTGACTTTGGTGATATAAAAGAGATTTGGAAGAATGAAATCGAAATTTATTTAGATCATCGTTATTTAAACGAAACGTTACCTGCAATGAATACGACTGCTGAAAATATGGTCGTTTGGATTTATGAAAAGATGGCAGAGGCACTAACTAAAGAGAATCGAGTGAACGAATATAAAGGAGCTCGCGTAGAATTTGTTCGTCTATTTGAGACGCCGACTAGTTATGCGGAAGTAAGACGGGAGTGGATGCTCGATGAGTAAAATCCCTGTCTTAGAAATATTTGGTCCGACTATTCAAGGTGAAGGAATGGTTGTAGGGCAAAAGACAATGTTTATCCGTACGGCTGGTTGTGATTATAGCTGCGCTTGGTGTGATTCTGCTTTTACATGGGATGGATCAGCTAAAAATCAAATTAGACAGATGACAGCAGAAGATATTTGGGATGAGCTTGTTGCAATTGGAGGAGAAAAATTTTCTCATGTTACGATTTCAGGCGGGAATCCGGCATTGCTGAAAAATATTGAGTTTCTTCTTTCTATATTAAAAGAAAATGGAATGCGGACGGCAATTGAAACTCAAGGGAGTAAATGGCAAGATTGGTTACTTCAAATTGATGAAGTAACAATTTCTCCAAAACCACCAAGTTCGACGATGAAAACAGATTTTCAGAAGTTAGATGCTATTATTCAGAAACTAGCAGGAAAAGATATTAGTTTAAAAGTAGTAGTATTCGATGATCATGATTTTGAATATGCAGTTAAGATGCACGAACGTTATCCAGATGTACCATTTTTCTTGCAAGTAGGAAACGATGATACAAAAACAGTGGATGATGCGATGCTTATTAAAAAATTATTAGATAAGTATGAGTGGCTGATTGATAAAGCTGTAAATTGTAAAGAGATGAATGATGCAAAAGTATTGCCCCAGCTTCATGCGTTAGTATGGGGAAATAAACGCGGCGTATAATGAGAAGGGATGTTTAAAATGACAGGAAGATTAGATGAAGATTTAAAAGATGTAACATTACTAGGAAATCAAAATACAAAATATTTATTTGAATATAGCCCAGAAATATTAGAGGTATTTGATAATAATCATCCAAACCGTGATTATTTTGTAAAATTCAATTGTCCTGAATTTACAAGTTTATGTCCGAAAACAGGACAACCAGATTTTGCAACAATTTATATTAGCTATATTCCAGAGCAAAAAATGGTAGAGAGTAAATCTTTAAAGTTGTATTTATTTAGTTTCCGCAATCATGGTGATTTCCACGAAGATTGCATGAACGTTATTATGAACGATTTAATTAAATTAATGGATCCACGTTACATTGAGGTATGGGGGAAATTTACACCACGTGGTGGCATTTCAATTGATCCATACTGCAACTACGGTCGCCCGGGGACGAAGTATGAACAAATGGCTGACTACCGCATGATGAACCACGATCTATATCCGGAAACAATTGATAATCGTTAATAGAAAGAAAGGGCCTGTATACTATACAGGCCCTTTCTTTCTATTATATTATGCATTTTGATTAATGACAGTATAGTTTTTATGACTTACAACTGTAAGAGGTTCCATATCTAGTTCTCTAAAATTCTTCATAATTGTTATATCAACAATAACAGAGTTTTGATTTACTTTTTGAACACGGCCTTGCATTCCACCTTTAAATTCGATGATATCTCCAGTTTCTGCGATCTGCATAAGCAACTCTCCTTGTTACAGTTTTCCCAAAAAAAGAATAAATTTGGGTTTTTTTATTTCCTCCTATTTTGAACCATATTTCCTACTTTGTAAATGTTTCCAAAGTAAAAATTCGAAAAATATTCACTTTTTGTAAGAAAATATGTAGAAAATCCATGTTATTTGAAAAAATAGCAAAAATGCGGAAATCTTTATATCGAGGTATAATGAAAAAGTAGAATAACCTGCTGAAGTGGGAGAAATTAGAGGCGGTAAAATGATGTTTGAATTTGTGGGGAGTGTTATAGCTTTAATTTTATTTTTATTTTCTTATATGCATTTAAAAAAGATTCGTCAATATGATACGAATACATATTTTGATGGGATGGATGGTACCCATGCTTCGATAACACATGATAGTGGTGGGGAGATGTAAAGGTATATAACTTTCTTTTCTTGCGTGGTATGATATTTAGAACTAGTGCATAATAGAGTTCGTAAGTGATGAATGGAGAGTGAAAAGAATGAAGATTTCTTTTATTCGTCATGGTTGTTTAGGTCGTATAAGAGAACCGATGACAATTAATTCATTTCACGAATGGATGAAACAGTATGATTCCGAGTCAATGATACAAAAAGCTAAAATGCCGATAGAAACAATAGAGGCAATTGAAGCAGCGAAATTTGTCTTAACAAGTGATCAAAGGCGTGCTGTACAATCAGCAGCTGAATTGACAGATTCTTTATCTTTTATGCAAAATTCTCTTTTTAGAGAAGCTGAAGTTCCTTCATGCTTTTTTGCTCCGAAGTGGTTGAAATGCACAATTAAGGTATGGATGTTCATTGGACGAACGTTATGGATACTTGGCTACCATAAAGATGTTGAGTCTTATAAGGAAGTAAGAGAGAGGGCAAGGCAAGCGGCTTACCTGTTACATCGTTATGCTCTCGTACATGGAAGTATTGCTCTTGTAGGTCATAAGTATTTTAATTCGATGATTGGAACGGAGCTGAGGGCAATGGGATGGTCTGGTTCTCCTATTTTGCATAGAAAGCCATGGGGATGTACAACATATACGTTTCACGAGGCGATGGATGGAAATATATTAAATACGAATTTAACATAAAAGCACACGATTTATATAAATCGTGTGCTTTCTTTTTAAGATATAGAAATTTTGACGTTTAATGTTTTTACGAGATGAGCATAAGGTTCGCCTACTAGCATAACAATTTCATCTTTTTTATAACCTAACTTTTCGTATAGTGAATAGGCGCGTGTGTTTTCTAAATTAACAAGTAAAGCGATTTTTTCATGCCCTTTTTCAGTTGCATAGATTTCGGCAGCTTCAATTAATTTAGAACCTATACCTTTTCCGCCGTGTGCACTTGAAACTGATAATGTATCAATGTAATACTCATCAAGCTCAGCTTCTTTTTCTAACGTAATTGATTCATCTTTATGTAATTCTCTTAAGTGATGTACAATTGGTGCGTCAAGCTGTGTTGCTTCACTACCGTGATAAGCGACAATAATTCCAACTGCACTCTCGTCTTGTTCATAGACAAAACAGTTTTCGTAGCTCAGACGGTTATTTTCTTTTGAGAACCATGTCTCAAGTCCTAGTAATACTTCTGCTTTAACTGTGCTACCTGTGATTTTTTCAGCAATTTCATGCAGAGCATTATACAATAAAGGAGCTATTGCCATTGCATCTGTCTTTTTTGCTTTCCGAATCATAGTATCCCTCCTAGTTCTATTTGTATATTGTAGCATAGTGGTATGGAACTTTGCATAATTGAATGCCGAAATGTTTGATATAGAGAAGTAGCTATGTTAGTATATGATATTTAGTGGACATATAGTAAAACGATATTGTTTGCGAAATAACGAAAATAAAATCATGGCATAACAACGAGATAAAATGAAACGTTAATCAGTAAGACTTTTGTTCATTCCACGACTGATTAGTAGCCAACACCAATCGGACCGCCTGCAAATAGCGGGATAATTTTACAGTTGTTGACCTATAGAATATACGATAAAATAAAATATTGCAGAGAGGTGAAATACATGGATAAAGAATTAGCAAATACAATTTTAGATCAGCTGAAAAATGGTGAAATAACGGAGTATGTTGTTACGAAAGATGTATTTTATACGTTCAGAGAAGTTGTTGTAAATAGAGAAGACTTTAAGCATTTCATTGGTAACGCACAACGAGGCGGGCAAGTGATTTATACATATTCAGAAACGCCACGTTCATAAAGGGGAATTTTGATCAGCAGGGCATCCCTCACTGATTAGTAGCCGACACCAATCGAACGTTTAATGCGGGATAAATAAAAGATAAAGGAGAGGGGAATTATGGGCGATTTTAAACAAGGCATTTTACCACATTGGGATTATATGTGGAAAGATAGAGCCGGCAATAGATTTATGGGAATGGTTATGTATCCAGAGAAACGAAAATGTTCAGCAAAAATGCTTCAGAAAATAAAAAGAGCATATGAAGAAGCGATAGAAATTAAAGTAACTGTACAAGTTCAACATACATATCAGTACGTAGAAGGAATGATTGTATACTTTGATGAAGAGGCTCCTGTATGTACAATGCTTGATAAAGATGAAAATCCACATCACATATTTGTAAAAGATATTTTGCGTATTGAGCACTCTGAATAAACTTTTCATAAATAAATTGAAGTTCCATAATAATAATCTTTTTCTATAATAGTTATCTTTTAGTATGTAACGAAAAACGAAAGTATATGTATAATATATTTAATAAGGTAAATTTGATAAATGTAATCGTTTTTTAGAGCAGATTATAGTTTCATATCTGTTCTTTTTTGCGTGATGCTGGAGAAATATATTTCTTCAGCATCTACCGTTTTATGACAAAATATATTGTTAACTTTTTTTAAAATAAGATTAAATTCGTTGACAACTTTTTTGAAAAGCACTTTATTGACATGAGTTTTAGAATGTTGTTTCATAGTCATTGTATTGAAAAAAAACGGCTATCATGTCGAAAAGTAAAAGTTAAAAAAAGAAAGAATTTATACATATATCTTGTGTCTTATTTTGAAACGTAATACAATATATAGAGAAATCAAGAACAACATATAGAGAATATAGATTTGAGAGGGAGGGTCGGAAATGTTAGTTGCATATGATTCTATGACAGGAAACGTGAAGCGTTTCATTCACAAATTAAATATGCCGGCCGTTCAAATTGATGAAGATCTAGTAATAGATGAAGACTTTATTCTTATTACGTATACAACAGGTTTTGGCAATGTACCAGAACGTGTTTTAGACTTTTTAGAGCGCAATAATGAAAAATTAAAAGGCGTATCTGCAAGCGGCAATCGTAACTGGGGAGACATGTTCGGTGCAAGTGCTGACAAGATTTCTACTAAATATGAAGTGCCTATTGTATCAAAATTTGAGTTATCTGGAACAAATAACGATGTAGAATATTTTAAGGAAAGGGTGCGGGAGATTGCGACACATTGAACTGAATAATGAAATCACGCAAATGCAGGACGGTTTTTATCAGCTTCATAAAGATAAAGAGGCATTAGAAGTCTTTATGGAAGAAGCTAGAGAGAATACCGTTCCTTTTAATAGCGTGGCAGAGCGAATGGAGTATATGAAAGAACATGATTACTATTACAACGTTCTGGACGAGTATAGCTTGGAGGAAGTAGAGGGAGTATATAACATCGCTTATGGTGAAAACTTCGAGTTCCAATCTTATATGGCAGCATCTAAGTTCTACAAAGATTATGCGTTAAAAACGAATGATCAAAAACAATACTTAGAAAGCTATGAAGATCGTGTAGCAATTGTGTCATTATACTTAGGACGCGGTGATGTTTCGAAGGCAAAACAATTCGCAAGCATGATTGTAAAACAAAACTACCAACCAGCGACACCAACCTTTTTAAATGCGGGAAGAAGCAGAAGAGGAGAAATGGTGTCTTGTTTCTTGTTAGAGATGGACGATAGCTTAAATTCAATTGGTTTTAACATTAATACTGCGATGCAATTATCGAAAATCGGCGGGGGAGTAGCCTTAAACTTATCTAAGCTACGCGCACGTGGTGAGCAAATTAAAGGTATCGACAACGCTGCAAGTGGTGTAGTGCCTGTTATGAAATTGCTTGAAGATTCGTTTTCATATGCGAATCAGCTTGGCCAACGAAAAGGTGCCGGCGCAGTATATTTAAACATTTTCCATTGGGATATTATTGAATTCCTTGATACAAAAAAAATAAATGCCGATGAGAAGAGCCGTATTCAGTCTCTATCAATCGGAATTATCGTTCCAAGTAAGTTCTTTGAGCTTGCTGAGAAAAACGAACCTTTCCATGTTTTCGCGCCTTATACGGTTTATAAAGAATATGGCAAGCATTTAGATGATATTGACATTGATGAAATGTACGATGAATTAATGAGCAATCCGAAAGTGAAGAAGAAGCCACTAGATATTAGTGCACGTGATATGCTTATTAAAATCGCTATGATTCAGCTTGAGTCTGGTTACCCATACTTAATGTTTAAATCAAATGCAAATAATCAACATCCATTGAAGGATATTGGAACTGTGAAGATGTCGAACTTATGTACAGAAATCTTCCAGCTTCAAGAAACTTCAGAAATAAATGATTACGGTACAGATGACATTATCCGTCGTGATATTAACTGTAACTTAGGATCGTTAAATATCGTAAACGTAATGGAAAATAAAGAAATTCGTGAAGCAGTTCATGCGGGAATGGAAGCTTTAACAGCTGTTTCTGATATGACGATTATTCCGAATGCACCAACTGTGAAAAAAGCAAATGACGAGCTTCATTCAGTTGGACTTGGAGCAATGAACTTACACGGATATTTAGCAAAAAATAAAATCGCTTATGAAAGTGCAGAAGCGAAAGAATTCGCTCGTACATTCTTTATGATGTTAAATTACTATTCTATTGAGAAAAGTATGGAAATCGCTACAGAAAAAGGCGAGACATTTAAAGACTTCGATAAATCTGATTATGCGAATGGCACATACTTCGAAAAGTATGAAACGACAGATTACAGCCCAGTAACTGAAAAAGTTCAGCAACTATTTGAAGGAATTCATATTCCGACAAAAGAAGATTGGACAAGTTTAAAAGAGCAAGTGCAAAAGAATGGTTTATACAACTCATATCGTCTTGCCATTGCTCCAACACAATCAATCAGTTACGTTCAAAATGCAACTTCAAGCGTAATGCCGATCGTAAGTCAAATCGAATCAAGAACATATGCGAACGCGACAACATATTATCCAATGCCGTATTTATCAAAAGATACGTTCTGGTACTATAAATCTTCTTACGATATGAATCAGTTTAAATTAATTGATTTAATCGCAGAAATTCAAGAACATATTGATCAAGGAATTAGTACAATTCTTTACGTTAATAGTGATATTTCAACACGTGAATTAGCACGTTACTACATCTATGCACATAAAAAAGGCTTAAAGAGTCTGTATTATACGAGAACACGTAAATTAAGCGTGGAAGAGTGTGTGGCTTGTACCGTTTAATATAAAAAGTGAGACATGATGAGCAGGGTTTTCTGAACCCTGCTCATGCTTAGTTATCATATTTAGAGAAGGGGCGATTTAATGCGTGCGGTAAACTGGAACAAAAAAGAAGATGATTTTAGTTTAATGTTTTGGAAGCAAAACATCGCTCAGTTTTGGACAGAAGAAGAAATTGCGGTTTCGTCTGACAAAAATACTTGGGTGCAATTATCGAAAGAAGAGCAAATTGCTTATAAGCGTGTATTAGGTGGTTTAACACTTTTAGATACGAAACAAGGTGGCGAAGGAATGCCACTTGTACTTGTTCATCTTGAAAATTTACAAGCTAAAAGTGTATTAGCTTTCATGGGAGCTATGGAAGAAGTACATGCGAAGAGTTACAGTCATATCTTTACAACGTTAGCTACTGAAGAAGAAATTGATGATATTTTTGACTGGGTAGACAATCATCCATTACTTGAGAAAAAGGCCGGTATTATTACTGGTTACTATCGTCGTTTGTTAAAGCCTGAGGTAACGAAAAAAGAGCTATATATGGCAATGGTAGCAAGTGTGTTCTTAGAAAGTTATTTATTCTATAGTGGATTCTTCTATCCGCTTTACTTAGCTGGTCAAGGAAAACTAACAGCAAGTGGTGAGATTATTAACTTGATAATTCGTGATGAGTCAATTCACGGCGTATTCGTCGGTATTTTAGCACAACAAATCTTCGCAGAACTTTCTGCAGAAGAGCAACAAGAAGTGCAAAAAGAAACACAAGAGTTATTAATGGAACTATATGAAATTGAAATGGCCTATACAGAAGAAATTTACACTTCTATCGGTCTTGTAGAAGATGTAAATCGTTTCGTTCGTTACAATGCGAATAAAGGGCTTATGAACTTAGGACTTGAGCCGAAGTTTGAAGAAGAAGAAATTAACCCAATCGTTTTAAATGGTTTACGTACAGATACGAAAAACCATGATTTCTTCTCTGTAAAAGGAAATGGTTACGTAAAAGCAACGAACGTTGAAAAGTTAGCTGACGATGACTTCGTGTTTAACTTTTAATATAGGATTATAAAGAAAAGCTGTCTTATTCATTGATAAGACAGCTTTTCTTTATAATTTTGTTTACATAACACTATTATTTCTATATAGCGATTTATGTTTGGGAAGTTCTATTCGGTTAACGGATAGAACTTTTTGTAATTAAATGGGTATTTACAAACTTTTTGTATCAGTGTATTATTTAACTAGTACACCAATACAAAAGGAGGGAAGAAATGAAAATAGAGTTTTCTCCAAATATACCAATTTACATTCAGGTAATGGAATACATAAAAAAAGAGATCGTAACAGGACAGTTATTGCCTGGTGATAAAATTCCCTCTGTCCGTGAATTAGCGAGTGAATTACAAGTGAATCCAAATACGATTCAGCGTACATTTCAAGAGCTAGAACGGGATGGAGTTGTTGTAACACGTAGAGGAATGGGACGGTATGTAACGAATGAAGGGGAGAAAATAATGGAGCTGCGAAAAGAGATGGCGAAAGAATTACTTCATTCTTTTATAGATGGAATGGACAATTTAGGTTTTTCAGAAGAAGAAATTCTTACAATTCTTCGTTCTTCATTGCATGATAAGAGGGAGGAGAGCCAATGACAGAGCTATTAAAAATAGAAAACTTATGGAAGAGATACGGATTAAAAGCAGTGATCCGTGAATTAAACATAGAGATTACGGAAGGGAAAATCGTTGGGCTTGTTGGAGATAACGGGAGCGGGAAAACGACGTTATTGAAAATGATTGCAGGCTTGCAACACCCTTCTGAAGGCAGTATCACAATAGACGGTAAAAAGGTAGGATTACAGACGAAAGAAATCGTTTCATTTATGTCCGATAAGCCAATCTTTGATGATTGGATGACTGTAAAAGACGCTTTATTTTTCTACCGGGATTTTTATAAAGACTTCGATATTCAAAAAGCGGTAGATACGATAGCGGAATTTAAAATACCGCTAGAAGAAAAAATTACAGCATTGTCAAAAGGTATGGTTGAGAAGCTGCAGATTATTTTAACGTTTTCTCGAAAAGCGAAGCTATATGTACTAGATGAGCCATTGGGCGGAATTGATCTTGTTTCTAGAGAACATGTACTTGAGCTAATACTTAAATTTTATCGTCAAGACTGTACGCTACTTATATCGACTCATTTAATAAGAGAAATTGAAAATATATTCGATGAAGTAATCTTTTTGAAAGATGGAGAAATAATATTGCATGAAAATGTAGAAGAACTAAGATTTCAAAAGGGTAAAGCAGTACATGAGCTGTTTAAGGAGGCCTATGAGAAATGAGTCAGCTTTTTCATTATCTGTATAATTGTAATAAGAGAAAGATAGCTATTATTTACTTTGGTTTTATTACAGTTTCATTAATTCTTTTATTTAATATGAAAGGAGTTTCAGGAGTTAGAATTTCAGGTAGGCAAGATATAATTATTATTATATTTTTTATCGTGCTAGGTATAAATGGATTTGCAATTCTTCTAACAGGTATATCGTCTTTTCGGAAAATGTTAAAAGACTCTATGCTACGTTATACTTCTATTTCAGCAAAAAAGTATATATGTGCAAATATTTTATTCTGTGTACTACTCTTTATGATTTTGCTAGGAATAGGAATCATTTTTCTATACTATTTTTCTTTAAATATTTACAATGGCAAAACTAATTTAGGTATTCAGCAAGCGATACACAGTTTATATGATTATGGAATATTACATCATATGTTATCTATTTTCTTATGGGGACTAGATTTTCTTAATATGCTAGTTTCTATTTATTTTATTATAGTAATTGTGAAACTATTCAATGTGAAATCATCGATGAATAAGATTGCTTGTTTAGTTTTGTTCGTCATTTTTACAGCATTTAATGGAGGAATAACGTATATTTTTCAGCAAATAGAAAAGTATGTGTTTGCTATAAATAATATTGGATTTATAGATAAAAATGGTTTTTTAAATACATCATTTTATTCTGGTACCGAGATTACAATTTTAAATCTATTTTTTAATTGTTTATTAACAATTATATTACTAGTAGTTACAGGTTACATAGTCGATAAAAAACTAGAAGTCTAAAGGAGGAATCAGCATTGGGAAACGTAGTAGTAAAGTTAGAGAATGTTCGAAAAAGGATTGGTGGAACGGAAATTATTCGTGGTTTATCATTTGAGGTTCGTGAAGGAGAAGTATACGGATTCCTTGGACCGAACGGTAGCGGTAAGACGACGACGATCCGTATGATGACAGGTCTTATTTCAATGACAGAGGGCGATATTACAATTTGTGGACATAGTATTCGCTCGGAGCGTGAAAAGGCACTAGAGCAAATTGGAGCGATTGTAGAAAATCCTGAACTATATGATTATATGACAGGAATGCAA
This sequence comes from Bacillus sp. NEAU-Y102, assembly GCF_054788175.1. Taxonomy (NCBI): domain Bacteria; kingdom Bacillati; phylum Bacillota; class Bacilli; order Caryophanales; family Bacillaceae; genus Bacillus; species Bacillus sp. NEAU-Y102. Next base: position 182,185 of record NZ_JBTWFK010000002.1, on the reverse strand, counting down.
AACTTAAAGCATTTTGCGAACATGGCCATTAAACCAATTAGTAAAGAGCGCATTGCTGAGATTGTAAAGCTTGTTGAATTAGAGCATGCAATTCATAAAAAGGTGAAAACATATTCACTTGGTATGAAACAACGTTTAGGAATTGCACAGGCATTACTTCATCAGCCGAAAATCTTAATTTTAGATGAGCCGACAAATGGATTAGATCCAGCTGGTATTCGCCAAATTCGTGATTATTTACAACGTTTAGCGAAAGAAGAGAATATTGCTGTAATCGTATCAAGTCACTTATTGAGTGAAATTGAATTAATGTGTGATCGCGTCGTTATTATTAAACAAGGTGAGTTTGTACAAGAGTACAACTTACATGAAAAAGTGAAGCATGATGAGGCAGTCGTTGTAGCGTTTGAAGTAGATGAAGTTCAGAAAGCGAATGAAATTATTAAAGGTAAAGCGAAAGGGAATGTAATTGTAGCATCTTTAACAAAAGACAACATTCCACAAATTGTAAAAAAACTTGTTCATGCTGATGTGCTTGTATACGGAGTTACTGTTCAAAATAAAACGTTAGAGGATGAGTTCTTAGCGATTACTGGGGGAGTGAAAGCGTAATGTTTAAATTAATTCAAAATGAATTTTTAAAGTTGCATGCGAAAAAAGGTATGTATATTTTAATTGGTGTCATTGCGGCACTCGAAATTTTAGGTACTTTAGCAATGTTGAAGTGGGGAAAAGGTGATGAGTTTAAGGGATCATATTTAGATTATGCAAACTCAGAGATTGGCTTAATTGTTTTATTTACAACGATTTTTGGGATCACACTTGCTGCCCGTACTCTTACTGATGAGTTCCAAAAAGGTACAATTAAACAATTGTTAATCCGTCCAAGAAAAAGACTTGCAGTTTTATTTTCTAAATATATTACAGTGTTATTAGCAATGTTATTTATCGTATTAGCTGGTATGCTAATTGCAATGATTATTGGGGGTATTGTAATGGATGGTAGTAAAACAGAATTAACGTTAGGAATCGTAATGAAGTCCACTTTATATCAACTACTTTCACCGTTCTTTTTTGCAACACTTGCATTTTTCCTAGCAAATGTCTTTAGAAAGTCTGTATTACCATTAATTATTACGATGTTCCTATTCTTCTTACAAGGTGCAATTAACATGGTATTAATAATGTTTGCAAAAGGTGTAGCGAAGTTTGTAGTATTCAACCATTTGGATTTAAGAGCTTACGATAGTAATAAATTAATCAATGGTGGAATGGAACCAACATTTACAGAATTTACGTTTACAGCTTCATTATTACTTGTAGCTGCATACTTTGTTGTGTTACTTGTAGCATCAAGTGCATTATTCCAAAAACGTGACGTATTATAATAAAAGAAATCCCCGCTTGTAAAAACAGGGATTTTTATTACATAAATTTCACTTGGATTGCAACTTGAAGAACAGCGATATGGTATTTTAAGAGCTATGCTGTTTGAAATGATTTGAGAAAAATAGGAAGGATTTCAACTATATTCATATTATAATTTAGTTATCCTGCTATTTATAGGGAAAGGATTGCCTATAAAGTACTGATTAAAGTTTTATTTTTACTATCTTTGGGGGTGTTCTATATGCACTATGCATTTTCACGTATAAGGCTACGTAGCTTTTTTGGATGGATGATTATAGGGGTGTTCCTTATAATGATACCATTAGGTCTAGCAAATGTTTCTGAGAATACGATGGAGGTTATTTCACAAATAACTGTATTTTTTGTATTTCCGTTACTTTGGCTATACGTAAAAACAAATAAAAATAATGTTGTATTTAACAGTTTTTTTGATAAGCCAGGACGTTTATCTTGGGGATTAATTGTATTAGCAACGATAATGGGGATGATTTTTTCAGTTGGCATATCTCAGATTCAATTTTACATATTAGCACATACGTTACCGAATTTCTTAGTTACTATGCTAGAAGACGGAAATGTTATTAATACGAGTAACGTATATATGACGATATTTACTTTCATTTCAGCATGTGTGTTAGCACCTATTATGGAAGAGGTTATTTTTAGGGGATTTTTCTTACAGCGAATGGCTCATAAATGGGGAATTAAAAAAGCTGTAATTATATCTTCAATTATTTTTGGCCTAGGACATTTTGATGTTATTGGTGCGTTCATGTTTGGTGTCGTTATGTGTCTTTTATACATAAAGACAAAAAATATATGGACGAATATAGCTGTGCACGCTCTAAATAATTTGATTGCAACAAGTATGCAATTTTTCGGTGGAGAAGAAAGTGGTACAATCTCAATTACTGAATTACAAGCGCAAAGTAATTTATGGATTGGTATCGGTCTTACAGTTGTTGGATTACTATGGTTAATTCCGTATGTTTGGAAACAATGGCGTACAGTAAACGAAGTTGGCGTGCCACCAGTACGTTTTATAAATGAGCAAAAAGTAGAGAGTCCATCACATGAAAATGAAGTGTATAGTCAAGTGATCGTAACCGATAGATTGATGGCCATAGAGTTACCAGATGAGGTTGTAAATAAGCTTCGGTTAGAAGAAAGTGATTATGTAACAGTATCAGTAGAAGAAGATAAAATCGTTATAAAGAAAGCACATAATAGATAATTAAAAAGTAGCTCTTAGGAGCTACTTTTTAATTTGTAATAATTTCTACACGAAAATTATTACCGTTCTTTACATATTTAATATCTGTAACAGTGCGGACCGTCTTTAAAATCTCCACTTTTTCACCAATTCGCGGGATGGTTGGAACATTATCCCAAATACCAAGCAAGTCATCTAATTGTGCCGTTTTTTCATAAAACCAGATTTTCAATGTGAAGCCCCTTTCTCGAACTTTATGTATTTTAATACATAATATATTATTTTTATTCTTATTGTAAGGGGTTTTTTTATATTTTATGAATAAAAATAAATTAATCTTCTGGGAAGATATGTTCAATATCAGGAGTAAGAGATACTTCTGATAATACGATATGAGAAACTGTCGTTGCATATGAAGAAACATCATTGATAAATTCTTCAAGTTCAACGAGTGAAGGAACAGAAATTTTTACAATGTAGCATAAGCTTCCTGTTACTCGGTAACAAAAACTTGCAGATGGATAAGACTGAATAAACTGTTGCATACGTGTTGTATCACCATTTTTTAAAGTGATTTCTAAAATACAATCTAAAACTAGTCCTGCTTTTTTATAGTCGATATCGATTGTATATTTTTGAATAACGCCTTCACTTTCAAGTTTACGAACACGTTCTGCAGTAGACGGAGCAGATAAGTTTACTCGTTTCGCCAATTCACGCATAGAAAGGCGACTATCATTATATAATTCATTTAAAATTTTTCGATCAACACGGTCTAGTTGCATTTGTAAATATACCTCCAGTAAAATAATGATTTTTGTAAAGGGAAAATATAAATTAAGATTCATATGAAATGTAAAGTGAACGTTATTTATTTTACAATAAAACAGAAGGAAATAGGAGGGGAAATGATGGAGAGAATTTCATTATCAAATGTAGGAGATACAAAGTTTCAAAAGTTATTAGGGCATAATTCGGATATATTACATTCGTGGAGTACGTTAGAGGATACACTGTACAATAAAGGAATTCTTTCAGCAGAGTTGAAGGAGCAAGTGAGAAGAACACTAGCGTATGGGAATGAATGTCCGTACTGTATGGCAAAGGGAAGACCTGATGATGTGCAAAAGGCAGAGGAGATTGGTGTAGCCGTTACTTTTGCGCATACATTTGTTCATGACCGAAAAGCGATAGATGATACTATGTTTCACGCATTAAAACAATATTGGACAGAAAAAGAAATTGTAGAGCTTTGCGTCTATGTTTGCTTTATTACTGCGTCACAACAACTTGGTTTTCTATTTCAATTACAGCCAAATTAAGGAGGAAATGATGACAAATCAAATAGCACTTATCATAATCGATGTACAAAAGGCATTTCAATTACAAGATTGGGGCGAGAGAAATAATATTTTTGCTGAAGAAAACATGAGAATTTTGTTAGCAGAATGGAGGAAAAGGAAACGACCAGTTTTTCATATTCAACATGTAAATAAAGAAGATGCTCGGTCAATGTTTTATGAGAGAGGGAAAACGGTAAACTTTAAAGAAGAAGTGCAACCACTACCTGGTGAAGTGGTTATTCAGAAATTCGTTAACAGCGCGTTCATTGGGACGAATTTAGAAGAGCAATTAAGAGAGGACAAATGTAATGCAGTAGTAGTTGTAGGATTAACGACAAATCATTGCGTGGAAACTACGACACGAATGGCAGGGAATTTAGGATTTACAACGTATTTAGTGAGTGATGCAACGGCTACTTTTAACCGTAAAGGTTTAGATGGTAAAGAGTATAGTGCAGAAGATATTCACAATATGACACTTGTAAATTTACATGAAGAGTTTGCTACGATTGTGACGACAAAAGAAGCATTAAAATTATTTTGAAAAAATAATTGCGAATTATGTAGAAAAAAATAAGAATATTTCGTATAATCTAAGTACAATCATTTTGAAATAGGGGTGGCATCATATGGAGCAAATTTCAGTAAAGAAATTAGAAGAGGTACTTGTTGTAGCAGGGGATGATAAACAGAAGCAAAAGGAATTTTATGAATTGCTCTTATCTACTGAGTTTTATGTTGCTGGTTCACTAGAAGCAGAGGACGGGGCAACAGAAGGAATACTTCGTTTGCGTCATTTCCAAGGAGAAGGTAGATGGATCGTTCCGTTCTTTACACAAATGGAATTTGTAAAAGATGTGTTGCCAGAAGGAACGCCCCTTATTACGATACGTGGGAAAGAGTTATTTGGTAGCATTGAGAAAGATGCTACAGCTGTATTAAATGTTGGCACTGATATAAGTAAAACATTTATTCCAGAAGAAATTGCAGATATCGCATCTGGACGAATTTTTAATTATTATAAGTAAAAGGAAAAGCGTAATCGCTTTTCCTTTTTAATTTGAACATGGAGTGGCTATACCAGAAGAAATAGAGACTGTTTTATTATTTGTGTTTATTGTCGCTGTAGCTCCAAGTGGAATACCGATGTTTGGACTTATATGTCCAATCGGTAAACCGAATAGGACAGGTATATGATATGGTGCGAAATATTCATATAATATTGTTTGCAATGATTGAGATGGCTTTGAAGGAGTGCAGTCGTGACAACTTGTGAAAATAACGCCCTTGCATTCATTAAACTTTCCAGATAAAAGTAGCTGATTTAACATACGGTCAATGCGGTACGGTTCTTCACCAATGTCTTCAAGTAATAAAAGTGTATTGTCCGTATTTATCTCGTAGGGCGAGCCAATTATACTCGTTAACACAGCTAAATTTCCTCCAACTAATGTACCTGTAACTGTACTGTGAGAGCTAGGTACGATACATTCTGATGCAGATAAAATGGTTGAATACGGATGAAATAGCTGATTGAAAGAGGATAAAGATAGGGAATCAATACCTTTTCCTAGTTCTTCAATCATCGGACCATGAAATGTTATAAGCTTTGCATAACGTGAAACAGCAGTATGTAAAGCTGTAATATCGCTATATCCCCAAAAGATTTTAGGGTTTTGCCGAATGATTTCATAGTGAATGTGAGGGAGGAGACGAGCACTTCCGTAACCACCTCGTGCACAGAAAACGGCCTTCACTTCATTATTTGTAAATGCTTCATGTATATCGTCAAGCCGAACTTGATCACTTCCGGCTAAAAATCCATATTTCTCGTAAACGCTCTTCCCGATTATTACGGATAACCCCATCTTTTGTAATACATTCACACCTTTTAATACATTTTCGATTGTAGGTGGACCAGATGGTGCAATGATCATTACTGTATCACTTTGTTTTAATGCATTTGGATAAATCATTAAGCTCAGCCTCCTTCTCTTTCAATATATTCGCTTCATATGAAGTTCAACCCTTGCAAAAGCAGGGGAAAGCTTATCAAATAAAGAAGATATAAGGGAAATAGGAGGGAAAATGATGTTTACAAGTCGAGTAACAGACATATTAAAAATTGAGTATCCCGTTGTTCAAGCCGGTATGGCAGGCGCGATTACGACGCCAGAACTTGTTGCAGCAGTAAGTAATAGCGGAGGATTAGGGACGCTTGGAGCGGGCTATATGAGCCCAGAACAAATTCGTGAAGCGATTTATAGAATAAGAGAACTAACAGATAAGCCTTTCGGTGTTAATTTACTTGTAACGAAAGAGATACAAATAGAAGAAGAGAAGGTAAATGAGGCGAAAGTATTACTAAGCGGAGTGAATAGAGAATTAGGTATAGAAGTAGAAGGAACGTTAAAGGTTCCAAAAAGCTATAAGGAACAATTACAAGTGCTATTAGATGAAAAAGTACCGGTCGTTAGCTTTGCATTTCAAACGTTAGAAAAAGAAGAAATAAGTGATTTAAAAAGAAGTGGAATAAAAGTCATTGGAACAGCTACCCATGTGAAGGAAGCGAAAGTACTTGCTGAGCTAGGAGTAGATATTATTATTGGGCAAGGTAGCGAAGCAGGAGGGCATAGAGGAACGTTTATTGGGAAAGAACGAGATGCTATGATTGGTACGTTTGCGTTAATACCTCAGTTAGTAGGGGCTGTTCCGCATATCCCAATTGTCGCAGCAGGTGGTGTAATGAACGGACAAGGGCTTGTTGCGGCATTGGCACTAGGAGCAGAAGGTGTTCAAATGGGATCAGTCTTTTTAACAAGTGAAGAGAGTATTACGCACGATGTGTATAAAGAAGCGGTTTTACATAGTACAGATACGAGCACAACTGTAACTCGTGCGTTTTCCGGGAAATATGCACGCGGTATTCGGAATGAATTTATAGAGAGACATGAAGGAAAAGAAGAAGGGCTTCCGATGTATCCAGTGCAAAACGTATTAACTTCTAAAATACGCCAAGAGGCAGCGAAGCAAAATAAGGAAGAATATATGTCACTTTGGGCAGGACAGGCAGCATCATTAGCTCGAATCGAATCAGCTCAGCATGTAGTGGAGCGAGTTGTGAAAGAAGCGGAGAATGCAATCGAGCAATTACAAAATATATACAAAAAGACCACTTGAGTAATTCAAGCGGTCTTTTCATTAGTTTGCTTTATAAAATTGTTGGATGGCTTCGTCGATGTAAACCCAGCCTTTCCAACCTAAGTGCATATGATCTTTTAAGAAGTATTTATCGTATTCATGATTTGAGAAGTCGGCAATTGGATAACCAGCTTTTTCGATTTGCTCATGAACTTTCTTATAGTATGCTTCGCGGCGTTCTTTCGGGAAGCCAGCGTAGTCGTACCAAGGACCTTTGACAGGAACAGAAATGAAGAGCGGTTTTGCACCAGATTGTTTTAATAAATCAAGTACAATTTGTAAATCTTCATATTCTGGCGATTGGTCATAAGCATCATTTTTTAAGTAACCTTCACGTTGTTTTAATTTTTTCTTAATTTTGCTATTGAAATAATCATCTTCAATACCGTATTCGTTAGATCCAGATTCCACTGCACCTGTTTGATCCGCATGTTTACGAGCCTCTTCCCAGTTCATTTGTTTTAATGAAGGGTCAAGCTTTTCTTTGTGCGGTTTAATATTAAACATGGCTGTAAATAAATCTTTACGATCTAAAATGTTATGGTAAATATAAGCGAAAGGTTTAGCAGCAAGTGCTTTTACTTTATACTTCGTATCATCATAAGCGATACCTTCAAGTGAAATTTTTAATAAAGTTTCTTTTTTTACAATCTCAAAGTTTAATAAACGCTTTGCAATTTGTTTTTTCATTTCAGGTTTTAAATCATTGTTGAAAATGAAGTGGTAACCTTGTTGTTTTGAAAAGTTTGGTGCAAAGTGCGTTTCATCAATACCTTGTGGTACAAACCATTGCGGAGAAAGAACAAATACCATTTTCTTATCTTTCAATTGATCCATTGTAGATGCGAAGTTTAACACATGTACAAGGTCTTGTGTTCCGCCGCGTCCAAGAAGGAATGGCGTAAATCCTTCAGGCTTTACTTTAAAATAATTAGATGGATGGAAAGCATCCATACGTGCGAATTCCGATGAACCGTACATTGGAAGATATTTTGGATTTGCTAACATCTTTTGCTGTAAAATCATACTTTGAATTTTTTCTTCTTTTAAAGAAGTAGCAGCTTGTTCTACTTTTTCATCACTTAAAAGTGGAAGTAGGAAGCGCGTTGGAATAAGTAAGAATACAGCAAAAAGGGCCAATGCTAAAAGCATCGGACCAAATTTTGCTTTGTTCATCGGATTTCTTCCAACTTCTTAATAACCATGTTTGGTGTAGCCCACTCGTCACGGTCAAAATCAGAAATAGAAACTTCAATATCTAAACGCTCTTGGAATTCAACTAATAAAGATACTACAGCGAAAGAATCAAGGATACCTTCTTCAAATAATTGAACATCTAAGTTTTCTTTCACAATATCGTTTTCACATACTTCTTCTAAAATATCTAATACTTGCTCTTTGAATTCTGCCATTTTTAAAATCTCCTTTATATCCGAAATATATTATATGTGCAACTTCTTAATGGAATAAGAAGGGTGCATTAAAAGTATCTGTTAAGGTGTCCAGAGAAGATTAGGAAACCGAAACATACAACGTGGAACGTAATTACAATCGCAAGGATGCGTGTGAATTTATTATTTGGCCAAAATTTATGCTTTTTGTTTTTTCGTTCGAAAATATCGAATAAAATAAACAGTGCGGCATGATATAGACCATAAATAATATACTGCGCAACAGCGCTTCCTTGGATATGCCAAATTCCCATAATGAAAAAGTTTAAAAATGCACCGATATATGAAATTGTGTAACGGTTCTTAATTAACTTTTTCTTCGTTGCAAAAAAGACGAAACGCATGTAAATAAAATCACGGAACCAGAATGATAAACTCATGTGCCAGCGGTTCCAGAAGTCTTTAATATTACGACTAAGGAATGGCTTATTAAAGTTTTCTGGCGTTTTAATTCCCATCATATAACTTACACCAATTACAAAAGAGCTATAACCAGCAAAATCAAAGAATAGATATAAGCTATAGCTATACATGTAAATCATATTTGAAAAGATTGTATCGTGTTGAGCGAATGCTGGATCCATACAATATTGCTTTATTAAGTAAGCAATAATAAATTTATACAAGAAACCTTGGAAAATACGATTTAGTCCTGTATATAATAAATTTTGATATTCTTCAGCGCTAGGTGGCTTTTGAATATCTTTTTGGAATCTTCTGTAACGATCGATAGGTCCTGTTGAAATTGCAGGGAAGAATAAAACGAATTCCCAGAAGTTAAAGAAAGAAAGCTCTTTAATTAAACCATCACGAACTTCAAATACCATTTGAACTGCTCTGAATGTTACGTAAGATATACCTAGAAAAACAACAAGTTTTAACTCAGGTAATAACGATGCAAATGGTGCGATTTTTGCCAAAATAAGAGGCAAAATCGATAAAATAACAGCTATGCAAAATGTGAATGTACTATTATTTTGTTTTCTTAAAATTAAATAGCCTTTAATAAGGGCATATTGCCAAATAATAAATGCAGCTAACATCATTGCTTGCTTTGGTTTATCTGAGAAGATAATAGCAAGCATGACTAATGTTAAAACGGCATTATATTTACGCAACATTTTACCTTTTAATCCAGCTATGATAGTAGGTATTAATAAAATGCCCACTATAGCGAAAAAATAAAATGATCCATATGCGGTCATGCTGTAACCTCACTCAATAATTTTTTGCGATCTACCTTTCCATTTGGTGTCATTGGAATAGAAGATTGATACATGAATTTACGTGGAATCATGTAGTTTGGTAATCGCTCATTGAGTTCTTTTTTGATTGCAGATGTTAATTTGAATTCTTTTTCAAACGAATGCTCTCCAGGAACAACAACCGCTAATAAATAATCGTATTTCTCACCTTTTTTAATTGGAACGATAACTGCTCCCTCAACGTAAGAACACGCACGAAGGTGATGCTCAATTTCTTCTAATTCCATTCGATAACCATGCAGCTTAATTTGGAAATCAAGACGACCATTATAGAATAGAAGACCATTTTCTACATAGCCAGCATCGCCTGTTTTATAGGCGCGCTCACCGTCAATCATAGTAAATGCTTTTTCTGTTAATTCAGGGCTTCCTAAGTATCCAACGCTTACGCTTGGACCGACAATTACGATTTCACCTTTTTCACCATCAGGTGCAATCGTGCCATCTTCTTTCATAATAAGAAGGCGACAGTCTGATTTACAATAGCCAACTGGAAGTGATTTGTATTGATCAAGTACTTCTTCTGTAACGTGAATACCTGTTACAGCGACAGTAGCTTCTGTTGGACCGTACGTATTCATAATTGTTGCATTTGGGAAACGCTCAATTAATTTTCTAGCTACTTCATTTGGTAATACTTCACCACAGAATAAGAATGTTTTCATGTTCGGTAGCATACTCTCAGAGAAGGATGCTTCCATTAAACACATTTCAGCGAAAGAAGGTGTGGAAGTCCATACTTGTATATCCGATTGCTCTAAAGAAGCAAACAAGTCTTTTGGACGCGCAATCATATCTTTATCGATTGCCCAAAGTGTACCACCTGTTACTAATGATGGGTAAATATCCATGACAGATAAATCGAATGAGAAAGGTGCTTGGTTTAAGAATACTTGCCCTGTTTGTAAGTTAAAATCTTCTACAGCCCATTTTGTAAAGCTAACAAGGCAGTTATAAGTAATCTGAACCCCTTTCGGATTACCTGTGCTTCCTGATGTGTAAATAATGTAGAAGTTCTCATCACCTTTTACCGCATGTTCAGGATTTGGAGTGTTCCCTTTATGAGTAAAGAAAATATCTTTTAAGTTGTCTTCACTTACGATGCGAACTGGTAAATCAGTTACAGTTACTGCTGCTGCCGATAAAAGTAATTTCGCACCAGAATTTTCAGCGATACGTTGTACACGATCAGCTGGGATAGATAAATCTACAGGAATATAAGCATGTCCAGCTTTTACACATCCTAAAAAGTTAATAATCATTTCAGGTTGCATATGGCCATACACCATAATTGGTGAACGATCATCTGGATACGCAGAAGAAATCCAATGTGCTAACGCATCAGAATCTTCCTTTAATTGTTTGTACGTAATTTTCGCATCTCGCCAAACAAAAGCAGTTTGATCAGGCGTTTCAATAGCCCACTTTTCAATTAGTTCTAATAACTTCATAACGTTCCCACCCTAGAATTCATTGTAAATAAATGTACTTGTGTTTGTATCATGGAATCCATACAACCAAAGTAATGCAAATAAAATTGCAAGATAATAAACCGTCTTTGCAACCCATTGTGTGAGTGGTCGAGACCATATCTCTTTTAATCTTTCCATGTCTTTCCCTCTCTTAATGAAATAATAGCTCTTTGTAGGTATCATGTCCTACATTATTGTGAAAAAAACAAAATCCCACATTTTAGGTAAAAATAAGTCAAAAGGCTCTTTTCTGATATTAGCACTAAATACTAAAAAAGAAAATCCCTAACTTAGCAATTATATTACATTCAGCATGAATTTGTAATGGGTTTGATATGTAAATAGGAAGTGGATTGTGTGAATGTATAAAATTGCCCTGAGAGAATGTATAGAAATGCAATATTTGTTTGCATTTTTTCATAGTTAATGTATGAATTCCTAAAGTTTCTTAAAAGGAGGAATCTCTAATGACGAGGGTTTGGAAGGATCTTATTTCAGAAGAAAACATTATAAAATGGAGACGACATTTCCACAAGTATCCGGAATTATCATTTCATGAAAAAGAAACTTCGCAATTTATATATGATACATTATGCTCGTTTTCTTCTTTTGAAGTAACGAGACCGACGAAGTATAGTGTACTAGCAATTAAAAGAGGCGTGAAGCAAGGGAAAGTGATTGCGATTCGAGCTGATATAGATGCTTTACCAATCCAAGAGGAGACAAGGAAATCTTATACGTCTGTAAATAAAGGAGTGATGCATGCATGTGGGCACGATGCTCATGCAGCTATTTTATTAAGTACAGCAGAGATGTTATCAAATATGAAGGAAGAGTTTGTAGGGGAAATTCGTCTATTCTTTCAGCATGCAGAAGAAGCATACCCTGGTGGTGGACAAGAAATGGTCGAGGCGGGCGTTATGGACGGTGTTGATTATGTAATAGGTTTACATGTTATGTCTGGATTGGAGAGCGGAAAGATAGGTATTGCGTATGGGCCAATGATGGCAGCTCCAGACGTATTTACAGTTGAGATCCAAGGCAAAGGAGGACATGCAGCACGTCCAGAAGAAACGATTGACCCTATTGCTATCGGAGCACAGATTATTACAAATTTACAACATATCGTATCAAGAAATACAAGTGCTTTCATGCAAAGAGTCGTTTCAGTTACGCAGTTCCATGGGGGAATGGCTGATAATATTATTCCAAGTACAGCAACTTTAATGGGAACTGTACGTTCTTTTAATCAAACATTAAGAATAGAAGCAGAAGGGAAAATCGAAAAAATTGTGAAAGGAATTACAGAAGCACATGGAGGAGATTATACATATACGTATCGATATGGATATGATCCGGTTATTAATGATGAATATATTACGAAAATAGTAGAAGAAAGTGCACTACATTTGTTTGGGAATGAGCGTGTTGTTAAGCTTGAACCTTCTATGGGTGGGGAAGATTTTTCAGCATATTTAAGAAAAGCACCCGGTTGTTTCATTAAATTAGGAACAGGTAATGAAAATATATATACTTGTTATCCACATCATCATCCGAAATTTGACGTGGATGAATCAGCATTAATTTGTGGAGTGGAGCTATTCTTAGAGACTACTATAAGATTACTAAAATCATAGAAAAACAAAAAAAGGCAACTGCGCTCTATCGCAGTTGCTTTTATTTCTTTCCGTCAGAGAGGGCTGAGAAAGAACTATGCTCATTTATAGTATATGAATAGCTAACGGACAAGCTTGTACATTTTAATCATCTTTTTAAAAATAGTTGTTGACATTGATAATCAATGTCAATTAATCTAAATATAGTTGAAATTGATAATTATTATCAATAGGATGGATGCGACATGTTAATGAGAAAAAAATTTCACCTTCTACGGAGGGGATTAAAAGATAAAAATAAAGATGTTGATCAGCATATGGAATGGCAACGAAATGTAATTCGGTCTGAATATGTAGATGAGAAGAAGAGCATTCAAACAGAAAAAGAGATACAAAGTAAAGGGAGAGGTTCAGTTGAGTAAGTTAGTAATGATTTTTGCAAGTATGAGTGGAAATACAGAGGAAATGGCTGACCATATTGCCGGCGTAATTCGTGAAACAGAAAATGAAATTGAAGTTATTGATATTATGGATTCACCAGAAGCTTCTATATTGGAACAGTATGATGGAATTATTTTAGGTGCATACACATGGGGAGATGGTGATCTTCCTGATGATTTCTTAGATTTTTATGATGCAATGGATTCTATTGATTTAACTGGGAAAAAAGCGGCCGTATTCGGATCATGTGATTCGGCTTATCCGAAATACGGAGTGGCGGTTGACATTTTAATAGAAAAGCTACAAGAGCGCGGAGCAGCAGTTGTGTTAGAAGGACTAAAAGTAGAATTAACGCCAGAAGATGAAGATGTAGAAAAATGTTTACAGTTTGGAGCTAAATTTGTAAAACACCTTTCTTAATGGCAGAAGGGAGCTGAAGAGCAAGTGCATGAGAAAATCTCAATCAAAACGATGACAGATTATCATTTGTATGATTTTATGCGGTGTCCGCATAAATTTTATTTTCGTCATATAAAAAGAAGAGAACCTTCTTCATTTGAATGGCAACAAATAGCGCAAATGATTGTGAATCAAATTATTAACGAGTATTACACGCTACCTGCGGGTCAACAAACGAAAATTGTACTTTTAATATTAATAGAAAAGTATTGGAAAAAAGTAAGGATTAATATGTTTGCTTCGAAGACGGAGTACTATATTGTATTAGCGAAGCTAACGGATCACTTATTACAGTTTGTTGAAAGGGATGATAGTCAGACACCACCATTGTTTTTATACGAGAAGTTTCAAACATATATGGAAGAGTTAGGTGTCCACATGTCATTGACATTTGAAGTTGGTGAGTGGAATGCTGAGTCGTTTGTAATTAAAAAGTATGTTGTCGATGCGGATGAGGAAATGCTTGCTCTTTGTCAGAAGCTAATGACAGTATTCAGTTATAAAGCTTTCGGCGTTCTTCCAGGAAAAATTGAAGTTATTAATTTAATAGAAGGAACTAAGTATGAGTACATTCCGAAACAGGAAGATATTATAACTGGAATGGCTGATTTATCTAGAATGAAAGAAATGTTACAGCAACCTGAGCATTATACTGAGCGTCATTTTCGTTCTGAGTGTATAAGTTGTGCGTTTCGTAGTGAATGCCAAAGGGAAGAAGTAAAGAAAGAAGCGAAACAGAAGAAAAATATAGTTCATTAAAGGATGCAACTTTGCATCCTTTTTTGTTATTGACATGAAAAGCTTTTCATCATTTACGGTATATTTGTAGCAGATTTTAATAAAGTGAAACTTTAATCAGTGGGGTTTTGTTCATCACCCACTGATTATTAGCCTTAACCAATCGGGCTTTAACGGGCAGCCCGACCCCCACCTAACTTCTTTGCTTCCGCTGAATTTTGAGGTGGGGGTCTTACTGCCCGCAAATAGCGGGATAAAGGGAGGAATAATCAATGAAAGATGAAACGAAAGTATTTCAATGGTTAAAAGAACAAAATGCTCCTTTTGAAATTCAACTGCAAATCTTACAGGCATTTCAATTGTATAAAGTTATTGTTGAAATGGATAAAAAGTTAATGATGTATGAGGAAAGAGTATACAGGGAGAGAATGTAATCTCATCCCTGTAATATCGTTTTTAGCTGTTCTGTACTTGTAATGAATTCGAGTTCATTCTCTGACTCAAAGTTATAAATAATATTATGTAGTAAAGGACTGTATTGATAAAAGGTAGTAATGCGGTGAATGAGTAATGGATCATGATGAGAAATAAGTGTACTGTACTGTTCATATACAGATGTAGTAAACTCATGTCCGAAATCATAATATAGTCCTGCAAAATCAAAAGCAGGATCGCCAATTTGCGCATCACCAAAATCGATAACACCTGAAATGCTTTTGTTCTGCTTGTTAAATAAAATGTGATGATGTGTAAAATCAGCGTGAATGATTGTGTTTTGAAAAGTGGATGTAGCTAAACATGCAAAGAAATTTTCAAATAAGCGATTTAAGGCTAGTTTCTGTAATGAAGTAAGGTTAGTAGTGAGATATTGGTTTAATTTTGTTTGTAGCTCTTTCCAGTAGGTACATGTTTTTCTAATAGGGAAACATAGCGTTGTAACTTGGTTTAAAGGAATACTATGTAGTACCGCAAGGAAAGTAGCTAATTTTGTAATAATTGCTTTCAGCTCTGTATCCTCCAGCGTGGCAATTGTTTCTGTTTTTAATGGTTCACCATGAATGAGAGTATAGTAACTACAAAGAGGAACCTCATCAGATTCATTTTTATAAATTAGGTGATATTGTGGAACTTCGATTTCTTGTAGTGATTGAGTGAGAATTGTGCATAGTTCTTTTTCTAACGGAATTCGCATTGCATATTCCTGTTTTCGCGGGAAACGAAACAGTAGCTCATCATTTACTATAACTGCTACATTATCCCATCCTCCTTCATTTTGTTTATATGAACGTATAGAAAGATTAGGCAAAGCTTCTTTTATATAATGTTTGTAAGAGTCCATAATTGTTCCTCGTTTCTGAGTTAAGTTATTCTACTTTATGATATCAGAATTTTCTTTCTATATGTTAAAATATAGCTATCATTATGAAGAAGGGCGGGAGTATTACGAAAAAAAGATTGTTAATCATTTCTCTATGTATCACTTTTGTATTGTTTTGGTCATATAAAGAGAAGGTTTTTGCTACCTTTAAACCGATTGATCAGTACGAGTTAAATAAGGAATTAAAGAACAAAAGTATAGAAAATTTAACTCATAATGAAATGAAAAAGGTAGGAGAGCATTTTGTGACCGAGCAACTATCAGTGTTTGAGTTTACTAATAAAGAAGATGTGAAACGAAAAGGTGAAGAACTATTTTTAAATAGAGGGTATGAACAATTAATGGGAAATTATTATCCAAATCGTTTTCAAGATTTAGAGTATAAATTTACAAACGAGGAGATACGTGAAGAGACCGATGAGAGTTTTCTTTATCAAGCTGTAGCGTACGTTGCGGGTACTGAAAATGGTAAGAGAAGCAAAATGAAATTGAATTATGAAGTGAAAATTGTAAAGGTTAATAATATATTTATGGTGCTAGAACAAAAGCAGCGCGTACAATAAAGGAAATTCATTGCTCAATAGAACATTTGGGGGGGTACTACTTAATGCGGAATAAAAAGGCCCTCAAGGAATCAAGGGCCTTTAAAGATTTTCATTTTGTTGACCAAGTTCTTTTTGAGCAATATATAAATTTCCTTGCTCGACTTGTTTAAGTGTATGAACAGAATCTCCTGCATATCCTTTTTGTGTTTTAACAGTTCTTTTTGAACGATTGGAATTTTGTTTCTTCATATAATAGGCACCTTTCATCAAAAATAAACGAAAATGATAAGTATGAGTAATACAGCAGCGAAAATGGTAATGCCCATTAAAAACGAAGTGTTTTTATATTTAGGTGGCTTATGTACATCTTGCCGATATCCAGGTGAAATTTCAGGGGCAAATTCTTCATCGAATGATTGCTTTTTTTCTTTGTCGTCCATATGTACCCACCTTTCTTTTTCATTATATTACACGTTACAAGAAAAAATATGCATAAAGAAAACAGCCGCTTTATTATTAGCGGCTGTTTTGTGTTGCATATTTTCGTTGTACTTGAAAGAGACGGATAAGTAGGAAGGCAGCGCCAAATGCTAGACCGATAATAAGACCGATCCAATAGCCTTTTGCGGCCCATTCTGTATACGTTGCTAGTATGTAACCTAGTGGTAGACCTATTATCCAATAAGCAATTAAAGTCATAATTAGAGCAACATTTACATCTTTATAACCACGCAGAGCTCCTTGTACAGGGGTTGCAATTGCATCTGAAATTTGAAATAAAATCGCAAAGATAAGAAATTCTTTTGCTAAATGATGAACTTTTGCATCTGTCGTATAAATAGAAGCAATTTGATTATCAAAGAAGTAGAGAAGAATCGAATATAATAAAGCAAAGGCAAGGGCTAATCCAATTCCAATCAGTCCGTATTGTTTTGCATTATCGTAACGTTTTGCTCCAACTTCGAATCCGACTGCAATAGTCATTGCCATTGCTAAACTTAGCGGAGTCATATATAACAAGGAAGCAAAGTTCATAGCTGCTTGGTGAGCTGCAATAGTTGTCGTACTAAAATTACTCATCATAAGCGTTACCGCAGCGAAAATACTTGTTTCAAAAAAGATAGCAAATCCGATAGGGACGCCAAGCTTTAAGAATGCTGTCCAACTCGAAAGAGAAGGACGATATAATTGTTTGAAAATGTTAAAAGAGGCAAAAGGCTCTTTCGTCTGAATAATAATGACTGTAATAATTAAAATGCACCAATATGTTGCAGTGGAAGCAATTGCTGCTCCGACACCACCAAGCTTTGGGAAACCGAAGTTACCAAAAATTAATAGGTAATTTAATATTACGTTAATTGGTAATGATAGTAATGTAATAATCATCGTTGTTCGAGTTTTTCCTAATGCATCAATAAATCCACGTAAAACAGTGTACGTGAATAAAGGTATAATTCCTATTGCGATAATACTTAAAAATTGAGCTGCAATTCGTTCCACAGGTTCTTCTAAGCGCATGCCGTTTAAAATAGGTGAAACGACGAAGAAACCGATGAGGATAACAACGAAGCTAGCACAAATTGCTAAATAAACTGCTTGTATGACAACGTGGGGAACGTCCTCTTTTTTCTTGGATCCAACGAGCTGTGCAACAATGGGAGTAGTAGCCATTAAAATTCCTGTTAATCCCGTACTAACTGGAAGCCATATACTTGTTCCAATTGCAACACCTGCTAAATCAGTTGGACTTGCATGTCCTGACATTGTTGTATCAAAAAAACTCATCGCAAATAATGACATTTGCGTTACGAAAATCGGAAAAAATAGTAATACAAATTGCTTTAACTTTTGTGAGAATGAAGTAGTTTCTTTCATAAAATCCCCTTTCCGTATAAAAAAACAAACTCTTACTATCATACAATTTAATCAAAGATTAGAAAAGAAATACGCGCCTACAACATATGAAACCAATAAAAAAAGGATGCACTTTGAAAAGGGATAAGGTATTATGATAAGGTGTGAAAAAATTACATATTATTTGTTATTAAGGAGGCACTACTTGTGGCTGATTGGTTAATTGGTTTAATCATGGGTGCTGTTGAAGGGTTAACAGAGTTTCTACCAGTATCATCAACAGGACATATGATTTTAACAGGACATTTAATTGGATTTGAAGATGAGAGAGCGAAAGTTTTCGAAGTTGTTATCCAATTGGGATCGATTTTAGCAGTTGTTGTTATATTCTGGAAGCGTCTATGGTCGTTAGTTGGAATAGGAAAAGTAACAGACGGACCATCGTTAAATTTATTACATATTATTATCGGGATGATTCCTGCCGGGGTACTTGGCGTATTATTCCATAGCACTATTAAAGAGGTTTTATTTGGTCCAGGACCAGTTGTTATTAGCTTAGTAGCCGGTGGTATTTTAATGATTGTTGCTGAGAAGTTTTCAAAACCAAGTACAGCAAGAACGTTAGATGAAATCACATATAAACAGGCATTTACAATTGGAATGTTCCAATGTTTAGCTCTTTGGCCAGGGTTTTCTCGTTCTGGTTCTACAATCAGTGGTGGTTTATTAGCTCGCGTGTCGCATACAGCGGCAGCTGAATATACGTTCATTTTAGCGGTACCGATGATGGTAGCTGCAAGTGGGTTAGATTTAATTAAAAGCTGGGATGTATTAAGCTCAGCAGATATAACGCTATTTGTAACAGGATTTGTAACTGCATTCGTTGTTGCGATGCTTGCAATTGTTTCATTCTTGAAATTATTATCTCGTGTAAAACTAACACCGTTCGCTTACTATCGTTTCATTTTAGCTGCGGTATTCTATTTCTTCATTATGTAATAAAAAAACCTGCCGAGCTCGGCAGGTTTTTTTATTTTACTATTTTTTCCACCATATTTTCCATTACATGCTCCCAAAGAGAAGTATCATCAGCTAATGTAGCACGGAAATTAGCATACATTTCTTTTTGTTTTTCTTCGAATGTTGGATCTTCTTTTTCAGGTAATGTAGCGCGCATTGAAGTTACTAATTCTTGTACTTTTGGAGCGCGTGGTCCAAAGACGGCTTGTTCCTTTCCATCTTTATCAATGAAAATAAAGATTGGAATCGCACGTGCTGTTCCATTTGTTAAATATTGATCCATTAATTCTAAGTTTTCATCACGAATTAATAAACTCATATCAATATTTGCAACTTCAGAAATTCGTTTCATAACAGGTACGCATAAAAGAGCATCGCCACACCAATCAGCAGTTAATACGATAACACGCCAGCCGTCATTTTGACGTTCTTCTAATACAGGAAGTAATTCATTTGGAATTAAAAAGTTATTGTAAATGTGTAGTAGCTCGTATTGGTTTACTTGCATTTCATTCACATATGTATCAAAGGACATACCTTTATCAGCCCATTGTTGTAAGTTCATAATTAACACCTCTTTAGTAAGATTTGCTTTCATTGTACCAATTTTTATATAGAAAAGCTTGTATTCTTACTCTTTCTCGTCACTTAATAATTTATTTAAGAGGAAAAAGAATAGTACGACACATAATTCAGCTGTGTTGGACATTTGTACGCTTTCTATCCAATTATCAGCAGTATGAATGACGAACCAATCTAGTGTAATTTCAATGAATGAGAAAAGAGTAATAGAAATCCAATTTGGCATGTTTTGTGTCAGTGGATATAGCAGCGCTTTGAAGAAACTGAAGATGAAAAATGTAATACTGTCTAAGAAAGTGATTAATAAAAAAAGAGAAGTAACGCAGTACGTGAACTATACTCTATACCTGTAATTTGAAAGATTCCTACATATACAAAAAATATAAATGCAAAAACGATAATGAGAAAAAGAGCAATAATACTAGTGATAATCGTTTTATCTTTTAGGCTGAGATTTGAGAATTTCTCCTCCTCATGCATTAAAATACCCCCTTTTTCTGGAAGTTAACTTCATTTTATCATGAAATACCTATTAAAAAACTACGAATTATGGGAAAATAAGGTGACAAAAAGTAAGATTTCATGTAAAATTATTAATAAGGTTTTTATTTAACTAAATGAAATAAAAGGAGCTGTCAAAGTTGTCTCAAAATCGAGAGCAATTAATGGAAGAACTATCGACAAATGTGTTTGCTATGTTTCGCACATTGCGTAATGATATCGGAAAAATATTCGGTGGTTACATACCGTGGAATGAATTCATCGTCCTGAGAATATTAAATCGTACGAATAAAGAAATGGTATCGCGTGTAGCAAATGAATTAAATGTGTCGAATAGTCATATTACAGCTGTTACAGAAAAATTAATTAATAAAGGTTTTGTAACTCGTTCACGTTCTACATCGGATCGCCGAGTTGTGTATTTAGAGATTACAGAACAAGGGAAAGATTTAGTTGCGAAAATGGAAGATGCGAAAAAACAATATTTACAAGAAAGATTCTCTGCACTTTCAGAAGATGAAATGAGTGTAATGATTTCGATTTCCAAAAAACTTATTTAAGTGATTATAAACAAGAAAACGCTTACGTGATGAAAAAGAAGATCTTCCTTATATATGGAAGGTCTTCTTTCGTGTGTAGTAGATGTTAAAAAATAAAATGTGTATGAAAAAAGATAGAGCGCCATACTACTAATACAAGGAAGGGAGGGAGAAATATGACGAATCGTAACGGTAGTAAAGGGAGCGGTAATCAAGGATCACCAAAGTCCGGCCAGTTTAATCAGGAATTTAGCACTGAATTTGAAACTGGTAATGATAATAAAGGGAAAGAATATCGTTCGAAAAAAGGAAGTAAATCAAAAAAGGAGTGAATATATTCACTCCTTTTTTGATTTAAGATGCTGCCGATTGATCAGTATTATATTTTTCTTCTGATTTTGCGACAATCATTGCACAAATTGCATCACCAGAAATGTTTACAGCTGTTCTTGACATATCTAGAATACGGTCAATACCAATAATTAAAGCGATACCTTCTACTGGTAGATTTACTTGATTTAAAACCATTGTAAGCATTACAAGTCCAACACCTGGTACACCAGCAGTACCAATACTAGCTAGTACAGCAGTTAATACGACCATAGCTAATTGCGGTAATGTAAGTTCAACTCCGTATACTTGAGCGATAAATACAGTTGCTACCCCTTGCATAATAGCGGTACCATCCATATTAATCGTTGCACCGAGTGGTTGTACAAATGAGCTGATTGCTTTTGGAACTCCAAGCTTCTCTTGTGCGGTTTTCATTGCAAATGGAAGAGATGCATTAGAGCTAGATGTACTAAAGCCAATTGCCATTACCGGTCCGAAATGCTTAAAGAACCGGACGATACTTTCTTTTGCTAATACCTTTAATAGGCCGCCATATACAAAGACCCCGTGAATAATGAGTACTAACATAACGACAATCATATACTTGAACATCGCAGCGACGCCTGCAAGACCCATTTTACCAACGGATGAAGCGAGCAAACCGAATGTTCCAATTGGGGCTAATTTCATAACGAGATTAACAAGATACATCATTAATTCGTTGCCCTGTTCAAGTAATGAATGGATACCTTGAACTCGTTTTCCTAAAATAGCTATACCGAGTCCAATCAATACGGCAAAGGCAATGATTTGTAACATGTTTCCGTCAGCCATTGCTTTTGCTGGGTTATCTGGTACGATATTTAGCAATGTTTCGACGAAAGATGTTTCAGTTTTTGTACCTTCATACTTAAGACCTTCTGTTTTAAAATTACCGCCAGCTCCTGGTTTTATAATAAGTGCAAATGTAACCGCTATAGAGATGGCAACCGCAGTTGTTACGAGAAAGAATGAAATTGATTTTAAACCGATTCTTCCAAGTTGTTTCGGATCTCCAAGGCCGGCAGCGCCAAGTACGATAGAAATGAATACAACAGGAACAACTAGCATTTTAATAAGGCGAATAAACAATTGACCAATTGGGTTGAACACATATTGATTTAGTGGCTCAAAGATAGATGGAGCGGCTAAATTTAGAGTGAGTCCAACAACTAGACCTAGAAATAATGCGATTAAGATTGCTTTTGTTTGTTTCAATAAAATCCCCCCTTTTGTTTTTGCGAAAGTTCTTTCTAAAGTAATTATACCGAAAAAATACCTAATTTAACAATATTTTCTGAATTTTTTGTTTTTATTTAAGTGTAGATAGACTGATTTTGTGTTTGGAAAATAAAATAGACCATCACATAGGATGGTCTAGGGAAGGGGACAATTTATGTCAATTTAATTAGGGATGGAAGCTGTTCAAAGACACTGGGGAATGTCTTAAAAATTAGGGAGGAACAACTTCGATATATATACTATAAAAGGTAGGTGTGACTCTCATGTGAACATAGGGTGAAAGAGAGAGGGAGTTTTAAAGAAAAGATAGAAAGACAAAAAAATAAGACCATCATTTATAAGATGGTCAAGGAAGGGGACAATTTATGTCAATTTAATTAGGGATGGAAGTTGTTCAAAGACACTGGGGAATGTCTTAAAAATTAGGGAGGAACAACTTCGATATATATACTATAAAAGGTAGATGTGACCTCTGTGTGAACATAGAGTGAAAGAGAGAGGAAGTTTTAAAGAAAAGATAGAAAGACAAAAAAATAAGACCATCATTTATAAGATGGTCAAGGAAGGGGACAATTTATGTCAATTTAATTAGGGATGGAAGCTATTCAAAGACACTGGGGAATGTCTTAAAAATTAGGGAGGAACAGCTTCGATACATATACTATAAAAGGTGGATGTGACCTCTATGTGAACATAGAGTGAAAGATATGGGGATTTGAAAAATAGTACATATGAAATTGTTATTGCTAGCAATATTGAGCTAGGATATATAGTTTTCCAGCATAAAACAAAAAGGAATCTGAATATAAATAAAAGTTGTAATCTATGAAAAAAAGGATTATGCTCAACTATATTATAAGAATATAAGGTTTGTCCCAATTGTTTAAGGGCTTTTTAAAAGCTTTTTATTTATGAGGGGAAAGCTTCACTTTAATAAGGGAGTTAGTGATATGGAAGTAACAAAAAAACAAGGGCTGTATAATCGTCTTATACGATTAAACCCACCACAAATATTAGCATTAGGTTTTTTCTGCTTAATTGTGGTGGGCGGTTTGTTATTAAAGTTACCATTCGCAACGAAAGCACATATTAGTTGGGTAGATGCTTTCTTTACAGCAACGTCAGCAGCGACCGTAACTGGTTTGGGAGTAGTGGATACAGCAAGTACATTTACGATGTTTGGCGAAATTGTTATTATGTTTTTAATTCAAACAGGTGGTCTAGGTCTTATGACAATTGCCATTTTAATTGTTTGGGTATTAGGCAAAAAAATCGGATTACGCCATCGTTTATTAATTGGAGAAGCATTTAATCAAACAAATATAGGTGGTCTTGTAAAATTAGTAAAGCGTGTCTTTATATTTTCGATTTGTATTGAGCTTATTGGGGTCATCTTTTTATCGTTTCGCTTTATTCCAGAGTTTGGTTTTGGAAAAGGTTTATACTATAGTATTTTTCATGTAATTGCATCTTATAATAATGCAGGATTTGCTTTATGGCCAGATAATTTAACAAGATATGTAGGGGATCCCATTATTAATATTGGGATTTGCTCTTTAATTGTAATAGGTGGACTCGGTTTTACCGTATTAATTGATATATGGTATAGTCGCAGTTTTCGAAAATTATCACTTCACTCAAAAATAATGATTATTGGAACAGTAGTGTTAAATGTTATAGCAATGATTGTAATTTTTGTATTGGAATATAATAATGTGAAGACGTTAGGGAATTTATCTTTAAATGAAAAACTATGGGCTTCCTTCTTTCAAGGTATTACCCCGCGGACAGCTGGATTTAATACGATTGACTATGGAGGTATGGAAGAATCATCTATATTATTTACGATGATTTTAATGTTTATTGGTGCAGGAAGTGTATCAACAGGTGGAGGAATTAAATTAACAACGTTTGTTATCTTAATTACATCTGTCCTTTCTTTCTTTAGAAAAAAGGAAGAAATTGTTTTATTTCAGCGTACAATTAAAATGTCGACAGTAACGAGGGCCTTAGCGATTGCTGTTGCCAGTCAAATACTTATTTTTACAGCGGTATTTATATTAATGCTTACAGAAAACTTCAGCTTTATTCAATTATTATTTGAGACAATATCAGCGTTTGGCACAGTCGGATTAACGATGGGAATTACTGCAAAGCTATCGGCATTCGGAAAATGTATTATTATGTTTGTTATGTTTTGCGGATTAATTGGACCGTTAACACTTGTGTTTTCTTTAGCGCGACCAGCAAAACAAAAAATAAAATATCCATCGGAAGATGTGTTTACAGGATAAGGTATCCCGCGTTAAGCGAGATACCTTTTTCTTTTTTAGAACAGGGAGAACAATAAACCAATAAGTGCTACTCGGAATAAAATTGCGATAAGTGCAGCAATCCCACCGACAACTGCAGCGATACCGCCAGTTACAGTAGCTCCGCGATTATAAGCGTAAATACCGAGTAAAACAGAAACAAGACCAAATAGTGTTGGGAATGTAAATAGCGATAAGATAGATAGCGCAAGAGCGATAAAACCAGCAGTTGATCCAGCGGCGGATGATTTTACAACATCTTTATCGTCTTTATCATCGTAATCATAATCAATGCGTTGTGGTGCAACCTCAGCGGCGTACTCTTCTTTATAGTCACTATCTATTCTATCTCTTCTTTTATAATCATCAAATTTCTCAGTCAAAGTCATGACTCCTTTCATAACAAGGTTCAATAGTAGTATGTATCTCTTTTTCTTTTTTATCCTGCTATTTGTGGGAGTCGAGCTACGTACACATCCTACTGATTAAAGTTTCACTATACCGGAGCATGTACAGGGAGTAGTATCTTTTAAAAGGAGGAAAATGTTTTCTTGAAATAGGAAAAGTTAGTATGACTTCCTCTATTTTGGAAAGTATAAAAAGGAATAATGAGGAAAGGGTGCAATACATAATGGAACATCCAATTGAAAATTTAATGAAAACGGCAATGACAAATTTAAAAGAGATGGTAGATGTAAATACAATTGTTGGGAGCCCGGTCTCAACAGCTGACGGAAATGTAGTATTAACAGTATCTCAGGTGGCTTTTGGTTTTGGAGCTGGTGGAAGTGATTTTAAAGGGGATTTCATTACTGAAAAACATAACGGTGGGCAAAATCAGCATAAAGAGAACAAGCAAGGGCATCCATTTGGAGGAGGAAGCGGGGCTGGGGTTTCTATTAGCCCAGTTGCTTTTTTAGTAGTCGGTTCTAACGGTGTGCAAGTATTACACCTCAATAGTAGTACACATTTAATTGAAAAGGCTTTAAATACGGTACCAAGCACTGTAGATAAATTTGTAAATGGTCGCCAAAAGTGAACTTGCATTTTTTAGGAATTATGATATATTAGAAAAAGTGCGCTTTAGGATGATCGGAATAATTGAACTGTAAATATATATGATGTGTGGAATAAGGGAGAGGAATTTATGATTAATATCAAAAACTTAGTAGTTGGTTTATGTATGTTAGTAAGCGGTTTTGTTGTATATGTAATAAAAGAAAAAGCTCCATTCTAAAACAGACAAACCGTTACTGTCTGTTTTTAATTTGCAAAAAATGTTGACAAGTTATTTTATTGATGTTAAAATTTTAATTCGTGTCTCGGTTACAGCTAGTATAAAGTAAATAAATCTTATAAATGTAATACGAAAAGTTTGCGAAAGATCGGGTAGTCTTACCAACAACTTTTGTGAACAAACCCTATAAATTATAAGTGTAAGCTTTATAGGTATACTAGTGAATCAAGGAGCGGTCAGTGGAACCGTAATGATGAGAGAGAGGTAGGGCTTTCATCCAGTATATGTTACTTTCCCGTTAGGTGAATATAAAAAAGAGGACTCCTTTTCAAAAGGAGTCCTCTTTCTTTTTTTAAGTGCGAATTTCAACTTGTTGACAAATTTCATCTGTTGTTAAACCGTGAGCTGTAATGACTGATCCTTTAATTGATGCATCTGCAATGCCCATCACATTAGAATCTTGCCCAGTTACAACGCAACAATCACACCCTTGTGCATCCTGTTCTGAGTTAAGTGTAACAACTTCATGACCTTGTTGCTGAAGAGCTTGTTGAACGTCTGTTAATGAGTTTTCAACGCCAATTCTAGCCATAATTCTCACCTCCTACCATCTAATTGCTAGTATGCTCAAGTTCACTGCATATATTTATGAAAAGACGGTAGGAAGTAAATCTTTGTTTAGTCGTTATATACGCCAGTAAGCATTTGACTAACGAATTGATCGTTTAATGTATCTTGTGCAGAAGAAGTATTTGAATGGATGTCGATTGAAGCAATAAAATGATTATGTTCTTGCGTGTTTGGTTCTACCTCTACGTAATTATCGAATTTACAAAAACCTTTCGTGTCCATTAGATCAAATAATTGCAACATTTCTACTACCTCTTGTCTCGTTCCTTTAATTTGTACACATGCCATATTTATTTCCTCCTTCATTTTGACAAATTGTTTTTTAAAAATAGGATTATGATTACGAAATGAAAAATATGAATGTTATTTTTAGACAGCGCTATTTTTGTTATTTTCCCCCTTTTTCAGCAAAAGTCGTTATATATTCTCGGATTTATAAAATCGGACGTCCGTTTATTGAATACAATAGATTCGTATTAATTGATGAAAATCCTTCTTTTAAACAAATATTTTTTTAGTGAAAATTGGCGAAAAAATTTTTCGGACTTTTTGTAAACGTTAACAATGTTGTTAAATCAATATAATTAAAGATGTACGTACGATTAAAAATTATAAATTTTCTAAAAATTTACTTGATTTATTTAAAAAGGAGAGTAAACTAGGAAACAATAAAAAATTCATAGAACATAGGAGGCACTTCCAGTGAATGAGCAATGGATTTTCTTAAATGGAGAATTTGTTCCGAAAGATGAAGCAAAAGTTTCGGTATATGATCATGGCTATTTATATGGCGATGGAGTATTTGAAGGAATTAGAGTTTATAGCGGTAATGTTTTCCGTTTGAGAGAGCATCTTGTCCGGTTGTATGAATCAGCAAAATCAATCCTTTTAGAAATTCCATATTCATTAGATGAAGTAACGAATATTGTTGTTGAGACGATTCGACAAAATAAATTATCTAATGGATACATTCGCCTTGTTGTATCAAGAGGAGCAGGAAATCTTGGATTGGATCCCGATTCATGTAAGAAGCCGAATGTAGTAGTAATTGCAGAACAATTATCTTTATTCCCACAAGAATATTATGAGAAAGGGATTCCAGTTGTAACAGTTGCAACGCGCCGAAATCGTCCCGATGTTTTATCCCCTCAAGTAAAATCTTTAAATTACTTAAACAATATTTTAGTTCGTATTGAAGCGAAATTAGCTGGAGTACAAGAAGCACTTATGTTAAATGATCAAGGATATGTAGCTGAAGGATCAGGAGATAACGTGTTTATTGTTAAAGGAAATAAATTAATTACACCACCAAGTTCTGCTGGAGCGTTAGAAGGTATTACACGAAACGCCATTTTAGAAATCGGCGAAAAACTTGGATATGACGTAAGAGAAGAGTTATTTACAAGACATGATGTATATGTAGCTGATGAAGTGTTTTTAACAGGAACAGCTGCTGAAGTTATTGCTGTTACGACAGTAGATGGTAGAACGATTGGTTTAGGGCAAACGGGTCCACATACGAATCGTTTATTGGAAGAATTCCGAAAGTTAGTTATAGAAGATGGAGAGAAAATTTACGAAGAAAATAAAGTTGGATAACAACTTTTTATAACATAAGAAAGCGTTGAGAGGGAGGAGTAGTTGATTGTGAAGCCTCACAGAGAGTCGGTGGTTGCTGAAAACCGATGGTTCACGTCGACGAACATCGCCCTTGAGTGCTAAGCTGAAGCATTTGTCTAGGCTTAGACGGTAGCTCCGTTATTAGCTAGATCCATTTATGGGTCACTGAGGCAAGAGTATTCTTGCAAAGAAGGGTGGTACCGCGAAATCTTTCGTCCCTTCAGCACATAGCTGGAGTGTGGACGTAGGATTTTTTTTATTGATAAAGGTTTTCAAAAAGGGGGCTTATAAGAACAATGTCTTCAAAAACGGAAGAGAAACTGGCAACTGGTGCACAGCTATTGTTAGAAGCGCTAGAAAAGGAAGGAGTAGAAGTGATTTTCGGTTATCCTGGTGGTGCTGTTTTACCTCTCTATGATGCACTGTATGATTGTGAAATTCCTCATATTTTAACAAGGCATGAGCAAGGAGCAATTCACGCTGCTGAAGGGTATGCCAGAATTACTGGTAATCCAGGGGTTGTCATTGCAACGAGTGGTCCAGGTGCTACAAATGTGATTACTGGTCTAGCAGATGCGATGATTGATTCATTACCACTTGTTGTATTTACAGGGCAAGTAGCAACAACGTTAATTGGAAGTGATGCTTTCCAAGAAGCGGATATTATGGGGCTTACAATGCCGGTGACAAAACATAACTATCAAGTGCGAAAGGCTTCAGATTTACCTCGAATTATTAAAGAAGCATTTCATATTGCTAAAACAGGAAGACCAGGCCCAGTCGTGATCGATCTTCCGAAAGATATGGTAGTAGAGCAAGGAGAACGATGTAATGATGTGCAAATGGATTTACCAGGATACAACCCAAATTATGAACCGAATTTACTCCAAATAAACAAATTATTACAAGCAATTAGTGCTGCAAACAAGCCGTTAATTTTAGCTGGAGCAGGTGTATTGCATGCGAAAGCATCAAAAGAGTTAACAAGTTTTGCGCGTAAATATGAAATTCCTGTTGTGCATACATTACTTGGTCTTGGTGGCTTTCCGCCAGATGATGAACTTTTTCTAGGGATGGGGGGAATGCATGGTTCTTACACAGCCAATATGGCGTTATATGAATGCGACTTACTCATTAATGTAGGCGCGAGATTTGATGATCGGCTTACTGGAAATTTAACTTATTTTGCTAAAGGAGCGACTGTCGCACATATCGATATCGATCCAGCAGAAATCGGAAAAAATGTGCCGACTGAAATTCCTATTGTTGCAAGTGCTAAGCGGGCATTGGAAGTATTACTTCAACCAGAAGGAAGGAAAGAAAATCATCATGAATGGATCTCTTTATTAAAGAGTAGAAAAGAACAGTATCCATTCTCTTATAAACGAAACTCTGAAAGTATTAAACCTCAATACGCGATTGATATGCTATATGAAATCACGAAAGGAGAAGCGATTGTAACAACAGACGTTGGGCAACATCAAATGTGGGCAGCGCAATATTATCCGCTGAAAAATCCAGATAAATGGGTAACTTCTGGCGGATTGGGAACGATGGGATTCGGATTTCCAGCAGCAATTGGTGCGCAAATCGCAAAGCCTGAAGAACTAGTCATTGCAATTGTTGGTGACGCTGGGTTTCAAATGACTCTACAAGAATTAAGTGTATTAAAAGAACATTCTTTACCTGTTAAAGTATTTATTTTAAATAATGAAGCTTTAGGAATGGTAAGGCAATGGCAAGACGAATTTTATAATCAAAGATATTCACATTCCTTATTGTCGTGTCAACCAGATTTCGTCGCTCTTGCGAATGCGTATGGTATAAAAGGTGTTCGTATTGATGATCCACTTCTTGCAAAGAAGCAGTTGAAGCATGCGATTGAATTAAAAGAACCAGTCTTAATTGATTGCCGTGTACTTCAATCTGAGAAAGTTATGCCGATGGTTGCGCCCGGGAAAGGCGTTCACCAAATGGAAGGAGTGGAAAAAAGGTGAAGAGAATTGTTACAGCGACAGTTCGAAATCAAAGTGGTGTGTTAAACCGAATTACAGGGGTTATGACACGAAGACATTTTAATATTGAAAGTATTTCAGTAGGTCATACGGAATCATCAGATATATCGCGAATGACGATAGTTGTGCATGTGGAAAGTGAACAGCAAGTTGAGCAGTTAATTAAACAACTTCATAAGCAAATCGATGTTCTGAAAGTATCAGATATTACAGAAGAAGCAATGATTGCTAGAGAGCTTGCTCTTATTAAAGTAGCAACTTCTGTAGCAAGGGCGGAATTATATAGTTTAATTGAACCGTTTCGAGCCGCTGTAATAGATGTTGGGAAGGATTCCATAGTTGTGCAAGTAACAGGTACGCAAGATAAAGTGGAAGCGTTAATTGAATTACTTAGACCATACGGTTTGAAAGAAATTGCGAGAACAGGTGTAACAGCATTTACACGTAGTATGAAAAAACAAGATAAGCAAGTTATGTTAATTCAATAATCATTTAAATATAGGGGGAAATGAAAATGGCAAAAGTTTATTATGAGAAAGATGTAACAGTAAATGTATTAAAGGAAAAGAAAGTAGCAATCATCGGATATGGCTCGCAAGGTCATGCGCATGCGCAAAATTTACGTGATAACGGATTTGATGTAGTAGTAGGTTTAAGAAAAGGTAAGTCTTGGGATAAAGCGAATGAAGATGGATTTTCTGTATATACAGTAGCAGAAGCAGCGGAAAAAGCTGATGTAGTAATGATTCTACTGCCTGATGAATTACAACCAGAAGTATATAAAGCTGAAATTGAACCAAATTTACAAGCCGGAAATTCTCTCGTGTTCGCACATGGATTTAATGTTCACTTTGATCAAGTAAAACCACCAGCTAATGTAGATGTATTTCTAGTAGCGCCAAAAGGACCGGGGCATCTCGTACGCCGTACGTTCGCCGAGGGCGGGGCTGTTCCTGCACTATTTGCCGTATATCAAGATGCAACAGGAGTTGCGACTGAAAAAGCACTTTCTTATGCTGACGGAATTGGAGCAACGAGAGCTGGTGTATTAGAAACGACGTTTAAAGAAGAAACAGAAACAGATTTATTTGGAGAGCAAGCTGTACTCTGCGGCGGAGTGACTGCACTTGTAAAAGCAGGGTTTGAAACGTTAGTTGATGCGGGATACCAGCCTGAACTTGCATATTTTGAATGTTTACATGAACTGAAGCTAATCGTTGACCTTATGTATGAAGGTGGACTTGAAAATATGAGATATTCAGTTTCAGATACAGCGCAGTGGGGAGACTTCGTATCAGGACCACGCGTTGTTACTGAAGATACGAAGAAAGCGATGGGGGCAGTATTAGCAGAAATTCAAGATGGTACATTTGCAAGAGGCTGGATTGCAGAGCATAAAGCAGGAAGACCAAATTTCCACGCGACAAATGAGAAAGAGAATGAACATGAAATTGAAGTAGTTGGACGTAAATTACGTGAAATGATGCCTTTCGTACAGCCGCGAGTAAAGGTAGGGATTAAATAATATGAAGCAGATTTTGTTCATGGATACAACGCTTCGTGATGGCGAACAATCACCAGGAGTAAATTTAAATGAACAAGAGAAATTACAAATTGCTAGGCAATTAGAGAGGCTTGGTATTCATGTAATGGAAGCTGGATTCGCGGCAGCTTCCGAAGGTGACTTCCAATCAGTAAAACGCATCGCGAATACAATTCAAAATGCTACGGTTATGAGTTTAGCTAGAGCGAAAGAAAGTGACATTCGAAGAGCATATGAAGCAGTGAAAGGTGCTGTATCTCCTCGTCTACACGTATTTCTAGCTACGAGTGATATTCATATGAAATATAAACTTTGTATGTCAAAAGAAGACGTGTTAAATAGTATTCATCGTTCGGTTACGCTTGGAAAATCATTATTTCCGACAGTACAATTTTCTGCAGAAGATGCGACAAGAACATCGAGAGCATTTTTAGCTGAAGCAGTAGAAACTGCGATTCGCGCAGGAGCGAATGTAATTAATATTCCGGATACAGTTGGATATACGAATCCAGAAGAATATTATTCTCTTTTCAAATACTTACAAGAATCCGTTCCATCATATGAAAAAGCGATTTTTTCTTGTCATTGTCACGATGATCTTGGTATGGCAGTAGCAAATTCGTTAGCTGCGGTTGAAGGGGGAGCATTGCAAGTAGAAGGAACGATTAATGGCATTGGAGAAAGAGCAGGGAATGCAGCGTTAGAAGAAGTTGCGGTTGCTCTTCATATTAGAAAAGATTTTTATAAAGCAGAACCTTCTATGACTTTAAAAGAGATTAAGGCGACGAGTACATTAGTAAGCAGGTTAACGGGTATGGTTGTACCGAAAAATAAAGCAATCGTTGGAGCGAATGCATTTGCTCATGAATCAGGCATCCACCAAGATGGGGTTCTAAAAGAAGTAACAACTTATGAAATTATCGAACCAGCGCTTATAGGAGAATCTCAAAATCTCTTTGTACTTGGGAAACATTCTGGCCGTCATGCGTTTACGGAAAAAATGAAAGAGCTTGGTTATGAATTTACAAATGAAGAGCGAGATGCGGTATTCGAAGCGTTTAAAAAATTGGCTGATCGTAAAAAGGAAATTACTGAGGAAGATTTACGCGCACTTATGCTTGGTGAAGCAGCATTTGCAGCCCAGCAATATAACATTACGCAATTACAAGTGCATTTCGTATCAAATAGTACACAATGCGCAACAGTTGTGCTGAAGGATGAGGAAGGAAATGTATATGAAGATGCAGCCACTGGTTCTGGTAGTATTGAAGCGATATACAATGCGATTCAAAGAATTTTAGGACTAGAGTGTGAATTGGCAGATTATCGCATACAATCTATTACACAAGGTCAAGATGCACTTGCTCACGTTCATGTTGAATTAAAAGAAGGTAGTCACCAAATATCAGGTTTCGGAGTTGCGCAAGACGTATTGGAAGCGTCGGCGAGAGCTTATGTCCATGCAGCAGGGAAATTAAAATCTCTTATAGCGCTTGTGAAATAAATATTTGATAGGTGAGAGAAGTTTTCCTCACCTATCAAATTAAAGTTCTGAAAATTCAGTTAAAAGGAGTGTTAAAAATGGAAAAACGTATCGTTTGTTTAGCTGGTGATGGTGTCGGTCCAGAAGTTATGGAAAGTGCGAAGGAAGTATTGCATATGGTAGAAAGGCTATATGGACATCATTTTCATTTGCAAGATGAGTACTTTGGTGGTGTTGCTATCGATTTAACTGGGCAACCATTACCACAGCGAACACTTGCCGCCTGTTTAGCGAGTGATGCGGTTTTACTTGGAGCAGTAGGTGGACCAAGGTGGGATAGTGCGAAAGAAAGGCCTGAGAAAGGATTATTAGCATTAAGAAAAGGACTCGGTGTATTTGCGAATGTTCGCCCTATAACGGTAGAAAGTGCAACTGCACATTTATCACCATTAAAAAATGCGGATGAAATTGATTTCGTTGTCGTTCGTGAATTAACAGGCGGAATTTATTTTTCTTATCCGAAAGAGCGAACGGAAGAAGTGGCGACAGATACACTTACGTATCATCGCCATGAAATTGAACGTATCGTTTCGTATGCTTTTCAATTAGCGAATAAGCGGAAGAAAAAAGTAACATCTATTGATAAAGCGAATGTTTTAGAGTCTAGTAAACTATGGAGAACTGTGACAGAAGAAGTAGCACTTCGCTACCCAAATGTGGAAGTAGAACACATTTTAGTAGATGCAGCGGCTATGGAATTAATTCGAAATCCAGGAAGATTTGACGTTATTGTAACGGAAAATTTATTTGGTGATATTTTAAGTGATGAGGCTTCAGTATTAGCTGGATCATTAGGAATGCTTCCATCAGCAAGTCACGCTGAAAAGGGGCCTTCATTATACGAGCCTATTCACGGATCAGCGCCGGATATTGCGGGGAAAAATAAGGCGAATCCAATTGCGATGATGCGTTCTGTTGCAATGATGCTTGGGCAATCGTTCGGATTAACGAGAGAAGGATATGCAATTGAAGAAGCAGTTTCTGCAGTCCTTAAATCAGGAAAATGTACAGCAGATATCGGGGGGACTGAAACGACAATTTCATTTACAAAGGCAGTTATTCAAGAAATGGAAGAGCAAGCGTTAGTAGGGAGAGGAAAATAATGGGGAAAAGGTTACTAGATAAGCTTTGGGAAAGACATGTAGTTGCGACTAATGAAAATGGATTGGATTTATTATATATCGATCTACATCTTGTTCATGAAGTAACGTCACCGCAAGCCTTTGAAGGCTTGCGGCTTACAAATCGAAGAGTCCGCAGACCAGATTTAACATTTGCGACGATGGATCATAATATTCCAACGAAAGATGTTTGGAATATTACCGATCGTATTGCGAAGCAGCAACTAGATACACTTCGGGAAAATTGTAAACAATTTCAGGTGCCATTAGCGGATATCGGAGATGAAGAGCAAGGGATCGTTCATGTTATAGGACCAGAACTTGGACTCACACAGCCAGGAAAAACGATTGTTTGTGGTGATAGTCATACAGCAACACACGGTGCTTTTGGTGCACTAGCGTTTGGTATTGGTACGAGTGAAGTGGAACATGTATTGGCAACGCAAACGTTATGGCAACGAAAGCCGAAAGCGATGGGCATTGAGTTAAAAGGAAAGTTACCGCAAGGTGTTTATGCGAAAGATATTATTTTACATCTCCTTTCAAAGTACGGAGTAGCAGTTGGAACAGGTTACGTAATGGAGTTTTACGGAGAGACCATTCATGCTATGGATATGGAAGAGAGGATGACGCTTTGCAATATGGCAATTGAAGGGGGAGCAAAGGCTGGTATTATTGCACCAGATGAAAAAACGGTTGCTTACGTAAAAGGGCGTAAATATGCGCCGAAAGACTATGAATCTATTAAGAAAAAATGGTCAGAACTTTATACAGATTTAGATGCAGTTTATGATTTACATATTTCAGTAGATGTTACGGATTTAGCGCCGTACGTTACGTGGGGAACAAATCCTAGTATGGGTGTTCGGATTGATGAGAAATTGCCAGAAAAGTATGATGCAAATGACGAAAGAGCGTTTTCTTATATGGGATTGAGTCCCGGACAAAGTACGTATGACATTCCAGTTCAACATGTTTTCATTGGATCTTGTACAAATTCTAGGCTTTCTGACTTAGAAATTGCTGCATCTGTCGTGAAAGGTAAGAAAGTAAAAGAAGGTGTGCGAGCACTTGTTGTACCCGGATCTCAAAGGGTAAGAGAAGCAGCGATGCATAAAGGATTACATCGCATATTTGAAGAAGCTGGATTTGAATGGAGAGAGCCCGGATGCTCAATGTGTCTAGGTATGAATCCAGATCAAGTGCCTGAAGGAGAACATTGTGCCTCTACGTCAAATCGCAATTTTGAAGGAAGACAAGGAAAGGGAGCACGAACTCATTTAGTTAGCCCGGCAATGGCGGCTGCGGCTGCGTTATATGGTCATTTTGTTGATATTAGAAAGGAGAGTTATGATGGAGCCATTTCGTATTCATAAAGGTACTGCCGCAGTACTGATGAATGATAACATTGATACAGATCAAATTATTCCGAAGCAATATTTAAAGAGAATTGAAAGAACTGGGTTTGGGAAGTTTTTATTTGATGAGTGGCGATATGATAATAATCGCCAAGAAAACCCTAATTTTCCTCTTAATGCACAAGAAAGAAAAGGAGCCAGCATATTAATTACAGGTGATAATTTTGGATGTGGCTCGTCAAGAGAACATGCTCCATGGGCGCTTGCTGATTATGGTTTCCGCGTTATTATCGCTGGAGGATTTGCCGATATCTTTTATATGAATTGTATGAAGAATGGCATGTTACCGATTGTAATGGATAAAGATATGCGTGAACAACTTGCTAAAACAGATGCGAGGGAACAAATCACAGTTGATTTAGAAAATGAAGTAATTACAACGAATACGCATAGATTCCATTTTACAATCGAGAAAATGTGGAAAGAGAAGTTATTAAATGGTTTAGATGAAATTAGTATTACAATGCAATATGAACAAGAAATAAAAGAGTATGAAAGAAAAGTGGCTTTATATTAAAAAAGTGACGGAATATTAAAAATGTATTTACATTCAAAATTAACTGTTATATACTATGTGAAAATCAGAGGAGAAAGGGAGTAAGTATTATGAATATCGTGCGATCTATTACAATGCTTACACAACTACATCATCATACATGAAACCCTTGAACCTAGCGTGAAAACGTGTAGGTACAAGGGGTATTCCCGTTGTACCTACACTCTATTGAAGAGCCTTGTAGGTATTTTGTCTACAAGGCTCTTTTTATTTTCGGCTTAGGTGAATGAAATCGGCATACATTAGAAGGGGAAAGGTGTGAAAATTTAGATGACAAAATGGAAGCGGGCAAACCCGAATGGAACGAGAGATTATTTATTCGAAGAATGTACATTAATTGAAGAAGTGGAGCAAAAATTAAGGCTTACTTTTTTAGAGAGAGGTTATGAGGAAATAAGAACACCTACAATTGAATTTTATGATGTTTTTGCATTTCAAAATAGACCGATAGATGAAGAGAAGATGTATAAATTTTTTGATGAAAAGGGAAGGATTATCGTTTTACGTCCAGATATGACAATTCCTTTAGCGAGAGTTATTGGAACACAGAGATGGGATACGCCACTTAAAGTGACGTATAGCGGGAATGTATTTCGAGCAAATGAATCCCATTCTGGAAAATATAATGAAATCGTACAAAGTGGTATTGAAGTTATCGGGATTGATAATGTAAGAGCTGAAATTGAATGCGTAATAAGTGTCATTCAAGCACTTCAAAAGTTGAATGTGCAATCTTTTACAATTGAGATTGGGCAAGTACAGTTATATAAATGTATTGTAAAAAAGCTCTCCATCCATGATGAAGAAGAAAGGGTACTTAGAACGTATATAGAAAGTAAAAATTATGCTGCCCTCTCAAATTTCATCGGAGAAAAGAAATTAGATCGATGCGATGAGACAGTAAGATTACTTGAGAAATTACCGAGGCTATTTGGAAATTTAGAAGTTATTGAGGAAGCAGAAAAGCTTGCTTCAAGTAATGAAATGAAAATGGCAATTGCAAGAGTAAAAGAAATGTATGAAACAATGGAAACGTTAGGATATGGTTCTTACATATCAATTGATTTAGGCATGATTCAACACTTAGATTACTATACGGGTGTTATTTTCAAAGGATATATATATGAAATTGGAGAAGAAATCGTTAGTGGCGGAAGATATGATGAGCTAATTGGGAATTTTGGAGAAACGCTGCCGGCTGTTGGACTCGCGGTGCAAGTAAATCAAATTGTGAAGGCGCTACAAGAGCAGCAAGAACCATATGAACGAAATCAAATTGATATTGTGATTCATTATGAGTTAAATAGATTAGCAGAAGCAGAAAGGTTACGAAATTTACTTCGAAAGGACGGGAAAAATGCCTGGTTATCTCTATTCTCTAATTTAAGCGATACCTTTCAATTTGCAAGAAAAAATAAAATAGGAACGGTCGTTGAGGCAAAGAATGAATACTTAGTGGAATATGTGTGGAATGAGAAATGGGTAGTCCAGAAAGAAGGAGAGACTTCATGCGTAACATTCAAATTGCATTAACGAAAGGAAGATTAGAAAAACATGTAATTCCACTCTTTGAGCAGATTGGAATTGATTGTTCGGAACTCAAAAATAAAGGTCGGAAGCTTGTATTTCAAAGTAAAAATACAAATGTTTCATTTATTTTAGTAAAAGCGGTTGATGTTGCTACTTATGTAGAACATGGGGTAGCTGATATTGGGATCGTTGGAAAAGATATTTTAATGGAAAACGAGAAAGATATTTATGAAATGCTGGATTTAGGAGTAGGGATTTGTAAGTTTTGTGTTGCTTCTATTCCTACGTATAATCCGAAAAGTTACCGGAAGAAAAGAATTGCTACGAAATACCCACATATTACTTCTACTTATTTTCATGATAAGGGAGAGGACGTAGAAATTATTAAAATAGAAGGTTCTGTAGAAATCGCTCCTCTTCTTGGATTGGCAGATGCAATTGTAGATATTGTTGAAACAGGAAAAACATTACAAGAGAATGGACTTATTGTATTTGAGGAAATGCACTCTATATCGGCTCGGATGATTGTAAATAAGGCGGCCTTAAAAACTAAAAAAGACGAAATATTCAGTATTGTAAATATGATGGAGCAAGAAATCTTATCAGGGAAATAGGAGGACTTAAAATGGAAATCATGTATGAAGACTTTAAGGAGGCATTATCTAAAATAAAAGTGCTAAGAGAAAACGCTAATATAATAGAAGAAACTGTTCAAAGAAGTGTAAGAGAAATCATTAGAAATGTAAGGGAAGGGAAAGATGAGGCTTTATCTTTCTATACAAAAAAGTTTGATGGTGTAGAGATGAAAGATTTTTGTGTAAGTGAAGAAGAAATACAGCAAGCGAGTATGCTTGTAGAGAATTCATTTTTAGAAGCTTTAAAAGAGGCGAAGAAAAACATTGTTTCGTATCACGAAAAGCAAAAGAAGTACTCAATATTCGATTGTGAAAGTAAAGGCATAATTAGAGGGCAGCTCATTCGGCCATTAGAAAATATAGGTGTATATGTACCGGGTGGGACAGCCTCATATCCTTCTTCAGTATTAATGAATGTATTGCCGGCGAAACTCGCAGGTGTGAAAAAGATTGTAATGGTAACACCGCCGAGGAAAGAAGGAATTGATCCTCATATATTAGCTGCTGCAAATCTTGCGGGGGTAGATGAAATTTATACGATAGGTGGCGCGCAAGCAATTGCTGCTTTAGCATACGGGACGGAATCGATTCCGAAAGTGGATAAAATAGTTGGACCGGGAAATTTGTACGTCGCTCTAGCGAAACGAGAAGTATACGGAATAGTAAATATCGATATGATTGCTGGTCCATCAGAAATTGTAGTTGTCGCGGATGAAACAGGTAATGCAAAATATATCGCAGCGGATTTATTATCGCAAGCAGAGCATGATGAGAGAGCAACGGCAATTTGTATTACAACGAATATGGAACTAGCTAAAGAAGTAGAAAAAGAGGTAGAAAGACAGTTAGGAATGTTACCAAGAAGTGAAATTGCACGTGAATCAATAAATAGAAATGGAGCCATCTTTATCGTTCCTTCTTTAGAGGAGGCACTAAAGTTATCAAATGAAATTGCTCCAGAACATTTAGAGTTACATATAAAAGAACCGATGAATGCTCTAGATTATGTGAAACATGCAGGCTCTATTTTCCTTGGGCCATATGCACCTGAACCGCTCGGGGATTATTTGGCGGGACCGAATCATGTATTACCAACGAGCGGAACGGCAAGATTTTTTTCTCCGTTATCAGTCGATGATTTCGTGAAAAAATCAAGTTTTATTTCTTATACGGAGGAAGCATTAAAAAATGTACAGCATCATATTGTAGAGCTTGCAAATAAAGAAGGGTTACATGCACATGCGAGAGCAATCCAAATAAGGTTTGAGGAGGAAAAATAATGCGTCAGTCCAGTCAAGTACGTCAGACGACAGAAACAAAAATTAAATTAAGTTTGCAGCTTGATGAAAGTACGAATGTATCTATTCAAACGGGGATTGGTTTTTTCGATCATATGATTACTTTATTTGCTAGACATGGAAGATTTGGGTTGCAAGTTGAGGCAGAAGGTGATGTATTTGTCGATGCACATCACACCGTTGAAGATGTTGGAATTGTACTCGGAAATTGCTTGAAAGAAGCATTGCAAAATAAAGAGAGAATTAATCGTTACGGTTCAGCGTATGTACCGATGGATGAATCTTTAGGATTTGTCGCAATTGATATAAGTGGACGCTCATATTGTGTATTTCAAGGGGAATTAAAAAATCCGAAGCTCGGGGATTTTGATACAGAATTGACGGAAGAATTTTTTAGAGCAGTTGCACATGCTGCCAATATTACATTACATGCGCGCGTTCTATATGGAAGTAATACACATCACAAAATTGAAGCATTATTTAAAGCTTTTGGTAGAGCGCTTAGAGAAGCGGTCGAAAAAAATGCCAACATTACTGGTGTAAATTCAACGAAAGGGATGTTGTAATTGATTGCCATTATAGATTATGGAATGGGGAATATTCGTAGTGTAGAGCAAGCATTAAAATATATTGGGGCAGAGCACATTGTAACGAGTGATAAAGAAGAGATATTGAGAAGCGATGGCGTGATTTTACCGGGAGTAGGTGCATTTCCGAAAGCGATGGAAGTATTAGAAGAAAGAGATTTAGTGTGTGTACTAAAAGAAGTTTGTGATATAGGAAAACCACTCCTCGGTATATGTTTGGGCATGCAGCTTTTATTTGAACGAAGTGAGGAACTAAAAGGTTGTAGTGGGTTAGGTTTACTACCAGGGGAAATTCGTAAGTTAAAAGTTTCGTATAAAATTCCTCATATGGGATGGAATGAATTAAGGAAGGAAAGAGAATTTCCCCTTTGGAATGGATTAGTAGATGGTTCTTTCGTGTATTATGTTCATTCATATTACGCGGATTGTCCAGATGAAATTGTATGCGGAGTAAGTGATTATGGAATGCAAGTACCAGGGTTTGTAGCGAAAGGAAATGTATTTGGTGC
Organism: Bacillus sp. NEAU-Y102; assembly: GCF_054788175.1. Lineage (NCBI taxonomy): Bacteria > Bacillati > Bacillota > Bacilli > Caryophanales > Bacillaceae > Bacillus > Bacillus sp. NEAU-Y102. The sequence continues at coordinate 140,989 of NZ_JBTWFK010000002.1, read as the reverse complement.
ACAGTTTCATCCAGAAAAAAGTGGTGAAATTGGCATGCAAATATTAAAAAATTTTCAAGGGGTGGTAGAAGCATGGAAATCTTCCCGGCTATCGATTTAAAGGAAGGGCGATGCGTTAGACTTTATCAAGGAGAGTTTAGTAAAGAAACGGTGATGAATGAAGATCCGGTAGCACAGGCGATCATATTTGAAAAGCTTGGAGCGGAAATACTACACATTGTTGATTTAGACGGTGCAATTGCTGGCGAGTCGCTAAATTTTCTCGTCATTGAAAAAATCTGCAAGGCGGTACGTATTCCTGTGCAAGTGGGAGGAGGAATTCGTTCACTTAAAGCGGTGGAGAAGTTATTGTCAGTAGGTGTAGAAAAAGTGATTTTAGGAACAGCGGCTCTTTATGATAAGTCATTTTTAGAGGAAGCAGTTCATCTATATAAAGAGAAAATCATTGTTGGAATTGATGCGAAAAATGGTTTCGTAGCAACGAGAGGTTGGCTTGATTTGTCTGAAATTTCTTATATTATTTTAGCGAAACAAATGGAAAGTTTAGGTGTTCAAACGATTGTGTTTACAGACATTTCGAAAGACGGGACGCTTGCAGGGCCAAATTTTGAACAATTGACGTTACTTCAAAAAAGTGTGGGCATTCGTCTCATTGCCTCTGGAGGAGTGGCATCTATTCAAGATGTGAAAAAGTTAAATGATATGAATATATATGGTGTCATAATTGGAAAGGCGCTTTACGAGAAAAAGATTGATTTAGAAGAAGTATTACAGGTAACGAAGTTATGTTAGCGAAACGAATTATTCCATGTCTAGATGTGAAAGAAGGGCGAGTCGTAAAGGGTGTAAATTTTATAGGATTACAAGATGTCGGTGATCCGGTTGAAATAGCTGAAGCATATAACGAGGCAGGGGCAGATGAAATCGTATTTTTAGATATTACGGCGACCCATGAAGGAAGAAAAACGATTATAGATGTTGTAGAAAAAACAGCAGCAAAAGTATTTATTCCTCTTACGGTTGGCGGGGGGATTTCAAGTGTGAAAGATATGTACAATTTACTAAGAGCTGGAGCAGACAAAGTTTCAATAAACTCAGCGGCAGTGCGAAACCCGAAGCTAATCGAAGAAGGGGCAGAACACTTTGGATCACAATGTATTGTCGTCGCAATTGACGCTAGAAAAGTAGCGGAAGATAAATGGAACGTATACGTCAACGGTGGAAGAGTTGACACAGAAATGGATGCTATAGAATGGGCGAAGCGTGTTGTTAAGCTCGGGGCGGGTGAAATTTTGTTAACGAGTATGGATGCAGATGGAACGAAAAGTGGATATGATCTTCGTTTAACAGAAGAAATTTCAAAAAGTGTTTCCATTCCAGTCATCGCATCAGGGGGCTGTGGTCATACGGATCACATTATAGAAGTTTTTCAAAAGACAACGGTTGATGCAGCGTTAGCGGCATCCATATTTCATTATGGTGAGGCGACAGTGCAGAGTGTAAAGCGAAAATTAAGAGATGCAAATGTTGAGGTGCGGTTATGAAACCTAATTTTTCAAAAGGATTAATACCAGCAATTGTCATCGAAGAAGGTACGAAAGAAGTTTTAATGCTAGCTTATATGAATGAAGACGCATATGAAAAAACGTTAGAGACGAAAAGAACATGGTTTTATTCTCGTTCGAGGCAGTCGTTATGGAATAAGGGAGAAACATCAGGGAATGTTCAATATGTGCAATCTCTATACTTAGATTGTGATCAAGATTCAATTGTTGTGAATGTGAAACAAGTAGGGCCTGCTTGTCATACGGGGGAGAAGACATGCTTTCACTATCAAATTATATAGGGGGGATACATATGGAAAATGCCTTTAAGTTGCTGTATAAAACAATTGAAGAACGAAAGGAAAGCCCACTTCCTGAATCGTATACAAATTATTTATTTTCAAAAGGAGAAGATAAAATTTTAAAGAAAATTGGTGAAGAGTGCGCTGAAGTAATTATCGCATGTAAAAATAATGATAAAGAAGAAGTAGTGAAAGAAATGGTTGATGTATTTTATCACTGTTTCGTTTTATTGGCTGAAAAAAATATTGCATTGGAAGATGTCATGCGAGAGGTGAAAGAACGAAATGGAAAGCTTTCGAGAGTTGGGGATAGAAGGGAAATAGATACATTATAAGGGGGAATGTATATGAAAGTAGATTATCATCTTCACTTAGAAGAAGGACCGTATTCAATAAGATGGCTTGCTAAAATAAATGAAGCGTTGGAATGTTATGAACCGCTTCAAGAAAGGCATTCTATTGATTGGCTTATGAAAGCACAAGAGCGTTTGCAAAAGCGTGTGAAGGAAGGGCCATTTACAAAAGAATGGATGGATCTCTATTTAGAAGAAGCTGTGCGAAAAGGAATAAAAGAAGTGGGAATTGTTGATCATCTATATCGTTTTCATGAAGCGAAAGGATATTATGAAAAATATGTAGATATTAGTGATTCTAAGCTTGGTCGTATACAGAAGGAATGGTTAGATCAAGTAAGGGTAGTTTCACTGTATGATTTTACAAAGGCAATTGAAGAAGCGAAAGAACGATGGAGTAAAAGAGGTGTCACACTTAAACTTGGAATTGAAGCGGATTATTTTCTTGATTGTGAAGGAGAGTTAAAAGAATTATTAGCGCTAGGAGACTTTGATTATGTAATTGGTTCCGTTCATTTTCTAAATGGCTGGGGATTTGATAATCCGGATACGAAAGAATATTTTGAGGTGCATGACCTACGCACATTATACGATACGTTTTTTAAAACAGTTGAGAGTGCGATTCATACAGAGTTATTTGATATTATCGCTCATCTTGATAATATAAAAGTATTTAATTATCGATTGGATGAGAATGAACAGCTTTCTTATTATAAGGAAATTGCCTGTGCGTTAGTAGAAACGAATACGGCAACAGAAATAAATGCAGGACTGTACTATCGTTACCCTGTTCGTGAGATGTGCCCAAGTCCACTATATTTACAAGTATTAGCTAAGTATGGTGTTCCAATTACGATTTCTTCGGATGCCCATTATCCAAATGATTTAGGGAATTATGTACAAGAAAATGTACAAACATTACGAGCTCACGGTGTTACTCAGGTCGCAACATTTACGAAGCGAGCAAGAGTAATGAGGTTGCTTGAAGAAGAAGTAACAAATTTAAAATGAAACGCGATTTTTTGATGAAAACCGTCCTTTTTGTTCAAAATAAGAAAGAATGAAAAGGAGGGTAAGAAATGGCGAAACAAAAAAATAAACAAAATGTACAAGTTGCACAGCAACAAGCTTATACGTCTGAAACGAATGCTGCATCTCAATCGGTTATTGAAGAGCAAATTAGCGATACGGTTGCAGAAGGAACTATTGATGTGAAGCTCGGAAAAGAATCGCAGGAAAAAGCGTAAGAAGAGGGGAGAGTTGTATCTCCTCTTTTTTTATGGAAAAGTGTCGATTTTCAAAACTATAATCAAATTCCTTGGTTTTTATATGTGGATTTCTTACAATGAAATATAAGAGATATCTTATTTTCTATAGAAGAGGTGTTAGTAGTGGCAAAAATATTAGTAGCGGGAAAAATCCCAGGAATTGGATTAGAACTATTAAAAGATCATGATGTAGAAATGTACGATAAAGAGGAGTTAATTTCTATAGATGAATTAACAGAGCGTGTAAAAGATAAAGATGCATTGTTAAGTTTACTTTCAACAAAGGTGCCAAAAGAAGTTATTGATGCAGCGCCTCATTTAAAGATTGTTGCAAACTATGGTGCTGGTTACGACAATATTGATTACACGTATGCTGGCGAAAAAGGAATTGCAGTAACGAATACACCGAAAGTATCAACGGAAGCGACTGCAGAATTAACATTTGCACTTCTTTTAGCAGCGGCGCGTAGAATTCCTGAAGGGGATACGTTATGTCGTACGACTGGATTTAACGGATGGGCACCGTTATTTTTCTTAGGACGAGAAGTCCACGGTAAGACAATTGGAATTATTGGTCTTGGAGAAATCGGGAAGGCTGTTGCAAAACGTGCGAGAGCATTTGGAATGGGTGTTTTATATACAGGGCCAAATCGTAAGCTTGAAGCTGAAAGTGAACTGGGAGCAACGTATGTGACGTTGGAAGAATTATTACAAACAGCAGATTTTATTACAATTAACTGTGCTTATAATCCAAAATTACATCATATGATTGATGAAGAGCAGTTTAAAACGATGAAGAAAACAGCGTATATTGTAAATGCTTCACGTGGACCAATTATGAATGAAGCGGCACTTGCTCATGCATTAAAAACGAATGAAATTGAAGGGGCAGCTCTTGATGTGTTTGAATTTGAACCGAAAATTACAGAAGAGCTAAAAGAATTAAAGAATGTAGTGCTTGCTCCACACGTAGGGAATGCAACGTTTGAAACTCGTGATGCGATGGCTGAAATGGCTGTCAGAAATATTTTAGCTGTATTAAACGGCGAAGAGCCAGTAACACCTGTAAATCAAAAGGTATTAGTCACAAAATAAAAAGAAACCTTCCGGACTCGGAAGGTTTCTTATTTTTCTTTATTCGCTTTTTTAGACGGTCTTTGTCTAATGAATTGAGATAACATGTACAAAATATATAGTGGAATGGCAATGAATAAGAAAACAGAAAAATTGCCAAATCCTGTTTGATACATTGTAATAATGATTCCAACTAAAAATAGTGTAATAATGATGCTATATCGTGGAATTGGTACATCTTTTAAACTTGGGATACGAATGCGGCTCACCATTAAAAATGCGAACGTTACAAATACGGTAATAAGAACGATTTTTGGAATGGTATGTGAAAATAATGTTAAGAAAGCAACAAGCCCTCCCGCTGCTGTAATCGGTACTCCAGTGAAATATTTCATTGAAGTAGAAGATGGTGTTACATTAAATCGTGCTAAACGATATGCCCCGAAAAGAGGGAATAATCCCGCTATGTATAATCCGATGATTCCGTAGTTTGAGAAAGATGTGTAATACATTAAAACAGCAGGTGCTGCACCAAATGTTACGACATCTGCAAGCGAGTCGAGCTCTTTTCCCATTTGTGAATCAACACGTAATAAACGAGCAACACGACCATCAAGACTATCTAACATCATCCCGATAAGTACTAAAATAGCAGCTGATTTATAATATCCTAAAGATGCATAGCCGATTGATAAAAATCCGCTATATAAATTTCCGAGCGTAAATAAGTTTGGAATAGCTGCTCTATACAAAATCTGATCCCTTGCTTTCTGTAATAAATTCTTAATTAGTGTATGAAAGTTTACTTATTTTATCATACCATAAATTTATTCCTCATACGAAAGAAATTACCAATTTGTGAAAGATTTCATAGAAGGATGAGGAATAAATTAAGTGAAAATAAAAAGAGGAAGCAACTTGTATAAAGTTGCTTCCTTTACTATTCAAATTTCGTTGTCATCGTTCCGGTTTTATATCGATTATTAGGATCGAAACGTAATAAATCTCCATAAATTAATTTATCGGAGAGTTTTAATTCTGTTTTTGCTTTTTCAACATACGGCTGACATAGCGTCATGTCAGCTTCTTCACCCGTACTTCTTTTGTAGCACATATTTTTTGTATAAACATACTCTTCAGAAACAAAGCTACCATCACGCATTACCATAAGCGGGTCTTTTTCTTTAATAAATAAGTCAGTTCCAAATTCAACGGATTTATTTGTTTTAATACCAAGTAAATGAAGGAGCGTTGGTTTAATATCAATTTGACCAGATACTTTAGAAACAACTTTTCCTTCTTGACCAGGCACATGAATAATAAGAGGAACGCGTTGTAATTGCATAGAATCGAATGGTGTAATAGTATCTTTTCCTAGGAACTGTGCCATAGCTGCGTTATGGTTTTCGGAAATACCATAATGATCACCATAAATGACAATAACGGAATTATCATACAGTCCTTCTTCTTTTAATTGTTTAATAAATAATTTAAGAGCTTCATCTGTGTAACGAACAGTTGGGAAGTAGCGGTTTACAACACCACTTTCTGAGTTGAATTCATCAACATATTGGTCTTCCGGATTTAGAAGAAACGGAAAATGATTTGTTAATGTAATAAATTTTGTATAGAACGGTTGCGGTAAAGATTTTAACTTTGGAATAGATTGTTCAAAGAACTCTTTATCTTTTAATCCCCAACCGACAGACATTTGTTCCGTTCCTACGTAATCATTTAAATTAAAGTAACGATCATATCCAAGTGTAGGATACATTACATCCCGATTCCAAAACGTTTTATCGTTTGAATGGAAGACGGCAGAAGAATATCCGTATTTCTTTAATTGTTCTGGTGTAGCTGTGTATTCATTTGTTGCATGAGTAAAGAATACAGAACCACGATCTAGTGGGTAAAGTGAGTTTTCAACGATAAATTCAGCATCAGAAGTTTTACCTTGTCCAGTTTGATGATAGAAGTTATCGAAATAGAAGCTATCCTTAATAAATTCATTTAAAAATGGTGTAATTTCTTTTCCATTTATTTTTTTATTAATAACAAAGCTTTGTGTAGATTCCATTGAAATTAAAATTACATTTTTACCTTTTGCAGCTCCAAATAAGTTTTTATCAACTTGCTTGTCTTTTGAGTCTGTATAGTTCTTAATTTCAGAAAATCCATCGCCACTTGCAAATACACGCTCAGCTGAAGACTTGGATTGAAGTGTAATATCAAATAGATGATATGTGTATAAACCTAAATTTTTCACAACAGTTTGACGGTCAAATGAGCGTGAGAACATTTGTGGTTTATAAATAACTGATACAACAATTTGTAGTGCTAATAAAGCTGCTACACCGCTAAAGAAAGTTCGCTTCTCTGAGCGGGAAAGTGGTGTTTTGTCGCCAAATGATGGGAATTTACGCGAAATAAACATTAAAATAATTGCATCTGCAAATAAAAGTAATGTTTTGTACGTAAAGAGTTCTTTTATACTTGTCCCTAAATCAGCCATATTGTTTGTTTGGAATAAAACCGGGAAAGTAACGAAATCGTTATAGAACCCATAAAACATTGCGTTTCCAAATAAAATAAATGACAGTATAAAACTGATTCCAATTATAATTCGGTTTCGGTGCTTAGATGCAAGTAAAGCTAAGCCGAAAAATAAAAGTAACGCAGCTAGTGGATTAATAAAAAGCATGAATTCTTCAAAGAAATTATCAATTTTAATATCAAATGCTAGCTTGTACACAATATATGTTTTAATCCATAGTAAAACGACTGCAACGAGTGCAAATCGCAGTTTTGGAAACAGATGTTGTAGCATAATATACTCCTCTCCTAAAAAGCATGACAGTTCTTGTGAGTCAGTTTGCTTAACGACTCCTTTTATATATACGAACAGTCCTTTGTTATTATGATTATTATACTATGAGTATCATTATACGAAAATAAAAGGGGGTTGTGGGCTTTTTTATAATAATCGAGTAGAAAAAGATTGGTGGGAGACAATAAAACAGAATTTCTATGTATGATAATTATCGTACGTAGAAAGAATCGCGTGATATACGGAGGTTATAATGCGAAAATTATTATATTTTATAGCATGCAGTAGTGTTATACTTTTTACTTCACCGAGTGTGTCGGTAGCTCAATATGATGCACCTCTTATGGAAGATGCACTTTATTCTGTTTTATTTCCAAAAATAAATAAAGCAATTGAAAAACAATATGGAAGTTTGAAACCTTATCAATGTCCTAAAATTATTAGTTTAAAAAAAGTGTATAGCGGTACATATTTATTTCAAGCAAGTATTGAAGTGACAAAGTATGAACGTGTTGCTGGGAAAATTGCTCCACCATTTGAGAAGGTAACGATTACATTTAATAACGAAGAAGGCGAATGGGAAGTGACAAAGATTTCAGTAAAGCGCTTACCAAACGATACAAAATTAAACTGTAAAAAAACAATATAAAAAATTGTTTGACAAATAAAATGGTCCTTTGGTATTGTTAATAGCAACAATTAGATGTTTGAAAATTAAATAGACTTACCTCATCTACTCTCAAAGGTAGAGGCCGCGATAGGAAAGAGTAAGCTATGGGAGATTTAATGGAATCTGTGATCATAGGTTGAAAGGGACTATTGCCGAAATATAAGAATAACCATCTTATTCATATATTGGGACTACATTGAATAAATGTAGTACTGTCATAAGATTTATTTTATGGAGAGCTATTTGGAGATGTTGATGCGGTTTCTTATTTTGAGGAGATAACAACTCGTTTATTTTTTCAATATATATTTTTCCTAATAAGAAACGCGTGTGAACATTGTTCCGCGCGTTTTTTGTCTATCTAAAAGCGTGCTGCAATGAATAGAAGATTGGGGTTATGAGTTTTAGAGGAAATAAGGGAGGAATTTAAATGTATTTACACGGCACAAGCCGAATTAATGGGCAAGGACACTTAGAAATTGGAGGGTGCGATACGACGCAGCTAGCAAAGCAATACGGAACACCACTTTATGTATACGATGAAGAGTCTATTCGAGGAAAATGCCGAGCGTTTCATCGTGCTTTTAAAGAAAGTGGTTTCTCTTATCAAGTAGCATATGCAAGCAAGGCGTTCTTGTGCATGGAGATGTGCCGAGTAGCTCGTGAAGAGAATATGTCATTAGACGTTGTTTCTGGGGGAGAATTATATACTGCGCTCCAAGCAGGATTTCCAGCATCACGTATTCATTTTCATGGAAATAATAAAACAGAAGAAGAGATAGTGATGGCTCTTCAGGCGAATATTGGTTGTTTTGTCGTAGATAATTTCTTTGAATTAGAAGTTTTACACGATTTAGCGATGCAACATGGAAAATTTGTGAACATATTAATTCGTGTAACGCCTGGAGTAGAGGCGCACACACATGAATATATTACAACAGGCCAAGATGATTCGAAATTTGGATTTGGCGTTTCAAACGGTCAAGCGATGCAGGCAATTGGATTTGCTTTACAAAAATCAAATTATAATGTGCTAGGGATTCATTCACATATCGGATCGCAAATATTTGAAACAGCTGGTTTTGTTCGAGCAATTGAAGTTCTTCGCCAATTTTTAGAAGAAGTGAGAGAGCAAACAAACTATGTAGTAAAAGTATTAAATGTAGGCGGGGGATTTGGAATACGCTACACAGAGTCGGATACACCATTAACTCTTGAGACATATGTGCGAGCTGTAACAAGTGCAGTGAGAGAACAATTTACTGTATGTGAATATCCATTGCCAGAAATATGGATTGAACCAGGCCGTAGCATTGTAGGTGATGCTGGGACAACAATTTATACAGTTGGATCTGTGAAAGATATTCCTGGTATTCGGAAATATGTATCAGTCGATGGTGGAATGACAGATAATTTAAGACCTGCTTTATATAGTGCGCGTTATGAAGCAATGTTAGCGAATCGAGGGAATGATGAGAATGAGGAACTCGTTTCGATTGCTGGGAAATGCTGTGAGAGTGGAGATATGTTGATTTGGGATATTCATTTACCAAAAGTCGCTTCTGCTGATTTACTAGCAGTTTCCTGTACAGGAGCCTACGGGTATTCGATGGCGAATAATTACAATCGGATTCGAAGACCAGCCGTGGTCTTTGCAAAAGGCGGAACATCGCAAGTAGTTGTGGAACGCGAAACATATGAAAATATTATTGGGAACGATCGCATACGTATTAAAGAGCTTGTCTAAATAGAAAAAGGAGTTGTTCGGATGGGCAATTCCTTTTTTGTAAAATAAAATAATTAAAATATATCGGAAAACTAGGATTGAAAAAAATCAGAATTGTGATAAAATACAAATACAAAGCTTATCAAGAGAAGCGGAGGGAACTGGCCCGAAGAAGCTCGGCAACCTGCTTATAGAAAGCAAGGTGCTAAATCCAGCAAAATGGAATCCATTTTGAAAGATAAGGTAAAATATATTACCGAACAGTCTTTTCGAAATGGGAAAGATTTTTTTTATGAATAAAAAGGGGGGCTGTTCGCGTGAGTGTGCGGGAACATTTTGATGAAGTATCCGAGAAGATTGAAGCGATGCTTGCTGATATGAAATATGGTTCAATTACAATTGTTGTACAAGATGGAAAAGTAATTCAGTTAGAGAAAAGTGAAAAAGTACGTTTAAAGTGAAAAGCGCTGACTAGAAAAACTAGAGGCGGTTTTAACCTATTTTCATTAGGTTAAAACCGTCTTTTTGCTTTTACAGGGGGAAAAAACATGTTGACGTATGAAACGTGGGAAGAAAATGTTGTTTCATTTTCGGAAGAAGATGAAACAAAAGGCGCGTTATCAGTATTAAATTGGGCTTATGAAGAGTATAAAGATGAAATCGTCTATGCATGTAGCTTTGGGGTGGAAGGTATGGTATTGCTGCACCTTATAAACCAAGTAAATCCATCTGCTAAAGTTGTATTTTTAGATACAAATGTTCATTTTCAAGAAACGTATGAATTAATTCAAAGAGTGAGGGAACGATTTCCTTCATTGAATATTATAGAAAAACAGCCAGAACTTACACTTGATGAACAGGCGAAGTTGCATGGTGAAAAACTGTGGGAGAGCAATCCGAATCTTTGTTGTAAGATTAGAAAAATTTTACCTTTAGAAAAATCATTAGTCGTGGAAAAAGCATGGATATCGGGCTTAAGAAGGGAACAATCAGAAACACGTAAGCATACAAAGTTTATAAATCAAGATCATCGTTTTCAATCTATTAAAGTTTGTCCACTCATTCATTGGACGTGGAAAGAAGTTTGGCGATATGTATACAAACATAGCTTGCCGTATAACCCGTTGCATGATGTTGGCTATCCAAGTATTGGGTGTGAGAAATGTACTTTACCTGTAGGGGATGGTGGCGATTCAAGAGATGGTAGATGGGCTGGGAAAATGAAAACCGAATGTGGTCTTCATTATCAATAAGATGAATCTTGAAATAAAGCTAAGAGGGGATATAGAAAATGAGCACAGTAAACGAATTAGTAAACCGTATAGATGAGACATATGATGTATCACAAATTGAAAAAGAAATTAAATTAGACAATATTGCTTTAAGTGATTTAGAACTATTGGCGACAGGTGGATATAGCCCGCTTACTGGTTTTTTAGGGAAGGAAGATTATGATTCAGTCGTAGAAACGCTTCGTTTAGCAAATGGTAGTGTGTGGAGTATACCGATTACATTACCGGTAACAGAAGAAGTCGCAGAAAGCCTGAAGACTGGAGAGGAAGTAAAGCTTGTCAACAATGGAAATATATATGGTGTTATTCAAATAGAAGATATTTTCGTACCAGATAAAGAAAAAGAAGCGTTACTTGTATATAAAACAACGGATGAGGTTCATCCAGGAGTGAAAAAGTTATATGAACGGCCAAACGTTTACGTTGGAGGAACTATTATTCTAACAAAACGCTTTGAAAATAATCAATTTCCTTCTTATCGTTTAGACCCAATTGAAACGAGAGAAGAATTTAAAAAACGTGGGTGGAAAACAGTAGTCGGATTTCAAACGAGAAACCCGGTACATCGTGCCCATGAGTATATTCAAAAATCTGCTCTTGAAATTGTAGATGGTCTCTTTTTAAATCCACTCGTTGGAGAAACGAAATCGGATGATATTCCTGCTGATGTAAGAATGGAAAGCTATGAAGTACTCCTTCAAAACTATTATCCGAAAAATCGTGTCTTTTTAAGTGTATTTCCTGCTGCAATGCGTTACGCAGGACCAAGGGAAGCTATATTTCATGCGTTAGTAAGAAAGAATTTTGGATGTACACACTTTATTGTAGGGCGTGATCATGCCGGAGTAGGAGATTATTACGGAACATACGAAGCGCAAGAAATCTTCACGAATTTTACGATAGAAGAGTTAGGCATTACACCACTATTCTTTGAACATAGTTTTTACTGCACGAAATGTGAAGCGATGGCTTCAACGAAAACATGTCCGCACGGAAAAGAAGATCATGTTATTTTATCGGGTACGAAAGTAAGAGAATTATTAAGAAACGGTGAGATTCCGCCAAGTACATTTAGTCGTAAAGAAGTAGTAGAAGTGCTAATTAAAGGTTTAAAAAAAGAAGTAGTAACAGAATAGGGAGAGAACGAGATGGATACGAATATTACTTGGCATATAGCTTCGGTTTCAAAAGATGATAGAAGAGTGAAGAATGGACATCACAGTTTTGTAATTTGGTTTACTGGTTTATCAGCTTCGGGTAAATCTACAGTAGCGAATGCGGTCGCTCGTAAACTGTTTGAAAAGAATATTGGAAATTATGTGCTGGATGGGGATAACATTCGCCACGGTTTAAATAAAGACTTAGGATTTTCTGAAAGTGATCGCATGGAAAATATAAGACGTATTGGCGAAGTGGCAAAGTTATTTGTAGATCAAGGAACAGTTGTCCTTACAGCATTTATTTCACCATTTCGAGTAGATCGCAAACAAGTAAGAGATTTATTAGCGGCAGATGAATTTATTGAAATTTTTGTGAAGTGTCCGATTGAAGAGTGTGAGAAACGTGATCCGAAAGGGCTTTATAAAAAGGCAAGAAAAGGTGATATTAAGGATTTCACAGGTATTGATTCGCCTTATGAAGAGCCAGAACAAGCAGAATTAATTGTAGAAACGCACAAATATTCTATTGAAGAATGTGCAGAACAAATCGTGAAGTACTTACAAGAGCGTAGTTTTATCCCGCTATTTGCCGGGAAGTAAAATTCCCACCTCAAAACTCGGTTGGGGCAAAGAAGTTAGGTGGGAGTCGGGTTGCCCGTAAATACCCGATTGGTTAAGGCTAATAATCAGCGTGGGATGAACAAAACTCTACTGATTAAAGTTTCACTTTATATAGGGGGATTTAAAAATGAGTTATGAAAAAGTATGGGCTAACAATGAAAAATTAAATCAGACGGAGAAAAATAAATTAGAAAAAGATGGTTTAGAAATTTTTAATGATATTCCTTACTATGCGGAAAATGGATTTGAATCTATTCCGAAAGAAGAGTGGGATGCCTTTAAATGGGCAGGATTGTATTTACAACGTCCAAAAGAAGCTGGTTATTTTATGATGCGGGTAAATATTCCGTCAGGGATTATTACAAATGCGCAGGCAGAAGTACTTGCTTCTATCGCTGAGGATTATGGACGTGATGTAATAGATATTACTACGAGACAGGCGATTCAGTTTCACTGGTTAGAAATTCAGCAAATTCCAGATATTTTTAAAAGATTAGCAAGAGTTGGATTATCTTCAGCGGGGGCTTGTGGTGATATTACGCGGAATATTACAGGTAATCCGCTTGCTGGAATTGATGCAAATGAACTATTTGATACGACACATATTGTGAAAGAAGTATATGACTACTTCCAACATAATGAAGAGTTTTCTAACTTGCCACGTAAATTTAAAATGTCTATTAGTTCTAATATTTATAACTCAGCAAACGCAGAGATTAACTGTGTTGCATTTACACCTGCTACGAAAGAAATAGATGGTGAGAAAAAAGTTGGTTTTCATATAAAAGTAGGCGGAGGGTTATCAGCCCGTCCATATTTAGCTGATGAATTAGATGTGTTTGTTTTACCAGAAGAAGTGAAGGAAGTGGCGATTGCGATTGCTACTATATTCCGTGATTTTGGATATCGTGAGAAACGTCATTTAGCCCGTTTGAAATTTCTTGTTGCGGACTGGGGAGCAGAGAAGTTTAAAGAGAAACTAATAGAGTATACAGGGCCTTTACAAAGTAAAGGGGAAAGTGCACTCAAAGGATGGAATGCAGGCTATTTTTATGGTGTTCAAGACCAAAAACAAGAGGGATTAAAATATGTAGGTTTTAATGTACCAGTAGGTCGTTTACATGCAGAAGAAATGTTTGAGATTGCAAGAATCGCAAAGCAATATGGAAATGGACAAATTCGTACATGTAATTCACAAAATTTTATTATTCCGAACGTTCCGCCGGAAAATGTAAAAGGATTACTTAGTGAACCGTTGTTTGAAGCGATATCTGCAAGCCCGAAATCATTTATTGGTCATGCGGTTTCATGTACTGGTATTGAATATTGTAATCTTGCACTAGTAGAAACGAAAGAAAGATTACGAAAAATTGCAGAATACTTAGATACACAAATTGCACTTGATGTTCCAGTTCGAATTCATATGGTAGGATGCCCGAATTCATGTGGTCAACGTCAAATTGCTGACATTGGATTACAAGGGGTGAAAATGAAAACGAAGGAAAAGGGAATTGTTGAAGCGTTTGAAATATACGTAGGTGGAACGTTGTTAGATGGCGGTGCCTACAATCAAAAGTTAAAAGGAAAAATAGATGGCGAGGATTTACCTGATGTACTCGCATCATTTATAAGTTATTTCAAAGAGAATAAATTACCAGCCGAAACATTTTATGATTTTGTAGGTCGTGTTGGTGTAGATACATTACAAATAGCGTTAAATAACGTGTTAGAAGATGTCATAGCGTCTTAGGGAGGACAATATGGATTTATATCGATTTGAAGCTGTATTAGTGAGTGATATTGTTCCGATTGTTGTTGTTGCTCAAAGTGAAGAACAGGCATTTAAGCTTGCGGAGATTGAGCTTGAAAAGCATTTTTTACCGTTGCCAGAGGTAAAAGAGATTTCTTTGTTTGAAAAAAAGAAGATTCGAAAAGGTGCGGCATTTGTTATTCATGAGTAGAGATCAGTAATACGAAAAAATAAAAACTTCCATTCTTATATACGAATGGAAGTTTCATTTTAATAGAAGAAATGAGGAGAGATGATGGGAAAGGTTTATATTGTTGGAGCGGGTCCTGGCGATCCAGATTTAATTACTGTTAAAGGATTGAAATGTATTGAGAAGGCAGATGTTATTTTATACGATCGCCTTGTGAATAAAGAGCTGCTTTCACACGCAAAGCCTGATGCGGATTTAATTTATTGCGGGAAACTCCCGAATTATCACACGATGAAGCAAGAAACAATTAATACATTTCTTATTAAGTATGCGAAAAAAGGAAAAGTTGTAACGAGGCTTAAGGGCGGTGATCCATTTGTATTTGGTAGAGGAGGAGAAGAAGCGGAAGCATTAGCAAAGCAAGGTGTACCATTTGAAATCGTCCCAGGTATTTCGTCTGGAATAGCTGCACCTGCTTATGCTGGTATTCCAGTGACGCACCGTGATGCAAGTGCAAGTTTTGCTATTGTGACTGGGCATAGGAAAGAAGGTGCTAAAGAAGAAGTGAAATGGGAAAATTTAGCGAAAGGTGTAGAGACGTTAGCTGTATATATGGGGGTTAGTAATTTATCCTACATATGCGAACAACTGATGAAGCATGGAAAAGATAAAAGTACGCCAGCTGCTATTATTGAGCAGGGGACGACGTCTATGCAGCGCACAGTTGTTGGAACGTTAGGGACAATTGTAGATGTTGCGAAAAAAGAGCAAATTCAAAATCCGAGCATGATTGTAATTGGAGAAGTTGTCCGTTTTAGAGAAAAAATTCATTGGTTTGAGAAGCAAACGGAAAATGCTTATCAAGTAAGTGGAGTGTTGTAAAATGAAAGCCGTCTTATATATATGTCATGGAAGTCGTTTGAAGACAGCGAAAGAAGAGGCGATTCAATTTATTACATCGTGTATGAGTCGTATAGAAGCGAATATTCAAGAAGTTTGTTTTTTAGAGTTAGCGAATCCAAATATTGATGAAGGGTTCCGTATATGTTTGAAGCGTGGTGCTACAGAGGTTATTGTTATTCCAGTTTTTTTATTAGCGGCAGGTCATGTAAAAAAAGATATCCCGTTTGAATTGGTAAAGCTCAAGAATCAATATCCGAATGTTAAAGTGACTTATGGTAATCCGTTTGGTGTGTCAGAAACACTTGTTAAATCGGTGTATAGCGGAAGTGGCATCGAACAGGAAGATAAAAATGAAGTGACGTTACTTCTCGTTGCAAGAGGGAGCAGTGATCCTGAAGTATTAAGAGATATAAACTGGATTGCTTCTTTATTTCAAACGGAAGAGAAGGTTAAAAAAGTAGAAGTTTGTTATTTAGCGGCTGCAGAGCCAAAATTTGAGGAGAAGTTAAAGGAAGTTGTAGAACGAAAAGAAAAGAACATCGTTGTACTGCCTTACTTGTTATTTACAGGTTTACTTATGAAACATATTGAGAAAGAAGTGCGCCAATATGAATTGGAAGAGATAAAAATCAGTCCATATTTAGGGAAGAATGAAGCGTTTCAAGATATGTTAATTCAGAAAACGACGGAGTTATTGAAGGGAGATCAGTATGTATCCACTTACAGTGCGAGTTAATGAGAAACGTGTTGTTGTTATTGGTGGGGGAAAAGTTGCAGGATTTAAAATTATTCCTTTACTCAAACAAGGTGCAGATATAGTTGTAATCAGTCCAGAATTAGATGCGAATTTAGTAAAACTTGTGGAAGAAAAGAAAATTCGTTGGTATCAAAGAGAATATGAAAAAAGTGATATTAAAAGTGCTTTTTTAGTTGTTGCAGCGAGTAGTGATTCAATATTAAATGAACAAGTTGCTGAAGATGCCGCGGAGAATCAATTAGTAAATGTTATTACAAATCCGGAAAGTGGTAATGTTCATTTTCCGGCAGCGATTCATCGTGGTTTGCTTAATATAGCAGTTTCTACTGGGGGAGCGAGCCCGAAGCTCGCAAAAAAAATTCGAGATGAGATTGCAAATAAATATGATGAGACATATGAATCGTATTTAGATTTTTTATATGAAGTAAGGGTGAAGTTAAAAGATTTACAGTTAGAAAAGAGGGAACGAAATATATTGCTCCAGGAAGTGTTGAAATCAGTATATATGCAAAACGAGGGGAAAAGAGAAAGTTTTTTGCGAGAATTAGAGGAAAAGGTTTTAAAATAATAAAAGATAAAGTGCGCTTTACAAATATAAAAATATAATTTATAATCACAAGTAACTTCAATAGATGAAATCGATGAGCAAGAAGAGTACGTATATTTGATGCGTTCAGAGAGCTGGGGTTAGGTGGGAGCCCGGTACGATAAATTATACAGAATGGGCTTGCGAGAGGTATGTTGAACATTGTAGTAGGCAACCCGGGTTCCGCCGTTAAAAGGATAGAGTATCGGAATTATTCCTGTACTTGAACAAGTGGGATTTATCAATCCAATTGAGGTGGTACCACGGTATTTACATTACATATATCGTCCTCTACATGCATATTTGCGTGTAGGGGACTTTTTTATTTTCTAAAGGAGGTGTGCGAGTATGAAATGAAAGTGTATAATTAACAAAAGTTTAAATATTCAGAAAAGGAGAATTTATGATGAAAGAAACACAGCAATGGACGTCGAAAATAGGCTTTGTACTCGCAGCAGCCGGAGCCGCAGTAGGTCTTGGTGCGATATGGAAATTTCCATATGTTGCAGGTAATGGCGGGGGAGGAGCATTCTTCCTTGTATTTTTACTATTAACTTTATTTATAGGTATGCCTCTTCTAATAGCGGAGTTTGCTATTGGACGTAGCACGCAAAAAGAGGCGGTTACAGCTTATAAAGTATTAGTGCCAAATAGCAAATTATATCCTTGGATTGGTCGTATGGGAGTTGTTACTTGTTTTAGTGTACTATCTTTTTATAGTGTTGTAGGTGGATGGATTTTACTTTATTTATATTATAGTGTGACAGGCAGTTTCTGGAATGGAGTAGCTGATTATGGACAATTGTTTGGTGAAACGATTTCAAATCCGTTAAGTGCGATTGGAGCACAATTTATCTTTATGCTTTGTACAATTTTTGTCGTAAGTAAAGGTGTAGAGAAAGGTATAGAAAAGGCAAGTAAGTACATGATGCCGCTATTATTTATTTTATTTATAGCGATTATTGTTCGTGCGTTAACACTCGATGGTGCTTTTGCTGGAGTAGAGTTCTTCTTAAAGCCAGATTTTTCAAAGCTTACAGCAGATACGATTTTATATGCGATGGGACAATCTTTCTTCTCGCTAACTGTAGGTGCCTCGGTAATGGTAACGTATAGTTCGTATTTAAAGAAAGAAGAACATTTAGCGAAATCAGCAACATCTATTGTAAGTTTAACTGTTTTTGTTACAGTACTTGCAGGATTAGCAATTTTCCCAGCGATTTTCGCATTAGGAGTTAAACCGACTGAAGGACCGGGATTACTGTTTATCGTCCTTCCAGCAGTATTTGCAAAAATACCATTTGGTCAATTTTTCTTTATTATGTTTTTAATTTTATTCTTCTTTGCGACTTTAACATCAGCAATTTCAATGCTTGAAATTGTAGTAGCATCTGTTGCGAAAGGTAATGAGAAGAAGCGTCCGTCAGCATCATTATTAATTGGTATTCTTATTTTTGCAGTCGGTATTCCATCAGCGTTATCATTTGGAATAATGAGTGACGTGAAAATATTCGGGAAAACATTTTTTGATTTAGTCGACTTTTCAGTAAGTAACGTATTGCTGCCGTTAGGAGTACTAGCTATTTCATTATTTGTACCAAATAAAATGAGTAAAGAATTGTTGATGAAAGAATTAGAAGTGACGGAAACGAAAGGGAAAACGTTATTTAACATTTGGTTCTTCTTACTTCGTTATGTCATTCCGGTAACTGTAATAATTGTATTTTTAAATGCGATAGGTATATTTAAAATGTTTGCATAAAAAAGACGGGGATCTACCGTCTTTTTTATGTTGATGAATGTAATAGCCGATTATACGCTTTATAGGCTGTGGTGACTGCGAGGAATGAACCGATTAAAAATAAAACTGAGCCGCCAAATGTAAATATCCGGCCGATATATGTCGTTCTAGCTTCTTCTATTTTTTGTTGTAATTGCGTATTCATATGGATCACCTCGTAAACTATAGGCATTTAGTTATAGTTTATGTAGAATGCCTATATTGTGTGAAGTGTAAATAAAAAACCTCGGTAGGCACCGAGGTTTTTTATAATCCGATATAAGGAGATGGGTCAACTGCGTTTGTCTTGCCGACATTCCATTCTCCAAGATGAAGTTCGAAGTGTAAATGTTGTCCGTATGATTGGCCCGTATTCCCCATAAATCCAAGCTGATCGCCTTGTTTTACAGTTTGTCCATTCGATACGGAACGGCTATTCATATGAGCATATACTGTCGTATATGTTTTTCCGTTTATACGGTGAGATAAGTACACTACGTTTCCGTAACTAGATGATAATTCTGAGCGAATAACAACGCCATCTGCAGCAGCGATAATTGGAACCGTTCCCGAAGCAGCGATGTCAATTCCTTTATGGTTATCTAAAGAACGTACACCGAATCCGGATGTTTTTGATCCAGCTGCTGGTTTGATAAAGCCACCGATATTTGTATCATGTGGTGTTGGAGCTGCTTGATTTGCTTGAGCAGATTTAGTAGCTTGTTGTTTGCGAGCCTCTTCTGCCTGGCGAGCTTCTTCCGCTTTACGAGCTTCTTCGGCACGTTTTTCTTCTTCAATTGCTTTTTGAACAGCTTGACGTTGATTTTCTAAAATACCTTTGGATTCTTCTAATCCTTCAATCTCTGAATCTACTTTTGCTACTTTCGTATGTAGATCGTTAATAAGAGTTTGTTGCTGTTGTTGGTTATTTTGTAATTCTTGCTGTTTTTGTTCTAGTTTTTGCTCAGATTCTTTCAGTTGTTGTTCTTTTTTCTCAACAGCTTCTTTTTCTGTAGTTACAGCATTTTGATCAGATGTTTGTTTTTTTACAATATCTGTATCGTTGTTTAATATTAAACTTACGGAGTACATATTATCAACAAGATCAGCAATGTTTGTAGAGTTTGTTAATACTTCTGTAATGATATTTGTACGCGGTTTTTCTTGCATAGATTGTAATCGTTGTTTAATAACTTCCTGACGTGTATCTATGTTTGTTTGTAATTGTTCTATATGTTTCTTTTTGTCAGTAATTACTTGTTGTGTTTTGCTAATTTCTTTTTTTGTATCGTTTAATTCAGCCTCGTTTTTATTAATAGAAGTAGTTAATTCATCGATTTTCTTCTGTAATTCTTGAATTTCTTTTTCTATTTGTTCTTTCTCGACTGATTTATTTTGTAAGTCACTTTGTTTGCCTTCTAATTCAGATTGAATGTTAGTTAATTTATCTTGATTCGTTTCAGCGTATACGGGTGAAAGTAACGGGGAAGCAAAAATCGTTCCTGCTGCTAAAACACTAAACGCTGCAAATTTCTTTTTCATTGTTGTCTGACTCCTTTCCCTATGAATGTTATATATCATAAGAAGAAGGGTGTCTATCGTTGTAATCATAATGTAAAGAAAACTTTATAAAATTGCTAAGTTTTGTCGGAATTTATCATTTTTCAACTTTAATTGTCATAGTACTTACATTTTATTTATATGTGTAACAAAGGTAAATTTTTGATTTATTTGTAAAATGCAGGAGGGAAGTAAGAGTTTTTATGGGGTGAAATATTACTTAGAAAGCCAATGAAATACTAGTAAGGAATCGTTCTCATGTGAGGTTTTCTGACATGAGTTTATTTTTTGTCAAGAAAATTATTTGTGTTCGAGCAAAGTTATTTTGTTGTCAGATTTTAAATTTTGATTTATGATTTTTAACAGGGACAAAATGTAGTGAATTGTCGAATAATATGTAATACTCTTAATTTCTTAGTTTTATAGAGATAGAATGAGAGATAGAGTGACACATCGAAGAGGGGGTTACAACAAATATGAAAAGAATAGGACTTGCATGGCAAATATTAATAGGACTTGCACTTGGTATTGCAGTTGGGGCGATTTTCTTTGGCAATCCGGCTGTAGTGAGTTATTTACAACCAATTGGTGATATTTTCATCCGATTAATTAAAATGATCGTTGTACCGATTGTTGTAGCAAGTATTGTTGTTGGGGTTGCTGGTGTTGGCGATGTTAAAAAACTAGGTCGACTAGGCGGAAAAACAATTATTTACTTTGAAATTATTACAACAATTGCAATTATTGTTGGTCTATTAATAGCGAATATTTTCCAACCAGGAAAAGGCGTGAATATGGAGCAGTTAACAAAGACAGATATTTCAAAATATACACATACAACAGAGCAAGTACAAAGTCATTCATTTGCAGATACATTTGTAAATATTGTTCCAACGAACATTATGAAGTCATTAGCTGACGGAGATATGCTTGCTATTATATTCTTCTCTGTACTATTTGGTTTAGGTGTAGCAGCAATTGGTGAAAGAGGAAGACCAGTTCTTCAATTTTTCCAAGGTGTAGCTGACGCAATGTTTTATGTAACAAACCAAGTTATGAAATTTGCACCATTTGGTGTGTTTGCACTAATTGGTGTTACAGTTTCTACATTTGGTCTTGCTTCATTAATTCCATTAGGGAAATTACTAATTGTCGTATATGGAGCAATGATCTTCTTCGTCGTAGTTGTCTTAGGACTTACAGCGAAAATATTTGGAATTAACATTTTCCAATTCTTTAAGATTTTAAAAGACGAGCTGATCTTAGCGTATTCTACAGCAAGCTCAGAAACAGTTTTACCGAAAATCATGGAGAAAATGGAGAAATTCGGTTGTCCGAAAGCAATTACATCTTTCGTTATTCCGACAGGTTATTCATTTAACTTAGATGGATCAACTTTATATCAAGCAATTGCGGCGATTTTCTTGGCGCAAATGTACGGTATTGATTTATCTATTACACAACAAATTACATTATTACTTGTATTAATGGTTACATCAAAAGGTATCGCAGGTGTACCGGGCGTATCATTCGTTGTATTATTAGCGACACTTGGTACAGTAGGTATTCCACCTGAAGGTTTAGCGTTCATTGCTGGTATTGACCGTATTTTAGATATGGCTCGTACAGCAGTTAACGTTGTAGGAAACTCTTTAGCAGCTGTAGTTATGTCTAAGTGGGAAGGTCAATATGACGCTGAAAAAGGACAAGCTTATTTAAAAGAGATTTCTGAAAAGGGTCAAGCTGCTTAATTATAATATGAACAAGCTCTCACATAATATGTGGGAGCTTTTCTGTATATAGAAGAGGAGCAGACATAATGAAACGTAAATATGGTGACGGTGCTTCGTGGAAGAGACTAATAGAAAAGAGTTATACGGTTAAGCAAGTGGAAGAGGGAATGCTCGGAATACTGGATATAAAAAAAGTGAGAGAGCCTAGTTGTAAAGAATATGATGGTAAAGAAATTTGTATTGCAAGTGATGGGTATACGTGGGTTCAATATTTCATTAATGGAAAGAACTTTGCGATTACAGCTATGTTAGATGATAGGCACAATTTAGTGCAATATTATATTGATGTGACGAAAGAATATGAAATAGACGATCGTGGTTTACCGTATTTTGATGATTTATATTTAGATGTAGTATTATTACCCAGCGGTAAGGTGTATATATTAGATGAAGAAGAGCTAGAGGATGCTTATAAAAGTGGCGATGTCACGAAGGAAGAGTATGAGTTAGCTTGGTACACTACGAAATGGATATTAGCAGCAATAAAAAATAGTGAATTTTATTGGATTTCAATATTGGAAGAAGAAATCGAAAAGTTAAAATGATTGTTGTATTCAAATTTTTGTATAATTACCAAAAAAATCTATACAAAAAATAATTGACTTTTGTTTTGTAAGCGAGTAAAGTTAGGGAAGAAATTATTATTAAAAAATAAATATGAAACCTTCTTATAAAGAGAGGCGGAGGGACTGGCCCTACGATGCCTCGGCAGCGGACTCGATTTCAGAGTGCTGTGCCAAATCCAGCAAGCGTGTGCTTGAAAGATGAGAAGAGTGTTTCTTATAGATGTATAAGACCTCTTCTCATCGGAAGAGGTCTTTTGTTATTCATTAGAAAAAGGTTGAAACTAGGGAGAGATGGTACTTTGAAAGAAACGAGAGGAAATGGTTTAGCTTTATTACCACTTGGGATATTTTTGGCGCTATTTATTGGTTCTGGAATTATTACAGGTGATTTCTATAAATTGCCGATACTTGTAGCGATTTCAATTGCTGTAGGAGTTGCTTTAGTGATGAATCGTAAAGAAAGTTTTAATGTGAAAGTAGAGCGGTTCGCTAAAGGTGCAGGAAATCCAGATATTATGATTATGGTATTAATTTTTGTGCTTGCTGGTGCATTTTCTGAAACTGCTAAAGGAATGGGCGGGGTAGATTCAACTGTTAATTTAGCGTTAACTATTTTACCGCCAGGATTTATCGTAGCTGGAATCTTTGTTATTGGTGCATTTATTTCATTAGCTATGGGGACTTCAATGGGAACAATTGCAGCGTTAGCACCAATTGCTGTAGGTATTAGTGGTCAAACTGATATCTCAATTGCGCTTACGATGGCTACTGTTGTTGGCGGAGCGATGTTTGGTGATAATTTATCATTTATTTCAGATACAACAATCGCAGCTGTTCGTTCACAAGGAACAGAAATGAAAGATAAGTTTAAAACGAACTTTTTAATTGTATTACCAGCGGCTATTATTACAATTGTACTATTAGTAATAGTTACTTCAGGAAGTGATACGCAGGTTAAAGCGCATAGCTTTGATTGGATAAAGATTTTACCGTACGCAGGAGTACTTATTACAGCTCTACTTGGCTGGAATGTACTTATCGTATTAACTGGTGGAACTGTACTATCTGGTGTTATCGGTCTTATAGATGGAAGTTACACGTTAGAAAGTTTCTTTAAAAGTGTAACGACTGGAATGGGCGGTATGATGGAGTTAGTATTACTTGCTATATTAATTGGCGGTATGGTTGAATTAATCCAATATAATGGTGGTATTCAATATTTAATGAATGTATTAACACGTAATATTCGTTCGAAAAAAGGAGCGGAATTTGGTATTGCTGGTTTAGTGAGTATGACGAATATGTGTACAGCAAATAATACGATTTCGATTATTTTTACAGGCCCGCTTGCAAAAAATATTGCGGATCAATATGAAATAGATCCTCGTAAATCAGCGAGTGTATTAGATCTTTTCTCATGTTGTGTGCAAGGGTTGATCCCGTACGGTGCCCAAATGTTAACGGCAGCAGGATTTGCAGCGTTATCTCCGGTTGAATTGTTACCATATGCATTTTATCCAATTTTAGTTGGAGTATGTGGGATTGTTTCTATTTTAATTGGGTTTCCAAGGTTTTCGAAAGTAGCTGAGAAAAAAAAGTATCATAAAACAGCTTAATCTAATATGAACGTTAGTAATTAAAAAACGTGCAGAGAATAGACTCTGCACGTTTTTTTGCGTAAAGGGCTGAATATGACTCGGTCTTAAGTCTGAGTTAAAAACGGTTCTTAAGCTCGTTATGGAAAGATGAAAAAATAGTTAAGATAAGAGTATCAAATCGAAGGGAGGCAAGCACAAGATGAAACAATTTCTAGCGTTTATCGCAGCCGGTATTTTGGCTTTAATTGCTCTTGGTAGTCTTGCTGGTATTGTAGGATTCGCAATCGGAGCAGGAGTTGTATATTGGAGCTATAAATCATTTGTGCGAGCTAAATCATTTTTTGGAAAGTTAGCTTGGGGTATTGTTGGTTTAATCGGTTTATCCATTGCACTTTCTCATTCACCAGCATTAATCGGTATCGCTGCTTTAGTGGTTTTATACTACGGATACCGTGAGTGGAAAAAAGAAAAAGATGTAGTTGTTGAATCTGCTCCAGAAAGTTCTAAACCATATAGCAACTTTGAAGATGAGTGGAACAAATTAATGAAAAACTAAAACAATAAATCAAATTATAATTAAAGTAGAAGAGAGGAAGATTTATAATGAAACAATCTTTATTCGGACGTGTACGCGATGCAATTTTAGCTGATTTTCATAACGTGTTAGATGAGAAGGAAAGAAAAAATCCAATTGCGATGTTAAACCAATATTTACGTGATAGTGAGCGTGAAATAACAAAAATTGAGAAGTTAATTGAGCGTCATAAAACATTAAAATCTAACTTCGCTCGTGAGCTTGAGCAAGCACGTTATTTCGTTAATAAAAGATCAAAGCAAGCTATCGTTGCTCAAGAAGCAGGCGAATTACAATTGCACGAACGTGCGTTAGAAGAGGTAGCTTATTATGAAGGGCAAGTAACTCGATTAGAAGAAATGTATGCAGGTGTTGTAGAGCAAATTGATGAGTTAGAGCGTCGTCTTTCCGAAATGAAAAATAAATTAAAAGAAATGCACGCAAAGCGTATGGAACTAATGGCACGTGAAAATATGGCACATGCAAATCGTCGGATGAATACTGCGATGCATAAAATGGATGAAAATAATCCGTTCTTACGATTTGAAGAAATTGAAGATCACATTCGTGACTTAGAAACTCGTATGAATGAAGGGCATGAGCGTGACACATTTGATATGAAAATTGCAAAACTTGAGCGTGAAATGAAAGAAAAGAATGATGTATCGTTAACGAAAGAGTTAACAAAATAATAGTAGTATATTATAAAACAGGCTTATGATATAGTGATAGGAGAAAAGGTGTTGGAAAGCAATGCCTTTTCTTCTATGTATATGTGACAAGAAGGGGGGAGCTGAAGTGAAGAAACATTTTTCAAAGACACAATTAATGGGGATGCTCCTCATCATATTTGGGTTCGGTCTTTTTCTTGATATGATACTTGGACATTTTGAACCAGGTGGTCTCATTTTTGCATTTATTATGCTTATGTTTGGAAGGCATTATCGTAAAAAGAATCGTTATGTACGGGGGAATGTATTTTTATTTGTTGGTGGTATCGTATTTTTATTTTTCTTATTTTCATCAGCAGCATTTGTTCTTGTCGTATTTGCTTGTTTAGCTTTAATTGGTTATCAATTGATTCAACAAGGACATCAGCAAAAAGCAATGAAGGTTGAAATTAAAGAAAAAGGGATTATAGACGAAGAGAAGCAAATATATCGTACAGAACCATATTTGAAAAATATGTTTGTAGGCAATGTACGAATGATGGATCATATTTATGAACTTGAGGATATTAATGTTCAATATGGTGCTTGTGATGTGGAAATAGATTTAACAACTGCTATGATTCCAGAAGGAGAAACAGTAATTGTTATTCGAGGTGTCGTTGGTAATATTCGTTTATATGTGCCATATGATATTGAACTTTCTTTAAATCACTCTGTTATTGTCGGCCGTGTGCTCTTGCCAGGTCATGAAGAGACAGGGTTTAACCGCAATGTTACATTTAGAACAGAGCAGTATAAAGAGGCTCCTCGTCGTATTAAAATTATTTCTTCGCTTGTCGTAGGCGACACGGAAGTGAGGAAAGTATAATGAAGAAACAAAAAAATATTTCGTGGATGTATATTCGTTATTCTATGTTGTCCTCTGTTAGTATCGCACTCATTTGTACAATTGTATATGTATGGAAAAGCGAGCAACAAGTGTATGATTTATTATGGAAGGAATCCATCGCTTCTGTTCCAATTGGCTTGTTTATTATGACTACAAGTTTACTTATCGGGGGAATTGTAGGATATGCAATCGGTTACTATATAGAGCAGCGTATACAAGGATTAAATACTTTTCTATTTGAAGTAGAGCGAGGGAATTTTCCGAGTGATGTTTCGTTTACTGCGGATGATGAATTTCATGAAGTGGAGCGAAAAGTAATCGTTCTGGCTCGTCGATTAGAGGAGCAAGCTGGACTCTTTCAAAAAGTAACGAATGAACGAGCTCATTGGAATGAAGAGATGAGACAAGAAGCGATTTCTCAAGAAAGGCATCGCTTAGCAAGGGAGTTGCATGATTCAGTAAGTCAGCAGCTTTTCGCAATGTCGATGATGATGTCAGCGATTAATGAACAAATAACTGAATTTCCAGATGTGACAAAAAAACAATTACAACTTGTTGAAAATATGGTTGTAAATGCTCAATCAGAAATGAGAGCATTGCTCCTTCATTTACGTCCTGTACAATTGGAAGGTAAGAAACTGACAGAAGGTATAGAGGAATTATTAACGGAATTATCGCGAAAACAACATATGAAAATTGAATGGCTTATTGAGCCAATAGAATTAAAAAAAGGTGTAGAAGATCATTTATTCCGTATTGTGCAAGAAGCGCTATCAAATACGTTGCGACACGCGAAGGCAAAGAAAACAGAAGTGCGCCTTCGAAAAATTGATCAATATGCGATTTTAAAAATCATTGATGACGGTGTTGGGTTTGAAGTAGGCGTTAATAAAGCCGGTTCCTATGGCTTAAGATCGATGCAAGAGCGTGTTCATGAAATTGGTGGGACACTCAAGGTACTGAGTTTCCCGGCCAAAGGTACACAAATAGAAGTGAAAGTACCAATTATGCTTGAGAGAGGGGGAGAAGTATGATAAAAGTATTGCTTGTCGATGATCATGAAATGGTTCGTATGGGTGTATCGGCATATTTATCTACACAACCAGATATTGAAGTGGTCGGGGAAGCTGAAAATGGAAAAAAAGGATCAGAATTAGCACTGCAATTAAGACCGGATATTATTTTAATGGACCTTGTTATGGATGAGATGGATGGTGTCGAAGCAACACGTGCTATTATTCAAGAATGGCCAGAAGCAAAAATTGTAGTTGTAACAAGCTTTTTAGATGACGAAAAATTGTATCCTGTTATTGAGGCTGGGGCGACTAGTTATTTATTAAAAACATCAAGAGCAAGTGATATAGCGGACGCTGTACGAGCTACTTATGATGGAGAAACGGTATTAGAGCCGAAAGTTACCGGGAAAATGATGTCCCGTATGCGTCAAAAGAAAGAGCAACCTTTGCATGAGGAGTTAACAGAAAGAGAGTCTGAAATTTTGTTATTAATTGCAGAGGGGAAAAGTAATCAAGAGATTGCAGATGAATTGTTTATTGCCCTCAAAACAGTAAAGACACATGTGAGTAATATATTAAATAAACTAAATGTAAGTGACCGGACACAGGCGGTTATTTATGCATTTAGACATCAATTAACGAAATGATAAAGTGCAACTTTAATCAGTGGGGGACTATCCCCATTGATTATTAGTTTGCATCAAATCTTTTTATTGACGCTAATAAATGTAAGCGTTATCATTAAGTTGTTAACAGTACATACAAAGGGGAGAATGTATATGTTAGTTCAAACTATATTCGGAATGGATAAGTCTAAAAAATTAGGGGATTATGTGAACGCATTACAAGCGCTTTGTGAACAATATAATGTTGAAACAGATAAAATTGCGATTATTGAGGCAACAGAGGAATACTATTTATTTTTAGTAAAGCAAGAAGACTGCTATGATGTTGTTAAGGTAGAAACAGTTGATACGAATATTGAATATTATACGAAAGCGTATAAAATAAGTAGTTTTAATCATACTGCTTATCAAATGTAAAAAAACTCCCTTTCGGGAGTTTTTTAGGATGCTTTTGCGTCGGTTATTAAGGGAACTTTTTTAGCACCGCTTAGTTTAGCGATAGTAAATCCGATAAGTGCTCCGGCTAATGCTGGTAATAGCCAGCCTATTCCTTCATTATATAAAGGAATAAATTCAAAGTTGGACGTGATAAACGAGACTGGAATACCGCCTTGTTTTAATCCATCAAATACGCTCACAACTGCTGCTCCGATTAAAGCACCTACATAAACAGAGCGATATCCACCGAAGTATTTATGAAGTAACGATAGTAGTACGAGTACAATCGCAATTGGATATACAACAAGTAGAATTGGAACAGAGATTGCGATAATTTTTGTTAAACCTAAGTTGGCAACTAATAATCCTAATGCGCAAATGATACTCGCGAACGTTTTGTATGAAAATGTAGTCAATAATGTTGAAAAATATTGGCTGCACGCAGATACGAGTCCAACGCATGTCGTTAAACAAGCGAGTGTAACGATAAGAGATAATAGGAGCAAACCGTATGGGCCGAATAATTGTTGTACGATAACAGTAAGTAGCTGTCCACCATTTTTTGCATATCCGAGAGAGACACTAGTTGTCCCAAGCCAGCCGAGTGCACCATATACAAGTACGAGTCCTGTAGCGGCAATAAGCCCTGCTTTTGCTGTGGCGATGGCAATGGACTTACGATCATTCACACCTTTAGAGCGAATTGCATTTACAACGATAATTCCAAATGCAAGTGCTGAAATGGTGTCCATTGTTAAGTACCCTTCCATAAAGCCTTTGAAGATTGGAGAAGTTTGATACTCTTGCATAGCTGGTCCTGATTGTCCAAGTGGTGTAAAGACACTTTTAACAAACAATAAGAAAATTGAGAGTAATAAAATAGGTGTTAATATATTTCCAATACGATCGACAAGTTTAGATGGATTTAAACTCAGCCAAAATACGATAGTAAAGAATATGATTGTATATACAAATAGCACTAGGCTGCTAGAGCGGATTGTTTCTGGTAAGAAAGAACTAACACCCATTTCATAAGCAACATTTGCAACACGTGGGATGCCCATGGATGGACCGATGGCAATGTATACAACTACCGTAAAGAAAATTCCGAATAATGGATGAACATGACTTGCAAGTTGCTGCATTCCATTTCCTGATAGAGAAATTGCGATAACAGTAAGTAGTGGTAAGCCAACTCCTGTTAGTAAAAATCCAATCATTGCGGGCCAAAAGTTTTCACCTGCGTTTTGGCCAAGCATGGGAGGGAAAATTAAATTACCTGCCCCAAAAAATAAAGAAAATAGCATAAGACCCGTGAAAAAAATATGTTTTTTTGATACAGTGTTCATTGTTTTTCCTCCTTTTTTAAATTCATTTGTAAGAACACAAAAAACTCGTCCCTAAAGAAAGGGACGAGTTATATTTACCCGCGATACCACCCTAATTTACACATGTAGAAATAAATCTATATGTATACGGCTTTGCAACGTACAACATGATACGTGTTCCTTGTAACGGGGGACGGCCGGTAAGAACTTACTGTAACATTCGGTTCTACTTCTCGGAGATGATTTTCGGTTACGCACTGAACGTTGGCTTTCAGCAAATCGCCAACTCTCTGGGGAACAGTTCTATAACGTACTCGTTCTCGTCAATGAATTTTTATTCAAGTATTCTGACAGTATTGTTGCATGTTTTTTTTAGAAAGTCAATATGTTTTTTGAAAGATATATTTATATACGGAAATATCGAAAGTAATATTCGTTGTTGCAAAAGGAATAATGAATTGTAAAATGGGAGTAAAAATTTGTGGAGAATTGTAAAATTTATAGAGAAAGTTGATATTTATAGGAGTAAAGAAGGGATTATTTGAATTTACAGAGAATATTACAACAATCCACTTGCTGGAAAGAACAAACCAAAAGAGGTGAATGAAATGCTTGCGATGGGAGTATTATTTGGCATTATTGCTATAATTGGTTTTATGTGGTTATATTATTCGCGTTCGTTTAAACAAGCAGAAGTTTTACTCTTTCAAAAAGGTAGTTTGTTGACAAATCAGTCTAGATATTTAGTATGTCCGAAGTGTGGAAGTGCACAGGCCAGAAGTGGAGGATATCAAGAGTGTTGCAAAATTAGATTATGAAAGAAAGGAAGCCTCACATTATTTTGTGAGGCTTCCTTCCTTACAACTTCATGGCGCTCCAAATTGTCCATCGATCTCTTTCAATAATAGGAGAGACGTTTTGTAATGTGGTCTGTATATGTTGTAGAAGTTGAGAAAGTTCATCATCTGTTAACTCATATAGAATGGATCGACCTGTTCGAGGAGATAAATCTTGTAGCAATGCTTCTACAGAATCATGTATTTTTCGTACTTCCCATTGTGTTTGTGTGGGAAGCACGTGAAGAGAATGTTTTTGTAATTCTTTCTGTATCGTGTTGGTTTTTGGACGTCTTTTTGACTCTATTTCAATGAGTTTTGGAAATATAGAGAAAAAATATCCACGAATGTGTTCGAGACTTCCTGGAACTGTACAATCTTCAATCGTTCGATCTTGTAAAATAAGTACACCGTTTTATTTAATATACGAGAAGCTTCACATAAAAATGTAGGAATGTCTTGTAAATGATGAATAACTGCGCGCGAAATAACTATGTCGAATGTTTCGTTAGGGTATGGGATATTATGTGCATCACCGTGGATGAAAGAAATATTTGGGAAATTGTTGCAATTTTCTTTTGCAGCTTGTAATATTTCTTTTGAAAAATCAAGTCCCACAACATTTTTGGCTCCCATAAGAGCGAGTTCTTTCGTATAAATCCCGCCACCGCAGCCAATATCAATTATTTGCTTGTTTTGTATGTCTGTAATGTTTTTTACCATTTCAGCCCAAGAAATATGAGCGTTTCTTGTTGCGTATGTGTATTTATTATTTGCTTCATGAAAATTAATGGACATGATAAAGACCTCCTTTCAATGATTAGTATAACTTATTTAATAGGATGTCACGTTTTTGTTTTATGTATGAAGATTATAAGAATTTCTTATCGTAAAAGGAGGATTAATTTGAAAGGGAAATATGTATTGTTGTTATTTGTTATGTTACTAGCAGCTTGTGGTCAAGCTGAGCAAAAACAAGAAACAAAAAAAGTAGAAGAGACGGTGAATGAAGTGAAAGAAACAATAGGGGTAACCGTTATACAAAAAAAACATAAAGAGAAAAAGTTGCAGGAATCAGAAGCGAAGTTAGTAATAGACATTTTGGATAAAGCTGAGAAACAAGAAATAACCGGAAGCTTCGGTGAACCTGAATATGAAATACAAATTAGTAGAGAGGGGAAAAAAGAAACTTATTATGCATGGTTAAGGGGAGAAGATAGACGAGGATGGGTGCAATATAAGAAAGTTATGTATATGTTGAATGAAAAAGATACGGAAAAGCTTTTGGCTATATTTCCAAATGTTTCAGAACAAAAAGAAGAAGAGATGCAGGTAGGTCCTTTAACGGAGGTAACAAAAAAAGATTTGCAGATTACCGCGTTTCATATTAAAGCAGGCGATCAAAACGTGAATTATATGGTACGGTATACGATTTCACAATCACTATACAACAAGTTAGTGAAGGAACAAGAATATTATTTGCAACTCACTTTCCCAGAAAAAGTTCAAAAATTAATTGGAGCAAAAGAGAGTGAAATGATTTTAGGTGAAAAAGTAAAGGAAGGGTATAAGCAATATGAATTGCATGCTACTGTGCAGGTAAAAGGCGCTTCAGAATCACAATTAAAATCATTAGAAACATATTACGAAAAGTATGATTTAAAAATATTAAACAGTGAAAAAGAAAAAATAGGTGTGTTTCAAAATATAATTCAAATCGTTAAAGAGTATGGTGAAAAAATGAATTTCCAAAGATAAAGTGAGAATTTAATCGGCGGAGGCTGCTCATTTCTCATTGATTAATAGTCTTTGCCAATTCGGCGTTGACTCTCACTTAACTTCTTTGTTTCA
Organism: Bacillus sp. NEAU-Y102; assembly: GCF_054788175.1. Lineage (NCBI taxonomy): Bacteria > Bacillati > Bacillota > Bacilli > Caryophanales > Bacillaceae > Bacillus > Bacillus sp. NEAU-Y102. Next base: position 108,440 of record NZ_JBTWFK010000002.1, on the reverse strand, counting down.
ACTGAATTTTGGGGTAAGGCCCTTATTGGCTGTAACTGAATTGTAAATTCTATATAGCCTTTCCTAGGAAATGATAATAGAGAGGGGAGAAGAACACCCTCTCTATTATTTTGCTTTTGCAGATGGCTCATTCATTGATTTTCGTGTAATAAGAAATGAAATCATAAGAGCGGAAAGAATGATAAGAGTGATAAGTAAGTGATTTGGCAACCAATCTAATAATAATACATAGCTCACTGTATAAAAAATAAGAGTTGAAGCTAAAAATGATAAAACACTTATTATGAGAGATTGTAAATTCATTCGTATATACCTCCTTTATTTATATTTTTGGCTAAAAATGGATTAAATAAACATTATTTCTAACAATAGAAAAAAATATGTCATAATAAAGAGGAGAATAATTTTTGATGAGCTTGTATGACTCGTTACAGGGGGTTAAAGGAGAGAGATGAAAAATAATAAAAAAGGATTATGGGGAATTATTGTTGCCATAGGATTATTTTTACTGTCTAAGTTAAAGTGGGTATTTGCAATTTTTAAATTAGCAAAGTTTTCAACGGTATTTAGTATGTTTCTATCGCTTGGCGCATACGCAGTTCTATATGGTTGGAAATTTGGGGTGGCGCTCATTTATTTGTTGTTTGTTCATGAAATGGGCCATTTATGGGCTGCGAAAAGAAAAGGGATTCCAACATCGCCAGCAATCTTTATCCCATTTATGGGCGCTCTTATTGGAATGAAAGAGATGCCGAAAAATGCAAAAGATGAAGCTTACATTGCCTATATGGGTCCGCTTTTCGGGCTTCTGTCATATTTACCTGCGATACCGCTTTACATAATGACGAAAGAACCATTTTGGGCGCTTGTTATTTTGCTTGGAAGTATGATTAATTTCTTTAATTTAATTCCCGTTTCGCCGCTAGATGGTGGGCGAATTATTTCAGTTGTCAGCACTAAAATTTGGGGAGCAGGCCTTATTTTATTACTTGGCTATTCAATTTACTTTAAAAGTATTTTGGGAGGATTTATTGTTATTATCGGTTGTATGGAATTATATAGAGTGATAAAGAGAGATGAGCCGATTAAGGAATTAGGGCATAAAATTGATGGGATGAAAGAATATGTTGCTAGGATTGAAGAGGAATTAAAAGAAACGGGTGCTGTACATCGGACTATATACATGATGCATCATGAGATGAATGCATTAAGACAAAGAGAACGGGAAAAAGAGTTACAAATAGGTGAACTTCAAAAAATGGAAGTGTTAGAGTATCTTTTACCGAAGTTCGAACCGTTAGATTATGTTCCATATGAAGATGAAAAAGATGAGTATACAATTCACATAAGGGAAGCATTTGAAGCGTCAGAAAGAAAATTAAATAAATGGAAAATAGAAAAAGAACAACAAGAAAACTATTATAAAGTGGATGCGAAAACGAAATGGACAGTATTTGCTTGTTATATCGGATTAATGGCTATACTCGGTTACACAGCTTATGAAGGATATATTGTTTTACAAGAACATTTGCCAACGAGAAATGTATAGAAAAATATTGTCGAAATGATAGGAAGAATTTATACAGGAAGTATATTTCTACGAGAGAATGTTACAAGTATAGCCATACATTATAATATCTTTAGTAGAGAAGGAGTTCTGTATATGAAGAAATTGCTACGTGTATTCGGGATTATTATCGTAATGATCATCGCGAGTTATAGTCTTATGAAAGTGCTGTTACATTATGCGAATAAGCCTGCTGAGGTAAATACAATAGCTCAAGTAGAAGATGTGCAAGAAGAGACAAAAGTGCTAGATTTTATTCGAATGACACATGAAAGCTATAATAATTTCTTAAATTACGGTAAAGCAGAGAATTATACAGACGGGGATTGGAATCAATTTAAGCAATGGTTTCAACAACAAGAACCATCTTTAAAAAATATACATACGGAAATAAAGAATGAAAAAATAAAACGCGATGTAAATAGAAGCTATGAAATTGTAAAAAAAGGTGTGGAACTTCAAAATATTGAGTATGTAGTGTATGCCCACCGTGTATATCATGACTTGGATATTATCGTAAATAAATATAGGGGGGAAACGAATATCTGGGGGTATACAGAGTTTGGCGAGGGGAAAGATATAAAAGTAATTGAACAAGCTATACAAACAAAATAATAAGCTAGCTAGAATTCTAGTTAGCTTATTTTCTTTTGTAAGTACAATGTTCATATATTATTCACAAAAACAACGTGTTAATAGTGATTAAAATCACAATCTGCATTATAAGATTCAGTTAAACTAAAAACAGTTAAGGAAATAGAGGAGTGGGATACAATGTTAAGTGCAAAAACAATTGAAATCGTAAAGTCAACAGTACCATTATTACAAGAAAAAGGCGTTGAAATTACAACGAGATTTTATGAAATTTTATTTTCAGAACATCCGGAGTTATTGAATATTTTCAACCATACGAATCAGAAAAAGGGAAGACAACAACAAGCGTTAGCGAATGCTGTTTATGCAGCTGCAACGTACATTGATAATTTAGAAGCAATTATTCCAGTTGTAAAACAAATTGGTCATAAGCATAGAAGTTTAGGTATTAAAGCTGAGCATTATCCGATTGTAGGTACATGTTTACTACGTGCCATTAAAGAGGTCGCAGGTGCACCTGATGAAGTTTTAAATGCATGGGGAGAAGCATATGGTGTCATTGCTGATGCATTTATTAGCATTGAAGCAGAGATGTATGAAGAAGCTGCACATAAAGAAGGTGGATGGAAAGACTTCCGTAACTTTGTGATTGTTAAAAAAGTGAAGGAAAGCGATGTTATTACGTCATTTTATTTGAAACCTGAAGATGGAGGGAAAGTTTCTTCATTCATCCCAGGTCAATATGTAACGGTTCAAATCAATATTGAAGGTGAGACATATACACATAATCGTCAATACAGTTTATCCGATGCACCTGGGAAAGAATATTATCGTATTAGTGTAAAGAAAGAAAAAGGTGTAGATACACCAGACGGTAAAGTGTCTAATTACTTACATGAACATGTAAAAGAAGGAGATGTTTTACCAGTAAGTGCACCAGCGGGAGATTTCGTGTTAAATATGGATTCAACATTACCAGTTGTACTAATTAGTGGTGGAGTAGGGATTACACCGATGATGAGTATGTTAAATACGTTAATTGAACAAGATTCAAAACGTAATGTATATTTTATTCATGCAGCAATAAATAGTAATACACATGCAATGAAAGAACACGTTAAGGCAGTAGAAAATGAATATGAACAAGTTAAAGCATATACTTGTTATTCTGCACCGACTGAAAAAGATTTAGAAATGAAGAACTTTGATAAAGAAGGTTTCGTTGAAAGCGAATGGTTAAAAACTATTATTCAGACAACTGAAGCAGAATTTTATTTCTGTGGTCCAGTAGCATTTATGAAGCATATAAATGCTGCACTAACTGATTTAGGTGTGAAACAAGAGCATATTCATTATGAATTTTTCGGCCCAGCAACAAGCTTACAATAAGACAGATGAGAATAAACAAAAAAACGAGGTATTTATTTTACCTCGTTTTTTATTTGTTCTCGTAATAAACGGTTAACTGTTTCACGGCGTATGCCTATCAGTTGACCAATTTCAGTTTGTGTTAATATTTCATATATAGGAATGTCACCTAAATATAATGTGAACCATTCTTGTAAACGATGAAGACGTTCTTTCGGAGAGACAGTTGTCAATTGATCAATTCGTTGTTGCATCATTCTTAATTTAGATTGCAATTGCATAGCGATGTTGGCATACGATTCGGGATTTGCTTGAAGTCTCTCGTACCATTCACTACTAGTGATCGGTTCCACTTCTGTCTTTATTAAAGCGATAGCTGTACCGTGATATTCTTTCGGTGAAATTAAAGAATGATGAGGTATCGTTTCACCTGGAACGATAATGTTGAATAAAAATGGTGTTCCGTCTTCTTCTAGCCGAACTACTTTTAATAAGCCTGTTTTTATAAAGTATAAAGGACCGTCCTCGCCTTGACGGAATAGTACATCTCCTTTGTGTAGAATCAATGTTAGCCCCCCATTAATATGTTTCTATTTCTTCTATTTTAGCGTATATGTATATAGACAATATGCTATTTCAACAGCAATTTCATTGACGAAATGTATGCTATTACAGTAGTATACTATTTAGTGTGTAATAGTACTAGCAATGAATACGCTGTAGGGGGTTTAGTATATTGTTAGATGCGATAAGAATGACGGATATGAGAATTCCGGCGAATGCTATCATTCATGTAGAAGAGATGAAAGGTGGAGTCGTTTTATCCGTTGAAGTAGACGGCCAAATTATTTATACGATGGCTTATGATGAAGAAACAGATAGTTATGCTGAATTATATGATCGAAACGATAAGAGGGCGTGCCAAGTACATGAAGACTTTATGGGATGGTCACTTCTTCACTAAAAAAGATGTCAATATGACATCTTTTTTTATTAAATCGATAGAATATACAAAGAAATGAAATATAAGGATAAAATTTGTAATAATTGATTTTGCATTGTTAGCACTCTGTAACTGCAAGTGAACTATTTTTTCGCTATCATAAAGATAACAGTCGCAGTTATAGGAGTGGTCAACTTGAAGAAAGTACATATTTCAAATTATATGTTATTAAGTGCTTGTTTAATTTTATTTGTTCTCCTCGGAGGATTTTTATATTCATGTGTATAAGAAAAACGCATTCTAAAAAGAATACGTTATAAAAGGGAAATAATGATTAATCTAGTTCCAAGAATAATTAACGTAATACGTAATAAATTAATTACGGCGTTACCACTCAGTTTTGTATTAATGTAAGCCCCGATTTTTCCGCCGATCCATGCACCAGGAATAAGGATTAATGCATAAATCCAGCTGACATTTCCAAGTGAGATGTGAGTTGCAGAACTTACAATTGCTGATAGAAATACGATGAACATTGAAGTTGCTACTGCAATATGTGCTGGGAATGCAAAAAGAAGCATCATTGCTGGAACAAGTAAGGCACCGCCACCAATTCCAAATAACCCAGATATAAACCCAACTATAAAGGCGATAAAGATAGCAAGAAACGGTGGGAATTGGTAGTGTACAGCATTTCCATCATTATCTGTAAAAGAACGCTTAATTACAGACGTATTTGAGAGGGAAAGAGGTTTTAATTTGTCTCGAAGCATAAGTAGAATTGAGACGAATATAAGGAAAATCCCAAAGTATAAAGAAAATGTGTCTTGGTTTAAAAATTTATTTGCCCATGATCCGATAATACCACCAGGACCGCTTCCGATAAATAAAATAAGTCCACTTTTATAATCCACTCGCTTATGCTTCATGTAAGTAAGGGTAGAAGATAGTCCTGTGAAAACGACTGTTACCATAGAAGTCCCTACTGCAAGTTGTGGTGATAAACTGTGTAATCCAATTAATAACGGAACAATAATAATTCCGCCTCCAAGCCCAACTAGGCTGCCGACTGTCCCGGCGATTAGTCCGATGAAAAGTAACATGATGTATTCCAAAATTGCCAACTCCTCTAAATAACTTATCCACCAATTATTATACACGCTTTTTAATGAGAAATAGGCTTGTTCACAAAAAAGTCGTCTTCCTAGAAAAATAAGGAAGACGACTTTTGATTAGAAAACAAAATGTAATAGGTAGTAAAACAGAGCAGCTAAAGAAGCTGAAATAGGAAGTGTAATAACCCATGTAATTAACATACGTTTTGCAGTTCCCCATTTTACCCCCTTCACACGGTGAGAAGCACCAACCCCTAAAATAGAAGAAGAGATAACGTGCGTCGTACTAACCGGTAAGTGAATGAATGTTGCACCGAAAATAACAAGTGATGATGATAAATCGGCAGCTACACCATTTACAGGACGAATTTTCATAATTTGTCCACCGACAGTTTTAATAATTTTCCATCCACCGACAGAAGTACCAAGTCCCATTGCGATAGCACAAGATAATTGTACCCAGAACGGGATATCGCTAGAAGTATGATAGTTATTAGCCATAAGAGCCATCGTAATGATTCCCATTGCTTTTTGTGCATCATTCGTACCGTGTGTATAGGCTTGTAATGCTGCAGTGAAAATCTGGAATATACGGAAGTTTTTATTCGTTTTCGTTAAGTTAAAGTTTTTAAAGACCACTTTAAAAATACTGTAAACGATATAACCAATAACGAAAGCGATAATTGGTGAAATGATTAAAGCTTCAAGAATTTTAATGAATCCTTTAAGGTTTAATGAGCTAATACCAGCAGCAGCAATGGCTGCACCTGCGATGGAGCCAATAATTGCATGCGAAGAACTACTTGGGATACCGTAGTACCAAGTAATTAAGTTCCATGCTATCGCCGCAAGCAAAGCAGCTAAAATTACAAGAGAACCATTTTGTAAAGCAAATGGGTCAACGATATCTTTTGTAATCGTTTTTGCTACACCTGTAAATGTCATTGCACCTAAAAAGTTCATAATAGCTGCCATAATAATTGCATGTCTAGGCTTTAGAGCTTTCGTTGAAACAGCCGTTGCAATAGCGTTTGCTGTATCGTGAAATCCATTGATAAAGTCAAAAGCTAAAGCGCAAATGACTACTAAAACGGTCAGTATCAAGAGTGTATCCATGATCAAACTCCTTACGCGTTCTTCATAATAATTGTTTCTAATACGTTTGCAACGCTTTGACAGCTATCAGCTACTTCTTCAAGCTCTTCGTAAATCTCTTTAAATTGAATAATCTTAATCGGATCTTTTTCACGAGAGAATAAGTGCTTAATCGCATGACGACGAATATCATCGCATTGTGATTCGTAATCCTTAATCTTAATCGCGTTCGTACGAATGTCGACTAACTTCTTTTTAGACAGTAGTTCAACAGAGTTTGCAATCTCAATCGCACATTGATTAATTGCTTCCACGAATTTAATCATGTATTCATCAGCTTCTGTAATAGAATACATTTCGAACAGACCAGCACTGTGATCTAATCCGTCTAATACATCATCCATACTCATTGCAAGTTGTAGGATGTCCTCACGTTCAATTGGAGTAATAAACGCTTTGTTTAGCTCCATAATGATTTCGTGAATAAATGAGTCACCTTTTGACTCATACTCTTTCATGCGCATAGAAAACTCTTTTAAATCGCTAGCATTTTTAATTTTATACTCCACGAAAAACTGCGCGCCTTCTTTTAAATTTTCGGAAACATTCATTAACATTTCAGAAAATTTATCTTTTTTTGATTTAAAGACCATTATTGTTACCCCCACAAAAGTAATATATGTAAAATATATTGGCTAATCAATTCTAACAAAAAACTGTCGTTTTTTAAAACATTTTATCGAAAAGTTTACAAAAACTTAACATAACTCTCGTTGTTCTATTAATAATATTAATATCCAATAGTGAATATCTTACTTGTAGAATGTCCTTTTCTTGCAAAAAGTATGAATGTAAAAGAAAAGCTTTACACTATAGGAATGACTACGTTATTATAGTAAATTTAAAAGGCGGTATATTCTTCCTTTTAAAAAGAAGAGTGTAAATAAATGAAGGAAGTGAACGAATGAAATTGAAGAACACTCATTTTAAAAAAATGCTTGAGTGGTTCAATAAGAGGAAGAAACTTCGTAATTCATTAATTGTATTGGGAAGTGTACTCATTACTCTATTTATTGCTATAAATATAATAATATCCATTCAAGACATATCTGAATTAAAACAAGCTGTTCCACAACCGACTTTAATTTATGATGCAAATAATGAGGTCGCAACTAAATTAGCTTCTTCGAAAACAGAAGGTGTTAAAAGAAAAGATATTCCTGATATTATGGTTCAGGCAATTGTTGCAGTAGAAGATAAGGGTTTTTTTAACCATCATGGTATTTATTATAGTGGAATTATAAGTGCAGTTTTTAAAAATATTACAGCAGGAGAAGTTGTAGCAGGGGGAAGTACAATTACACAACAGCTTGCAAAGAATGTATTTTTGACACAAGATCGTACATTTTCTCGTAAAATAAAGGAATACTTTTTAACCAAAAAAATAGAACGTACTTATACAAAAGATGAAATTATTGAAATGTATATGAATCAAATTTATTTTGGGGAAGGTGCTTGGGGAATAAAGAGGGCAGCTAAATCTTATTTTGATAAAGAGGTAAAAGATTTATCAATTTCAGAAGCTGCAACGATTGCAGGTTTAATTAAAGCGCCGTCTGCGTATTCTCCTTATAAAAACTTTAATAAATCAATTGAACGACGTAATGTCGTATTAAGTTTAATGAAGGAACAAGGATATATTTCTGAAGAGCAATACAATAAAGAAAAAGAGTCAGGCCTTGTATTAAAACGTGGGGTTGATGATAAATACAAAGGTAAATACTCCCAATATGTAGACTATATAGTTAGAGAAGCGATGGATAAGTATGAATTAACACAAAATGAAATTTTAGCAGGTGGTTATCGTATTTATACAGAGCTTGATCCGAAAAAACAACAAGCTGTAGAAGATGTTGTGAATAATGATAGTTATTTCAAAGATAGTGGCTCAGATCAACTTATGCAAACGGGTGTAGTCCTTATAAATCCAAAAACAGGCGGTGTTCCAGCTTTAGTTGGAGGTAGAGGACCATATCAGTTTTTACAATTTAATCATGCTACGCAATTAAAAAGACAGCCAGGTTCAACATTAAAGCCTCTAGCTGTATATGTACCCGCTTTAGAACAAGGGTATGAAGTATACGATATATTAAAAGATGAACCATTTCATATTAAAGAATATGAACCGAAAAATAGTGATCAGGCCTTTCATGGTAATGTGACAATGTATGAAGCGGTAGCAAAGTCGTATAATGTTTCCGCTGTGTGGCTATTAGAACAAATAGGATTAGATAAAGGATTGAAATCTTTAGAGCGATTTGGTATTCCGTTAGTACCAGAAGACCGTACGTATCCAATTGCTTTAGGTGGGATGCATGTAGGGACATCACCATTTGTAATGGCCCAAGCATATAGTACATTTGCTAATGATGGGGTTCAAGTAGAGGCTCATGCAATTAGAGAAGTTCAAAATGCTGAAGGGGAAATAATAGGGAAATGGTATAAGAAAGAGACACGAGTGACGAGTGAGAAAATTGCTCAAAAGATGACGTATTTATTAAAAGGTGTTGTAGAAAAGGGAACAGGTGGAAAAGCGAAAGTTACTAATGTTGATACAGCAGGGAAGACAGGGACTACTCAACTTGTAAATGGCCCGAGCGTAGGGGCAAAGGACTCGTGGTTTGTAGGATACACACCAGATTTAGTAGGTGCAGTTTGGGTAGGATATGACAAAACAGATAGCGAGCATTATGTTCCAGGTGGTAGTCAAATTACAACGACGATGTTCCGGGATATCATGAAAAAAGCAAATGCAAACCCAGCCCAAAAAGCGTTCCAATTGTCGTTAATATCTGAGGCGGACTATAAAAAACAATTGCAAACAATTGAAGAAGAAAAGCGAAGAAAAGAAGAAGAAAAGAAAAGGCAAGAAGAAGAACAAAAAAGGAAAAAAGAACAGCAAGAGTGGTTTAATAAAGTGAAAGAGTGGATTCCATCGTTATGGTAAAAGAAAGAGGCGAATTTCGTTATTCGCCTCTTTCTCATGTGAAAAATGAAGTGAGCTCATAATTAGTGGGGTAAATGCTACTATTCATTAAGAGTAATGTTGGTACTGCCAAAGGATTGAGAATCGTATGTGATGATTATTGTTCCTTTACTAATCGGTTCGTATGGTAATTCTTCTTCATAACTACCATTATTTTCATTATGGATAGTCAGCGTGATTTCATCAATTCCTTTATTTGTATACTGATCTTTAATCGTTTCAGTAATTTGAAGTAGAGTTTCGTAACTAGAAGCTTTCGTAATAAGCATTCCTTTTATAACTTTTTTTTCATTATTTGTGGAATTGGAATAAAGGATGTTGTTTTGTTTCGTATACAAAAGTGTGTATGGAACTGTTTTTCTCTCTGCTTTTGAAATAGTAGAATATTTTAGAGTTAAAAAAAACCCTACACATAAAATAATGCATATCATAAGAGCAATCCAAATGCGTATCGGTGACATAACTCTCATTTTTCATCCCTCTTTCATATCTTTGACTTCATTATTTATCATACAAAATGAGGATTAAGATAGAGTAAATTTGAGGTAAAGAAACGTAAAGAAGGAGCACTTATCCTCCCAAATAAGTGCTCCTTTTTATTAAAAGAGAGATTTAATAGACAATCAAAATCACACCTATTACTTATAAATGTGTTTAGTCCTCCCAAAATATTATCGGAAATTGTGGTTAGTAAATTCGGAGTACAGATAGTGTCGCAGTTGTATCGCCCATGTTAGGAATAGAAATAGTATTTGCTGTAGGTTGTACAGAAATCGTTGTACCAGCTTGTAAAGTAACAATTGTAGAGAAAGAAACAGCACTACCGATAACATTAGTTGAAAAATTACGAGTAGGTGGTTGGCCATTGAATGAAATACCGAATCCAAACGGTGAAGAGCCTGGGAAAGTTGTAGATGCCGAGAAACTAATATCATATACGCCTGTAAAGTATGTGTAGTGTCATTAAAGTTAATATTATCTATTTCAAAAACTTGATTTAATTGAATATTAATTCCAGTTGATATTGTTTGAGCATTGGAGTTTCCTATTGCAGCTATAGTTACCCGAATCGGAGTACCCGCTGGTCCAGTAGCGCCTCCACCTAGGAACCAGATCCATATTGAACTAAGACAGCTTGAATAGCTTGGCCGAGAGCTTGAAGAAGTCTAACAAATTATTTAAGTTCGGACTTAGAGATGTTGATATAACTACAAGCTCTTACTTCGCAACAATCATTACCATAAAATACTTTCCCTTTATTTTTGTTGTTTATCTTTGCATTCCTTTCTTTCATAGAATAATAGTCGTTACTATATATTATAATGAAATTTAAATTAAATTCGTGATGGACAAACTACTATTTCTCAAAAAATAAGAAGTTTACCTACCTAACACGAACAATAAAGAAGTAGAGAAAAATCTATATGTTTTAAAAAACTCCCTTTAATTGTTAGAGTGTGCTTAACAATTAAAGGGAGTTAATAGAACAGCATTCTCATTTTATAAGTTAATTGCTTCACGATTTACTTTAGGTAAAATCGGAATAGAAATAGTGAAGGTTGTACCGTCTGGATCACTAGTCATTTTGAGCGTACCGTTATGATTTTGGATGATTTTTTTTGTTACTGATAAGCCTAGTCCTGTCCCCGAATCCTTCGTTGAGAAGAATGGATCAAAGATATATTCTTGAATAGCTAGAGGAATACCAATTCCATTGTCTGTGAAAGTAATCCGAACGAAGTTATCTAGGCGATAACTAGTGATTTGAATAGAAAGAGGCTTTTCGCCTTGAGCATCGACGGCATTTTGAAATAGGTTTAAAAATACTTGAACAAGTTCATGTCGATCAATATTGACTAAAATATCATCTAATTCATTAGAAAAGTTATAATCAATTGAAATGTTATGCAAGAAGACTTCACTAGCTAGTAACTGTTGAATATAGTCGCATAAAAATGTATTAATAGGAAACGGTTCTCTTGTAAATTCACGTGTTTTTGAAATGGCTAAAAATTTTGTAATAATACTATTTGCACGATCTAATTCAGGGATAAGTAAGCTTTTAAATAACTCTTTATTTGATGGAGAAACACTTTCTTGTAAAAATTGTAAGTATCCTCGTACTGTCGTAAGAGGGTTTCGTACCTCGTGTGCAATTCCGGCTGCGATTCGTCCTGCTAACGAAAACTTCTCTGCATCACGCTCTGTGTTTAAATAATGAAAGACACTAATAACCCTAAAAATCTCCCCGTTATAATCGCGAATAATTCGGTTGTTTATAATGCCATAGTTTTTGTCTAAAACTTCTTCATTATATATTTCTGTTCCCGTTCTTAATGTTTCAATCGCTTTAATTTTTTCTTCCGGCAAGTTTAGTAATTGTTGAATCGGTTTTCCGATAATATCATTTCGTATTACACCGAAATCATCTGCGGCAACTTGATTACATAAAGTAATATTCCCTTTACTATCGACAAAGGTTACATGATGTGAAAAGGCATCAAAAATATGTACAAAGTGTTTTTCAAGTTGTTCAAATAAGAATAATGAATCACAAGTAAGTTGAAAATGAGCCTCTTTATTCTCTTTTGGTATTTCTTGAATGGAATGAGTTGCTCTAGTTTTCTTTATTTGTAAACCAATATGTGGATTTTTGTATGTGAAATGATGTGGTAATTGATTCACAAGTTCTTCATAAAAACGCACTTTATTTTCTAGTTCTTCAATTCGTTTTTCATGAGATACAGTAGCATCGTTTGGAAGCATAAATAAATAACCCCTCATTTTAAAAATTCTTCCATATAGTATATCATATTTTAATAAGGATACTCTTAAAGAAAGGGCCACTTAATGAAATTGATTAGCAAAAGTGTTTGGGGAGTGAATAGAAGATAAAGTTAAAAAGGGAGGAATATATGTGCTGTTCATTGGAGTGACAGGATGGGGAGATCATGATTCTTTATACGTAGATTCCTATGAAAATAGAAATAAATTACGAACATATAGTGAGTATTTTCCTATTGTGGAAGTGGATAGTTCATTTTACGCGATGCAACCTGCACGAAATTATATAAAATGGGCAATGGAAACGCCGAAAGATTTTTCTTTTGTCGTAAAAGCGTATCAAGGAATGACAGGACATATGAAAGGGGAATTTCCTTTTTCTACGTTTGATGAGATGTTTGATGTGTATAAGCAGTCCATTCTTCCTTTAATAGAAGCTAATAAATTAAAAACAATTTTATTTCAATATCCACCATGGTTTGATTGCAAAAAGAAAAATGTAGATTTTCTTCGATATACGAAAGAAAAAATGGAAGGTTTACCATGTGCAATAGAATTTCGAAATCAAACATGGTTTTATCCAGAAATGAGAGATAAGACGTTACAGTTTCTAGAACAGGAGAAATGGGTTCATACAATTTGTGATGAACCACAGGCTGGGATAGGTTCTGTGCCACTCGTATTAGAGGTTACGAATTCAAACATGGCATTAATACGTTTTCACGGTCGAAATGTTCATGGTTGGCTTGATAAAGGGGAAAATTGGAGAGCGGTTCGTTGTTTATATCGCTACAACAATAAAGAACTGGAAGAATGGGTGGAACGACTAGAGCAATTAAAAAAGAAAACAAAGGATATATACGTACTGTTTAACAACAATTCAGGTGGGGATGCAGCAGATAATGCGAAACAGCTTATGAAAATGATGAACATTACATATGGTGAGCCGAAGCCGGAGCAATTAAATTTTTTTGAATGATAATAAACAAGAAAGGCACTGTACAAACAGGGGGAATGTACAGTGCCTTTCTATATGAAAAAGAGGGGTAACAATGTTACTGAGCGTTTGGTTGATTCATCAATTGTTGGCTTCACAATAAATGATAATGGTTATCATTATCATTGTCAATGGTTTTTCTAAAAATATATAAAAAACTTTGTATATTTTAAATAGAGATAAAAAAAGAACAGCATTAATGCTGTTCTTTTCCGTTGATGAATTGTTGTAAATCAAAAGGAGTTATCGCCTGGATAAATTCTTTTGAGATAAGTGTTTGCACGAGAGTGCTCTCAGAGATAGAAGCACCTGTTTTCTTTTCGTAAGCTTGTTTTAATAAATCAAGTTTTTCAGCCGTTTCTTTTGGTAATTCAATTGTAAGTGTGTTCATAATTTCTCCCCCTTATTATTAGAGTACCACTACAGTATAGGAGAGACAAGAAAAGAGAATATGAAATATAAAAAAGGTTACCAAATTTTCAAATGGTAACCTTTTTTATGTATAAGAGTTATTAAGCAATACCGATATACTTTAAAGTTTTTGATGGAGTACTGTGATCAAAGAAGTGTTGTAAAAATGCAATATCAACACCTGATTTGTATGCACAATAACCCCAAGTTTTTCGAAGTGTATGTGAGCTAATCCCTTCTAATCCAACTTCTTTTGCAGCTTTGTTTAAAATGTACCATGCATGTTGTCTCGTAATAGATTTTGTTCCTTTTTGAGATTTTAACAATGGTTCATTACGTTTCCAAGTTTTACGTTCTTTCATGTAGTCTTCGATTGCGTGCTGTAAGTCTTCATTTACAGCAAACCATTTATGTTTCTTCACTTTTTCATTGTAAAATAAAATGGAATGGCGAACATTTTCATTTTCATCGATTACATCACTAACTTTTAATTGTAAGATTTCACTTACTTTTAAGCCAGAATTTACAGCTAATACGAATAATAAGCCATCACGTTTCGAAGATTGTAAAAGTATATTTTTGATAGTTTCTAATTGTTTTTCATTTTGAATAGGTTGTCCTGCTTGTTTCATTTCACGCACTCTCCTCTTTTATATGTGTAAAGGAAAGGATTAACTTGTTTCTTACTATAAAGGGAGAGTGTGAATTTCATGTGAACTCCTAGTGAAATTAAGACAAATTATTTGACTTCTTTTACTTTTTGTAAATTGAAATAGAATACAACACTGTTAGTCGTATTATACACACCGTACTCGGCATGATGGAGGTCTAAAATGTTTTTTACAATAGATAATCCGAGACCGGTACCTCCGGTGTGACGGCTACGTGATGCATCTAGGCGATAGAAGCGATCCCAAATTTTTTCAAGACTTTCTTCAGGGATAGGGTTTCCTGTATTTTCGATTTCGATTTTTACGGTATCTTCTGCTTCTATAATGGAGACTTGTATTTTTTCTCCATCCGGCGTATAGCGGATTGCATTACTTAGTAAGTTCACAACTACTTGCTCAATACGGCTACGATTTGCTTTAACAAGTATAGAAGGGTCTGCATCGACGTTCACTTGTAGATGCTTTTCTTCCATGCTAAATAATAATTTTGTATAGACTTGTTGCGTTAATTCACCAATTGAGAACGTCGTCATATCTAGTTTGTAAGTACCAGATTCTAACTTTGCTAATTCTAACATTTCAACAATCAGCCTGTTCATATTTTCTGTTTCTTCTAAAATAACATCAGTATAATACGAAGTATCCTTACTAACACCATCTTTAATACCTTCTGCAAAACTTCTAATTACACTCAGTGGTGTTTTTAATTCGTGTGATACGCCAGAAATGAATTCTTTTCTTGTTTTCTCTAATTGACGTTCACGTTCAATGTCTTGTTGTAACTTTGTATTGGCAACATTTAATCGATCGATTCGATCTTTTAAATTTACAGATAATGTATTGATACTGCCGGAAAGCCCACCAATTTCATCGTCGGCTGTAATAGGTAATTTCTCGCTGAAATCAAAATTAGCCATTTTTTTTGTAACACGATTCATTTTAATTAATGGCTTAACAATGATTTTTGAGTAGTAGAAGGATAACAAAATAATAACGAGAAACACGATGATTAAGGCATAAACATAATAGTCTTTTAAAACTAGCATCGCTTCATTAACGGGTTGTAAAGACGCTATCGCAAAAGCATATTCTGTAATCTTTCCGTTTTCTATAATCGGCTTTACAAAGATACTATTTTTTATATTTTCGCCGCCATCTAATATGAAAGTGTTTAATTGGTTCGAGTTAGAAGTGCCATCTCTAATAATATCTGCAAAATATTGAACGGCTTGTAATGTTTCAATATCATTTGCAAGACGAACCTCAGCTTTTGATGGGAGCTGTAACTTAGTTATAACACCTGTAAAGACGATACGAGTTGTAGATTTGTATCGGCTTGCAAGTCTATTCTTAGAAGGATTACCATTAATTGACTGGAAATCCGAATAGAAATGTTCGTTTTGCCATTGATTATAATTCGTTCCTAATTTTTGTGGTGTAATAATATTATTCTCTTGTACGACTCCATCAACATTAATTATTACATCTTTTTTTAAACCTAAATTTTCGAATTTATTATATTCTTCTGGTGTTAAAAGGTTATTGAGTGGAATGGAATACTGTTTATTATTGTTGGGATTAAATACATCGATATAGTAATTGTTATCACTTTTAATAATACCGTTAGAATCCAAAAACTGCATATCGGCATTTGTTTTATCATGAAATTCTTGTTTTAGTTTTCTAACTTTCTCATAACTTTTATCACTTTTGTCATAATTATCTACGAATTTTTCAAAAGCAGTTTGAACTGTTTTTACTTTTTTATTAATATAAAATTTCTCTAAAAATAGAGATTGTCCTAGGAAAAAAAGTAGGAATATTATTGTAAATAAAGTTGATGTTAATAAAAATAGTTTAAAGACGATACTTCTGTTTTTCACTGCGTCACCTCTTATGAGAAATACTGTAAATGATTTCTTTATCCCGCTCGGGCAATAAGACTTCCACTTCAAAATTCGGCGAATACAAGGGAGTTAGGTGGGAGATCAACTGTCCGTAAAAGCCTGATTGGTTCAACTAATAATCAGTGGGGGATGGAAAAAAACCACTGATTAAAGTTTCACTTTATTATAACAAACGTTACAATAAAGTAGAGGGGAGAAATCTGTCTCTTTATAAAATAGTTATTTATAAAAAGTCACATAAAAAGAACTCGCCAGACGTATGACAAGTTCTTTAGTGTATTATTGTTGAATTGCTGCATCTAAAGCGATTTCAATCATTTCGTTAAATGTAGTTTGACGCTCTTCAGATGTTGTTTCTTCGCCAGTGAAGATGTGATCGCTAACTGTTAATACAGATAATGCATTTACGCCGTATTTCGCTGCTAATGTATAAAGAGCAGTTGTTTCCATTTCTACTGCTAATACACCGTAATCTCCAAGTTTTTTAACCATGTCCATGCTTTCGCGATAAAACACATCTGCTGTTAAGACGTTACCGACACGAACGTGTAATCCTTTTTCAGTTCCAGCATCGTAAGCTTTCTTTAAAAGATCAAAGTTTGCAGCTGGTGCGAAATCAAATCCTGGGAATGTTAAACGGTTCATATTAGAATCAGTACAAGCCGTCATTGCGATAATAACATCACGAACTTTTACATCTTTTTGAATTGCACCGCAAGTGCCAACGCGAATTAAATTTTTAACTCCGTAGCTTTGGATTAATTCGTTTACATAAATAGAAATAGAAGGAACACCCATACCTGTACCTTGAACAGATACACGTTTTCCTTTATAAGTTCCAGTAAAACCTAACATACCACGTACGTTATTATAGCAAGTAACATCCTCTAGAAATGTTTCAGCGATATATTTTGCACGTAATGGATCACCTGGTAATAGAATAGATTCAGCGATTTCGCCTTGTTTTGCTTCGATATGTACACTCATGAAAAGTCCTCCTTATAATGTATTGATAGAAATCAATATCATTTGCATTATACACTACGAATCCTTTCAATTAAAATCTTTTTATTATTTGTAATATGTGCAAAATAGGAGGATTTCATAAATCATAATCTAGAATATATAGCTTAAGAAGTTTTATGTGAACAGAGACAATAAAAATGGTAGGTGATGTTTTGAAAAATCTTGTCATTGGGCTTATTGCGTTAGTACTTATTGTGGCAGGAGGATTTTACATAAAAAAATATCAAGAAAACGAAGAGACTGTAGGAGATGTTCAGGAAGTAAAGTGGGATGTGTCAAATGGAAAGGGAAATGAGAAAGTAGATATTGTATTTCAGTTGTTAAACAAAAAGAATAATGAAATTCGTGGTGTAAATGATCAAATACGGGCAGTGATTGTAGATGGACAGTTAAAACACATACAACAAATTAAACCTACATTTGCAGGGAACGGGTCATATAAGTTATCTTCCAAAATAGCGAAAGATGAAGAATATACGATATTTTTATACGAAGATAAAAATAAGTCCGTAGAGTCATTCGCTAGGAAAGATTTTGGTAGAACGAAAGAGGAGAACAATAAGAAAAAAGTGAAATTTCCAATCGACAGTGTACTTACAAAAAAAATAGGGGAGTATGAAGTTTCTCTTTTATTTGGCGCATTACATCCGAATGAACCAGTTACGTTAACATTTCAGTTTCAAGCGAAAAAGGGTGAAAAATTGAAATTACATTCAGAGAGAGGAGAAGTAGAGTCACTCTATATCGTGGATGAAACGAAGGAGAACTTTTTATACGCTATGCCTGTGGATACGGATGAACAATTACAATACCGTATTACATTTCCTGCCGAGGGTACGTATAAAATGTGGGGGAATTTCTATATAAATGGTAAGAAATATGAAAAAGAATTTATTGTACAAGTTCAAAAAAGAAAAAACAGCTAAGAATTTAGCTGTTTTTTCTTTTTCCTATTAATTTTGTTACAGAGAGCATTGTAATTGGTAAAGAATGATTCTTCCTAAATGCTAAATATTTACCGCTCCATGCTGGTTTATATTTTTCTTTAAAATGTCGTAATCCGCTGAAACTATACGTATAACGAACGTTATTAAAGATTGCAGCAGCCACTCGTTCAGACCAGAAAGACTGTGTGGATAAACCAACATTTGAAAGTGGTGCCATACCAATATTAAAGGAGTGGTATTCATTTTCTTTTGCCCATTGGAATAAGTGGATGAAAATTGCGTCCATAATGCCGCTAGGCGCATCTGGATAATATCGCATTAAATCGACAGATAATGATCCGTTTTGATATACGGGCATGAATGTTGTGAATGCAATAATTTTTCCATCCGCATCAGATAATGTTGCAATGGGAGCGCGACTAATATATTCACGATCGAAGTATCCGAGTGAAAAACCTTTCTCTTTTTTTCCACCAAGCCATGCATCTGAAACTTTTCTTAACTCTTCATATAATTCGTCTGAGAAAGGTGGCTCATGAATAGAGAATGTATAGCCTTCTCTTTCAAAACGGTTGAAAGTAGCTCGCATGCCAGCGCGTTTCTTTCCTGTTATTGTAAATGTATTTAAATCAACAACAGCTTCTTCACCGAGCTTAAAGAAGTTATAACCAAAATCGTGATATAAACTCATCCATTTACTTTCAATTTGGTAGAATACACAAATGTATCCAAATCGATCAGCCTCAGCTAAAAACTCTTGCAATACAGTACGATAGGAGGAAGGGTCCCCGATTGGATCACCTAGTACAATAAGTCGTTTTCCAGTTATTGAGAAGAGAATGAGTGCTTTTCCATCACTACTGAAAAAGAACTGTTTATCTCCTAAAAAACCTAAATGACTAAGTACATTTCCACCATATTCATCTAAGAAGTTTTGTAATCTTTTATCATTAGCTGGTTGCCCGGGAAATTCATTTCGATAACGATTTGCAATGAGTGAACCAATTAGTAAAAAAGTAGGAACAAAAAAGGCAGCTGCTAATGCACTTCGTTTCACTTGTGTAATATTACGAACGACAAAATCAGGTTGGAAAGCTTCTTTTGCACTTGCAAATAAAATACCTAAGTTTTTATATAAATATAACGTTACAAGTAGGAATATAAAAACTTTTACGATATCAGAAAGTGAGACTTCCATTTTCTCACGTACAAACCTTTTACGAAGCATATACAATACAGCGAGTACGATTAATAAAATAAAAGTTTCTTCAACATCAATTCCTTTTAGTGTATTAAAAATAGCCGCTCCAATTAAAGAAACAATCGTCATATAATAAGAACGTTTTGTTCCGTAATATATCCCTCGTGAAAGAATGAGGAGGAGAATACCGAATGTTAGCGATAAGCTAAAAGAAAATTGAATAAGATGTTTTGGAGCTAGAATATGTAAGGCGTGTGCCCGATTTATACTTGTCGGTAGAATAGTTGATAAAATAACCATTAAGCCAGCAAATACTGTTAAAGCAGCAGATGCCCAAGAACCTAACTTTCCTAGAAAGTCACGCTGCAAAGTCCATATAACACCAGTTGTCTCTAATGCAGGCGCAATAAAGGGTTTATCTTCAAACTTTTTAATGGCTACTCCTGTCATTTCAAAAGCTGCAAAAATGAGACCAAGGCAGAATGGTAATATGTAATAGACGAGACGATATAATAACATAGCAGGAAGCAAAACACCTGTATCGATGCCGTATTGCCCAAGCCCAGTTAAGAAGACAAGATCAAATGATCCAAGACCACCAGGAACAAGACTAACGACACCAGCTAAAGCAGCAATGACATATACGCCTAAAAACTTTTGGAATTCGATTTCAATGCCAAATAATAGTAATATGACGTACATAACAATACCAGCAGATACCCATTCGACTAATGAAACTAATGAGTATAAAACAGTTGGGTTTTTCTCCTCTTCTTCTTGTCCCTCTGTTTGCATCGCTTTTCTATTTTTTAATTTAGAAAATCCGATATATATAGGGACGAAAAGAGCAAAGAAGATAAGAACAGGCCATAGCCATGGTTTTTCATGCAAAATAAATCTCGTGTCTAATATTCCGATAAGACCAAGAAATGAAAGAATGGCTAATCCATTAATAAAGGCAGTTGTCATCCAAGCGATACTTTTAATAAGTTTTCCATTTTCTTTTATGTATGGACGATAAAGCATTGTGCGTACGCCGGCTCCAACTAGACCACCAAACCCGATAAATCCATTTAAAGTATTAGCAATCCACGAGATACGGAAAATCTTTTGGACAGGGATATCAGCTTTTAAGTAACGAAGCATAACATAGTCATAAAAGAACATTGTTGATACAGCGAATGCACCAAGTGTAATTGCTAAAAAGACTCCTCCAGTTGGAATGTTTTTAATTGTATCAATCGCTTCTAAAAAAGAAATGCCCGCTAATTCTTTTTTTGCTTGAAAGAATACAATTGTTAATACAACAAATGGGAAGATAATTTTCCCGATTTGTAAGAAACGTTTCCATGAAAACGACATAAATACAACTCTCCTTGTATAAGAAAACTGAGACAATAATATTATTATGACAAACTTCAAGAAAAATAAAAAGGTAAATTCCTGTATAGGGGAGCTATTTTTTATATAGGTATATTTAAAAGAATATTTTGTTTATCAGAAAATTAAGTTAGAATAAGATGAAAGAAGGTGGAGGGGAGTATATGATTATAAAAGGTTATGTAGGATATGAGTTAGAAAAGGCGAAACCTAATACATCAGAAGATTTTTTTAACAGATCTGAAGTGACATATATATTAAATGATAAAGAGAAAACTTTTTCGGTTTTATACGTTCGATATTTTGAAGAAGTTTTACAAGAAATTACTCCTTTTGAAGGAAATCCAGTGTATAAAGTAGAAGAACAAAACATATATTTGCGCGATATTGTAGCGATATGTTGTTTAGTGAAGGATAGGGAACTTCGTGCGCAAAAACGTTTGTATTTAAATAATCTGGAAGAATTTCAACAATATTTTGATGAGGGAACGGTGTCGAAAGTACAAGAAATATTGGCTGAATTACATAAAAATAAAAGAGTAGAAATAGCGTGAAATGGCAAAGGAGAGAGAAAAAATGTCTAATTTGATGGTTGAAAATCAAACAGAACAAGTTTCTATATTTTTAGAAGATGCTATTAATTTGATAACCAATTATGTAAATTATCATACGTTGCCTTCTTTATTAGAGGAAACACCAGCAGGGAATGAGCAATATTATAAAGGGTTATTAGCATCAATGAGACGACTTCTCGTTTTTTGCGAAGAAGGACATGATGCATGTTTTGTTTTGTTGAATAGTCAGCCATTTCGAAAAACAGCAGCTGAAAAAATTTTATATAAGATTTACCATCAAGTAATTGCAGAGTTTTTTTCACCAAAGAGTGATTATTGGTATGAAAATAGTCGGTCTGCATATACAGGAAAAAATTCTATCGTTTTTCAACAAACACCACCTGCATCTTTGGGGCAAGTGATGAAGAGTTTAGAAGGTAAATTTCAATTGATGCGTGAAGAACTAGAATATTATGAGACGGATTATCAGACAAAGATGTTACACAAATATTGATTGCGGAAAAGAAGCTAAGGTGACTTAGCTTCTTTTCCTTTTGTACAGTTATATAAGGGATTTTCATTGAATATAGTTAAGTGGATAGCATTAGGGAGGTGCAACATGAATCAGCAAGGTGTATTTACAGATTACTTTCATGAAGTAGAAAATTGGTGTGAAAGTGTTCTTCACGTATTAGATAGCCGCGCAATGGAAGTGTATGATGTCCATATGCTTGCTTATAAAATTCAGGCGTTGTTAGAGCGTATGAAAGAGCATGAGTATGAAACAGATGCAGAGTTTATGTATGAAATAAGTGATGATGTAGAACATATTCAGCATCACTTGCAGGAAGTATTTATGCAAGAAGAAGAGGAATATGAATTAT
The DNA here is from genome assembly GCF_054788175.1 of Bacillus sp. NEAU-Y102. Classification (NCBI taxonomy): domain Bacteria; kingdom Bacillati; phylum Bacillota; class Bacilli; order Caryophanales; family Bacillaceae; genus Bacillus; species Bacillus sp. NEAU-Y102. The sequence continues at coordinate 85,950 of NZ_JBTWFK010000002.1, read as the reverse complement.
ATGAAAGAGGGGATAGCGAACGAGCTGTTCCAATTGGAGGACATACACTCCCGCCATTACCTTATCCGTATAATGCGTTAGAACCTTATATTTCTAAAGAAATTATGATGTTACACCATGATAAACATCATCGGAGTTACGTGGAAGGGTTAAATAAAGCAGAGAAGATGATGGAAGAAGCGAGAAAAACAAATCAATTTGATTTAATTAAGCATTGGGAAAGAGAAGCGGCTTTTCATGGGTCAGGTCATTACTTACACACGATATTTTGGAATAACATGAAAAAAGACGGTGGTGGGAGTCCAAGAGGTGCTTTTTCACAACAAATCGAACAAGATTTTGGGAGCTTTTTACGTTTCCAAAAACATTTTACAGAAGCGGCCTCTAAAGTAGAAGGTTCAGGCTGGGCAATTCTCGTTTGGGTGCCCCGGTCTGGAAGGTTAGAAATTTTGCAAAGTACACTTCATCAATTATTTACACAATGGGATACGATACCACTCCTTGTACTAGATGTCTGGGAACATGCGTATTATTTACAATACCAAAATCGAAAAGATGAATATATTAAAAACTGGTGGAATGTTGTAAATTGGCCTGATGTAGAAAAAAGGTTTGAAACTGCGAAACAAATTGAATGGACACCATATTAGACGCAAATTCTCTGCGTCTTTTTTAATGGAAGCAGAAGGAAGATTTCGTTCATATTTTAAAAGGCCAAGCATACACTTGTACAAAAAGTGCCAAAAGGACGTGGGGGGAAATATGAGACGAATTTGTGTAATCATTACGCTTCTTATTATGTACGCAAGCGTTATGCCGATTCCTACATATGCAAAGATGAACAGCAATGTCAGTGCTCGAAATGCTGTATTAATGGAGCAACAGTCTGGTCGTGTATTATACGGAAAAGCAGAACATGAACCTCAAAAAATTGCTAGTATAACAAAAATTATGACTGCCTTGTTAGCTGCTGAATCAGGGAAGATGAAAGAAATGGTGTCAGTTAGCAATGAAGCGGTGAGGGTGGAAGGATCAGCAATCTATTTAAAGCCTGGACAAAAAGTGAAGTTAGAAGATTTAGTATACGGACTCATGCTTAGATCTGGTAATGACGCAGCGCAAGTAATTGCTGAAAGTGTGGGTGGGAGTATAGATGGATTCGTATATTTAATGAATGAAAAGGCGAAAGAAATTGGAATGAAAGATACTCACTTCTCAAACCCTCATGGTTTAGATGGAGATGGATCACATTATTCGTCGGCTTACGATATGGCGTTATTAACGAAGTATGCAATGGGAAACGAGTCATTTAAAAAAATCTTTGGAACAAAAACGTATAAATCCGATTCTTGGGATTACCCGTGGAAAAATAAACATAAGTTGGTAACGTCTTATTATGAATTTGCAACAGGAGGAAAAACAGGCTTTACGAAGAAAGCAGGAAGAACGCTTGTTACAACGGCATCAAAAGATGGACTAGATTTAATTGTCGTAACTTTGAGTGCTTCTAGTGATTGGGATGATCATATGAATCTATTTGATAAAGGATTTGAACGTTTCAAGCAAACGAAAGTTTTAGGACAAGGAGCAATTGCTGAAATAAATGAAAAGAAGTATGCCAACCATGTTTATACGAAAAATAGTTTTTCCGTGCCGTTAACTGAAGAGGAAAGAAAGAACGTGTTATTAAAAGTTGAACTGGATAAAAGTATAACGCTTGAGGATGGAGTAAAGGTTGGAAAGACAGATGTTTATGTTGGCAATGAGAAAGTTGGAGAACGGAATTTATTTTATAGTAAACGGAAGTTAGTAGCTACAACGGGACTTTACTGGAATAATGTGAAAGAAATTTTTTCTTACATGATAGGTGTTGGGAACAATGGTTAATCTCGTATGGGTAGCGATGGCTGTCATTGGGATTGTATACGCCATGATAAATGGAACGATGGAGGAAGTGAATAAGGCTGTATTTGACGGAGCAAAAGATGCAGTAACGATTTGTATAGGACTTATTAGTGTTTTAGTATTTTGGCTTGGTTTAATGAAAATTGCAGAGGAAGCCGGATTGTTAAAAAAATTAGTTTCACTTTTTATGCCGATAGTAAAAAGGTTGTTTCCAGAAATACCAAAGGATCATCCGTCCATGGGATTTATTCTATCAAATATGATGGCAAACTTTTTTGGTCTAGGTAATGCAGCAACCCCTCTTGGTATTAAAGCGATGGAACAACTAAAAGAGTTAAATGGAGGAAAGGATTCGGCGAGCCGTTCTATGGTGACGTTTCTAGCATTAAATACATCAGCTATTACATTAATTCCTACGACAGTTATTTCAATTCGAATGACGTATGAATCAGCCAATCCTACTGAAATTGTTGGGGTAACATTTATTGCACAAGTACTTTCTATGATTGGAGCAATTTGGATTGACCGCTATTTTTACCGAAGAAGGAGTAGAAAGGGGCGGAAAAAATGAGTATTGTAAATACAATTTCCTTATGGGTAATCCCTTGTGTAATTGGTTTTATCCTTTTATATGGCACGATAAAGAAAGTGCCGACGTATGAATCGTTCGTTGAGGGAGGAAAAGAAGGGATTCAAATTGCAATTTCCATTTTACCGTTTATGGTTGGAATGCTTGTGTCTATTTCTATATTCCGATCGTCAGGTGCGCTAGATGCAATGATATCAGTAATGAAGCCAATGCTAGATTTAATTCACGTTCCAGCAGAAATCGTTCCATTAGCACTAATACGTCCTATTTCAGGTTCTGCTGGTCTAAGTATTACGACTGATTTAATTGCCACATATGGGCCAGACTCATTCATTGGGAGATTAGCTTCTACGATGCAAGGGAGTACAGATACGACTTTTTATATTTTAACAGTATACTTCGGAGCTGTTGGTATTAGAAAAATGGGAGATGCATTAAAAGTAGGTCTTTTTGCAGATTTAATCGGAATTATTTGCTCGATTGTCTTTGTTTCCCTATTGTTTCAGTAAAGCTATTCATTTTTTATGCTATTTCGCGTATAATACGTATACGACCACTATTAAGGTGTAGCTTAATAGTGGTTTTTTTATGCAGTATTTTTGACAAAATGATGAACTTTTATTGTGAGAAATATGAAAAATATGGACAATAATAAAGGATAAAAACATGATTTGACCTTTATATGTTTAATATCATCGCTATGTTGTTTAAGGGAGATGGAGCGAATAACCGTAAAGTGTATGCGGTTGCCAAGTCTTTCTAATGTAAGGTAAGATAAATTCGAGGTGAAAAAAAGAAATGGAACGATTACAAAAAGTGATTGCGCAAGCAGGTATTGCATCGAGAAGAAAGGCTGAGGAATTAATTCAGCAAGGAAAAGTGAAAGTTAACGGAAAAATAGTGAAAGAGTTAGGAACAAAAGTAACTCCTCAAGATAAAGTAGAAGTAAATAACATCCCTCTTGAAAAAGAAGAACCTGTTTATTTTTTACTATATAAACCAACTGGTGTAATTTCAAGTGTATCAGATGATAAAGGTAGAAGTGTTGTAACAGACTTTTTCCCTGAAATTACACAACGTTTATTCCCAATCGGACGTCTAGATTATGATACGTCAGGAGTATTATTAATGACAAACGACGGGGACTTCGCAAATATATTAATGCATCCTAAATATAAAGTTGAAAAAACGTATGTTGCAAAAATAAAAGGCCCATTAACAGGTGAGAAAATTCGCATGTTAGAACGCGGTGTTGCATTAGAAGATGGTAAAACAGCACCAGCACATGTGAAAATTATTTCTTGGGACAAGCGTAAAGAGATGGCTATTGTACAATTAACAATTCATGAAGGACGTAATCGTCAAGTGCGTCGTATGTTTGAAGCGTTAGACTGTAAAGTAGTGAAATTAAAACGTGAACGTTATGCTTTCTTAGAAGTAGGAAGCCTGCGACCTGGTGATGCGAGAGAATTGACACCACATGAGGTGAAACAATTACGCGCGCTTGCTTCTACAAAGCCAAGATAAGCTATAGAGTTAAAAATTCACCAGTGGAGTGCTCTGCTGGTGATTTATTCAATACAACATTTACAGAAGATAATACATAACATTTACCGAGGAGAGGAGAGGTAATATGAAGAAAAATCGCTTATTATTTCGCGTTATTATTCTACTCATTTTATGTGGTGCTGTAGGATTTACCCTTTATCAAGGATTGTTTGCTAATAAAGAGAAAATGCAAATCGGAAAAGAAGCACCTAACTTTGTTGTGACAGATTTAGAAGGGAAGAAAATTGAACTAAAAGATTTAAAGGGAAAAGGTGTATTTTTAAACTTTTGGGGTACGTGGTGTAAACCTTGTGAAAAAGAAATGCCTTATATGAATGAATTATATCCAAAGTATAAAGAAAAAGGCGTTGAAATCATAGCGTTAGATGCAGATGAAACGGATATTGCAGTAAAGAACTTTGTGAACCAATATGGTTTGAAATTCCCAGTTGCTATTGATAAAGGACAAAAGATTATAGGAACATATGGAGTAGGTCCATTACCGACAAGCTTTTTGATTGATAAAGATGGAAAAGTAGTGGAGCAAATTATAGGTGAACAAACGAAAGAACAGTTAGAAGGGTATTTAAAGAAAATTACTCCGTAATAAAGAAAGCCTTTACATAAGAGGTGCGTGTCTATAGTGCCTCTGATTTAAAAATTCTGAGTATTGCGGTAACTCAAGGTTAGAATATACAATAGTACATATAGATACAGGGGCGGTGAGAGTGTTGAAAGAAATTAAATGTGAATGTGGACATGTTAATCCGATAGGAACCGTTTTTTGTGAAGCTTGCGGGAAACCATTTGAAAGCAATGAAAATGCAAAACTATTGGATATGCGCTATGAGGGGAGTGCACGGAGATCTCTCACGCAAACAAAAACGATAGTCGATAAAATTTGGAGCTTTTTCTCTTCTGTAAAAGTCGGTGTATGGCTAATCGTAATAACTTTAGCTGCATCAGCGATAGGAACTATTTTTCCGCAAGAAATGTACATAACTCCAGGGATTGCACCAGCTGAATATTATAAGCAAGAATACGGATTTTTAGGGCAATTATACTATCAATTAGGATTTAATAATTTATACGGTTCATGGTGGTATATGATTTTGATTGCTTCTATCGGTATTTCACTTGTGATATGTAGTTTAGACCGCGTTATTCCACTTTATAAAGCTTTAAAAAAGCAAGGCGTAAAAAGACATCCTAGCTTTTTAAAGAGACAGAGATTATATGGGACTGGTACACCGCAAGATGGTGACCTGGAAAGAGTGCAAAAGAATTTAAAGAAAAGAAACTATAACGTGAAAGTGGAAGACGGAAACGTTTTAGCCGAAAAGGGACGCTTCTCGCGTTGGGGTCCATATGTAAATCATATCGGTCTTATTATCTTTTTATTCGGTGCGATGCTTCGTTTTTTACCGAGTATGTACGTAGACGAAGCACTTTGGTTACGTGATGGTGAAACGAAAGAAATACCAGGGACGGATGGACAATACTACTTAAAAAACGAGAAATTTATAAAAGAAGTTTATGATAAAAGTAAGGACAAGGAAGTTTTTGAGGAAGCGATTGATCGTGTAGGCGATAAAATGATTGCGAAAAACTTCCAAACGAATGCTGTATTATATAAAGCTGTGGGCGAAAATATAGCAGGGCAAAAACCAAAGTTGGAAAAAGTAAAAGAAGCGGAAATTCGAGTAAATGAACCACTGAAATTTGATCAATTTGCAGTGTATCAAGTGGATTATAAAGAAAGTGAATTTAAAAGTATGTCCTTCAACTTGCAAAATAAAGAAAATAATCAAAAATGGGGACCGATTAAAGTAGATTTAACGAATCCTAAGGAAAAATATGATTTAGGAAATGGTTATTCTCTAGAACTATTAAGCTATTTTCCTGATTTTTATTTTGATGAGAATGGAAAACCGAATACAAAAACGAAATTACCGAACAATCCTGCATTTGTATTTAAAATGTTTACACCTGAAACACCAGATGGTGAAGTGAGTTTTGTTGGTATTCAGCAAAATATAGAACCTGATGGAAACAACAAATATAAAATGTCGTTTGCGGGTGTTGAAATGCAAAATGCAACAGCACTTACTGTAAGAAAAGATTTAACGCTTTGGATTCTCGGTATTGGAGGATTTATATTTATGGTTGGTGTCATTCAAGGTATGTATTGGAATCATCGCCGTATTTGGATACAACGTGTTAATGATGAATGGTGGATTGCAGGGCATACGAATAAAAATTGGTTCGGTTTAAAGAAAGATATTGAAAGAGTAATAGAAGGTACAGCAATTCCACAGCCAAATGATAAAGTAATCGATAAAAAAATTAGTTAAGGTGGGGAAACTATATGGTGCAAATAAGTAGTAACTTTCTCTTTACCGCATTTATTTTATATTTAATTGCGACTCTATTTTTTGGTGGAGCCATTAAAGAAAAGGGTCATAAATGGGCAAATGTAGGAATAACGATTACAATTTTAGGGTTTATTGCACAAACAGTATATTTTGTTACAAGATGGATTGCATCAGGACATGCACCAGTTAGTAACTTTTTTGAATTCGGTACATTTTTCGGCATGATGCTTGTCGGAGCATTTATTGTCATGTATTTTATGTATCGCGTAAGTATAATCGGACTCTTTGCATTACCGGTTGCGCTTTTATTAATTGCCTATGCAAGTATGTTTCCGAGGGAAATATCTCCGCTTATTCCATCTTTAAAAAGTAATTGGTTACATATTCATGTGACAACTGCAGCAGCAGGACAAGCAATTTTAGCAATTAGTTTTATTACGGGCGTTATGTATCTATTGAAGAATGTAGATCAATCAACGAGAAGCAAACGTACATTTTGGCTAGAAACGGTTGTATTCACACTTGTTTGTACAGTTGGGTTTATTGGAGTGACAACGGTATTTTCTAGTATGAAATATGAAGCAAAGTTTCAATGGATTGATAAAAATGAACAACAAGTGGAAATGAAGTACAATCTTCCGGCTTTAGTGGGACCGCACGAAGGGAAGTTATTGACGGAAAATAAATTAGAGCCGACAGTTGAAGTTCCAGCGATTGTAAATGCAAAGAAATTAAATACTGTAATTTGGTCTGTGTTAGTCGGAACATTGCTTTATATCGTATTAAGGCTTACTTTACGTAAACGAGTATCAGCGGCGCTCCAGCCGTTAGTAAGGAATACGAATAGTGATTTACTAGATGAAATCGGATATCGATCTATTGCAATTGGATTCCCTGTTTTCACATTAGGTGCATTGATTTTTGCGATGATTTGGGCTCAAATAGCGTGGACACGTTTTTGGGGCTGGGATCCAAAAGAGGTTTGGGCGCTTATTACTTGGCTCTTTTATGCGGCGGTATTACATTTACGCTTATCGAAAGGGTGGCATGGGGAGAAGTCGGCATGGTTAGCGGTAATTGGTTTTGCAATCATTATGTTTAACTTTATTGTAGTAAACTTAATTATCGCGGGTTTACATTCATATGCATAGAGAAATAAAATAGGAGAGTGTATGTCACTTTCCTATTTTATTTTTGTCAACTTTTCTTCTTTTTTGAGAAAAACATGACAAAGTAGCGGTTGATTTTGTAAAATGATGTCGAGGACATTATATACTGTTCAAAAAAAATACATAGTTTTGGAAAAAAATTGAACAAACTTTATTATTCTTGTGAAGCATAATATGGGAAGTGAAACATTTAGAAGATTGCTTAAATAAACGAGAATAGCGCAACATACTAGTGTAGAAGGGTAGGTGTAAACCGTTGTGGTAAAAGTACGCAACGGGTAGAGATGGAAAATGAATCAAGAATTTTAATTGTAGATGATGAGGATCGTATTCGTCGTTTATTGAAAATGTACTTAGAAAGAGAACAATACACAATTGAAGAAGCAGATAATGGTGATACAGCTTTAGAAATGGCGTTGCAAAATGATTACGATTTAATCTTATTAGATCTTATGATGCCTGGTAAAGATGGCATTGAAGTATGTAAAGGGGTTCGTGAGAAGAAAGCGACACCAATTATTATGCTGACAGCAAAAGGTGAAGAAGTAAATAGAGTACAAGGATTTGAAGTTGGAACAGATGATTATATTGTAAAGCCATTTAGTCCACGTGAGGTCGTACTACGTGTGAAAGCGGTATTACGTCGTGCTGTACCAACAACATTCTTTACACAAGATACAACGACAAAAGATGTTACTGTATTCCCGCACTTAACAATTGATAACGATGCACACCGTGTTACTGCAGATGGTAATGAAGTAAACTTAACGCCGAAAGAATATGAGTTACTATTATTTTTAGCGAAAGCTCCTGATAAAGTATTCGATCGTGAGCAACTGTTAAAAGAAGTATGGCAATATGAATTCTTCGGAGATTTACGTACAGTTGATACGCATGTAAAACGTTTACGTGAGAAGTTAAGTAAAAAATCACCAGATGCTGCGAAGATGATTGTTACCGTTTGGGGCGTAGGTTATAAATTTGAGGTTGTGAACGACTGATGCTTTGGAGAAGTGTAGTAGGGAAGTTATGGATGACTATATTACTTCTCGTTTCGTTTGTGCTTGGATTTGTTGCGATTTTACTTTCACAGTTTTTTAGAACATATTATGTTGATATGAGTGAAGATAGGCTTCAAAAAGTTGCAACAAGTGTTTCAGAGTTAATTGAAGAAGGTGCCGATGTAAAAACGATTGAGAATATCGCGTACAAATTCTCTGATTCACTTTCAAGGATCATTATTGTAGAAGATGGTAAAGAAATATCATCTTCGCCGAAACAAGAAGGGTTAGTCACTCTTACAATGGATGATTTGAAAGAAGATAAAGAATTAGCGGCTGTTTTCACAGACAAAAAAGAAATTAAGAATAACATTAGAAAAGCCTCTAATAGTAGAAAGAATAAAAACACTGAAAATGATATTATGATTGTCGGAAAACCAGTGCAGTCAAAAAATCAAAGTGCAGTGTTCGTATACGAATCTTTACAAGTACCGATACAAGGCATGGAGAGAACGACTGATTTTATATTCTTATCAGCAGGGATTGCGATTATATTAACAACGTTCTTTGCATTCTTCTTGTCTACTCGAATTACAGCACCACTCCGTAAAATGCGTGAAGTTGCTTTTGAGGTGGCGCGTGGGAAGTTTGATGCGAAAGCTCCTATGGTGTCTCAGGACGAGATTGGTGAGCTTGCAACGGCCTTAAATCAAATGGGGAAACAGTTGAAGTTTAATATGAATGCACTGCAGCAAGAAAAAGAACAGTTAGCTAGTATTTTAAGTAGTATGGCAGATGGGGTTATTACGTTAAATCAAGAAGGTGAAGTCGTTGTAATTAATCCGCCGGCCGAACATTTCTTACAAGTTTGGCAAGAAGAAAAAGAGATAGAGCTAAGTAAAAAACTACCTTCTGAACTTGTGGAACTATTCCATCTTGTTGTAGAAAGTGAACAACAACAAGTTGTTGAAATTAATTTACAAAAAGGGAACTATGTAGTTCTTATGACGCCGCTTTACAATCAAACGAAAATTCGTGGAGCTGTAGCGGTACTGCGAGATATGACGGAAGAACGCCGTCTTGAAAAGATGCGTCAAGACTTTATTGCGAATGTATCGCATGAACTTCGTACACCAATGGTAATGCTGCAAGGGTATAGTGAAGCGATTTTAGATGATATTGTGCAAACGAAAGAAGAAATTGATGAGTTTGTTCAAATCATTTATGATGAATCCGTTCGTTTAGGTAAACTTGTAAATGAATTATTAGATTTAGCACGCATGGAAAGTGGTAATGTAGAGTTACATATAGGTGAAGTTGATATTCATCCTTTCGTTGAAAAAATAGGTCGTAAATTCCAAGGGATTGCAAAGGATAAAGAGGTCGCGTTAACGGTTGATTTCAAAGATTCAATTGAACAATACCCGTTTGATGCAGATCGTATGGAGCAAGTATTGACGAATTTAATTGATAACGCAATACGTCATACAAACGCAGGCGGACATGTAACGCTTGTAATTGATTCGAAAAATAATGGCCTCATTTTTGAAGTACAAGATTCGGGTGCAGGCATTCCAGAAGAGGATATTCCATTTTTATTTGATCGTTTCTATAAAGCTGATAAAGCAAGAACACGTGGGAAAAAGGGTGGAACAGGACTCGGGCTTGCGATTGCGAAAAATATTGTTCAAGGTCATGATGGTAAAATTTCTGTTTCAAGTGTTGTTGGAGAAGGAACTACATTCTCTGTATATTTACCGAATCGTATAATTTAGATATGTGTTTTTAAAGTTGATAATGAATAAAGTTCTGCTGTTTTTTATTTTTTTGTAAACTCAATTAAATAAAGAATGGTAGAACTTTTTTCTATGTTGCTCGAATAAAGAATAACAAGAGAGGTGCTGTGAAGAAATGAAATTATATACAAAAACAGGAGATAAAGGAACGACAAGTGTAATAGGCGGTAGGGTTGATAAAGATGATATCCGTGTGGAAGCGTATGGAACAATAGACGAGGCGAATTCTCATATCGGATATGCAATGACTAAGCTTCAAGGCGGGACTTATAGAGATATTTACAATGAGCTCGAAAATATTCAACATGAGCTATTTGATTGCGGAGGAGACTTGGCAATAGTGGAACAAAAAATTCCTTATAAGGTGACAATTGAGATGGTTGAAAGCTTAGAAAGAAAGATTGATTTGTATATAGAAGAAGCACCGCCGCTAGAGCGCTTTATTTTACCAGGTGGAAGCGAGTCGGCAGCTGCTATTCATATTGCACGTACAGTTGTAAGGCGAGCAGAACGATGTATCGTGTCCTTACAAAAAGAAGGAGAAATAAATGAAGTTGTTCTAAAGTATGTAAATAGATTATCTGACTATTTATTTGCAGTAGCTAGAGTAATAAATGCCCGATTACAAGTGAAAGATGTGGAGTATAACCGTAGTGCATTAGTTTTTCGTGATAAGAAAGAGAAGGAAGTGGAGTAATTCACTTTCTTTTTTTTTGTATACTTTTTTCTGTAATATACCAAAATAGAGAAGGTATGTTGGTAATTAGAAAACGGAGGATGTATATGAAAGTTTTAAAATGCGGAGTCATGTTATTGAGTATACTGTTTGTATCTCAATTACATGTTTATGCAGAAGAAAATCGATGGACATGGCCTGTTGAAGGTCAGATAAGTGATTATTTTGGGACAAGGCATGGAAAACACTATGGTATTGATGTAGCTGCACCGATTGGAACGCCTGTGGCAGCTATCCAAGATGGTAAGGTAACGAAGTCTTATTATTCAAGTAGTTATGGAAATGTTGTATTTATTAAACACGGAGAATATGAGGCTGTATATGCACATTTAAATAAGAGATATGTGGGTCAAGGAGATTATATTTCAAAAGGTGAAAAAATTGGAGAAGTAGGGAACACGGGAGAATCGCGAGGTGCACACTTACATCTAGAACTTCATCAAGGAAGATGGACGATGGCGAAAAAGAATGCGATGAACCCATTGCTTGTTTTAAGTGAACAAAGAAATGAAGTTGTTTCTTCATCATTATATGTCGTACAAAAAGGGGATACTTTAGTTAGTATTGCACGGAAATTTAGTATGACACTTAAGGAAATTAAAGAAAAAAATGGATTGCAGCAAGAGCTAATTTATCCTAATCAACAATTATATGTTAAGTAAAGGCAACGTCTCAAAAATTAAACTTTGAATATTCTTAAATAAGGTTCAATGTAAATGAAATTATATGGGCGCTTCTGCTAGAAGTATTGAGTGAATTAGAGTATTTATATCTAAAAGAAAACCGTCCCAAAATTTATTTTGGGACGGCTTCTTTTACCAAAAAATAAAGACACATATAAATCCAGAAATAGCTAAATAGCTATATAAGTAAAAAACTTTTGTTCTTGTTTTCTCTTTTGTTCGAAACAGTACGATAGTCGGTTCAATTAAACCGATTGTCAAACAAAGTAGGCCAAGAAGCATACAACCAATCGAAATAGAATACAGGGCGATTTGTGGTGCTTGAAATGGAATCATCCATTTTAATAAAAATGCAATAAGTGCAGTGTAACAAATGCTACCGATGTATTTATTCAGTGGTGTATTAGAACGAAAACCAGGAAGTTTTTTTAAGAAAGAGCGGGAAACAACTTCTGTTTGTAAAGATGTATGCTCTTCAATAATTCTTTGAGCTTCTTTTCCTTTTTGAAAAAGGGATAAGATCCAATTTCGCTCACCCTGAAAAATAAATTGAGAAGTTGTCAAATAGTGATCAATCTTCACTTTACTCCAACTTTTCCACGGATGACGCTCACACAATTTTAATTTACTTTCTGTTTTTTTATCATACTGATAAATACTGATGCCATCTTCATCGAAAGTAGCATAGTATGTCTCGTTTGAGAATGTGCCTAAATCAATTGGGCAGTAGAAAAGTAATTCTTTTTTTAAGTAAAAGTATTCTTTTCTTAAGTTTTTTTTCATTGCTTCTCGAATAGAATGTCTCTTTTCTTTTTTCATGACATTTCCTCCATAACTCAGAAAATGTTCTTATCTTAACAATTCAATATCTTATCACTTTTAATTATATATGACTAGGTAATTCAAAAGAGAAATGCCGAATAATAAAAAATATGGATTGTATTGTAAAATATCTCGCAATTTATTTATTGTTACGAAAAATAAATAACTAATTTTAAATAAGTTACAATTTTTTTGTTCACAATGTTATGAGGTTGTTGTATAATGAAGGGGAAAATAGAATATCGGTCTATCTTCGGGGCAGGGTGAAAATCCCGACCGGCGGTGATGAACTATTTATGATTTTGTTCTAAGCCCGCGAGCCGTTAAGGCAGGATTTGGTGTGATTCCAAAGCCGACAGTACAGTCTGGATGGGAGAAGATGGAGGTTCAAGCGTTCAAAAAAGATATGGATTTGAACGTCTGTTTGATGTGCCTTAAATTCTCCCTTTGTGTAAAACACAAAGGGTTTTTTCGTTCTATGAAAAAATAGGCATAGCAGAACCTTTCCACTTTCCATGAGAAGATCGATGGAAAAGGAGAGAGAAAGATGAAACAAAAAAACAGTGTGGTGCAGATGGTGAGTGTAGCGATGCTAAGTAGTATTGCATATTTACTAATGATGTTAGATTTCCCGTTCCCAGGGCTTCCGCCATTTTTGAAAATTGATTTTAGTGATGTACCAGCTCTAATTGCAGCAATTATCTTTGGACCAGTAGCTGGAGTGATTGTAGAGGCAATAAAGAACATTTTACATTACGGGATTCAAGGAAGTTTAACGGGAGTACCAGTTGGAGAAATTGCAAACTTTATTGCAGGATGTTTATTTATTGGACCAGCAGCTTTCTTATTTAGAAAGTATCGTACTGTGAAGAGTTTAACGACAGGGTTAATGCTAGGGACAATTACAATGGCACTTATTATGAGTGTATTAAACTACATCATCATATTCCCGGCGTACACTTGGTTTTTAAATTCACCAGCTATGTCTAGCGAAGCTATAAGAACAACGGTTGTAACGGCAATCTTACCATTTAATTTAATTAAAGGAATTGTTGTAACAATTGTATTTGTGGCATTATTCTCACGCCTGAAAGTATGGGTGTTTGCAAAAATGAAAAATGCATAATATATATAAACCATTAGTAGTGTGGAACTACTAATGGTTTTTTATTAAGGAAAATAAAATTTAGATACAAAAAATGCCCCTCATCAATATGAGGGGCATTTTTTGAAGTTAATAAAAGACTATTCAAATTTTAAAGCGTCTCCGTCGAATGATTCGTCAGCAACTTTAATTGAGTCAGTTGGACAGCCTTCGAATGCATCCATCATATCTTCAATTAATACATCTGGAATTTCAACGATACCTTGGTTATCGTCTAATGTTACAAATGCAATACCTTCATCATCATAGTCATAAATGTCTGGTGCAGCAGCGCCACAAGCACCACATGCAATACAAGTATCTTTATCAACGATTGTATATTTTGCCATCTTTTTTCCCTCCTGATAATATGTATGTGAAAAGCTTGCCATAAAAATTATAACCTTATTGTAAAACGGTTTGTAAAACTTTTCAACATAAAATTATAATGATAATGCTTATCAATTAGAGTGTCAACTTATTTTTGAATTATGTCATAAGATTTTCAAAATACGTAAATATGATTTCGTTTGATACAATAGAATATATACAAGTATATAGTTCTTATTATGATAAGTTTAATGAGCGACAGTAGATAGTGTAATTGTACTGAAAAGAATGAAGTTAAGATTGGAAGGTGGAAGCGGTCATGCAAATACAATATACTTTGTTGCATTGTTTAAAACAATTGAATGGTGAAAGAACCGTTTCATCTATTTATTATTTACTAAAGGGCAAACGTTCTTCGCAAACTTTACAAGATGGAAATATGTTTAGAATTTCTTTTTTGTTCGGAATATATAAATCATTAAATAGAAATGACTATGATGGTGAAGTTGTAAAGTTGTTGCAAGCAGATTTTATTCAAGAAATACATGAAAATACATATGTGTTAACACCTAAGGGTAAAACGCAGTTACATAAATGGGAGGAAGTTTATGCTTTTCCAGCGCATTTGCATGGTTTACATTATGGAGAATTAGGTGAAACATTTTGGAAAAGATTTTCATTGATTATTCAAACTATATCAAATTTACAACAGAATAATACTAAGTTTATCCCGATTCAACAAGATACAGAAATAATGATGTGGGTGAAACGTTTTCTAACAGGAAGGCCATATAAGAGAAGTGAATTGGCGAGAAAACTGTGGACGGAAGTACATAATCTTTTAGAAAAAAGTAATGCGATAGAAGCGACGATTGTAACATATCGACTAACGGGTTATGAACGGATTGGTTGTACATTGCAACAATTAGCAGAAATTACGAAACAAGATATGTTCAGGGTGTATTTTTTATTTTGGGGTACGATGCATTTCTTTATACAAGAAGTTCGTGATAAAGAAAATGAATTTCCGCTATTAGCTGAAATTATATCTTATCCAAATGAGAGAGCTGAACTATTTAGTTTATCCACGAAAAAAACATATAATTTTTGGAGACAAGGGCGTTCTTTAGAAGAAATAGCAACGATTCGGAATTTGAAGGTTGCAACGATAGAAGATCATTTTGTTGAAATTGCTTTGCGAGAAAAAGATTTTTCTATTGAAATGTTTATGGAAAAAGAAAAGATAGACAAAGTAATAAAAGTAATTGAAGCATTGCAAACGCGGAAGTTACGTGTTTTGAAACAAGCGATTGGAGAAGATATCTCTTATTTTGAAGTTCGTCTTGTATTAGCGCGGATGGAGGGTGTAAATGAAACTTGAAGAATATTTATATAAGTGGTTTGGATATTCTGAATTTCGTCCAGGTCAAAAAGGAGTTATTACAGATTTATTAGAAGGAAAAGATGTGATAGCAATGCTTCCGACTGGAAGAGGAAAGTCTATGTGCTATCAGTTTCCGGGGCTTATGCGAGAAGGAACAGTGCTTGTTGTATCGCCGTTATTATCTTTAATGGAAGATCAAGTGACACAATTAAAGTATGTTGTGAAAAACCGAGTGATAGCATTTAATAGTTTTCGGACATTAAATGAAAAAAGAGAAGCGATGAAAAAATTATCTTCATATAAATTTATTTTTGTTTCACCAGAGATGTTACAGTCGGAGTTATTAATTAGGGAATTGAAGAAAATTCATATTTCATTATTTGTTGTTGATGAGGCTCATTGTATTTCTCAATGGGGTTATGATTTTAGACCGGACTATAAGAAACTAAATGTAGTTATTGAAAATATTGGTTCTCCTACAGTGTTAGCATTGACAGCCACAGCGACAAAAGGGGTACTGCAAGATATCGCAGACAGTTTAAATTTAAAGGGTGCCGCGGAACATGTATACTCTATTGACCGTCCTAATATTGCAATGGAGGTGCAATTTGTAGAGACGATAGAAGAAAAGAAAGAGGCGCTTTTGGAGCAGGTGATGTATTTACAAGGGCCGGGGATTGTATATTGTTCAAGTAGAGCGTGGACAGAAAGGTTAACGGAATACTTGAGAGGGAAAGGTGTTACTGGTGTAGCTTTTTATCATGGTGGTATGGAACATGAAGAGCGTATGTTAATTCAACAGCAGTTTATGAACGATCAATTGCAGCTTGTAATATGTACAAGTGCATTTGGTATGGGGGTAAATAAGGCGAATACGCAATATATTATTCATTTTCATTATCCAACTAATATAGCTTCTTACTTACAAGAAATCGGAAGAGCTGGAAGAGATGGCAAACCGAGTATAGCTATTTTATTGTGTAGTCCGTTGGATCATGATTTACCACTTTCAATCATTGAGGATGAATTGCCAAGTAAGTCGCAAATACAATTTTTATTTTCTTTACTACAAGAAAGAATGTTTCAAACGAAAGAATTACCAATAGAAGATGTAGAAGAAATTTGTTATAATGCAGCAAGATTTAATGAGCAATATTGGCGTTTCGTTCGTTATCATCTCGAACAGGTTGGAATTATACAACAACGAAGATTATTATTAGAGGGTTTGTCAGATGAAATTATGAACCGATTAATAGCTGAAGTAGAAATAAGGTTGCGTAATAAATATAGTGAATTAGAAAATATGAAGTCATGGATACGAGTTAAAGGATGTAGACGTGAATATGTGCTGCAACAGTTCGGTTATAGGAAAGAGAAAGAGTTAAATAATTGCTGCGATTATTGCGGTATTACAAAAGAAGATTATAAAAAAAGACGAGCGCAACAATCGGATTTCGACTATAATTGGGAAACAGAGTTACAAAAGCTTTTCGGCCTAGAAAAGATGGAGGAATGATGAACATTCAAAGGCATAATGTTGAAGATATGAGTCCGCAGGAAATAAGGCTGAATCTATATATAACACAGTTAATTATTATCGGTATTGGCTGTTTACTAGCATATATATTATTTCAAGATGTAAAAGAAGTGTTTAATTTATGGAAATGGGAACCAGTATCTATACTTATTATAGGTGGTTTGTTAGCGATTGGTATTGTGTTATTAGATTATGTTGCAATGCGAGTGTTTCCAGAGTCTTGGTTTGATGATGGTGGTATTAACGATAAGATGTTTCGAGGAATGTCGGTTCTACATTTACTCGTTATTACGTTCGTAATCGGTTTTGCAGAAGAATTTTTATTTAGAGGTGTAGTGCAGACTCATTTTGGAATTGTAATTGCGAGTTTAGTATTTGCAGTGTTACATATTCGTTATATAACAAAGCCATTTTTGTTTTGTTTCGTCTGTTTCATTAGTTTTGTCTTTGGTTATGTATTTGAATGGACAGGGAATTTGTTTATAACAATCTTTGCACACTTTCTTGTTGATTTTATAATGGGACTCCAATTAAGAAAATAAATGGAAGGTGGTGGTGAACAACATGAGGAAACGAATTCCTGATTTTGAAGAGGAATTAGAAGTTGAGCGAGTGGAAGAAAAAGAAAGTTTACCGCCGCGTAGTGAAATTCATAGAAATAAAGAGAAAAAACAAAAGTTTAAAATAAATCACATTTTCGTCCGGGTTTTAACATTTCTATTCATTCTGCTGCCAATTAGTATTTTGTGGTATACGGATAAATATATTCAGGTGAAGGGCGATAGTAATAATGCCGGGAAAAGTGCGTTTGAAGTAATCTTCTTTGATTCAGCTAAATCTGATTCACAGAAACAGTCTGAAAAAGCGATAACGCATACTGTGAAAGAGGGAGAAACTTTAGAAAGTATAGCGAAGCAATATTTTTCGGATGAAAATGGGATTGAAGTCATTAAAAAGTATAATAACTTGCAAGAAGATGAAGTGAGTGCAGGGCAAGAATTAAAAATTCCGATAAAAGATAAATCCACAAAGCAAGAGAGCTAGTGAATTAAGCGATCACAATTTGTTATAAAAGCCTAGGATTATCTTTATGAGGAGGGGAGTAAAAAATATGATATGGATTATATTATTCAGTACTCTCATAGGCATTGGGATTTTATTACTTCTTGTGATGTATAAAGAAGCGACGCGTAATACGGTGTTGGAACATACTTTAGTATTTAAAGAATTTCCGAAAAGTTTTCAAAAAGTAAATGTGTTTTTTATTTCTGATATTCATAGAAGAGTTATTTCGAATTTGTTAATTGAACAAGTAAAAGGAAAAGTAGATCTAGTAATTATCGGAGGAGATTTAGCAGAGAAAGGTGTCTCTTTATCAAAAATCTCTGCGAATATTCAAAAGTTAAGAGAGATAGCTCCTGTATATTTTGTGTGGGGAAACAATGATTATGAGATAGAATATCATGAATTAGATGCGTTATTATTAGAAAATAACGTAAAAGTTTTAGATAATACAAGAGTGGTATTTGAGTCTGAATTAGGAGAGAAAATTTGTTTGCTCGGTATAGATGATGTTGGATTGCACCGTGATCGTCTAGATTTGGCATTGGCGGATTGTAAAGAAGAAGGTTTTCGTATCTTAGTTAGTCACAACCCTGATATAATAAAAAAGATGTCTGGAAATGAGCAGATTTCACTTGTATTAAGTGGACATACGCATGGGGGACAAATCCGATTATTCCCATCTAAAAAATATTTAAAAGGTGGCGTATATAACCATTTGAATACCATTCTCTTTGTTAGTAATGGGTACGGAACAACATTGATACCACTTCGTTTCCGAGCACCTGCTCAAACACATATTATTACATTGTGCGGAGGGAAATGATGCCAACTCTTAGTGGAAAATATAATATAAAAGCTGTTTCGAATATAATTGGAGTTCAGCCGAGTACGCTTCGTGCATGGGAAAGACGATATCAAATTATTGCCCCAAAGCGGAATCAAGCTGGGCATCGTTTATATACAGAAGAACATATTCAAATTTTAAAATGGTTAATGGAAAAAGTTTCTTCCGGTATGATGATTGGACAAGCAGTTCAGTTATTAGAAGAGAATCGTTTGCAGAGTACAGTTCAAAAAGAGATACCTTTCGATAAAGAAGTTGTTTTAGTGGACGATTTGCTACAAGCTTTGTTAAAATTTGATGAAATTACAATTACTGCATTATTAAACGAAGCTTTTAGTATATATTCAACAGAGAAGGTTGTTGCCAGTATCGTTCTTCGAGTGACAGACAATTTATTAATGTCAAAAAATAATAATGAGATTTCAATGGCGCAATTCCAATATGCACTATCATTTTTACAAACGCGTCTAGGAATGGTGTATCACAATGCCTCAATGTTTTCCTCTTTACACAAAGTTATTGTGTTAGAAAAGAATGCATTGCAAGGATTTATTTTTTCAACGTATTTACGCTTAAAAGGATATGAGGCGATATATATTAGGACAAGCTTAGCTGAAGATGGTATGTTGTCAGCGGTAGAAGAAATACAGCCGAAATATGTATTTGTATCTTTTGCTGACGAACAAGAAATGAAAAAGACGATGAACTTTATAAATTTATTACAAGAAAAAAGGGAATCTCTTTCTGTTGGCTTTATCGGAAAGCTAGGCGTTCTAAACCAGTTGGACATTGAAACAACCTTAATTGGTGATACAAAAGAAGAATGGGATGAATGGTTAAAAATGTCGGAATAGTTGTTCGAAAAGAACCATCTATTTTCTATTTCATATAATAAAAATTAGATGCATTGGTTACGTAGGGAGGGTATGAGATGAGGCTGGAACGATTAAATTACAATAAGATAAAAATTTTTCTAACATTTGATGATTTATCTGAACGAGGATTAACGAAAGAAGATTTATGGAGAAATGCGCCGAAAGTACAGCAATTATTTCGTGATATGATGCAAGAAGCAAATAAGGAATTAGGATTTGAAGCAGATGGTCCGATTGCAGTTGAAGTATTTTCTCTACAAGCACAAGGGATGGTTGTAATTGTAACGAAAGAAAATCAAGAAATGGATACAGATGATGAGTTTCGTGACGAGTTTATTGAAATGCAAGTGACTCTAGATGAAAGTGAGCATATATTATATGAGTTTGCTACGCTAGATGACATAATTAACCTGTCGAATCGCTTATATAACCTTGGTGTAACTGGCGGAAAGCTATATACGTGGGATAAGCGCTTCTATCTTTGGATGGAAGAAGAGGAACAAATTCAATTGTTAAAGGCGGATTTTATAGCTATTTTAGCGGAATACGGTAATCCGTCTACCGCAACTATTTATCGCATCATGGAGTACGGTAAAGAATTAATGGATTTTAATGCGATAGAACAAATACACAATTACTTTGTGAAAAAACAAAACCTCAGCTAATACAACATAGCTGAGGTTTTGTTTTTATTTGGATAAGGGAAGGGATGATTGTAAATACTCCAACATACTTTTTTAAAATAAAATATGCAGTTTTATGGGAGTATGTTTGAGTAAAATAAAAAATATTTAAATATTTAAGTATTTTACTTTTCTAAAAGTAATAAAAGGACTATAATAATAGTGAAAACGCTTGCAACAGAAAATAGTTTGTATATATTTGTTAGCGTTTTCTATTGCATTCCAAATTTAAGGGTGTATACTAGGCAATGAAGGTTTACTAAACAAGTGAAATTACAGGGGGTTTACTTACTATGGTAGCCGAAAAGGGAACTCAAACAAAAACACAACAACAAAGGGAACAACATTTTGAACTATTGAATTCAACACAAATTGTTATTAGTGAAGCGTTAGAAAAATTGGGTTATCCAAACGAAGTATATGAATTATTAAAAGAACCAATTCGTATGATGACAGTGAAAATACCAGTTCGTATGGATGACGGGACTGTTAAAATATTTACAGGGTATCGTGCACAACATAATGATGCTGTTGGTCCAACGAAAGGTGGAATTCGCTTCCATCCGAATGTAACAGAAAATGAAGTGAAAGCACTTTCAATCTGGATGAGTTTAAAATGTGGTATTGTTGATTTACCATATGGTGGAGGTAAGGGTGGAATTATCTGTGATCCACGTGAAATGTCATTCCGTGAGTTAGAAAGATTAAGCCGCGGTTATGTACGAGCAATTAGCCAAATCGTAGGTCCGACGAAAGATATTCCAGCTCCAGATGTATTCACAAACTCTCAAATTATGGCATGGATGATGGATGAGTATAGCCGTATTGATGAATTTAATTCACCAGGATTTATTACAGGTAAACCGCTTGTATTAGGTGGATCACATGGCCGTGAAACAGCAACAGCGAAAGGTGTAACAATTTGTATTCGTGAAGCTGCGAAAAAACGTGGCATTGATATTAAGGGTGCACGCGTTGTTGTCCAAGGGTTCGGTAATGCTGGTAGCTTCTTAGCTAAATTTATGCATGATGCAGGTGCGAAAGTTATTGCAATCTCAGATGCTTACGGTGCGTTACATGATCCAAACGGATTAGATATTGATTATTTATTAGACCGTCGTGATAGCTTCGGTACAGTAACAAAGCTATTTAACAATACAATTTCAAATAAAGAATTGTTAGAACTTGATTGCGATATTTTAGTTCCAGCTGCAATTGAGAACCAAATTACAGAAGAAAATGCTAATGATATTAAAGCGAAAATCGTTGTTGAAGCTGCAAATGGTCCAACAACATTAGAAGCGACTAAAATTTTAACAGATCGCGGAATTTTACTTGTTCCAGACGTGTTAGCAAGTGCTGGTGGTGTAACAGTATCTTACTTTGAGTGGGTACAAAATAACCAAGGATACTACTGGACTGAAGAAGAAGTAGAACAACGTTTAGAAAAAGTAATGGTAAGATCATTTGATTCTATTTATGAAACAGCACAAGTTCGTAAAGTGAACATGCGCTTAGCGGCGTACATGGTTGGTGTTCGTAAAATGGCTGAAGCAAGCCGCTTCAGAGGTTGGGTATAAAATATTATATCTTGAGAAAACGTGATTTCCTTTCGAGGGAATCACGTTTTTTTGTTGAAGTATTAAATGAGGTGTTATATATGGAGAATGAAATGCTGGAACGAGTAGAACAATTAGAAGAAAAGGTTAAGAGGTTAGAGGGAGAACTTGCAAGAACGATGAAAGCTCGAAAAGTAAGTACCGTTAGAATGTTCGGGGAAGGGCTACTGTTTTTGATATTTGGTGTGGTTGTAGTAGGGCCGATTATTGCCGTTGTAATCTCAATTTTTACTTGGCTTGCTGAAAAATAAAATAAAAATAAAAAAAGAACGCTTGTTCTATACGAACAAACGTGCTATACTCTCCTTAGATAAACAAAACGGAAATGATTTTAAGGAGAGATAAATGATGAAAATGACAGTAGACCAAAGATTTATGATGCCAGCAGATGTTGTAGAGCGAGTGGAAGTATTACGAAACAAACAAAGCAAGCGTGGCACATTATTACAATCGGTAAATAAATTTTTCGGTTTAGATACGAAAGAAGATTGTGTTTGGTTTTACGGTTTTTATGGAGTGGCTGTAAGTATCTTGTTGTTTATGGTGTTCACTTCAAATATTTTCGATTTTCTCTTCGTGTAAGAAATATGCGATAAGGACGTTGCTACCGAATACATATATAAGGAAGTAAGGTAATCTTCTAGAGCGGGAGTTGGTAGCAATGGCGATGTTTCCTATAGAACGCAACTATATTGGATATGGAAGTTCACGGCCGGGGATTCCTCTGACTAAAGTGAGATTTATTGTAAGCCATGATACGGGGAATCCAGGAAGCAATGCGATAGGAAATCGAGATTACTTTAATGAATTACAACCGAAAGCTTCGGCGCATACATTTATAGATGATAAAACAATATTGGAGATTATTCCTATAAATGAAGTTGCGTATCATGTTCGATATGGTGTGCCGACGGATAATGACTTATACGGCTATGACGCGAATAAGGCGGCCATTGGAGTGGAACTTTGTTATGGCGGTGATGTTAACTTTTGGGAAGCATATAATCGTTTTACATGGTATCATGCGTATTTATGCCAAAACTTTGGCTTAAATCCGAAAAAAGATATCGTGTCACATAAAACGCTTGATCCAGCTAGAAAGATTGATCCTGAGAATGTATTAGGGAAACAAGGTATTAAATTTCAGCAGTTTTTAGCAGATGTCTATCGGATGTACGTTTCGTTTAGATGACAAATATATGAAAAATGAATACAATAAAGATAGGTACCTACTGCTGTAAGTAGGTTTTTTCTTGTTTTTATAAATAGTGTATTGGTAGAAGACTAGGAGTGGACGAGTATGCAGAAAGAAACAGTTATTATAATCGGAGGCGGTCCGTGCGGATTAGCGGCAGCGATTTCGTTGCAAAAGGTAGGGATAAATCCGTTAGTAATTGAAAAAGGAAACATTGTAAATGCCATTTATAATTATCCAACTCATCAAACATTTTTCTCTTCTAGTGAAAAATTAGAAATTGGTGATGTAGCTTTTATTACAGAAAATCGTAAGCCAGTTCGAAATCAAGCGCTTGCGTATTATCGTGAAGTAGTAAAACGTAAATCTGTACGTGTAAATGCTTTTGAGCGAGTGGAGAAAGTTCAAAAAGATGGAGGAGTTTTTCAAGTTGAGACGACAAAGTGTGACGGAAGTAAAGAAACATATATAGCGAAATATATTGTTGTAGCAACTGGATATTATGATAATCCAAATTATATGAATGTTCCAGGTGAGGGATTGAAGAAAGTAGCTCACTATTTTAAAGAGGGGCATCCTTATTTTGATCGAGACGTAGTAGTTATAGGTGGGAAAAATTCGAGTGTAGATGCCGCATTAGAACTTGTTAAAGCTGGTGCGCGTGTAACGGTACTGTATCGTGGAATTGAGTATTCGCCAAGCATAAAGCCTTGGATTTTGCCGGAATTTGAGGCGTTAGTACGAAACGGTACAATTCAAATGCATTTCGGGGCTCATGTGAAAGAAATTACTGAGCATACATTAACGTTTACAGTTGATGGTGAAGTTTATACAATCCAAAACGATTTTGTATTTGCGATGACTGGTTATCATCCTGATCATAGCTTCTTAACGAAGATGGGTGTTCAGATTGATGAAGAAACAGGACGTCCAATTTATACAGAGGATAGAATGGAAACGAATGCTGAAAATATTTTCATTGCAGGTGTCATTGCTGCTGGAAATAATGCAAATGAAATATTTATCGAGAACGGTAGATTTCATGGAGATGCGATTGCGCAAACCATTGCATCAAGAGAAAAATAAAAAGGAGTTGTCGAGAAAATCTCGACAACTCCTTTTTATTCGTGCATAAACATATTTTGAATGGATTCATGAGAATTTGTATTCTCTAATGCGACAAGTAATTTAATACGTGCTTTTTGTGCATTTAAGCCGTATGTGAATACAACGCCCATATCTTTTAAGTGTTTACCGCCACCTTCATACGAATATACGTCTTGAACGATACCGTTGAAACAGCGAGAAACTAATACGACAGGAATACCTTTATTTAATAATCGTTCTAGACTAGGAAGTGTTCTTGGAGGTAGATTACCTTGTCCGAGCGCTTCGATAACAATACCGTCTACAGGAAGATTTTCGATTGCTGCTAATAATGTATCATCCATGCCAGCATATGCTTTTAGAACAACTACATTTTTAGACACTGTGTTTATCGTATATGTTTCATGATGTACTAAAGCGTGATGGAAGACAACGCCGCGTTTTGTTACCATTCCAATTGGTCCGTATTGTGGGCTTTGGAATGTTGCGACATTACTTGTATGTGTTTTCGTTACATTTGTAGCGCAATGAATTTCGTCATTTAATACGACTAAAACACCTTTTTCTGCAGCTTCATCACAACTAGCAACCTTTACAGCTGATAAGAAGTTATATAGGCCGTCAGCACCTAATTCATTGCTAGAGCGCATTGCACCTGTCACAACGATCGGAATAGTTGCTTGTACTGTTAAATCTAAGAAATAGGCTGTTTCTTCTAATGTATCAGTACCATGCGTAATGACTACGCCATGAATGTTGTCTTGTTTTACTCTTTCATCAATGATGACTTGTAATTGTAACATTTCGCTCGGTGTCATATGGGGAGATGGTAAATGGAACACATCTTCAACGATTAAATCAACATCGCCTTCTAAATCAGGAATGAATTTTAAAAGAGGATTTTTTTCACCTGGTTGTACGACTCCAGTTTCTTTATCCTCCTCCATTGCAATTGTTCCACCTGTGTGTAAAACTAGGATTCTTTTCAATTCTTATACCCCTTTCAAGTAAAAAATACATTTAGAACATAACATGTTTTTAGTAAATTCGACAATGGAAATGTATAAAAGTATGCCTCGCAAATGACAATAAAATTAACTGCTATATGTACGATGTATAAAATTACGAAACGAGATGTGTAAATATAGTATAGGAGGGAGCAATTACGGTGGAAAAGATGGAGAGAATTTTTATTCGTATATTAATAATACAATTTATTTGTCTTTCTGTTGTGCAATTGTTATTTATACATAAGTCATCAGTGAAATATTTATCTAAAATTGTTTATTATGAAGGTGTCATGGTAAAAGACAAAGCGGAAATCTTACAGGTGAATAGGTAGTTTTCATTTTCTTCTATGAAGGATTATGCTACAATAATTGAGGATTTAATGACGTGAAGCAAATGAGAAGAAGCAGGGTGAACACCTGCTTTTCGTTTTGTTTTATAAGTGAAAAAATGAGGTGTTACAATGGATAAACGAATTTCAATTGCTATAGATGGTCCAGCAGCTGCTGGTAAAAGTACAGTGGCAAAAGTTGTTGCGAAGGAACTTTCTTACGTTTATATTGATACAGGCGCAATGTACCGTACGCTTACATATGCAGCCCTTGAACAAAAAGTAGATATTGAAAATGAAGAGCAGTTAATGGAAGTTGTAAGGAATGTAAATATTGAATTTCAGCAAGGAGAAAATACACAGCTTGTATTTTTAAATGGACAAGATGTTTCTGAAGTAATTCGTACACCTGATGTGACGAATCGAGTATCTATTGTAGCAAAGCATCGCCTTGTTCGTGAAGAAATGGTACGCCGTCAGCAAGATTTAGCGAAAAAAGGCGGCGTTGTAATGGACGGCCGTGATATTGGTACACATGTATTACCGGATGCTGAAGTGAAAATCTTTATGCTTGCTTCTGTTGAAGAAAGAGCGGAAAGAAGACATTTAGAAAATTTAAATAAAGGTTTCGATTCTAATTTAGAGCAGCTAAAAGAAGAAATTGCTCAGCGTGATAAATTAGATTCAGAACGCGAAGTTTCTCCACTAAAAAAGGCTGATGATGCATTGGAATTAGATACGACTTCTTTATCAATTGAAGAAGTTGTCCAAAAAATTATGAGTATTGTTTCAGGAGTGTTTGCGAAATAAAGAAAGGGGATGATCCCCTTTCTTTTTTGTTTAAATAGAAATGTAAAGGATACGTGAATTGTGAGTCTCTTTCCTTGACAAATGAGCTGATTTGTAAGAAGTTAGTTAAAGAGGAATAAAACTGTCAGAATATATTCGCTATTATATTTCAAAACATACTTTTTTCAAGCTGGTTTTGCTGTATACTATTTATATAGGTTTAATATATTTTCTTATGAATGGTATTGAAAAAAGTATGTGATGAGAAATTCTTAAACATGCAAATGAAAACTTTGTTTTCATTTCGTATATACATAAAAAATGCTTTGTCAATTCTGTAGGGAGGTATTTCCATGGTAGAGAAAATGAATGAAGAAGTTATGGATTCAAAAGAATTACAAGTTGGTGACGTTGTTACAGGTTCTGTAACGAAAGTTGAAGAGAAACAAGTGCTTGTAAATGTTGGATACAAAACAGATGGCGTAATTCCAATTAGTGAATTAGCTAACGTTCATATTGAAAAAGCAAGCGATGTTGTAGAATTAGATCAAACACTAGAGTTGAAAATTATTAAATTAGAAGAAGATGATCTTGTCTTGTCTAAACGTGCCGTTGATGCAGAAAAAGCATGGGTAGAATTACAAGAGAAATTTACTTCTGGTCATGTGTTTGATGTTACTGTAAAAGATATTGTGAATGGCGGATTAGTTGTGGATCTTGGGGTTCGCGGTTTTATCCCAGCTTCACTTGTAGAAGTACATTATGTAGAAGACTTTACTGACTATAAAGGTAAAACGTTAGCGGTGAAAATTGTTGAATTAGACCGTGAAAAAAATCGTGTAATCCTTTCGCATAAAGCGGTAGTAGAATTAGAACTAGATTCTAAGAAAAAAGAAGCAATTTCTTCATTAAAAGAAGGGGACGTTGTTGAAGGAACAGTGCAACGATTAACTGACTTTGGTGCTTTCGTTAACGTTGGTGGCGTGGACGGTTTAGTTCACATTTCACAAATTTCACACGAACGTGTAGAGCAACCTTCTGAAGTTTTAGAGCAAGGTCAAAAGGTTAAGGTAAAGGTGTTATCTGTTGATGCTGATACACAACGTATTTCTTTATCGATTAAAGCAGCTCAACCAGGACCTTGGGAAAACGTTGCTGGCGAAATAAAAGCTGGAGATATTCGTGAGGGCGTAGTAAAACGCCTTGTTACATTTGGTGCATTCGTTGAGATTTTACCTGGCGTTGAAGGACTTGTACACGTATCTCAAATTGCAAATCGTCACGTGAAAAATCCGAATGAAGTATTGGAAATGGGACAAGAAGTAAAAGTGAAAGTACTTGAAGTTCACGCAGCAGAGAAACGTATTTCTTTAAGTATAAAAGAAGCGCTTGAGGAAAATAATGTAATTGAAGATTATAGTCAGTATGAGCCAAATGCTGATTCTGCTACTTTCCAATTAAGTGATATTATTGGTGAACAACTGAAAAAATTAAAGAAATAATGAGGGGTACAAGTGGTAAGGGCAAAACGTAAATTAGATCATATTGAATACGCTCTTTCTACTGGTCAGTCTCGTACGCATGGCTTTCATGATATTGATTTTGTGCATCAAAGCTTGCCAAATTCAAATTATGACACAATAACATGTGAAACAAAAATCGGCGAACTTTCACTAAGTTCGCCGATTTTTATCAATGCGATGACTGGTGGTGGAGGAGAGAAAACGTTACATATCAATGAGCAATTAGCATATGTAGCGAAACAACATAACCTTGCTATGGCTGTAGGTTCGCAAATGGCGGCGTTAAAAGATGAAAGTGAGGCTGCTTCTTATAAGGTGATCAGAAAGGTAAACCCAAATGGTATTTTCTTTGCTAATTTAGGTAGTGAGGCAACTATCGAGCAGGCAGAGCGTGCCGTTGATATGATTGAAGCGAATGCATTGCAAATTCATTTAAATGTCATACAAGAGTTAACGATGCCAGAAGGAGACCGTGATTTTACTGGCGTACTTCAGCGTATTGAGAAAATTGTTTTAAATAGTAAAGTTCCTGTCATTGTAAAAGAAGTTGGATTTGGGATGAGTAAGGAAACAATGCAACAGTTAGCGAACGTAGGTGTAACGGCAATTGATATTGGTGGGCAAGGTGGTACGAATTTTGCTGCTGTTGAAAATGAAAGAAGACAGCGAATGCTTTCTTATTTTAATAACTGGGGCATACAAACAGCAACCTCGATTATTGAAGCAACCTCTACAAATAATAACCTCTCTTTTATTGCATCAGGGGGTATACAGACAGCGCTTGACGTAGCGAAAGCAATCGCATTAGGGGCGAATACAACTGCGTTTGCTGGTTACTTTTTACGTATTTTAATGCAAGATGGTATCGAGAAATTAGTGGATGAAATTGAGCTTCTACATACAGATTTGAAATTTATTATGACAGCTCTTGGTGCGAAGACGATAGAAGAGTTGCAATCTGTACCTCTTGTTGTAAAAGGTGAAACATATCATTGGTTAATGCAGCGTGGTATTGATACTGCGCATTATAGTAGGAGATAAAAAATCAACCGTTCGGTTGATTTTTTGTTTTCTTTTCTTTCTCGTAATATAAAGTGGAGAATGGAATTGGTATTTTATAAAAATTGTAATTGAAAAAAGGTTAAAAAATGAAGATGATTAGTTACTGGATTTTTGAGAGGACTTGCTTTTATAAGGGAAATAGGTGGGGGTAAAAGAAGTGATAGGAGGATATAGTACACAAAATATTATTTCAATATAAATAAAAATCATTAAAATGATTATGCAAAAGACGGTTTCGTACAACATCGAAACCGTCTTTTTGTATTAATTAGTGCTGGTTTTGTTTTCGAGCCTGCTCTGGTGTATCAAGTCCAGTTGCACCTGGATATTGTAGTGATTGATTACGATCAGATTCAACGCGGCGTGATTCTCGTAGTTTTCGTTCTTGGCGATCTTTACCCATAATAAATAACACCTCCTTGTTAAAAGTGTTGCTGTTATAAGAAAAAACTATGCGTAAATAAAGTGGATTAACTTTCATAAAAAGTTCCCATAATGGAAAACATAGGAGGTGAAGTTGATGGATGGAAGTACTTTTTATTTTGTAGCTTGGATAGGGTGGATCATCGTAACCTTTTTTATGAAAAAGGACCCTATTCGGTGGAAGTTAGGCGCTTGTATAATGATTTTTATAATTTGCTCTCCGTTACATGTAACGATTGCCTCATTCGTGGTATCAGTAAATGCTCTTCTACTTTGTATTATTTCTTTTATAGGAATTACGCTATATTCTGTTTGGAAAAAATTATATAGCTTACTTTCGGCACTTATTATTGCAATGTTATATACAAGTTTTCATTTGTTAGAAATATATGATCCGATTTGGATTGTGGTGGATAGAGTGTTTCTGCTAAGTAGTGCTCTTGTGTATGCATCGGTGTTATTGCATGGGGATCGCATATTACGATTATGTTCCCTATATGTAGGGATGTTACAAGGAGAGTTGCTAGTGACATTTATTTTTCGGAAATTGAATTTTCCATATGATTACGGTAGTTTAGCATTTTTTGATATCGTCGCCGTTTCTACATTATTCATGGCAGTATTGTTTTGGATTGCAAAAGCATCAGTATACATGGAACAGTTTAAGAGAAAAACACGTAAAAGAAAGGCGAGGGTAATGCATGACTGAATATACATCAGCCATTTTATGCGGCGTAATAGCGGGGACAGTTACAAGAGTGTTAATGCTTCGGACGGATACGCGGCAATATCCGACGAGGCTGCATGGGAAAATTATTCATATTGCAATGGGGTTAATTGCAGCTGCTTTAGGAGCGATTGCAATCCCGTCTATTTTGAAAAAAGATTTTTCTGCCATTACATTTCTTACGTTAGCGGCAACACAATTTCGTGATGTACGTAATATGGAAAGAAACACGCTTCAACAATTAGATGGATATGAGCTCGTACCGCGTGGAAATACATATATTGAAGGAATTGCATTGGTTTTTGAAAGTCGCAACTATTTGGCGATGTTAACGTCGTTTGCAACGACATTTGCGTATATAGGGTTCCGTTCATGGATTGCGGGAGTAATTATGGCTATAATCGCATTTTTTATTGCGAAAAAATTAATGTCTGGAAAAAGGCTACATGATCTTGTTGAAATTGAGCACGTGCCCCTTCGTTTTGAAGGGGCAGGACTGTATATTGATAATATTTATATTATGAATATTGGATTGCCGGCGAGGCAAGAAGAGATTATGAAATATGGCATGGGGTTTATTTTAAAACCGAAATCAATTGATGCGATGGTGACAATCTCAAATTTAGGGCAACGGCAAGCTGTTTTACACGATGTTTCGGTGGCGCTAGGGATTTATAGAGATTCTGGTACACCAGCGCTTGTACCGTTAGCAAAGCGTGATTTAGAGGATGGTAGGGTTGGAATTTTTGTCTTACCGCAAGATCAAGATGCAGAGAAAGCGATAAGTGTTATAGGAAATGTACCAACGTTAGAAAGTGCCGTCCATATGTCATCGGAAGCCCCGAAAGGAAGGGGAGATAAGAGATGATGTTAGAAAGCGTTATCCTGGCAGTTATTACAACAGCGCCGGAAAAATTTGCAGGTGGTGCTCCTTTATTTGTTTGTGAGTCGATGGAGGAACTAGAATTTGTTGCAAATAATTTAGAGGCAATTTTAGATGGTATTGCGCATCGCTTACAAGAGAATGTATATATTATTGTGAAACATTAGGAACGTGTGTTATAATGTGAGGTGTTTTGATACGTTGAGAAATATTCTGGAATGCAAATCCCTTCTTGCACAAAGAAGGGTTTTTTACATAATAAACAGAAGCAAGTTGAAAGGATGAAAGTATATGCCGAAACCAGTAATAGCAATAGTAGGCCGCCCGAACGTAGGAAAATCTACTATTTTCAATAGAATAGTTGGAGAAAGAGTTTCAATCGTAGAAGATATCCCAGGTATAACTCGAGACCGTATTTATAGTGCGGGAGAATGGTTAAATCATGAGTTTAACATTATTGATACAGGTGGAATTGATATTGGAGACGAGCCGTTCTTGACACAAATTCGTCAACAGGCGGAAGTTGCGATTGATGAAGCAGATGTTATCATTTTTATGACGAATGGTCGCGATGGTGTAACTGCAGCGGATGAAGAAGTTGCTAAAATTTTGTATCGTTCTAAAAAACCAATTGTACTTGCGGTAAATAAGGTTGATAATCCAGAAATGCGTAGTGATATTTATGATTTTTATTCATTAGGATTTGGCGAGCCATTCCCGATTTCAGGTACACACGGTTTAGGACTTGGTGATTTGTTAGATGAAGCTGCAAATCATTTTCCAAAGATTGAAGAAGAGGCGTATGACGATGAAACAATCCGTTTCTCTTTAATTGGACGTCCAAATGTAGGGAAATCATCGCTTGTAAATGCACTTCTTGGTCAAGAACGTGTAATTGTAAGTAATATCGCAGGAACGACGCGTGATGCTGTCGATACACCATATAGTAAAGATGATCAAGATTATGTAATCATTGATACAGCTGGTATGCGTAAAAAAGGAAAAGTATATGAAAGTACAGAAAAGTATAGTGTACTTCGTGCACTTAGAGCGATTGAACGTTCTGACGTTGTTTTAGTTGTTTTAGACGGAGAAGAAGGAATTATTGAGCAAGATAAAAAAATCGCTGGATATGCTCATGATTCAGGACGAGCTGTTATTATCGTTGTAAACAAATGGGATGCAGTGAAAAAAGATGAAAAAACAATGAAAGCATTTGAAGAAAATATTCGTGCTCATTTCCAATTCTTGGATTATGCACCGATTGTATTCTTATCTGCAAAAACGAAAAAACGTACACAAACGTTATTACCGGTTATCAATGAGGTAAATGAAAGCCATAGTATCCGTGTACAAACAAACGTATTAAACGATGTAATTATGGATGCGGTAGCGATGAATCCAACACCGACTCATAATGGTAGCCGTCTGAAAATCTTCTATGCGACACAGGTTGCGGTAAAACCACCGACATTTGTTGTGTTTGTAAACGATACAGAATTAATGCACTTTTCATATGAGCGCTTCTTAAAGAATCGTTTACGTGAAGCGTTCGGTTTTGTAGGAACGCCGATTCACATTATTGCTCGAGCAAGAGACTAATGGAGAGGATGTGATTTTATGACAAAAATCACAGTAGTAGGAGCAGGTAGCTGGGGAACAGCGTTAGCGATGGTATTAGCTGACAATGGACATGATGTACGTATTTGGGGAAATCGCTCAGAACTTATGGATGAAATGAATACGAAACATGAGAATAGTCGATATCTCCCAGGCATTACATTGCCAAGCACAATCGTAGCCTACTCTTCTTTAGAAGAAGCATTAGTAGATGTAAATACAGTACTGCTAGTAGTACCGACGAAAGCGTACAGAGATGTATTACAAGAGATGAAAGAAATTGTTACAGAACCGATTACTTGGATTCATGCGAGTAAAGGGATTGAACCTGGTACGTCAAAACGTATTTCGGAAGTGATCGAGGAAGAAATTCCAGAGAACTTAATTAAAGATGTTGTTGTATTGTCTGGACCGAGTCATGCTGAAGAAGTTGGTTTACGACAAGCGACAACAGTTACGTCTGCAGCAAAGCGTATGGAAGCGGCTGAGGAAGTACAAGATTTATTTATGAATAGTTATTTCCGTGTATACACAAATCCAGATATCGTTGGAGTTGAACTTGGTGGTGCGTTAAAAAATATTATCGCATTAGCTGCTGGTATAACTGATGGTCTTGGATTAGGTGATAATGCAAAAGCGGCATTGATGACACGTGGTTTAACAGAGATTGCTCGTTTAGGAAGAAAAATGGGCGGGAATCCGTTAACGTTTGCTGGTCTAACCGGTATGGGAGACTTAATTGTAACTTGTACAAGTGTTCATAGCCGAAATTGGCGCGCTGGAAATATGCTTGGAAAAGGACATTCTTTAGAAGAAGTGTTAGAAAGCATGGGTATGGTTGTGGAAGGTGTAAGAACAACGAAAGCTGCTCATGAATTGGCAGAGAAAATGGAAGTTGAAATGCCGATTACAGCTGCTTTATATGACGTGCTGTTCAATGGGAATAACGTAAAAGATGCGGTAGGCTCATTGATGGGACGTGTTCGAAAACATGAAGTGGAAGCTATACCTGACTTACTGTAAAGAAAAGCGACAGAAGTACATTTGTACTTCTGTCGCTTTTTTATTTTATGGGTCTTTTCACCATTTTTTTATTTTTGCATAGGATGAAGAGTAACTTGAGGAGAGGGTGAAAAGAATGGATAATAACATTTTTAATAATATTGAGAAGGAAGCGAAAGTAAATAAAGAGGATATTTTTAAATTAGCGTCATCCGTGCAAAATGCGAATTTACGTGATGAAACTGTACTTCGTCAATTAATTCATCAAGTGGCTCTTATGGCGGGACGTGAAGTGCCGAAAGAGCAAGAGGATCAAATTGTAAAAGCGATTATTAATAATAATATGCCAGCAGATTTTGGCTCGTTAAGCAAAATGTTTAAAAAATAAATTATGAGAAACAAAGAGTTTGTAGATTGCATATGATAGCCATGAAAGAATGGGAATAGAGCTGTTTTTGGGCATATTTGGTCAACCGAAGCGAGAGATACAATCGCTTCGGTTTTATTTTTATCTAGATTAGTGGAAAATGCTGAAAAACCTATTGATTAAAGTTACATATTCGTAATTTGTAGTAAAATGTTCTTTTTGTATTTGTTTAAAGATTTTAATTTGTTAAAATAGTATAAAAATAGATTAATAAAAAGGGGTGTGTATATGTCAGAAGGGCTTATGAAAATGTGGTTGGCTTTAGGGGCAATTGGATTTATGTTTTTTGCAGTAAGTTTTATTTTATTAAGTAGACATAAAATACAGAATAAATTATTGAAAGGGATTACAGCGTTAGTAGCGTACACCCTTATGGTTGTGTCAGGAATTGTTATTTTTCTTGTTGTATTTAGTGGACCTGTACAGCAGTAAATGGAATGGTCTCGAAAATACTACATACGGAGCAAGTTATATTAGTATGAAAAGGTGATGCTAGTGAAAAAAGTCCATATTATTTTAATATTTTGTTGTATGAGCCTTTTAACGGGGTGTCTGTATCCGAAAGAAAATATGAAGCAAAATGCGGTTCCTTATGAAGATCAGCTACAGGTTGTTCAAAAAGCTGTTGTGACATTTAAGGAGCAAAATGATGGGATATTGCCAATTAAGACGAGGGATATGAGTACACCTATTTATCAAAAGTATCCAATCGACTTTCAACAGATTGCCCCGCGTTACATACAAGAAGCACCAGGGAATGCATATGAAAGTGGAGGAGTATATCAATACGTATTAATAGACGTTGAAACAAATCCAACAGTAAAGTTAATTGATGTTAGGATGGCTGAACAAATTCAGGAACTATCTTTAAAGCTTAGGATGTATCGTGATGAACATCAATATCCACCTTTTAAAAAAGTAATTTCAGATGGTGTATATGAATTGGATTTTAAAAAACTAGGATATAAAGATGTGCCACAAGTGACAAGTCCATATTCTGGTAAAGGACTTCCTTTTGTAATTAATGAAAAAGGAGAAGTTTTTGTTGATTATAGAATCGACTTATATGACGCTTTGAAAAAAAATGAAGGGCAGTTTACGGAGGGAGAAGATATTCGAAATATACTTTCGAAAGGTTCCCCGTTTGTACCAGCTTATTCTTTACCGTACACAGTAAAGGACGGAGAACCAATTTTTTTAAAATCATAAGTCATGAACCTTTCTTTTAGTGAATAAGTTCTAGAAGAAAGGTTTTTTATGTTATACAACTTACGATGCAAACAAAAGATATTTTTTAATAGTCATATGAAATTGGACAAAATTATATGATATATTGTCCGAACTTCTAGAATACCATTATATTATATCAGATATTATAGGCAACGTTAGAGAAGGTATTAGTTGACTATAAACGCGGAATTATTCCCAAAAATTTTGAGGGAGGGAATCACTTGGAAAAGGTAGATATTTTTAAAGATATTGCAGAACGAACAGGCGGTGATATTTATTTTGGAGTTGTAGGAGCTGTTCGAACAGGGAAATCAACATTCATTAAAAAATTTATGGAACTTGTAGTTATTCCAAATATTGAGAATGAGTCTGACCGTCAAAGAGCGCAGGATGAATTGCCTCAAAGTGCTGCTGGTCGTACAATTATGACGACGGAACCGAAGTTTGTTCCAAACCAAGCGGTTTCTATCGAAGTAGATGAAGGACTTGAAGTGAATATTCGATTAGTAGATTGTGTTGGATATACGGTTCCAGGAGCGAAGGGCTATGAAGATGAGAATGGCCCGCGCATGATTAATACCCCTTGGTATGAAGAACCTATTCCATTCCATGAAGCTGCAGAAATCGGCACGCGTAAAGTAATTCAAGAACATTCAACAATTGGTGTTGTAATTACAACAGATGGAACAATTGGTGAAATTCCAAGAAGAGATTATATAGAGGCAGAAGAACGCGTTGTAAATGAATTGAAAGAAGTAGGAAAACCTTTCATTATGATAATTAATACGGTACAGCCGTATCATCCAGATACAGAGCAATTACGCCAAAGTTTATCAGAAGAATATGATATCCCGGTTATTGCAATGAGTGTGGAGAGTTTAAGAGAAACAGATGTATATAATGTACTTCGTGAAGCGCTATTTGAATTCCCTGTATTAGAAGTGAATGTGAACCTTCCGAGCTGGGTAATGGTGCTAAATGAAGGGCATTGGTTGCGTCAAAGTTATCAAGAAGCAGTTCAAGAAACTGTGAAGGATATAAAACGTCTTCGTGATGTGGATCGGGTTGTTTGGCAGTTTAGTCAATATGAATTTATTGATCGAGCGAGCTTAGCTGGCATTGATATGGGGCAAGGTGTGGCGGAGATTGATTTATATGCGCCAGATGAATTATATGATCAGATTTTAAAAGAAGTAGTAGGGGTAGAAATTCGGGGGAAAGATCATTTATTGAAGCTTATGCTCGATTTATCTCATGCGAAAACAGAATACGACCAAGTCGCAGACGCACTGCGTATGGTTAAGCAAACAGGATATGGTGTAGCAGCGCCTGCGCTAGCAGATATGAGCTTAGATGAGCCAGAAATTATTCGTCACGGTTCAAGGTTTGGTGTGAAGTTAAAAGCGGTAGCGCCATCCATTCATATGATTAAAGTAGATGTAGAGTCAACGTTTGAACCGATCATTGGTACTGAAAAGCAAAGTGAAGAATTAGTTCGTTATTTAATGCAAGATTTTGAAGATGACCCGTTATCAATTTGGAATTCTGATATATTTGGACGTTCGCTTAGCTCAATTGTTCGAGAAGGAATTCAAGCGAAATTATCCTTAATGCCAGAAAACGCTAGATATAAATTAAAAGAAACGCTAGAAAGAATTATTAATGAAGGATCTGGCGGATTAATTGCGATTATACTATAAGAAAAATCCCTCTCATTGTAGAGGGATTTTTTGTTTTTTTTGATTATAAAATAGAAAAATAAACAGTCATTATCTAATACATTGTTGTAAATTGTCAAGTTTCATCAGATTTTCACATTTTCACAGTAACAATTTCCTTAAAAATATTGAATTATAAAGGAGAATCGTATAATATAGGCGTTGATAATGATTTATCTACATCTTTGTAGTATAGAATTTGTAAAAATTGCCTACAAATGAAAGTAAGACTCATTTTATGATCATTATACAGTCTTATCTTTGGGAGGAGGTGAATGGCATGAACAAGACAGATTTAATCAATGCTGTTGCAGAAGCAAGTTCCCTTTCTAAAAAGGACGCAACAAAAGCAGTAGACGCTGTTTTTGATTCTATCTTAGAAGCTTTAAAACAAGGTGATAAAGTACAACTGATCGGATTCGGTAACTTCGAAGTTCGTGAGCGTGCGGCTCGTAAAGGTCGTAACCCACAAACAGGTGAGGAGATTGAAATCGCTGCAAGTAAAGTACCTGCATTCAAACCTGGTAAAGCGTTAAAAGATGCGGTTAAATAATCCTTACATATTAACAGGGAAGAAGAGTTTCCTTTTTGGGAACTCTTCTTTTTGCTTTTAAAAACATAAATATGCTAGAATGTGTTCGTATCACTTTTAGGTTTTCGGGAGGGCTAGCGGATGGCAAAAGTTAATTTAGAACAAATTGAACATGCAGTACGCCTTATTTTAGAGGCGATTGGGGATGATCCAAATCGTGAGGGAGTACTTGATACACCAAAACGTGTTGCAAAAATGTACGCAGAAGTGTTCTCAGGTATGCATGAAGATCCGAAAGAGCATTTGCATAAAGTATTCGGAGAAGATCACGAAGAGCTTGTACTAGTAAAAGATATACCATTTTATTCGATGTGTGAGCATCATTTAGTTCCATTCTATGGAGTTGCTCACGTTGCATATATTCCGCAAGGTGGAAAGGTGACAGGGTTAAGTAAATTAGCTCGTACTGTAGATACAATTGCACGTCGTCCACAACTGCAAGAACGTATTACATCAACAGTAGCGAACTCTATTATGGAAGTACTAGAGCCTCATGGTGTAATGGTAGTAGTAGAAGCAGAACATATGTGTATGACGATGCGTGGTGTGAAAAAACCAGGTGCGAAAACAGTAACGACAGCAGTGCGTGGTGTGCTTGAAAATGATGCTGCAGCGCGCAGTGAAATTTTATCGTTTATTAAAACGAAGTAAAGAAAAGCGGGAAACTGCTTTTCTTTTTTTTTTTAGTAAATAAATGATATAGTTTTAGCTAGACAGAGTGAGATTAGAAAAATTGCTTACATGAATGGTAGGTGTAGCCAAGTTTTGGTTATAGAAAATAGAGTGTATGTGTTATAATAAGTTTTATGAATTAGAAAACAAGGGTGATTTTTTGTGTGTGACATCTACGGAGGGTATGCGGGTATAAAAGAGAAATTGATGGAGAAATTACGCCATCCTTATTTTATAAACTATATTGAAGAACCATTTATTGATGAAGAAAAGATAGCATTGTTATATGGTGCTTTAAAGAGTGCAAACTTACATATAGAACAAATTGAGCATTACGTAGTAACGATTATGCTTGTGCAAATTGCGCTTGATACGCATGAAAAGGTATCAAATAAAGCAGGCGAGGAAGCGATTGAATCGCATAAATGTCGTCAATTAACAGTACTTGCAGGCGATTACTATAGTGGACTATATTATTATTTATTGTCTATGAATCGTGATATTGTTTTAATTCGTGCACTTGCTGAAGGAATTAAAGAGAT
The DNA here is from genome assembly GCF_054788175.1 of Bacillus sp. NEAU-Y102. NCBI lineage: Bacteria > Bacillati > Bacillota > Bacilli > Caryophanales > Bacillaceae > Bacillus > Bacillus sp. NEAU-Y102. The sequence goes on along the minus strand of NZ_JBTWFK010000002.1, from coordinate 46,994 downwards.
AAATGAACACAAAATTATGTTATACCAAAAAGCGCATGAAACGACGGATGACATAATGAAAAGCGTAGTAACGATTGAGTCTGCGCTCCTTCAAAAAACATGTGATCATTTTCATTTATCACATTGGAAGCCATTTATCACATACGTATTAGGTGGAAATCGTCTTCAAAAAGAAATTCAATTGTATGCTGATAAACAACATTCACCTGTTTTTCAAGCGATGCAAGATGCTTTAGGGGATAAAGCAGAAGTAGTGATTAATAGTTGGATGATGGAATTGAGAAAGAAAGAAAAACAATTTTTAGAAAATCACATAGACATTAATGAAATAAATTCTGTGTTAAGGGATAAATAGAAGACATAAGCAATTTTACATTGGAAGAAGGTACGAGCATGCAACAATCAAAAGAAGAAAGAGTACATGACGTATTTGAAAAGATTTCTGATAAATACGATGTGATGAATTCTGTAATTAGTTTTCAAAGACATAAAGCGTGGCGTAAAGAAACGATGCGAATTATGGATGTACAACCAGGCAGTCAAGCGCTTGATGTATGCTGTGGAACCGCAGATTGGACAATTGCGCTAGCTGGAGCGGTAGGTGAACAAGGAAAGGTTGTTGGCTTAGACTTCAGTGAAAATATGTTATCTGTCGGTAAGCAAAAGGTAGAGGCGTTACAATTAAAACAAGTAGAACTTCTACATGGGAATGCAATGGAACTTCCATTTGAAGATAATACGTTTGATTATGTGACGATTGGGTTTGGTTTACGTAACGTACCGGATTATATGCACGTATTAAAAGAAATGACACGTGTAGTAAAACCAGGTGGAAAAGTAATCTGTTTAGAAACATCTCAACCAACAATGATTGGTTTTCGACAAGGGTATATTTTATACTTTAAATATATCATGCCGTTATTTGGAAAGATGTTTGCGAAAAGTTATAAAGAATATTCATGGCTTCAAGAATCTGCTAGTACGTTCCCAGGGATGAAAGAACTGGCTCAAATGTTTGAGCAAGCTGGACTTGAACGTGTGCAAGTAAAACCATTTACTTTTGGGGTAGCAGCGATGCATTTAGGTATTAAACCAGAATCAAAATAGAAAAAAGAAGTTTTAGGTTAAGGTGAACAATATGAAGTTACAACTTATGTACTCTTTTTTACGCTCGGATATTAATGTGATAGAAAAAGAATTAAAAAAGACAGTCGCTTCTGAACAGCCATTAGTAGAAGAGGCAGCATTACAGCTTATTGAAGCTGGTGGGAAGCGAATTCGTCCTGTATTTGTGTTGCTTGCAGGGAAATTTGGAGATTATAAGTTAGATGCAATTAAGCATGTTGCTGTTGCGTTAGAACTTATTCATATGGCTTCTCTTGTTCACGATGATGTTATTGATGCTGCATTTTTACGACGCGGCAGTGCGACTGTGAATGCAAAATGGGGAGATCGTATTGCGATGTATACAGGGGACTATCTGTTCGCTAAGTCTCTTGAATGTATAACAAATATCGAAATTCCAGAGGCACATCAAGCGTTATCGCATACTATTTTAGAAGTCTGTAAAGGTGAAATTGAACAAATTAAAGATAAATACAATTATGACCAAAATTTAAGAACGTATTTAAGAAGAATAAAGCGAAAAACAGCATTATTAATTGCCGCGAGTTGTCAATTGGGAGCGATTGCTGCTGGTGCTAATCGTGATACGGTAAATCGTCTATTTTGGTATGGGTATTTTGTAGGAATGTCTTATCAAATTATTGATGACATTTTAGACTTCGTTTCTACAGAAGAGAAACTTGGAAAACCTGCTGGTGGAGATTTACTACAAGGGAATATTACACTTCCTGCTTTATATGCGATGGAAGATCCCGTACTTCGTCAGAAAATCACATCTGTACATGAAAATTCAACAGCAAGTGAAATGCAAGAAATTATTGATGCTGTAAAAAATAGTACAGCAATTGATCAAGCATTTGCGTTTAGTGAACGTTATTTACATAAAGCTTTAGAAATAATAAAACCACTCCCACGTGGACAAGCAAAGTACGCATTACAAAATGTTGCAAAGTATATTGGAAAACGAAAATTTTAATGTTTATTCTAAAAAATAAAATAATCTCTCTATTTCAAAACTATTGCACAATTGTGATAAGGGTGATAATATGTGTGTGGGGATATACAATTACATACATAATTCAGAAGTGGAGAGATTTTTTATGGAAAAAACATTTCTAATGGTAAAACCAGACGGTGTACAACGTGCCTTCATTGGGGAAATTGTAGCTCGTTTTGAGAAAAAAGGCTTTCAATTAGTTGGTGCAAAATTAATGCAAGTCACTCCGGAAATTGCTGGACAACACTACGCTGAGCATAAGGAAAAACCTTTCTTTGGTGAGTTAGTAGACTTTATTACATCTGGACCTGTGTTCGCAATGGTATGGCAAGGTGAAGGTGTAGTAGATACAGCGCGTAACATGATGGGGAAAACAAGACCACATGAAGCAGCTCCTGGAACAATTCGTGGAGATTTCGGTGTAACTGTTGCGAAAAACATTATCCATGGTTCTGATTCTTTAGAAAGCGCAGAGCGCGAGATTGCTATTTTCTTTAAAGAAGAAGAATTAGTTGACTACTCAAAATTAATGAATGAATGGATTTACTAATTATTTTGAAATAATTTGTAAACGCTTTAATCACTGTGATAATAGTAAAAAGTGCAAGAAGAATAGGGGTATTCTTCTTGCACTTTTTTTATTTTCAATTAGTTACGAAGTTTGAGCTGTTATGATATATTGATATTTAAATTAGGCCTATCGGAAATATAGAATAAGAAAATGGTCGATATATGATATAATTTCTTTAATATTTTTAGAATGATAAAAGTTAATATAGTGAGATAAATACATATACGAAAAGAGGAATAACGTATGCGATATATTACAGCTGGTGAATCTCATGGTCCGCAACTTACAACAATTATAGAGGGTGTTCCAGCAGGATTGTCTTTAGTAGCGGATGATATAAACGAAGAGTTAGCTAGAAGGCAAAAGGGGTATGGGCGTGGTAGACGCATGCAAATTGAAACGGATCAAGTGCAAATTTTAAGTGGTGTTAGACATGGAGAAACATTAGGTTCCCCTATTGCACTCGTTGTTGAAAATCGTGATTTTGCCCATTGGATAAAAGTTATGGGTGCAGAACCTTTAACGAAACAAGAAGAAAAAGAGATGAAAAGGAAAGTGACAAAACCAAGGCCTGGGCATGCTGATTTAAATGGTGCAATTAAATATGGTCATAGAGATATGAGGAATGTACTGGAACGTTCGTCAGCGCGCGAAACGACGGTGCGTGTTGCTGCTGGTGCGGTTGCTAAAAAGGTGTTAGCAGAACTTGGTATTAAAGTGGCGGGCCATGTAATTGAAATTGGCGGTGTACAAGCTAAGGAGGTTACGTATAGTTCAATTGAAGAATTAAAGAGTATTACAGAAGCATCTCCTGTACGTTGCTTAGATGACGAAGCTGGTAACCAAATGATGAAAGCGATTGATGATGCGAAAGCAAATGGTGATTCAATTGGTGGAATCGTTGAAGTAATTGTGGAAGGAATGCCAATTGGAGTAGGTAGCTACGTGCATTATGATCGAAAACTGGATGCGAAATTAGCAGCTGCAATTATGAGTATTAATGCTTTTAAAGGTGTCGAGATTGGAATTGGTTTTGAAGCAGCGCATAGACCGGGAAGTGAAGTTCATGATGAAATTCTATGGAATGAGGAGCATGGATATACAAAAAGAACAAATAATGCAGGTGGATTGGAAGGTGGTATGACGACTGGAATGCCAATTGTTGTGCGCGGTGTGATGAAACCGATACCTACACTTTATAAACCTCTTCAAAGTGTAGATATTGATACGAAAGAGCCTTTTACAGCGAGCATTGAACGTTCAGATAGTTGTGCAGTACCAGCAGCTAGTGTCGTTGCAGAAGCGGTTGTGGCTTGGGAATTAGCAACAGCTTTAATAGAACAATTCGGATTAGATCGTATGGAACTGATTCGTGAAAATATTGAGAAACATAATGAATATGCGAGGGGATTTTAATGGGAAACATACATATTCAAACGAAATCAAAAGAATATGATGTACATGTTGGTAAAGAAGCGTTGTCACACTTAACAATGATCGTTCAAAATATGCAGCCAGCTGTATCTAACGTAATGATCATTTCAGATGAAGCTGTTGCATCACTACATTTACAGACAGTTATCGATGCATTACAAGTGGAGCAGGACGTGTTTTCGTTTGTTGTACCAAGTGGCGAAAAAGAGAAGTCTTTCGAAAATTTCTATGCGGCTCATACGTCAGCTCTTGAAAATAAATTAGATAGAAATTCTTTAATTCTTGCACTGGGAGGCGGAATGATTGGAGATTTAGCTGGTTTTGTTGCTGCATCGTTTATGCGTGGTATTCGCTTTGTGCAGGTTCCGACGACTTTATTAGCGCACGATAGCGCAGTAGGTGGGAAAGTAGCGATTAATCATCCGTTAGGTAAAAATATGATTGGTGCATTCCATCAGCCAGAAGCAGTTGTATATCATACACCGTTTTTACAGTCTCTTCCTAAAAAAGAGTGGCGTTCAGGTTATGCAGAGGTGATAAAGCATGCTCTTATTGGTGATGTGGAGCTATATCATTGGTTAAAAGAAGAAGTGCAAACATTAGCGGATCTTCGTGATGAGAAGTTAATCCATATATTAACGAAGGCGATTCCTGTAAAGGCAAATGTTGTATCACAAGATGAAACAGAGAAGGGTGTACGTGCCCATTTGAACTTTGGACATACGTTAGGACATGCTCTTGAAAAAGAGCTAGGGTATGGAAATATTACTCACGGTGACGGCGTAGCGGTTGGAATGTTATTCGCCATATTTTTAAGTGAGCAAGTGTACAAGGTTAATCTTGCTTATGAAGATATGAAGCAGTGGTTCTTGAAATACGGCTATCCAAAAATGCCAAGAGATTTGAATGTAGAGCGCCTCGTTCAATTGATGAAACAAGATAAGAAAGCAAATGCAGGAGCAATTCATATGGTGCTTATGCAGGAATATGGGGTAGTGAATGTCGTATCTATTTCAGATGAGACTGTTCATATTGCGTTAGAGGCATTTCAAAAAGATATGGTTTAAAATGATAGCGAAGTGTTGTGAAGTGCTCATTTAGAGGTATTCTCGTAATAGTGACGGTTATGATAAAAGATTACAGTAAGGGGCTATAACTGTATTGTAATCAAATTGAATGAAATGACTGGGGGAAGAAAAATGAGAGTGAAAGAGCAATTGTTAACTTTGAGAGCGTATGTACCTGGGAAAAACATTGAAGAAGTAAAAAGGGAATATGGATTATCGAAAATTGTGAAATTAGCATCGAACGAAAATCCATTCGGTTGCTCAGCGCGTGTGACAGAAGCATTAACTTCTTTAGCGAGCCAATATGCCCTTTATCCAGATGGATATGCCTTTGAACTTCGGACAAAAGTAGCGGAACATTTAGGTGTAAAAGCAGAACAACTACTATTTGGTAGTGGATTAGATGAAGTCATTCAAATGATTAGCCGAGCGTTACTACATGAAGGAACAAACGTTGTAATGGCGAATCCTACGTTTTCACAATATCATCACCATGCTGTTATTGAAGGAGCAGAAGTTCGTGAAGTATCACTTAAAGATGGTATTCACGATTTAGATGCAATGCTAGAGCAAGTAGATGATAAAACGAAAATTGTATGGATTTGTAATCCGAATAATCCGACAGGTACATATGTTGAGAAACAAAAATTACTTTCATTTTTAGAATCGGTTCCTAAGTCGGCTCTCGTTATTATGGACGAAGCATATTATGAATACGCGGAAGCAGAAGACTATCCGCAAACATTACCACTTCTTGAAAAGTATGAAAATCTTATGGTTTTACGCACGTTTTCAAAAGCATATGGTTTAGCTGCTTTTCGTATTGGATATGCGATTGGGGATGCGAAGTTAATCGGACAGCTAGAAGTAGCAAGGTTACCATTCAATACATCAACTGTAGCGCAATCTGTAGCACTCGCTGCATTAGAAGATCAAGCCTTTTTACAAGATTGTGTGAAAAAGAATGCTGAAGGTCTAAATCAGTATTATGCATTTTGTAAAGAATATAACGTATTCTATTATCCATCTCAAACAAATTTCATTTTCTTAAAACTTGGTATACCGGGTAATGAAGCTTTCGAACGATTAATGAAAAAAGGATATATCGTTCGTTCTGGTGCTGCATTTGGTATCGATGATGGTATTCGTATTACTGTCGGTTTGAAAGAAGAAAATGATGAAATTATAGAGTTGCTGAAAGAGCTTGTAAATGAGCAAGTACAGAAAGAAGAAACATATTCTTAAGAGATTGTGAAGGCTCCTATTATAGGAGCCTTTTTTATCGTATTAAAAATAAAGGTTGAAGACTGGTAATTAAGTTGTTCTGTAAATCACGGTTTGTATGGCTTGATAATTAGTGAGAGAAGTTATTTGCACGGTCATAAAAGAAAGCGGTACAATAGAAGATGATGATAAGGTATCGGTGTCATATCCGAACCTTTTGAACAATTACCTACTCTGTAAGAAGAAGTATAAGAAGAAGCATGCTCATTCTAAAGGTTGCGTTCTAACAGTGAGTTGCTTATGATAAAGTGAAACTTTAATCAGTGGGGGGATGTTTATCCCCCGCTGATTATTAGTTGAACCAATCGGGCTTTTACGGGCAGTTGATCCCCAAACTAACTTCTTTGCCTTAGCTGAATTTTGAGGTGGGGGTCTTACTGCCCGTTAATAGCGGGGTAAATGAACAGAAGAGAATATTTTTTAGAATTAAAGGAGACGTTTATGCAAAAGTTTGAACAAGTTGTTTCATATATTGAAAATGGTGAAGCGGAAAAAGGATTACAATTATTAAAAGAACAATTAAAAATTGCAAATGATGAAGAGAAGTATGATATCGCTCGTTACTATCATACACTTGGATTTACAGATGAGGCATTAGCGATTACTGAAGACTTACGTTTACTGTATCCGGAAGAAAGTGAATTCACTGTATTTTTAGCAGAATTATATATTGATCTAGATAAAGAAGATGAAGCGATTGAAGTACTTCATGATATTCCAGAAAATGACGATTTATATGTTCAATCTTTATTACTTGTTGCAGATTTATTCCAAATGCAAGGTTTTGATGATGTAGCAGAGCAAAAACTATTAAAGGCGAAAGAAATGATGCCTGATGAACCTGTTATTACGTTTGGGTTAGCAGAATTATATAGTAGTAAAGGTGAAGAACAAAAGGCAATTACTTATTATGAATCGCTATTAGCGGAACATAAAGTAATGGGTGGTGTTGTAATCGCACTTCGTCTTGCAGAAACGTTAAGTGCGATTGGAAACTGGGAAGAGGCGATTTCTTATTATGAAGCAGGCCTAGAGGAACAAAAAGATATTCACTCATTATTTGGATATGCCTTCACATTATACCAAGGTGAAGAATATCAGAGAGCAATCGGTGCTTGGCAAGAACTAAAAGAATTAGACCCTGAGTACGCATCACTGTACATGTATTTAGCGAAAAGCTATGAAAAAGAAGGAATGCTTCAAGAAAGCTATGAAACGCTTCATGAAGGAATTAAAGTAGATGAGCTTTCAGTTCCGTTTTATGTAGAGTTAGCGAACATTGCGGCGAAATTAGGAAAAATAGTAGAAGCAGAGGAAGTTCTTCAAAAAGCACTTGAGTTAGATCCAGGGCATTTAGGCGCAACATTAAAATATGCGTATATCTTAAAAGAACAAGAAAAGTACGAAGATTTAATTGCAATTGTAGAGCGTGCTATTGATAGTGGAGAACCAGATACACAACTACTTTGGGACCTTGCGTATGCAAAAAAACAATTAGAAATGTATTCGGATGCATTAAAACACTATGAAAGTGCATATACTTCTTTTAAGAATCATCCAGACTTCTTAGAAGAATACGGTTATTTCTTATTGGAAGAAGGAAAGCGAAAAGAGGCGAAAGAAGTATTTACCCAGTTATTACAACTAGACCCGACACAAATTCATATTGAAGAGTTGTTATATAATTTAGAGGATTTTTCATAAGTTGGAAGGAAACTGAATGCCGCTTCTTGAATCTAAAAAGAAAAGAGAAAGACAGAGGAGGGACTTAATTGCTATGAATACCCCTGTTTCTGTAAACGAGAAGAAGGATTTTGTAAAATGGTTTTTGAATAATTACCAACTGAAACAGCGTGAATGTGTATGGATTCTGAATTATTTAATGAGTCACGACCAATTGATGCATAAAGTCCACTTCGTAGAGCATGCAAAATATTGTCCGCGTGGCTTAGTGATGTCAGCGAATTGTGTGAAAGACACACCGTTTCACTTTTTTAAACAAAATGTTATGACAACAGATGCTGAAAAATCGTTTCATGATATTCGTTTAAATCGAGATGAGGATATTTATATTCAACTCAACTTTAAATCATCGTTTCAAAATGCGAATTATGTAGCTGTATTAGAAGAAAACCCATATCTACCAAAGCATATTGAAGTAAATGAAAAAGATCGTTTACTTGCAGAAAGGTTTTTGGAAGAAAGTGTATTTTCGTTTAGAAGAGAACGCCTTTTGAAACAAATTGATGAAGCGTTAGATAAGCAAGATAAGGAAGCGTTTCATAGATTAACGGCAGAGTTAAAAACTTTATAGAATGTATTTGGATTAATATTTTTACAAATTTCAGACTTTTATCAAGAAAAACTACCTATATTGGGTAGTTTTTCTTTTTTTACCTCTTTTAGTATGGTTTAATATATATAAAGTGAAAGTTCTGTCATTTGTAAATGAAGGGGGGAAGAAATTTGAAATGGATTGTAAAAGATGTGGAACAGTTTGAGCAAGCAAGAGAGTATGTTGATACAGGAGTAATACCGCTTTTATCAATTTCGGCAGCGAAAGAAATAAAAATGGTTGTAGAACAAGGTGAATTTATCGAATTGTTGAGTATGGAATTGGAAAGAGAGTATAAAGGAAGAGTGCTTTTACTGCCTGCTTTTACGTATTTAGTAGAAAGTCAAAAGAATGAAAAAGGTCGTTTGCAAGAATGGACAAATCATTTACGAAGAGAAGGTTTTAAGCATATTGCTTATGTTACAAGTGATTTTTCATGGAAAGAGGATATACAAGAGTTACAGGGAGATTTATTTTGGTTTCCTTCATTAGCATTAGAACAATTTAGTGATCAAGCAAAGAGAGAAGTTATTCATGCACATATAAAAAATATAATGGTGATGTTGGAAGAGAAGTGGGGAAACTCGCAATAAACAGAAAGTTCTTATTATTATGAGTAGTATGATATTGACCTGTGCATGAGCGTATTATATCATGATAGTGTCCTAGTTTTTATTTTTTATATAATTTATCACGAGGGGACAATTTCTGATAGAGGGGGGAAATTTTCGTGAGCGAGAAAGAACATCGCGTGTCAAGAAGACAATTTTTAAATTACACACTCACAGGGGTAGGAGGCTTTATGGCTGCCGGTATTTTAATGCCGATGACGCGATTTGCGCTTGATCCGGTGTTAAGAAAAGAAGCCGGAACAGATATGGTTGCTGTTGCGCAAGTAAAGGATATTACAACAGAGCCGAAGCGTTTCGATTTTAAAGTGAAGCAGGTTGATGGTTGGTACAAGTCTGAAGAACCAAAATCGGCTTGGGTTCATAAAGATGAAAGCGGAGACATTGTTGCGTTCTCTCCAGTATGTAAACATTTAGGATGTACAGTTAACTGGAATTCGGACAAAGCACATCCGAATCAATTCTTTTGCCCATGTCACGGGGGGCGTTATACAAAAGATGGGATGAACATTAAGGGTACGCCACCCCTTGCTCCGCTTGATGTGTACGAGTCTAAAGTGAAAGATGGAACGCTGTATCTAGGAAAAGCAAAGCCAAGAGGGGGTGCAAAGTAGATGTTAAATAAAATTTATGATTGGGTAGATGAAAGATTAGATATTACACCAATATGGCGTGATATCGCTGATCATGAAGTACCTGAACATGTAAACCCGGCACATCACTTTTCTGCATTCGTCTATTGCTTTGGAGGACTTACCTTTTTCGTTACTGTAATTCAAATTTTATCTGGAATGTTTTTGACGATGTATTATGTGCCTGATATTAAAAATGCTTGGGAATCCGTTTACTATTTACAAAATGAAGTTGCTTATGGGCAAATTGTTCGTGGTATGCACCACTGGGGTGCTAGTCTCGTAATTGTAATGATGTTTTTACATACACTCAGAGTTTTCTTCCAAGGTGCGTATAAAAAGCCCCGTGAGTTAAATTGGATTGTTGGTGTTCTTATTTTCTTTGTTATGTTAGGTCTTGGTTTTACCGGATATTTATTACCGTGGGATATGAAAGCTTTATTTGCTACAAAAGTAGGGATTCAAATTGCAGAGCAAACACCGCTCATTGGTCCTTATATTAAAACATTACTCGCTGGTCATTCCGAAATTGTTGGCGCTCAAACATTAACTCGCTTCTTTGCTATTCACGTCTTCTTCTTACCAGCAGCACTTCTAGGTTTAATGGCCTTCCACTTCATCATGATTCGCAAACAAGGTATTTCCGGTCCACTATAAGAGATTGCTAAATTAAAGGGGAAAGAACTAAAGGAGGGAGATTATGCATCGCGGCAAAGGGATGAAGTTTGTAGGAGATTCTCGGGTACCAGTAGCTCGGAAACCAAATATTCCAAAAGACTATTCTGAATACCCAGGGAAAACAGAAGCATTTTGGCCGAACTTCTTGTTAAAAGAATGGATGGTTGGTGCAGTTTTTTTAATCGGTTATTTATGTTTAACAGTGGCGCATCCGTCGCCACTTGAGAGAATGGCGGATCCAACAGATGCTGGATATATACCACTTCCAGATTGGTATTTCTTATTCTTGTATCAGTTATTAAAGTATTCTTATGCTTCCGGTTCATTTACTGTAATTGGAGCGTTTATTATGCCAGGGATTGCGTTTGGTGCATTACTGTTAGCTCCATTTCTTGATCGAGGTCCAGAAAGACGTCCATTGAAGCGTCCTGTAGCAACTGGATTTATGCTTTTAGCAATTGCATCGATTATCTTTTTAACTTGGGAATCTGTAGCACACCACGACTGGGAAGCTGCAAAGAAACAAGGAGCAATTGTAAAAACAGCGCCAGTTGATAAAAATGATGATGGCTATAAATTAATGCAAAAAAATACTTGTTTAACATGTCATGGTGACAACTTACAGGGCGGGGCGGCAGCACCAGCACTGCAAAACTTAACTTTAAAGCCAGAAGAAATTGCTAAAATTGCGAAAGATGGAAAAGGTTCCATGCCTAAAGGTGTATTTAAAGGTACAGATGAGGAACTGAAGAAGCTTTCGGAATTCGTTGCAAAGTATAATAAAAAATAATAAAAAGCTGACTACAAAATTTGTAGTCAGCTTTTCTATTTAGTTGGATGAAGTTTGTTATAATAGAGTAGGATTTAGTGAATGAATTACTTTGCTTGAAAGGTGTTGGACATACAGATTGGTGTACTTGTATGCAATGTTAAGACAACGCTCGGTATTATTATTTTTATTGGTTGTTAACATATTAGGTACAATTTACGGGTTTATATGGTACGGAAATCAATTGAAAGAAACGTCACCTATATTTTGGCCGTTTGTACCAGATAGTCCTATGGCGAGTCTCTTTTTTTTCTTTGTTTTAATTGCTTTTTTGACAAAGAGAAACTGGGGATTAATAGAAGCACTAGCGATTGTTACTTTAATAAAATATGGTATTTGGGCTGTTGTTGTAAATGCGATTATGATTTACGTAAAAGGTTCTATTGGCCTTATGGGCTACATGTTAATGCTTTCGCACTTTGCGATGGCGGTGCAAGGTGTTTTATATGCTCCATTTTACCGTATAAAAAAATGGCATTTTATAGTAGCGGGTGTGTGGACGTTGCATAACGATGCAATTGATTATTTATTTTGGCAAATGCCGCGATATGGAATTATGCATTTGTTTGTAGAGGAAATTGGTTATTTTACGTTTTGGTTAAGCGTTGCTGTACTATGTATTACATATTATTGTTGCTTACGTGAGCACAGGAAACAATTTTCTTTATGATGGTTAGAACATTTAGGGGGAGAACATGGAGAAAAATAAGAGTGGTACAAAAATATTGGATCGATTGATTACTTTAATTGTTTCATATAGCATAGCATTTTCTATTTTTGCACTTGCAACAACGGCAGTTGTGTATGGAAAATGGCTGTATTATTTTGAAATTGATTTTTTAAATATTCCTGATTTAGCGGATATGACGAAGGATGAAATTAAAAGAAATTACGATGTGCTTATTACATATTTATCCCCGTTTTATGACGGAGCATTACATTTGCCAACATTAGATATGTCTACAAATGGCCGTATTCATTTTGTAGATGTTAAAAATATTTTAGTAAAGATTCAATATGTGATGTATGCGACAATTATGATTGCAGTGATAGGCGGAATTTATTTATTAAAAAAGAAAAATGAAAAGTTTTTACTGCACGGATCGATTTTAACAATCATTTTTCCGATAGCGCTTATGTTACCAATCGCTATTAATTTTGAAAAGAGCTTTGTATTATTCCATAAGCTTTTATTCAGTAATGATTATTGGATGTTTGATATTGAAACGGATCCAGTTATATTAATGCTACCAGAGGAGTTCTTTATGCATGCTGCGTGTGCTATTTTATTATTCATTTTAGGTGGTAGTATACTTTGTTATAGTTTATATAGATATTTCGTAAAAAAGAAAAGGATGTCAAAGAAAAAATTCTCTGCTTAAAGAGAATTTTTTCTTTGTAAAACGATAATATATTTTTCGGTTCAGTTCTGTTCTATTCTTGTCCCAATTAACATATTTTGTACTAGTAGTTATAGGGGGGACCGGGATGAAGAGAACATTAATTGGATTGATAGCATTTCTAATTATAATGTTTCCATTACGTATATATGCTGAAGAGTGGAATGAGCTAACAGGGTTGTTAGATGACTCGTTACAGTTAGTGAAGCGTAATGAAGATGAAAAAGCAGTACAAGTATTACAACTTTTCTCAGAGCAATTTTTAATCAAGGGGAATGAAAAGAAGCAGGAAGTAACACCAGATCAAGTTAGAGTTATTTCTTTAGCTTACGACAAGGCGCAACAATCGCTCTTTGAAGAAGGTTTAGGTAAGCAAGCTAAAATGGATAATGTGCTGGCATTACAACTTGCTGTTGATGCGCAAGTATCGAAATATCAACCGCTTTGGATGGAAAGAGAAAGAAAAGTAATGGATGCCTTTTCTCAAATGGAAAAAGCGATGGAAAAAGAAGATGTTGGGCAGTTTCAACAAACGTTAAATACATTTTTAAATGAATTCAATATTATTTATCCAAGCTTAATGATTGCTTTGCCAGAAAACGAGGTACAGCGTGTAAATGCTCATTTATCTTATTTGGATGAATTTCGTAACGTTATGTTAAAAACGAAAGGCGGCCAAATGCAATTAGGGATTATTAAAGGGGATTTGCAAAAGATATTTCACACAGTAAAAAAGGATGAAATTGCACCCTCTCTCATTTGGTTTATGACAATTACTGGGGGACTTATTTTATTCACATTAACTTATGTTGGATGGAGAAAGTATAAAGGAGAGAGAGAGAAAAGAAAAAGTAATGTACATTCTAAAAATAGATAATGTAATAAGTAAAGATATGGATTGTAAGGTTTATTTATTGACAATAGTGGCAGAAGAAAATAGAATGAGAAGTACTATAATTAAAACTTCAATGGAGGTTCATGATGTTTTATTTAATTTACTTCGCGATCATAATGATCATACCGTTGTATGCACAGTCAAGAGTACGTAGTGCCTATAGCAAGTATTCACAAGTTTATTCAACATCAGGTATGACAGGAGCGGAAGTGGCCCGAAAAATTTTAGATGAAAATGGATTATACAACGTAGCTGTAGAAGAAACACCAGGTCATTTATCAGACCATTATGATCCAACCGCTAAGACGGTTCGATTATCAACAGATAACTATTATGGACATTCAGTTGCTGGTACGGCAGTTGCAGCACATGAAGTAGGACACGCAATTCAAGATGCAAAAGATTACAAATTTATGCGCGTTCGTCATTCGTTAGTGCCAGTTGCAAACTTTGGTTCGAATATGTCTTGGGTTTTCGTCCTAATCGGTATATTTGCACAAATGTCTGGTTTGTTGTTATTAGGTATCATTCTAATGGCAGCAGGTGTTGTGTTCCAGCTCGTTACATTACCAGTTGAGTTTGATGCGTCAAAGCGTGCGATGCAACAAATTGAAGCGTTAGGTATTGTATCAACAGATGAATATGGCCAAGCTCGTAAAGTATTAAATGCGGCAGCATTAACATATGTAGCAGCTGCAGCTGTAGCGGTATTTGAATTATTACGTCTCGTATTAATGTATACTGGTATGCAGCGTAGCGACGACTAAAGACTATCAATTTTGATAGTCTTTTTTTGTTGTGTGGCTTGAATTATATAATGTATTGCAAATAGAAATAATAGAAGTAATGCGGAAAGGGGAAATGAAATATCCAGACCATTTAGTAAAACAAGTGAAAGAGCGTAGTGCTCCTTATCAACTAGAAGGTTTTTTAAGTGGACAAGGCCCTGAAAATCCCAAATTTATGTTGTTAGGAGAAGCGCCTGGTGAAACAGAAATTCATAATGGGATTCCGTTTAGCGGGAGGGCGGGAAAACAATTAATGGGTTTTTTAGAGCGTATTCACGTTACAAGGGAAGAAGTATATATTACGAGCGCTGTTCGGAGTAGACCTTATAAATGGCGAGAGAAAAAAGAACGAAATGGTGAAATCATACAAAAAAAGTATAATAGAACGCCAAATCAAGGAGAAATAGTTGCCCATGCGCCTTTATTAGATTATGAATTAGAGAAAATAAATCCGAAGCTTATCGTCACGCTTGGAAATATCGGTCTTCAACGTTTAACAGGAAAAAATAAAAAAATCACAGATGTACATGGGCAATTATTAAAACAGCCCATTCAAAAATTAAAGGATATGCAAAGTGCAGAGTTTATATGGTCAGAGAATGAATATCATGTTTTTCCAACTTTTCATCCAGCTTCTATTTTTTATAATCGGAGTTTATTGGAGCTTATTTATGAGGATTTGGAGAAGCTTAAAAGACTTGTAATAAAAAACTAGAAAAGCTAAGGTGCTTTTCTAGTTACATTTAATTATGTAAAGGGTTTTTATTTTCATCTAACGTAAATCCTTCACCAACTACATCATGTACATCACTTACAGCGACAAAAGCATGAGGATCTACAGACGTAATAATATTTTTTAATTTCACGATTTCATTTTTAGCAACAACGCAATACAGTACGTTACGTTCCATTTTTGTATACGATCCAACAGCCTTTAAAAAGGTTGCTCCGCGCTCCATTTCAGATAAAATTTTGGCAGCAATTTCATCGTTTTTCTCTGAGATAATAGTCGCTCCTTTGGCGGCATAGGCTCCTTCTTGCATAAAATCAATGACTTTAGCCCCGATAAAAACAGCAACTAACGTATACATACCCTCGCGGTATGATAAATAGGTAAGAATAGAGACGACGATAACGACAGCATCGAACATAAACATCGTTTTACCCATACTCCAGCCAACATATTTGTGGGCTAGTCGTGCGATAATATCTACACCGCCAGTAGTCCCGCCATATTTAAATATTATCCCAAGGCCGATACCGATAAATGCCCCGGCGAATAAAGCTGCGAGTGTCATATCATTTTGCAAGTTTAAATGTAAGTTGAGCACTTCGTAACGCTGGAAAATCCATAGAAATAAAGATACGCTAAATGTGCCGATTAATGTATATAAAAATGTCGTTCTGCCAAGTAACCTCCAACCAATAAAAAATATAGGGATATTTAAAATTAAGTTTGAGTAGGAAGGATCAAACTTAAATAAAAAATACAATAATAGTGTAATACCAGTAAACCCACCTTCTGCAAGGTGGTTTTCAATATTGATATTGACAATACCGAAAGAAAATATAGCGGAACCGATTAAAATAAAAATAATATTTCGCATCTTCAATTTTGATGTCATATAGAAATCCCCCTAATTATGTAATGATTACATTGCTCCGCTGAAACGGTAAAACATAATAATAAGTAATTTCTAGTTGCTAGTGAAAATAGTAAGAACTCGATTAGTATGGGCTAATCTTTTGCAAAAAGCGCAAAAGAAAGTTTCACTTTATTATAGTCTATCCAAAAAAGGGTCGCAAATAGGTGTTTGGCGGGGAATAATATTTGTCAAATCGCGATGAATTGGCTAACATGAAAGAGGAAGGATTAGAGGTGAATAGTATGGAAGCAAAAACGATGAAAGATATGCAGAAAGAAGTAGATGCATATATTGGTCAGTTTAAAGAAGGTTATTTCAGTCCGCTTGCAATGATGGCTCGTTTAACGGAAGAAATGGGAGAGCTTGCGAGAGAGGTAAATCATTATTATGGTGAGAAACCGAAGAAAACAACTGAAAAAGAAAGAAGTATTGAAGAAGAGCTTGGAGATGTATTATTTGTTATGATTTGTATGGCAAATAGTTTAAATATTGATTTAGAGACAGCACATAACATTGTAATGAATAAATTTAATACACGTGATAAAGATCGCTGGACACGTATTGATGAGGGAGAGAAAGAATAATGAAAGAAATTAAAGTAATTATCGCCGGACCAAGAGGACGTATGGGACATGAAGCAGTCCTTCTTATGGAAAGAACGGAACATTTTAATTTAGTAGCAGCAGTGGATTATAAGCATGGTGGTGAGAAGATTTCTGATTTACCTGGCATGCCAGCATTACATGCACCGATTTACGCTGATTTACATACTTGTTTAGATGAAGTAGAAGCAGATGTGTTGTTAGATTTAACAACACCAGAAGTTGGGAAACAACACGTTACACTTGCAGTTGAGCGTGGACTTCGTTCTGTTATTGGTACAACTGGATTTACAGAAGAAGAATTGGCACGTTTAACAGAGAATGCAAAAGAAAAAGCAGTAGGAACAATTATTGCTCCAAACTTTGCAATTGGTGCAGTTCTTATGATGAAATTCTCACAAATGGCAGCGAAATATTTCCAAGATGTTGAGGTAATTGAATTACATCATGATCAAAAATTAGACGCACCATCTGGTACAGCTGTAAAAACGGTAGAATTAATTCGTCAAAATCGTGAATCAAAGCAGCAAGGTCATCCAAATGAAGTAGAGCAACTAGCAGGTGCACGTGGTGCAAATGTAGACGGTATTCACATTCATAGTGTACGTTTGCCAGGGCTTATTGCACACCAAGAAGTAATGTTTGGTGGAGATGGACAAATGTTAACAGTTCGTCATGATTCATTCAATCGTGCATCATTTATGTCAGGTGTAAAACTATCAATTGAGACAGTAATGAACCTTGATCATCTTGTGTACGGTTTAGAAAATATTATCGACTAAAGGGGAGACAACGGATGAAAATTGCCTTAATCGCACATGACAAAAAGAAAAATGATATGGTTTCGTTTGCATACGCATATAAACCAATTTTTGAGCAACATGAATTATTTGCAACAGGAACGACAGGGCTTCGTATTATGGAAGCGACTGGATTAGTTGTAACAAGATATCAATCTGGCCCTCTTGGTGGAGATCAAGAAATTGGTGCAATGATTGCAAAAAACGATTTAGATATGGTGATTTTCTTCCGCGATCCATTAACAGCACAGCCGCATGAACCGGATGTGAATGCATTGCTTCGTTTATGTGATGTATATGCGATTCCACTTGCAACGAATATGGCAAGTGCTGAAATGTTAATGCACGCATTAGAGCGAGGAGATTTAGATTATCGTAAGTTAAGAAAATGAGGGGAACAATTATGAGTGGATTACATATATTAGCGTTTGGTGCTCATGCCGATGATGTTGAAATCGGCATGGCTGGTACCATCGCTAAATATACAAAGCAAGGGTATGAAGTAGGTATTTGTGATTTAACAGAAGCTGATCTTTCTTCAAATGGAACGATAGAGTTGAGAAAAGAAGAAGCAAAGGTTGCAGCTCGTATAATGGGAGTAAAAACGAGACTGAATTTAGCGATGCCAGACCGTGGTTTGTATATGAAAGAAGAGTATATACGTGAAATTGTCAAGGTGATCCGTACATATAAACCAAAACTAGTTTTTGCGCCGTACTATGAAGATCGCCATCCAGATCATGCAAATTGTGCAAAGCTTGTGGAAGAGGCTATTTTTTCAGCAGGAATCCGTAAATATATGCCGGAACTTGCACCACATCGTGTGGAGTCTTTTTATAATTATATGATTAATGGTTTTCATAAACCGAATTTTTGTATAGATATAAGTGAGCACCTCTCTATAAAGGTGGAAGCATTAGAATCGTATGAAAGTCAGTTTTCAACAGGGAGTGATGGGGTTAAGACACCGTTAACAGAAGGATACGTTGAAACGGTGATTGCTCGTGAGAAGATGTTTGGAAAAGAAGTTGGAGTCTTGTATGCCGAGGGATTTATGAGTAAGAAACCGGTTTTATTACATGCTGATTTATTAGGGGGATGTAAATGAAATTAAAAATAGGTATTACATGTTATCCTTCTGTAGGTGGTTCTGGAGTTGTTGGAACAGAATTAGGAAAGCAATTGGCGGAACGCGGGCATGAAATTCACTTTATTACATCGGGTTTACCATTCCGGTTAAATAAAGTATATCCAAACATTTATTTTCATGAAGTGACGGTAAACCAATACTCTGTATTTCAATATCCACCATACGATTTAGCGTTAGCAAGTAAAATGGCAGAGGTTGCACAAAGAGAAAATCTAGACATTTTACATGTGCATTACGCAATACCACATGCGATTTGTGCATATTTAGCAAAACAAATGATCGGAGAGCGTATTAAAATTGTTACAACCTTGCATGGAACAGATATTACTGTGTTAGGTTCCGACCCTTCGTTAAATAATTTAATTCGTTTTGGTATTGAGCAATCGGATGTTGTAACTGCTGTCTCGCATTCATTAATTAACGAAACGCATGAGCTTGTAAAACCAAGTAAAGAAATTCAAACGGTATATAACTTTATAGACGAACGTGTATATTTCAAGCGTAATATGTCTCAATTAAAGAAAGAATACGGTATAAGTGAGAGCGAAAAAGTACTTATTCATATTTCGAATTTCCGTAAAGTGAAACGTGTGCAGGATGTTGTTCAGGCATTTGCTAAAATTGTTAAAGAAGTAGATGCGAAGTTGCTTCTTGTTGGAGACGGACCAGAATTCTGTACGATTTTACAGATAGTGAAGAATTTACATATTGAAGATCGCGTTTTATTCCTAGGCAAGCAAGATAATGTTGCAGAACTACTTGCGATGAGTGATTTAATGTTGCTTCTATCAGAGAAGGAAAGTTTTGGTCTTGTTTTATTAGAAGCAATGGCGTGTGGTGTACCTTGTATCGGAACACGGGTCGGAGGTATTCCAGAGGTTATTCAACACGGGGAAACAGGATATTTATGTGAAGTTGGCGATACAACAGGAGTGGCAAATCAAGCTACTCAGCTATTAAAGGACGAGGAACTTCATCGTAATATGGGAGAACGAGCAAGAGAAAGTGTTTATGAGCAATTTCGCTCAGAAAAAATTGTTTCACAATATGAAACGATTTACTATGACGTACTAAGGGATGACAAAAATGGAAAGATTTAAAAAAGCTAGTTCTATTATTGAGACATTAAAGCAACAAGGACATGAGGCTTACTTTGTTGGTGGGAGCGTACGAGATCTTATTATCGATAGGCCGATTGGAGATATTGATATTGCGACATCTGCTTTACCAGAAGAAGTGATGGCTATATTCCCAAGAAATGTTCCTGTTGGTCTTGAGCATGGAACTGTAATTGTTTTAGAAAATGGTGAGCCTTATGAGGTAACTACTTTTCGAACAGAAAGCGAATATGAAGATTTTCGAAGACCTAGTAGTGTTCAATTTGTTCGTTCATTAGAAGAGGATTTAAAACGTCGTGATTTCACTATGAATGCAATTGCTATGACAGAAGAAGGCGAAATGGTTGATTTATTCGCTGGACAGGAAGCCATTCAACAGAGAGAAATCGTGACAGTTGGAAATGCTGCGGATCGTTTTCAAGAAGATGCCCTGCGAATGATACGTGGTATTCGGTTTGTAAGCACGTTAGGTTTTTCAATAGAAACGAAAACGAAGCAAGCGATTGAAACGTATGGGCATTTGCTAGAACATATAGCAATTGAGCGCATTACAGTAGAGTTTGAGAAACTGTTAACTGGTACATATTGTGTGAAAGGTCTCAAAGAATTAGTAGAGACGAAGCTATTTTCTCATTTGCCATATTTACAAATGTCAGAAGAAAGACTCTTAACAGCTACGCGGTATAAATGGGATTCTTTCGAAACGGATATTGAGGCGTGGGCATTTTTCTTATATTGTATCGGAGAAGAACATCCATCTGTCTTTTTACGTCAATGGAAGTTTTCGAATAAAAAAATAAAAGATATTGTTGCAGTTTTATTGGCAATCCGTACTAGAAAGGAGAGGGGTTGGGATACAGTCCTTCTTTATAAAACGGGAATTCATATCGCTGAAATGGCAGAGAGAGTATATGAAGCGATGATTGAAAGCTATGACCCTACATCTGTTAAACGAGTACAATCAATGTTTCATGTATTGCCAATCCAGGAGCGTCAAGAAATGAATGTGACTGGTAATGATTTATTAAACTGGGCAAACAAAAAGCCTGGTCCGTGGGTTGCTGAAATGCTTCAGAAAATCGAGGAAGCAATCGTACAAGGGAACATAGTTAATGAGAAAGAGCGTATAAGGGAGTGGCTGCAAGGATGCAATCTACTATAAGAAAGCAGTTATTACAAGTTTTTTCTGAAGCGGATGGCGAGTTTGTATCCGGCCAAACGATTAGTGATAAACTTGGTTGTTCAAGAACTGCTGTATGGAAACATATGGAAGATCTCCGGAGTGAGGGATATGAACTTGAAGCTGTGCGTCGATTAGGTTACCGAATTGCAAGTAAGCCAGACAAAGTGACTGCTAATGAAATTCAGTTAGGGCTACAAACGAAGCGAATTGGTAGAACAGTGTATTTTGAAGAAACTGTTGAATCAACGCAGCACATTGCAGCAAAACTGGCTTATGAAGGTGCAGAAGAAGGAACTATCGTTGTAGCAGAAGAACAAACAGCGGGAAGAGGTCGTTTAAGCAGAAAATGGCATTCACCAAAAGGAACAGGAATTTGGATGAGTATTATTTTACGCCCATCGATTCCAGTTCATCATGCACCGCAACTTACTTTGTTAGCGGCTGTTAGTGTTGCACAGGCAATTGAAAAATGTACAGGTGTAGGCGTGGGAATAAAATGGCCAAATGATATTTTAATTCAAGGTAAAAAGGCTGTAGGTATATTAACAGAAATGCAAGCGGATCCTGATAAAATTAATGCTGTCATTATGGGCATCGGTATTAATGCGAATCAAAAGCAAGAACATTTTGATGAAGAAATTCAGCACATTGCTACTTCATTAGCGATTGAATCAGGTAAGCCGATTGTTCGTGCAGAACTTATGCAACAAATCTATTTACAACTAGAAAAATTATATGAAGAGTATTTACAAAATGGTTTCTCTGTCATTAAAATTCTTTGGGAAAGTTACGCTGTGAGCATCGGGAAAGAAATTACTGCTCGAACGATGAGAGAGACGATTACGGGGTTAGCGAAAGGAATCACAGAGGATGGTGTATTACTTCTGGAGGATCATGAGGGGAAAGTACATCATATTCATTCTGCAGATATCGAAATTAAGTAAAAGAAGTTCCTCTTTTGGAACTTCTTTTTATTTCAATATTTTTGAGTTGAATTTGTAACATGATAATAAATTCTTTTCATATTTAAAGTTCACTTCAAAATATCTTCCGTCTAGTTGGCCTGGCATGTTATTTGACGATTACTTTGCCTTCCATTCCTTTAAGAAGATGGTATCGACATATTAATTCATATGTACCAGTATTTTTAGGTTTCACGGTAATATTCTTTTCTTTTCCTGACTCGACTACGACGTCAATGCCGAGTTTTTTCACTGTAAAGGTGTGCTCGTTTTTACCTTTATTTTTCAATAGTAATGTTGTAGATCCTTCAAGCGGAATCGTGATGACATTTGGATTAAAGTAATCATCATTTAGTTCAACCTCAATCACGTTCGTTAAATCGGTGGGTTGTGTTACGACATTAACTGAGGCAAATACATGAAAGGATCCTAAAGACATCCACCATACAATCATTACAAGCAAACTGCTGAATCGAAATAACCACCTGTTCATAGACATCTGCAATTCTCCTTTGTTAAGTACTTTTCCTCAATTAACCTGCATCATTAGTTTAAGAGTTATACTATACAGTTCAATTGATTATAGAAGAAATTAACTTAGATTTTTTTAACATGCGTTGAAAAAACATGTATCTTTTCAAGATTGAATTATCTATAAAAACTTTATCCCGCTATTTGTCGGGCTGATTAAATTTTCACTTTATAGCATATATACTCTCTTGTTAAATTTCATATACCGTAATAAGAATAAAAAATTATTTTTTCAAAAAAATGTAGTAATTCCTTTTTGTAGTTTGCTATAATTAGTTCGAATGTGGGCAGTATCAGAGTGAACTGCACCATGATTCGAAGTAATATGAAAAATAATAACTTGGATTCTGCCTTGATCCAATAGCGGACTGGGACAGAGGGATGAATAATGCCGACTAACACACAACCCTTCTGCCCTTTTATGGCCAGAGGGGTTTTTTATATGATTTCGGCCATCTCCTCTCTCCTGCATAAAGGAGGAGTAGTTTTTGAAAACAAAAACAGATTTTTTGAAGATGAAAGAGCAAGGTGAGCCGATTACAATGCTAACGGCGTATGATTATCCATCTGCTAAATTAGCAGAAGAAGCTGAAGTTGATATGATTTTAGTTGGAGATTCTCTTGGAATGGTTGTACTCGGATACGATTCAACAGTACCTGTAACAGTAGAGGATATGATTCATCATACGAAAGCTGTACGCCGCGGAGCGAAAGAGACGTTTATTGTAACTGATATGCCATTTATGTCGTATCACGTATCATTACAAGAAACGATGATGAATGCACGCCGCATCGTTCAAGAGAGCGGGGCGCACGCATTGAAGGTAGAAGGTGCTGGAGAAGTTATATCAACGATTCAATATTTGACGAACGCAGGAATTCCTGTTGTAGCGCATTTAGGTTTAACACCTCAATCTGTAGGAGTGTTGGGTGGATATAAAGTGCAAGGAAAAGATGCGGAGAGTGCAAAAAAATTAATAGAAGATGCAAAGAAATGTGAAGAAGCTGGTGCAATAGCGCTTGTGTTAGAATGTGTACCAATGCAGTTAGCAGAACTTATTTCAGAACAACTAACAATACCAACAATCGGGATTGGTGCAGGACAAAAAGTAGATGGGCAAGTGCTTGTTTATCATGATCTTATCTCATATGGCGTAAATCGTGTTCCAAAATTTGTGAAGCAATATACTTCTGTTCAAGAGGAGATTGTGCGCGGGATTTCACAATACGTTACTGAAGTAAAGACAAGGCAATTTCCTGAAGAAAAACATTCGTTCACAATGAAAGAAGAAGACCGCTTAGCGTTATACGGGGGAAAACAATAATGAAAATCGTAACTACAGTGCAAGAGATGCAGCAAATTACAAACGAACTGCATGCAAGTGGAAAAAGTATTGGTTTTGTTCCAACGATGGGTTATTTACATGAAGGGCATGCTACCTTATTACGTAAGGCAAGAGAAGAAAATGAAATTGTAGTTTTAAGTGTATTTGTAAACCCGCTGCAATTTGGCCCAAATGAAGATTTAGATCGATATCCTCGTGATATTGATAGAGATGAAAATGTAGCAAAAGAAAACGGTGTAGATTATTTATTTTATCCGAGTGTAGAAGAAATGTATCCATCAGAACAAACAACAACAGTAGAAGTTGTGAAACGCACGGACGTATTATGCGGTAAACAAAGACCTGGTCATTTTGCTGGTGTTGCAACTGTACTAATGAAACTATTTAATATTACGCTGCCAACGCGTGCTTATTTCGGTATGAAAGATGCTCAACAAGTTGCAGTAATTGAAGGATTTGTAACTGATTTCAATATTCCAGTTACAATCGTACCAGTTGATATTGTAAGGGAAGAAGATGGATTAGCGAAAAGTTCTCGTAACGTGTACCTATCACAAGATGAACGTGAAGAGGCTCTTCATTTATACCGCAGTCTATGTATAGCGAAAGAAAGAATTGAGGCAGGTGAACGTAATCCGGAAATCATTACAAATCTTGTGAAAGAGTATATTGAGACGCATACGAAAGGCACTGTAGATTATGCGGATTTATATGCATATCCGTCATTAACAATGGTAGAGAAAGTCGAAGGACGAATCATTTTAGCTATTGCAGTTAAATTTGAAAATGTAAGATTAATTGACAATATAACATTAACGGTTAAATAAGGGGGAGCATCTATGTTTCGCACAATGATGAGAGCAAAGTTACATCGTGCAACTGTAACGGAGGCAAATTTAAATTATGTAGGTAGTATTACAATTGATGAAGATTTAATGGATGCAGTAAATATTGTAGAAAATGAAAAAGTCCAAATTGTAAATAATAATAATGGTGCTCGCTTAGAGACATACGTTATTAAAGGGGAACGCGGTAGTGGTGTTGTTTGTTTAAACGGTGCTGCGGCAAGGCTTGTACAACCAGGGGACAAAGTAATTATTATTTGTTATGGGCTAGTTACGGAAGAAGAGGTTCATAAACAAGAACCAAAAATTGCAGTACTAGACGACAATAATCAAATTATTGAAATGTTAGGTGCTGAAAAAGCGGGTACGATATTATAAGTAGAAAAGCTATCTCCATTGCGGAGATAGCTTTTTTGTGCATCTTTTCATTAAGATGAGATAAAACGTGGTATAGTAACATTATATAAATTATTGTTGTTTGAACGGTAAGAAATTGAGGTGTTACATATATGAGTAAGCGTTATGTCGTTGTTGATTTAGAGACGACAGGGAACTCCTGGAAAGATGGGAAGGATAAAATTACCCAAATTGCAGCTGTTGTAGTAGAAGATGGAGAGATATTGGAGATTTTTTCGTCTTTTGTTAACCCAAAGAGAGAGATCCCACCATTTATTACAGAATTAACAGGGATTGATGAAAGTCTTGTAAAACAAGCCCCGTTATTTCAAGATGTAGCCCCGATGATTGTTGAGCTATTACAAGGTGCGGCTTTCGTTGCGCATAATGTTCACTTTGATTGGAATTTTTTAAATGAAGAATTAAGGCAGGCTGGATATACAGAAATACATTGTCCTAAAATCGACACGGTTGAATTGGCTCAAATTCTTTTACCGACAGCTGATAGTTATAAATTACGTGATTTAGCTAAGAAGCACGAACTAGAACATGATCAACCACATCGTGCGGATAGTGATGCTCTTGCAACAGCGGAATTATTTTTACAATTTTTAAATGAAATTGAAAAGTTACCACTTGTCACGTTGCAATCGCTTTATGAATTAAGCGACGTGTTTCAAAGTGATATAGCTGATGTGCTTTCTGAAAATATTTTAAAGAAAGTAATGCATGGTAAAGAAGATATAGCGGAGTATGAAATACATCGAAATATTGCGCTGAAAAAGCGGAACTATTCCTTAAACCTTGGAGAAACGTGTTCATCAAAGTTTGATGCTTTCTTGAATAAAACGATGGATAAATTGGAATCACATATGCCAAAGTTTGAAAGAAGAGAAAGTCAACAACTGATGATGAAAGAGATATATACGGCGTTAAGAGATTCTCGTTTTTCACTAATTGAAGCCGGTACAGGAACAGGAAAGACTCTTGCGTATTTGCTTCCTAGTCTTTATTTTGCAAAGAGAAAAGAAGAACCTGTCATTATAAGTACACAAACGGTACAACTCCAACAACAAATATTAGAAAAAGAAATTCCGTTATTACAAAAAATAATGCCATTTTCATTTGATGCAGCTCTTCTAAAAGGAAGAAAGCATTATCTTTGCTTACACAAATTTGAGTATGCTTTACAAGAGGAAGAAAAAAATTATGATATGGCACTTACGAAAGCGAAGATTTTAGTTTGGCTATTGCAAACTGAAACGGGTGATCGAGACGAATTAAATATTCCTGAGGGCGGAAAGTTACTTTGGAATCGTATTTGTAGTGATGCGTATAGTCCAGGCGGTATGCAAAGTAATTGGTTTAGTCGTTGTTTTTACCAGCGAGCGAAGAATAAAGCTTTATTTGCAGATATCGTTATTACAAATCATGCGTTATTATTTCAAGATTTTTCAAGTGAAGAACCGCTGTTTGCTTCATGCGAACATATTATTTTTGATGAAGCTCACCATATTGAAGAAGCTGCGAGTAGAACATTGGGTGAACAGTTCTCTTGTATGTATTTTCAATTGGTTATATCTCGTCTTGGGACGCTAGAAACAGAAGATGTACTCTCCAAAGTATATAAAATGATGAAAAAATCAGAGCAAGCATCTCGTTCAACTTTCCGTATGATAAGTTATAGTTTGAAGGAACTTAAGTTTGATGCGGATGAACTCTTCCAAATGTTACGTACTTTTATATTTAAACAAACAAAGCAAGAGCAAGGAACGAATAATATGCCGCTCATCTATAGGTATAACGCAGAACTAGAAAAAGGTAAGTTGTGGGATAGTATCGTCGAATTAACAAATCGTTTTATATATGAATTAAGAAGGGTAGTAACTGCTCTTGAGAAGCAAGTGGATATATTGCAAAGTAAGTTAGAATGGGAGATGCATGTTGTAACAGGTGAATTTATGCATTTAATTGAGTTGCTGAGAAAGATGGCAGAATCATTACAGTTACTCGTATTAGAAAAGAATTCGTATGTAACTTGGATGGAGACTGAAACGAAAGGGACAATTCATTCAACAGTTCTATACGCACAGCCTGTCCATATTGGTGAAAGATTTGCTGATGAATTTTTAACAGAAAAAAAGAGTGTTATTTTTACATCCGCAACACTAACAGTTAACGATACGTTTGATTATATAAAAGAGGAACTTGGTTTACATGATTTCGCTCCAAATACTTTAAAGGTTCCGTCACCATTTCGTTATGATGAACAGATGAAATTAATGGTTTCAACGGATGTACCTTTTATTAAGCAAGTAAGTAATGAGCGATATATTGAATCTGTATCGGAACATATTGCAAAGATAGCAAAAGCCACAAAAGGCAGAATGCTCGTTTTATTCACTTCGTATGAAATGTTAAAAGAAGCGTATGCGAATTTAAAAAATAATGATGAATTAGAGGGTTATTTATTACTCACCCAAAGTGTGAATAATAGAAGTCGAAGCCGCTTAATTCGAAAGTTTCAAGAGTTCGACAAATCAATTTTATTAGGGACGAGCAGTTTCTGGGAAGGAATAGATATTCCAGGAGATGCCTTAAGTTGTCTTGTTATTGTCCGTCTACCATTTACGCCTCCTCATCAGCCTATGATGGAAGCGAAAGGTGAGTGGCTAAAAAATCAAGGTGAGGATGTATTCGCTAAATTAGCGTTGCCACAAGCAATATTACGTTTTAAACAAGGGTTCGGCCGCTTAATTCGAACGAATACAGATACAGGAACGGTAGTAGTGTTAGATCGTCGTTTGACGAGTTCTTCCTATGGAAAACGATTTCTACAATCGATCCCTAACGTACCTCTTTATGAAGGGCCATTAGAAGAATTATTAGTACAATTAGAAGAACCATTAAATGAATAAAAATGGAAGAAAAATACGCCTGAAGTGCTTATAAACTTCAGGCGTAAAAAATGTGGGTAGGAGGAATTTTATTTTTCTTACTTCTTGTATACAAAATGTGTTGGTTTTCGACTTGAAACCTTTTTTTGCTGTACATGTCCTGCTATAATAGATGGGTGATGAAGCAGGGGTTGTAAAGAATGTACTCTTATTGTAACCGCATTGCGTTCTTCTATAATTAGAAATTTTTGTGTAACGGAGGAGTTTTTTCATGGAGAAGAAAATCGAAGTACTATCAACGACGCGTATTAAATATTCGTCTGATTTGTATAAAATTGTTGATAGTTTGAATCGTACGTTAAAAGAGCAGGACCTCATGTTCGGACTAGCATTAGACGAAAAAGATAAAGAAACAGCTGTATTTACGATTTACAGAACGTAGCGATACAATGAAAAAGTGGATCTTTGCAATCATTATTGTTATCGTTGCTAGCGGAATATATGGGGCGTATGTTTATAATAAAGCGATGGGAAAGAAAATTCCAAAAGAGTCGAAATTTGTAGAAATTGCTAAAGAAAAAGCAAAGCTTACAAAGGTGAAATCTGTTGATTATTACAACGGAAAATCTGCATATATAGTCGTGCAAGGTACAGATGAAAAGGGAGAACAACTTATCGTTTGGGTGCCTGAGAAAAAAGGGGATACTGTAGTAAGGAAAAAGAGCGAAGGTATTTCTGAAAAAGAGGCTATACAAAGAACAGTAGAACAAGTCGGCAATGAAAGTAAGGAATCAAAAAGTAAGCCGAAAGAGATTATGAAAGTGAAATTAGGCTTTGAAAATGATGTACCACTATGGGAAGTTACATATATTGATGATGACAATCGTTATAGTTATTACTATCTTGAATTTAAAGATGGAAAATTTTTAAGACGATATAGCATTGAAAAATAGATGTAGGGGGAACTACAAATGAAATTAGCAAAGCGAGTAGCTGCTTTAACACCGTCTTCAACTTTAGAGATTACAGCAAAGGCACAAGCATTAAAAGCAGAGGGTCATGATGTAATTGGATTAGGGGCAGGGGAACCTGACTTTAATACACCAGAGCATATTATGGATGCTGCACATAAAGCGATGTTAGAAGGGCATACGAAGTATACACCAACAGGTGGATTACAATCGTTAAAACAAGAAATTGTGAAGAAATTTACTCGCGATCAAGGTATTGCGTATGATCCATCTGAAATTATTGTATGTAATGGCGCAAAGCATGCATTATATACATTATTCCAAGTATTACTTGATGAGGGAGATGAAGTTATCATCCCAACTCCTTACTGGGTAAGCTATCCAGAGCAAGTAAAGCTTGCTGGCGGTAAGCCGGTTTATGTAGAAGGTTTAGAAGACAATGAGTACAAAATTACAGCAAAGCAGCTGCGTGAGGCAATTACAGAGAAAACGAAAGCAGTTATTATTAATTCACCGAGCAATCCAACAGGAATGATTTATAGCAAAGAAGAATTACAACAGCTTGGAGAAGTATGTTTAGAACATGATATTTTAATTGTTTCTGATGAAATTTATGAAAAATTAATTTATGGTGGCGTAGAATATATTTCAATTGCCCAGCTTTCTAATGCATTAAAAGAACAAACACTTATTATTAATGGTGTATCTAAATCTCATTCTATGACAGGATGGCGTATTGGATATGCTGCAGGAAATAAGCAGCTTATTAAAGCGATGACGAACTTAGCGAGTCATAGTACGTCAAACCCTACTTCAATCGCTCAATACGGCGCAATTGCGGCATATGCAGGCTCACAAGAACCTGTGGAAACAATGCGTCAAGCCTTTGAAGAGAGATTAAACATCATTTATGATAAATTAATTCAAATCCCTGGCTTTACTTGTATTAAACCGCAAGGTGCATTTTACTTATTCCCTAACGTAAAAGAAGCTGTAGCTTTATCAGGATATGCAACAGTTGATGATTGGGCAAAAGCTCTATTAGAAGAGGAAAAAGTGGCTCTTGTACCAGGTACAGGATTTGGTGCTCCAAATAATGTTCGTTTATCATATGCGACATCTCTTGAACAAGTAGAGAAAGCATTGGAACGCATCCATACATTTATGAAAAGTAAAGTGCAAGCTTAATTGTATATTTCATTCATGTAATATACAAAACCTCCCTATTAATGGGGAGGTTTTTTTGACGAATTGTGGCAAAAAGAAATAGCTAAAGGTGTGTTATACTAGAGAGCGAGGTGTTTGGTGATGAAAAAGAAAATGATGTTACAGTGGTTTGAGCAGGGAAGCATTGCAATTCCAAAATTGCTTATGATGCATTATAAAAAATTAGGTTTAAATGAGACGGAATTTATGGTTGTACTTCATGTACATACATTTTTAGAATCAGGTAATTCGTTTCCGACTCCTTCAGAGATTTCTGAACGGATGACGATAACAGAAATGAAATGTATGGAAGTAATTCAAGCGTTGATTCAAAAAGGTTTTTTATCACTAGAAGGTGGACAAAGATCAGAAGCGATGATGTGCGAAAGTTATTCTTTACAACCGTTATGGGAAAAAATATTACATTTCTTAATGGATGAATCAATAGAGGAAGAGCAAAAAGAAAAAAAACAGCTGCAAGTAAATTTATATACAGTATTCGAAAAAGAATTTGGAAGACCACTTTCGCCGTTCGAATGTGAAACGTTAGGAATGTGGGAGGACCAAGATCAACATCATCCAAATTTAATTCAAGCGGCTCTTAGAGAAGCTGTAATGAGTGGAAAACTAAATTTCCGATATATTGATCGTATTTTATTTGAGTGGAAAAAGAATGGAATTAAAACGGTAGATCAGGCTCAAAATCAAGGTCAAAAATTTAGAGCGAATCAACAAAGAGCACAACAAATGACAAAACAAGAGACGAAATTTACTGGAAAAGTGCCTTTTTATAATTGGTTGGAGCAGTAATATAGGAGGGGAAATATGCTTAACAAAACGCAAATCCGTTATTGTTTAGACACAATGGCGGATATGTATCCAGAAGCACATTGTGAATTGGTTCATGACAATCCATTTGAACTTGTAATCGCGGTGGCGTTATCTGCACAATGTACAGATGTACTTGTAAATAAAGTGACAAGAAATTTATTTCAAAAATATAAAACACCAGAAGATTATTTAAGTGTTTCTCTAGAAGAATTACAACAAGATATACGCTCTATCGGATTGTATAGAAATAAAGCAAAAAACATTCAAAAATTATGTCGAATGTTATTAGATGACTATAATGGGGAAGTACCGAGCGATCGAGATGAACTTACGAAATTACCAGGTGTAGGAAGGAAAACAGCGAATGTTGTAGTTTCCGTAGCGTTTGGGATTCCGGCAATTGCTGTTGATACACATGTGGAGCGAGTGAGTAAACGATTAGCGATTTGTAGATGGAAAGACTCTGTGTTAGAAGTAGAAAAAACGTTAATGAAGAAAGTACCGATGGATGAGTGGGGGGTTACGCATCATCGTATGATTTTCTTTGGACGTTATCACTGTAAAGCACAACGACCGCAATGTGAGGAGTGCAGGCTGTTAGAAGTATGTCGTGAAGGAAAGAAGCGAATGAAGGTGAAATAAAGGATGGAGCGAGTTATAGAAATACCGAAAGAATTTCATTGCTTACCATTTTTTAAAGAAAGCGTAAATTCAATTGAGTATCATACAGACGAGTCTTTTGAAGAAATAATACAAAATACTTACTTTATATTTGATATTGAAAGACAGTATGAGCCATGGAAGGAAATTGAAAACAGCATTCCAGCAGTGTTGAATGTATGGAAAAATAAGCATAAAGACATTGCTATACTGTTTCGAAATAGAGATAAGCAAGAGGCTGAGGGGCCAATGATTCTTTTTGCAGCTCACTTGTTATCGGTTGTCTATTGGCTAAATGAGCAACCTGTTCATAGTTTGAATGAAATACAAATAAATACGAATAAATTAAAAGTGCGACCTGTTAATTTTATGGAAAGATATTCATTTATTATAAAGAAACCGAGTAATTATCATTCTTATATTCAATTAGCGCAGTTATATATCGAAATAGAAAAGCTGTATGTAAAGAAAATGATAACAAAAAAGAAGTCCGCTTCTCGTTAAGAGAAACAGACTTCTTTTTTTGTTTATTAAGACTCTGTTGTAACAACAGTACCGTCTGCGTGAGGTGTATCTCCTCCGGGATTTTGGTGTTGCTGTTCTTGTTGTTTCTTAGCTTCGTCTTCAGCTTTCTTCTTGGCCTCTTCTTCAGCTTTCTTCTTAGCTTCGTCTTCAGCTTTTTTCTTAGCTTCGTCTTCAGCTTTTCTTCTAGCTTCCTCATCAGCTTTCTTTTGAGCTTCTTCTTGTTGTTTACGTTGTTGGTCTTGTTGTTGCTGCTGTTCTTGTTGTTTCTTAGCCTCTTCTTCAGCTTTTTTCTTAGCTTCGTCTTGTTTTACTTTATCTTCATTAGCTTTTTTCTGGGCTTCCTCATCAGCTTTTTTCTTAGCTTCTTCATCGGCCTTTTTCTTAGCCTCTTCTTCAGCTTTTTTTGCATCTGGAGTTCCGCCAGGCGCAGTGAAGGATGCACCAACTGCTGGGCTTGTTCCAGTGCCTTTTTTCGCTACTACAGAGAAGCTGTAAGTAACACCTGGTTTAATACCACCAAGAGTAGCTGTCGTACCACTTATTGATAGGCTACCACTTGAACCGTCAGTTGCTTTATAGCTGGCTGCATATGCATCCACTTCTGCTGGTCCAGACCAGTTTAGTGTAACTGTGCTAGCGCCATCAAAAGTGACATTCAGACCACTAGGGGCATCTACTTTAATTTGTTTAATTGCATCTTTTTTCGCACCTTTAACGTATAACTCTCCGTTTATTTCTTGTACAGAAGAAGGACGTTCAAAGCGTGATTTATCTGTAGCGAATTTGCTCATCATTATTTGGAACATTTGCTGTGCAATTCTAGTGGAGCGATCACTAACATAATTTTTTGGACCATCTTTTTCGTAACCAGTCCAAACAGCCATTGTGTATTGTGGTGTATATCCAGCAAACCAGCTATCTCTGTTTGCATCAGCTGGAATGTCATATTTTTGAAGAACTGATGCATCAAAGTTTTGTGTTCCTGTTTTACCTGCTACGTCAACACCTGAAACGTATGCTGTTGGACCTGTACCACCAGAACCAGGTTTTACTACGTCACGAAGAACGTCAGTAACCATGTAAGCTGTATAGTCTTGCATTGCGCGTTGTTCCTTAGGTTTAAAGCTTTTCTTTTTCCCGTCCGGGAAGGTTACTTCTTTTACGAAGTGTGGTTTATTATAGTTACCACTATTACCGAAGGTTGCATATGCACCTGCTACTTCCAATGGAGACCCCTCGTTACTACCGATTGCTGTTGATTCGTAGACTTTTCCTTCTTTAAAGGTCATGCCTAAACCTTCAGCGAATTCTTTTGACTTATTCAGACCAACTGTTTGTGCTGTCTTTAAAGCTGGAATGTTTAATGACTTTTTCAAAGCTTCACGTAGTGAAACGTCACCTTTGTAGCTCTTTGTTGCATTTTGTATTTTTTTACCATTGGAATACGTATACTCTGAATCGTTTAATTGATGGTATGTAGACCATTGTAAATTTTCAATTGCCGGACCGTAGTCGAAAATTGGTTTCATTGTTGAACCAACTTGGCGTTTTAAATCAGTTGCCATATTATGACCTTTGAAAGTAGACTTACTTTCTTTACGTCCAGCACCAATTGCTCGAACTTCTCCAGACTGTGTATCCATAAATACGAATGACCCTTGGAATTGATCGTCCGGATACTTAATAAGATTGCCATCCATAATTTTGTCAGCGTAATCTTGAGCATCTTGATCAAGTGTTGTATGAATCGTTAAACCATCTGAACCGATATTTACATCAGGATATTCTTTTTCAACTTCTTTTACAACCGCATCTAAAAATGCTTGATACTTCATCTCAGTTACTTCTGAAGACGGTTGAAGGCCCTCTGTTACTGGGATCTTAACGGCGTTATTCATTTCTTCTTTTGTTATATAACCATGTCGATTCATTAATGATAATACAACATTACGACGATTTGTTGCTCGTTCAACATTTTCCTTTTTTGTTGGATCATAAATGTTTGGACCTTGGGGTAAACCAGCGAGCATAGCAGCTTCATGTAATTGCAAGTCTTTTAAATCTTTACCATAATATTTTTGCGCTGCTGTCGCAATACCATATGAACGGTTACCTAAATTAATCTTATTTAAGTACATTTCTAAAATCTCATGTTTAGAGTATTGTTGCTCTAATTTATAAGATAAGTACCACTCTTGTACTTTTCTCTTAGCAGTTTTGTCCATCGTTAGAAAATAGTTTTTAACGACTTGCTGTGTAATCGTACTACCACCTTGGGAACCGAAACCACCAGTGACATTTTCCATAACTGCTTTTGTAGTTCGTTTAAAATCAATTCCATTATGATCATAGAAACGCGAATCCTCAGTTGCAAGGAATGCATTTTCAACTACTTTTGGAATTTGATCATAAGTAACATGCGTTCGTTTTTCAGCACCGTATTCATAGAAGAAATTCCCGTTTTTATCAAGAAACTTTGTTGATAAAGGATTAACAAGTTTGGATTTGTCTAATTTTGGAGCGTCCTTTACCATAACAAAGAAAGCGGAAACGCCGGCTACGAGACCAACGATACCAAGAAGTAGACAACCTATAAGGAATTTCTTGAAAAAGGAGCCTTTTTTCTTTGGTTTTTCTTCTTTATGTGTTTTTTTCTCTTGATTTTTCACATGATTTCGTTCTGTACGAGAACGATAATTATCTGACATTATACTTTCTCCTACCTTTCATTCTCTCCCCCAAAAGTCGAAAAAAGAGCCTTAGTGATGACTCTATCACGAAAAATAAACCGTGTCTAGTACACGGATATAGTCAATCCGAGGGTGATAACCGCATGATAATAAGGATCCATGCTCTTCTATTTCTTCTTTCGTAATCGACTTGCGTCCACCAGTATTTTGACGATTCCAAAATGCAATAATATGTTTTGCATCTAATAAATAAAATTCATCAAAAAGTGTAAATTTAATAATGACAAATGCAATTCCATTATGAGCAACCACTTGCTTCATATGTTCTATTTGATGAAGGTGGAAGTTTTGAAGTGGGAAACTAGTTTTATTTTTTGTTTCCTTTGCTTCAAAATCGATGTATTTCCCTTTGTATACACCGTTGTAATCTGTTGTAGAAGGTTGTTTAAAATACGCTTCTTTTACCACTGCAGCACTTCGAGCGGGGTAATCTACTTTTACAATTTGAAGAGGTGTAGGTTTTTTATGTACACATGCAATATTATGGGTTAAGTAATATTGATTTGTTTCATTCAATTCCTCTTCAAGGGACATACCTCTGTTGCTATAAGTATGTGTTTTTATAGGTGTTTTTTGAGGTTGTGAAGCTTGATTATACCTTTTTCCATTTGGGTAACGAATGGTCATAGTGTGTCCACTCCCAACTTACTAAGAATTACTTACAAAGGTGATTATATCAAAAAATGAAAAAAGATGTGACCTTTTTGATGAAAGGTATGATGACTTATTTATGTTGACATGGAATGATTATATGAAAATTAAACAAAATCGAGAAAAAAAGTTTTGTACAGAGGAAGAAAAAGCAATCATTCGCAATATTACAAAGAAAACAGAAATAGCTAATGTGGACAATATTTCTCGGACACAATCTTATCAAGAATATTATTTAAGAAATAGTGAAATCAGGTGGGCCTTTTTAGCGAGTATGGTTTCGAGAAATGCGGGATGGAATATGACCGATTTAGAAGGGAGATATTATGCTACTGTTTTACCTAAAACGGTAAAAAAACATTTATTTCTTCTGTACGAACAAGCTAATTGGATTATTTTCTTAGATGCCTTTCCTCAGCTATTATTGTATGAGGAAAGTAAGAAGAGACGTACACCTCTCTTTCATTTGTTGCAATATTTCAGCGTATCAATTTTTATGGAAAAAGAATGGTTACTTTTCTGGGAGAAAAGAGATATGAATAGGCTTATAACAGCCCTTATTATAAATGAACAAAATAAAATTCAAAAACCAGTCATTGAGAGCACATATTTTAAAAAACATGTATTCCATACTGCACTTTTTAAAGTACAAGAAAGATTTCATATTAGTGCAGTTATCTTCCCAACAATTGAAGGGAGGATGTATGGATTTTCGGTTTATCAATTTGAAACGTTACAACAGCGTATAGAACTGGGAAAAAAATTAGCATGGTTATTGTTTCATCCAATTTATAATGGTTCGTTTTATAAGTTTGCAGTGCAAACTACACATACTGGGTCTAGAGAAGATTATGAATTTTACTCAAAGGAAACTAGAAAATCGTGTACGCCAGCACTTAGAGATAGTTACCCTGTTGTTTTACATGAAGAAATAGAAATGAGAGATTGGTTTTGTGCAAATATGAAAATGAATGTGCTATTTATACTTGAAGAACCTAAAGAGGAAGTTAATATAACAGAATGGTATAGGAGAAAGAGGGAACAAATCTATAGGATATCTATCGTAAATCGTTTCGTTAAAAGGATGGATGAGTTCATGATATAATGAAAAAGAAGTCCCGTCTTCCATTTTGAAGACGGGACTTCTTAATTTGAAATAATCCTGCTATGCTCTTGCTACGACTTTAATCTCAAAACGTAATGCTAGTAGGAGATTAAGGGTGACTTGAAATTTAACCGTACGTAATAAAGTCTCGCTTTATGTAGCAGGGAAGTTTGGACCATCTAGCTTTGGATTGCCAGTCTCGGGTTTATTTTGTTGTTTGTTTTGGTTTTTCTTTTTTTCATTTTTGTTCTTTGCCATTGTACTACACCTCCTTTTTGTATTGTTACCATTTCTATAAATGACATACGAAATGATTTCTTTGACGAATAACAACTAGTTTTGTCATGTGGGCAGGAGTGGTGAATCGTTCGGCGAAATTACATGACAAAGGAAAAGCAAAGAAGGAGGCGTTTTGTATATGGCGATGGTTCAGAAGGAAGATGTAATGAAAAAAATGGATCAAATGTTAAGTTCTCTCGATTTGCTGGAAATGAATATAGGGATTAGAATGAATCATGCATTAAAGGATGCGAGTGAAAAAATATGTAATAAGATAGAAATAACAGAAATGCATATTGAACATATGGAAAATAAATTAGTGCATCACGAAGAAAAAGGGAATTGGGTAAAGACATTTCAAAACGTCGTAGTGAGTGCATAATAAGGTGGGAAAGAGATGAAGAATGAAGCATTAATACAGTCTTCAGAAAAACTCATGCAGTATAATAATGAAGCGAATATAAAAAAAAGAGAACTAATCGAATACGACTTTTATAAGGATATGAAACCATTTGTAGACATGGTAGATGAGGAATTAAAGAAGTGGAAAGAATTAGCTTATACGTGGATTAAAGAAGAAAAGCCAAAGTATATACATGTACAGCAAATTGATCAAGTATACGATAATTTACAAACGAATGTGTTACAATGCTTTGTAAATAAAGGTAAAGGTAAACGATTCTTTGAAACACACCAAGCCATTTCGTATACTTTGCAAAATATAGTTGAGCAATGTAAATAACAAGAGGGAGAACCCTCTTGTTATTTTTATGCTTCTGTCATTGTTGTAGGTTTTGTTGCGCCGTTTATTTCTAATTCTTTTATTAATGTTCGATAATCTGAAATGCATATTTTTCCTTCGAGATACCAATGTCTCGCAAAGTCTAATAATTCATTTGCATTCTCTGTGCAATACCCCTTTTTTTGAGAAAACGCTTGTTTTAAATCCCCTAATACCATGTTGATTCCTCCCCCATGAGAATCTTCTTCTTAATTATCATAGCATGGAAGGGTTTTCTTTTTTAATTTTTTAAAAATTTAAACTTCCGACAAAAATAGACAGATACTCCATCACACATATTATTTTATAGGTACATATTATATATGTAGAAACTTATGTGAAGGAGGAGAGAATGCATGTTTCAACAATCTAACGTATATCAGCAAACAAATCCATATGCACAGCAAAATATGTACCAATATAATACAGATACATATTTACGGTATAATATGTATCCTTTCGAGCCTTATTATGGAAATCAAAATTATTATCAACCGTTTGAAGTTTCGTTTATGAATCAAGCTCAACAACCACAACAGCAGCAACAACCTTATGTGAATCAGGCTCAACAACCACAACAACAGCAACCTCATGTGAATCAGGCTCAACAATCACAACAGCAGCAACCTTATGTGAATCAAGCTCAACAATCACAAGCTCAGCAACCATACATGAATCAACAACAGCAGCAGCCTTATATGAATTCGCAATATTATATGCCACCACCATCGCCCTATGCTAATCAACAAGCGATGTTTTATCCACCAAAACAGCCGTACCCGACGCAGAGTAAACAAAAGCAACAACAGCCAAGTCAGTTTTCTAGTTTTGTTTCTCAATTTAAAACATCCGATGGTAACTATGATGTAAATAAAATGATGAATACAGCTGGACAAATGATGAATGCGATGAATCAGGTGACAGGTATTGTAAAGCAAGTTGGAGGCTTTTTTGGTAAGTAATGTTGAAGAGTTGTCTATGAAAGTATGGTATATGAAATAAAGGACTAGACAAATTTCCTTGTAATAAATGGGTATATATAACAAACGGCTTTCTCTCTTTTCTCATACTGTAAAGTGTAATCAGATTTTTTTAACGAGAGAGGAGAGAAAAAACTATGCATCATTGTCATCCTTGTTTTGGAGGGCATAAGCCTGTAGGACCTATTTGTACAACTGCTCCTGTCGTTCATCCGACGAAACAATGCGTAACACACTCTTTTTCAACAACGGTGGTGCCACACATTTTCCCAACACATACAACACATGTACATCATCAACAAATTAAAAACCAAAACTTCTTCCCACAAACAAATTCAAATGTAAATGTTGTGGACCCAATCGACCCAGGATTCGGCGGTGGATGTGGACCGTGTGGCCATGGTCATCATCACCACGGTCATCAAATATCTCCATTTGGGCCAGGACCGAATGTATCACCGTTTGGACCAGGACCAAATGTATCACCGTTTTTACCAAACAATGTATCACCAGTAGGTCCAAATATCGGACCAAACGTTGGTGGAATATTTAAAAAGTAAATGATATGTTAGAACTAGCGAAATGCTAGTTCTTTTTTTGTAATTGGAGTGTTGATATGAAAGTTATTGCAGTAACAGGATATAAGCCATTTGAACTTGGAATATTTAAAAATGATCATCCAGGGGTGGGGTGTATAAAAAAGGCATTACACCGTAAATTAACCACTTTTGTAGAAGATGGTTTAGAATGGGTTATAATAAGCGGCCAGTTAGGTGTAGAATTATGGGCTGCTGAAGTTGTTTTTGAAATTCAAGTAGAATATCCAGATTTAAAATTAGCGGTATTCACTCCGTTTTTAGAACAAGAAGAAAATTGGAAAGAAGATAATCGTGAATATTACGAATTTATTCTTTCTCAAGCAGATCATGTTGATAGTATCACGAAACGGAAGTATGAAAGCCCAGAGCAATTTAAATTAAAAAATCAATTTTTTATTGAAAAAAGTGATGCACTTTTAGCGGTATACGATGAAGAAAAACCAGGAAGTCCCAAATATATTGTAGAAACAGCAAAGAAAAAAGGGGAAATAGAAAATTATCACAGTTATTTCATTCTTTTTTCTGAGTTACAAGATATAATAGAAGAGGAACAGTGGAATAATGCAGAGTAATATGTAATATAGTACTCGTATATATGATTGACAAAAAGCATTGTTTCTGAAAAAATTTAGTTAATGAAAGTTTTGGTAAAAATTTGAGGTGAAGAAAATGATTTCGGATAAAATTAAATTAACAGCGAAAGATATTTTAGAAAAAGAATTTAAAACAGGTATGAGAGGTTATCAGCAAGAAGAAGTAGATAAGTTTCTTGATATGATCATTAAAGACTATGAAGCTTTCCACAAAGAGTTTGAGCAATTAAAGCAACAAAATGCTCGTTTAAAGCGTGAATTAGAGGAACAAAAACTAGCAGTAACGCAAGTTCCACAACAACCTGTACAAACACCAGTTGCACAACCGGTTTATAACAACACGAATACGGATATTTTAAAACGCTTATCTAACTTAGAAAAAGCTGTATTTGGAAGTAAGTTATACGAATGATGTAAGGTGGGAAAAGGTTTAAGCATTTTACATAGAAAAAAACGTTGCAAAATCTTTTTGTTTCCACTATACTAATGGATGTCATAACGTTTGGGTAATCGCTGCAACGCCAACGTTGTAGAGGAAAGTCCATGCTCGCACGGCCTGAGATGGCTGTAGTGTTCGTGCCTAGCCAATTCATAAGCTAGGGTATTCTGGCTGTAAGGCTGGTTTAACGGCAGGGAAAAAACCTAAGTCCTTTCGGATATGGTTTGACTACCTTTAAAGTGCCACAGTGACGAAGTCCTTGAAGAAATGATAGGAGTGGAACGAGGTAAACCCCACGAGCGAGAAACCCAAATAATGGTAGGGGAATCTTTTCCAAGGAAATGAACGACGGGAAAGGACAGGTTTTATAACCTGTAGATAGATGATTGCCACCGGAGTACGAGGCGTGGGCCGTTTGTAGTACAAAGGAACAGAACATGGCTTACAGAACGTTATGAACCAACTATGAAATAACTCAGCTCTCCTTTGTTAGAGGAGGGCTTTTTATTTGTATGAAGTTATAAAGTATGAGTTAAAATGGTTAATGAGAAAATTTTTCGTAAAATGTAATGATTAATAGGAACAATTGCTATTAATTATTGTTTGAATATACATAAGAGGTGAATGCAAATGGGAAAAGTTACTTTAATTGCAACAGCGGCAATGGGTATTGAAGCGTTAGTTGCCCGAGAAGTTCGCGATCTTGGTTATGAATGTCAAGTAGAAAACAGCAAAGTAACATTTGAAGCAGATGAAAAGGCGATTTGTCGCACGAATTTATGGTTACGTACTGCGGATCGTGTAAAAATTAAAGTTGGCGAATTTAAAGCAACAACATTTGATGAGCTATTTGAAAAAACGAAAGCATTAAACTGGGGAGATTATATTCCAGAGAATGGCGAGTTCCCTGTTATCGGTAAATCTTTAAAATCTGAATTATTCAGTGTTTCGGATTGCCAACGTATTGTTAAAAAGGCTGTCGTTGAAAAATTAAAAACAACATATAAACGTACAACTTGGTTTGAAGAAGATGGTCCGTTATTCCGTATCGAGATTGCAATGCTCAAGGATATTGCAACATTAACAATTGATGCGAGTGGTGTTGGACTTCATAAACGTGGATACCGTATGGATCAAGGGGAAGCTCCGTTAAAAGAAACATTAGCTGCGTCTTTAATTAAATTAACAAACTGGAAGCCAGATCGTCCATTTGTTGATCCATTCTGTGGATCAGGTACAATTCCGATTGAAGCGGCATTAATTGGGCAAAACATTGCGCCAGGATTTAACCGTGGTTTCGCATCAGATGAGTGGGGCTGGGTAGGTAAACAAAACTGGCGTGAAGCGCGTCAAGAAGCTGAAGATTTAGCGAACTATGATCAACGATTACAAATCATAGGATCAGATATTGATCATCGTATGATTCGAGTTGCTCAAGATAACGCAGAAGAAGTAGGTTTAGGTGATTTAATTACATTTAAACAAATGCAGGTAAAAGATTTCACAACAAAAGAGGATTATGGCTACGTTGTAACGAATCCTCCATACGGAGAACGTTTAAGTGAAAAAGCACTCGTTGAACAACTGTATAAAGAAATGGGACAAGTATTCCGTCCGTTAGATACATGGTCAGCGTATGTATTAACAAGCTACGAAGCATTTGAGAAGTGTTACGGAAAAGATGCGTCGAAGAAGCGTAAACTGTTTAACGGATTTATCCGTACAGATTACTACCAATACTTCGGAAAACGTCCACCGCGTAATTCATAGTATAAAACTCCTCCAGCGCGCATATACTGGCTATTATGTAATGCGTAAAGGAGGAAGTGATATGGATAGTTTCCAATTATCAATGATTCAAAAAGCTATTCACCGTACGTATGATGAGCTCGGAAAAGAAGTGGATAGTCAAGGTGCGATTGTAGATGAAATACAAAAAGCACAAGAAGAATATTTGTCAGCTCTTTCACATGAAACAGCGATTGATAAACGGTATTTAAAGTCATTAATATAGAAGAAAATTTTCCTTTTTCGAAAGGAAAATTTTTTTTCGTGAATTTCTATGTATGGCAACAGGGGAAAGCAAATGCATACATATGCGTAGCAGTTGCTATTATCTTTTTATAGAAAAACTTTTTGGTTGGAGGCTAAGGATGTTTACTGAGAAGAGATTACCATTTGAAGTAGGAAAACAAGATAATTTTTATGATAAGTTGAATGAGTGGATTGGAGATGTATTTTACGACATCCTTCCGGAAAAAGGCTTTGAAGAGCGTGATGAACAAATTTTTATGGCGTTTCAGTTAGAACGCGCTTTCCAAGAAAAGAAAGTTATGTTCGCAGAAGCGGGTGTAGGAACAGGGAAAACAATTGTATATCTTCTATATGCAATTTGTTACGCGCGTTATACTGGGAAACCAGCTATTATTGCTTGTGCAGATGAAACGTTAATTGAGCAACTTGTGAAAGAAGAAGGGGACATTGCTAAGTTATCTGAAGCATTAGGGCTCTCTGTTGATGTAAGGCTTGCAAAATCAATGGATAATTATTTATGCTTACGTAAACTTGAAGATGTTATGAGTGGACGAGCTCCAGAAGTAATTGAAGACGTATATTATGAGTTACCACAGTTTGTATTTGATCATGGTACGATGCAAAACTTTACTCACTATGGTGACAGAAAAGAATTTCCACTTTTAAATGACGAAGAATGGTCAAAAGTAAATTGGGATTACTTCCAAGATTGCTTTACTTGTGATTCTCGTCATCGCTGTGGACAAACTCTTTCTCGTGAACATTATCGTAAAGCAGCAGATTTAATTATTTGTTCTCAAGATTTCTATATGGATCATATTTGGACGTACGATGCTCGTAAGCGTGAAGGGCAAATTCCATTATTACCAGAAAGTAGCTGCGTTGTATTCGATGAAGGACATCTTGTAGAATATGCAGCTCAAAAAGCTTTAACATACCGTTTAAAGCAAACGATGATGGAGCAACTTTTAACGAGATTGTTGCAAAACGATATTCGCGAGGAGTTTGCACATTTAGTAGAAGAAACAATTTGGCAAACAGAGCGATTCTTTGATGTGTTACAAGAGAATAAAAAGGAAATTGCCGGTTCTGATCGTTTAGAAATTACTGTGACAGAAAAAGTAACAGCTGAAGCGAAGCGACTTTATGCAAAAATTGGTGAAGTCGGTGATGCATTAGTATTTGAAAGTGAAATGCATACAGTAAACACGTATGACTTAAATATCGTTGATGAGCATTTAGATGTGTTAGAACATTCACTTCGTCTGTTTATGCACGAGAAAAATGTAATTACATGGGGTGAAGAAGGTGATGGTGCCTTCACGTTAGTTATTATGCCGCGTGCAGTTGAAGAGGTGTTACAAGAGAAAGTATTCTCGAAGAAAATCCCGTATATTTTCTCTTCTGCGACATTATCGAACAACGATTCATTCGCATTTACAGCAAATAGTCTAGGGGTAAAAGATTACTTATCATTCTCAGTTGCCTCACCGTTTGATTATGAGGAGCAAATGGCGGTAAACTTACTATCGCATACGAAAGAAAATGAATGGGAAAGAAAGTGTCAATATACACTTGAAAATATACAAAAAACAAATGGACGTACGCTTGTATTATTCCGTACAACACAAGAACTTGCAGCGTTTAAAGAATATGTAAGTAAAGAACAAATGTCAGTTCCGTTCCTATATGAAGGAGATCAGGAAATTAGTCAGCTCGTTTCTCGTTTCCAAAATGAAGAAGAGACTGTACTTTGTGCCGTTCATTTATGGGAAGGTTTAGATATTCCAGGTTCATCATTATCACATGTTATCATTTGGTCATTACCATTCCCTCCAAACGATCCTGTGTTTGAAGCGAAACGTAAGCACGTAAATGATCCATTCTGGGATGTAGATGTACCGTATATGATTTTACGACTTCGTCAAGGGATCGGACGTTTAATTCGTACGAGCGACGATAAAGGTGCTATATCAATCTTCTTATCTGATTCAGAAGATGAGAAAGTAGTTGCAGCTGTGAAAAATGTACTGCCAGTAGAAGGTAAAGAATTATAAGGAAAAAGCTTGGCGCTTGCCAAGCTTTTTTCTATTATAAAAGGAATTTATGTTTCCGTGTCGAATTAAGTTTGAGGTAGAAAAAGGAGGCTTTTAT
This sequence comes from Bacillus sp. NEAU-Y102, assembly GCF_054788175.1. Taxonomy (NCBI): domain Bacteria; kingdom Bacillati; phylum Bacillota; class Bacilli; order Caryophanales; family Bacillaceae; genus Bacillus; species Bacillus sp. NEAU-Y102. The sequence continues at coordinate 2,296 of NZ_JBTWFK010000002.1, read as the reverse complement.
ACGATGACAGTTGCTACATATGAAGTAGAAAAACAATTTTTAACATACGTGAAGAAGATACAGAATTATGGAGAAGCATTAAGTTTAATGTTTTGGGATTTAAGAACAGGTGCACCAAAAAAAGGTGTGGATCAGCGTTCTGAAGTAATTGGTATGCTTTCGTCAGAAGTGTTTGCTATGTCGACTTCAGATGAGATGGGAAACTATTTAACAGAGCTTGAAGCTTTAATACGCGAAGATAAACTTTCTGAAACGACGAAGAAAATGGTTGAAGAGTGCCGGAAAGAATATGATAGAAATAAAAAAATTCCACAAGTTGAATATGAGGCTTATGTGAAATTAGAAGCGAAAGCGGAGAGTGTGTGGGAAGAAGCTCGCGAAAAATCTGATTTCGAAATGTTCCGCCCGTACTTAGAAAAAATTGTGGAATTTAAAAAGAAATTTATTACATATTGGGGTTATGAAACATATAAATACAATACATTATTAGATATGTATGAGCCAGGTATTACAGTGGAAGTTTTAGATCACGTATTTGGTCAACTTCGTGAGCGCATCGTACCGCTTGTAAAAGAAATCTCTGAGTCTAAAAAAGGATTAAAAACAAGTGCTTTATCGGAACGATTTTCAAAAGAAAAACAAAAGAACTTTACATTAGAATTATTGAAGCAATTGAATTATGACTTTGAAGCAGGTCGTCTTGATGAAACAGTACATCCTTTCGAAATTACATTAAATAGAGGGGATGTTCGTATTACGACACGCTATGATGAAAAAGATTTTCGTATGGCTGTTTTTGGAACAATTCATGAATGTGGTCATGCAGTATATGAACAAAATATTGCAGAACAATTTGAAGGTACACCACTTTGTAGTGGTACATCTATGGGTATTCACGAATCACAATCATTATTCTTTGAGAACTTTATCGGCCGTAATAAATCATTCTGGAAGAAGAATTATGATTTATTAAAAGAGTATAGCAATGGTCAATTTGATGATATGTCAGTCGATGAGTTTTATGATGCAATTAACGAATCGAAACCGTCATTCATTCGTATAGAAGCAGATGAGCTTACATACCCGCTTCATGTTATGGTTCGTTATGAGCTTGAGAAAGAATTATTTGATGGTACATTACAAGTGAAGGACTTACCAGCAGCTTGGAATGATAAGATGGAAGCATATTTAGGCATTCGTCCGGAAAATAATGCACAAGGTGTATTGCAAGATGTTCACTGGGCTGGTGGTTCATTTGGATACTTCCCATCTTATGCGCTTGGTTACATGTATGCAGCACAGTTTAAGCAAAGAATGTTAAAAGACATTCCGAACTTTGACGCATTATTAGAAGAAGGAAACGTAACACCAATTCGTGAATGGTTAACAGAAAATATTCACCAATACGGTAAAACGAAAAAGCCACTTGAAATTTTAGAAGATGTGACAGGCGAAGGATTAAATGCAAACTACTTAGCAGATTATTTAGAAGCGAAGTATAAAGAAATTTATGAGTTATAAAAAAGAGCTGCTTATGAACTGCACCCCAATTGTTAGACACAGTCTAACAATTGGAGGTGCAGTTTTTCTATGGCTAAATTTACAGCTGATGAAAAAATACAAATCGTTCTACGTTATTTGAACGGAAATGAAAGTTATCGAGAAATGGGTAGATCGCTCGGTATAAGTGACACAATCATTTTGAATTGGGTAAACCAATATAAACAGAATGGTCTGGAAGCTTTTCTAAAACGATGTACAAATTACACACAACAATTTAAACTAGACGTACTAAACTTTATGATTGAAAACGGTATGTCCTTATTTGAGACGGCAGCTATCTTTAATATTCCTGCCCCTTCAACGATTTCTGTTTGGAAAAAACAGCTCGAAACACAAGGAATTGATGCCCTTCAATCTAAGAAAAAGGGGCGTCCATCCATGAAAAAAGATTCAAATAAACAATTAAAACAACATTTAGCTGAAGGGTCAGTCGAAGCACTTGAAGCACGCATTAAACAGCTTGAGATGGAAAATGAGTACTTAAAAAAGTTAAATGCCTTAGTTCAAAACAAGGAAAAATCACAAAACAAGACAAAGCGCAAGTAGTCTATGAATTAAGGCATAAATATTCGGTGAAGGCACTCGTGGAGCTAGCTACTATTCCTCGAAGCACGTATTATGATTTAGTAAAGAAAATGAATCGTCCAGATGTAGATGCCGATTTGAAAGCTGAGATTAAAGCGATTTATGAGGAAAATGAAGGTCGTTATGGTTACCGTCGCATTCGTGATGA